>SUZI01000001.1 GCA_015060005.1 Rikenellaceae bacterium
GCACACCACCAATTCGAGAGGGTTGCAGCATTCAAATCAGACGAATGGAAAACAGATAGCGATGGTTATCTGACCTACATATATAAGAGGATATTTTAACTTCGTAGTCTACGACTTTTAGTTATACCTTAGAGGAGTAAATAATATAGGGTATCCAACTTTTGGATACCCTATATATGACGAAGAGCCTTGTTAGAGAACTCCTACCCTACTTCTTCTTTTTCTTAAAAGGATTAATCTTATTCAACGCCTTACCTACCTTTGACTTGCCCTCTTCAGCAGGGGAACTAACCTCAGAACCAGAGTCTGAGCCTGACCTTGATGGTTTCTCAAGAGAGAGAATATAGGTTGGCTTCCAATCTGGAAGAATCTGAGTGAGCTTGAATTTACCATTACCCTCGGTGATAAACTCAATAGAGCAATACTTCTGGCCTCCGGCTGATGCAGTATAATATACATCAAAGGTACGCTTATTACCACTCTCCTTATAGTTCTTCATAGGTGCCATCTGCTCATCCTCGCTATCAGAATCCATAAAGAAATACTTGCCATCCCAATCAATTCTAAACCAATAGGCAGAAGCATTCTCCTGACCTACCTCTTCCACTACATAGTAGTCTGTCCACTGCTGTGCTGACGCATACGAAATAGAGCAAACAGCAACCACGACTGTCAATAAAAACTTTTTCATAATGTGTTAATTTAAAAGGTTGATGATTACAAAGTTAACAAAAATTTACAAATAACATCATTTCTCGCCATCTTTTTCATAACATCGCCAAAGAGGTATCTTATGCCTTGTATATGGAGCAATTTTGAATTTTGAATTTTGAATTTTGAATTATAATTTTGTGGTATGTTTCACAGCTTTGAGAAAGATATTACGGGCATTGAGCTACCTGCACTATTCACGTGGCCGTTTCACTATGTACCACACGCATTGTGCGTAGCAGCAAAAGAGCAGGTGGAGCGATACCTCTCGACACAGAGCGAGTGGGCAGATGAGCTTCAGGCGGGTAAGATGATGGGAGTGCTCGTGGTGGAGAACAAAGCAGGTGAGGTGGGTTTCGTAGCAGCCTTCTCGGGCAACTTAGCAGGGACAAACTCACATCCTTACTTCGTACCACCTGTATATGATATGCTCCGCCCCGATGACTTTTTCAAACGTGAGGAGGCAGAGATATCTGCTATAAATCGCAAAATAACGGAGTTAGAGTTTAGCGACAAATATCAAGATGCACTCAACAGGCAGGAGCAAAACCGACAAGAGGAGGAGAGGCTCTTTGCCGAGTTCAAAGTTTACCTCCAGGAACGCAAGCAGCAACGTGATATGCTGCGAGACTCACGCACGGGCGACGAAGAGAAGCTCAAACGTGAGAGTCAACGCGACAATGCCGACTTTCAGCGACTGAAGCGTTCCGCACGTGAGCGAGCTGCGAAACATCAGGAGGCGGTAAATCACTTCAAACGACAGATACTCGCATTGGAGGAGGAGCGTGTGCGTCGCTCAAAGGCATTGCAGATGGCTCTATTTGAGCGTTTCAGGATACTGAACGCCAACGGAGAGATACGCGACTTATGCGAGATATTTGCCCCCACAAAGCAGGGAGTGCCTCCCGCCGGAGCAGCCGAGTGTGCAGCACCCAAAATGTTGCAATATGCCTACAAGAATGGGCTCAAGCCGCTGGCAATGGCAGAATTTTGGCAGGGTCGCTCGCCATACGGTGAGGTACGACATCACGGGGAGTTCTATCCCTCGTGCAACAGCCGATGCAAGCCTATACTCACATATATGATGCAGGGACTCAACGTAGAGCCCAACCCACTGGAGCATATAGTGCCCGCAGAGCCTGAGATACTATATGAAGATGAGGATATAATGGCGATAAACAAGCCGTGCGGAATGTTATCGGTGGAGGGCAAGAGCGGCGTGATATCGGTGGAGAGATGGTATGAGGAGCGTTTTGGCAAGGTGGACCACCCTATCATAGTACACCGATTAGACCAATCGACATCGGGAATACTTCTGCTCGCAAAGAACAAAGAGGCACACAAAGCCCTACAAGAGCAATTCATAAAGCAGACAATAAAGAAGCGATATACCGCCCTGCTGGAGGGAGAGGTGAGCGAGAGGCAAGGTGTAATCGACCTGCCGATGAAACTCGACTATGACAACCGCCCACGACAGATGGTAGCACCCGACGGAAAGCAAGCCATAACACGATATGTGGTAATAGCGAAATCCGCAGGCACGACACGCGTGAGATTTTACCCTCAGACGGGTCGCACACATCAGCTCCGACTACACGCAGCACACGCCGAAGGGTTGGGGTGTCCGATAGTGGGCGACGACATATATGGCACATCACACACCGCAGACTGCTCCGCAGAGGGCAGGAGGCTCTGTCTGCACGCCGACGAGGTAACATTCCACCACCCCACAACAGGCGAGCAGATGGTGATACGATGCAAGGCGGAATTTTAATCTCGAAAGTAGATTTTTTCATCACACGGTACGCTTTGGCATAGCACTTGATAGGAATTGATGCAGATTATTTCCAAAAAATTAAGGCTATGAAAAAATTTTTACTCTCTATGGCACTGCTTGCCGTTGCAGCAACGACTATCGGGTGCACACAACAACAGAAATGGAACCACGAGGAGAAAAAGGCTCTGCGTGAGATGCTCAAAGAGTATCGACAGATGCTCTACCTCCAGGACCTTACGGATGAAGAGTTTGTGATATTCACGGATGAGGTGGCTGGCGACATAGAGTTGGCTTATCCCATATATGCAGAGTTTATCGAAGTGCCGGCAGTGGGCGACACGGTGGATATGTTCGTGGTGATGCAAATAGTAGATGAGATAAATGCCGACGCACATAATATGCGTCATCTCTACCCATATCATTACTTAGTGGCAGAGGGAATATTGCCCGCCAAGCTATCACACAAGCAACAACGCGAGTTCTACAAGTGCTTCGCCCAAAAGGTAAACTCATACTACCTATCGGAGGTGGAGTTTCTGCAGGATGTGCTGACAAGCACAACAAACAACTCCGCAATAACACAGATGCAGCAACAGTGTGCCGCCGACCTGTTCGACTGGGTAATTGTAGTCGACGAGGTGGATGTGGTGAAGGAGTAGATAAGAGGTAAAACCACCTTCTCATATATTATAAGTATTTTCCTAACAGAAGAGAGGGAACGACGCGATGTCGTACCCTCTCTTGTTTTCTGCTCACAGAAAGAGATTACTCCTTCAGGAAGTCCTTATTGACGATAACCTTAACACGATGGTAGTGCATAGTGAACTCCAGCGGAGTGCCACCCAACAGCTCGCCATCGACAGCAACAGGGATGTTCGGTGTAGACTCTATGCGGATATGGCTACCACGATAGTGGACACAGTGTCCAATACTATACACCGTACCATTGAAGAGGCGGTTGAAGCGGAACAACAGATGCCACCAATGGAAAGGTTTAATCAGAGTAATATCGAACATACCGTCGTCGGCAATAGCACTTGGCAGAAGCTGGAAACCTCCACCGTGATACTTACATATACCGATAGCGGCACTATAAAGCAGGTCGTTATGTACCAACTCACCATCAATCCACACCTTGACGCCCGACGAACGATAGCGGAAATAGTTGTAGATGAAGCTCTTGAGATAGAGGTGGCGTCCCTTCTTACCCTTGCTCTTATAGTGTTCGTAGCGGCGAGTAACACTCGCATCGAAGCCCACACCCGCAACATTAGCCATATAACGCGACTGTGCATAGTGCGACTCCTCGTAGGCTACCTCACCCACATCCTGAAGGAAGGTAGCTCCCTCGCAGATGGCACGTATAGCCTCCGAATAGCGGGTAGGGATGCCGAACATACGAATCCAGTCATTGCCCGTACCCACAGCGATAACAGCTATGGTAACCTGCTCGGTGGGGACCACCTGCTGGATGAACAGACCATTGACAACCTCGTGCAAAGTACCATCACCACCGATGACGATGATGCGGCGGTAGCCCTCGTTGACAGCCTGCACAGTGAGCTCGGTAACGTGTCGCTTATACTGCGAGAAGACCAACTCATAGTGGATATCGTTGTCGCGAAGCAGCTTGGTAATCTGTGGCAAGTCCTCCAAGCCACGACCACTACCTGCTACGGGATTGACGATAGCAAACCACTTATCTGAAATTTCAACCTGTTGCACGGGACTATTTTTTAGGGGCGTTAGCCAAAGTGTGAGTCAGGAAATTGTAGAATTTCTCAACCGAAGCAATCTCCACCTTCTCATCTGGTGAGTGAGGATAACGGATGGTAGGACCAAACGAAATCATATCCAACGCAGGATAGTTAGTCGAGATGATACCGCACTCCAGACCTGCGTGGATAGCCTTGATAGCAGGGCGTACACCATACAGAGCCTCGTAAGAGGAGAGCATAGCCTTCAGGATAGGCGACTGCATATTTGGATTCCAGCCATCGTAAGCTCCCGAGAGCTCAACACAGCCTCCAGCCATCTCGAAGAGAGCCTTGATAGCATCGCCCACAGCCTCCTTCTCGGAACGTACAGATGAGCGGATGAGTGTCTGCAAACGAATCTGCTTACCGTCGGAAACGACACGTGCAAGATTGTTAGAGGTCTGCACCAAGCCCTCCATAGCGAGCGACATCTTATCGACACCATTAGGACAAGCGACAACAGCTGCCATAAGGTTGCGAGCTGTCTGTGCAGGGATAACACTCTCGGGCATAGCCACCGACTCAACAGCCACCACGATAGAGTCCTCGACATCGGCAAACTCGGCAACGAAGATAGCCTCCATAGCCTTTGCCGCAGCCTTAACAGCCTCGACACTACCCTTCTCAACCAAAATAGTCGCTAAAGCCTCACGTGGGATAGCATTACGCAAGCCACCACCATCAACCGCAGCCAAATCGAATGGCATCTCGGCTGCCAGCTGACGCAACAGACGGAACAGGAGCTTATTAGCGTTAGCACGCTGGCAAATAATCTGGATACCAGAGTGTCCACCCTTACAGCCCTTAACCGAGAGCTGCAACGCCTCCTTACCCTCCGCAGCAGGCTCGGCAACGTAGTCAATAGCGATGTTGGCATCCAAGCCACCAGCACAGCCTACATACAACTCGCCCTCATCCTCAGAGTCGAGGTTGAGCAGGATGTCGCCCTTGAGAAGGTCGCCCTTCAGACCAAAAGCACCCTCCATACCGGTCTCCTCGGTAGCGGTAAAGAGAGCCTCGATAGGACCGTGTACGAGAGTGTCATCCTCCATAACAGCCAGAATAGCTGCCATACCGATACCGTTGTCGGCTCCGAGCGTAGTGCCATTAGCTGTAACCCACTCGCCATCGATATATGCCTCGATAGAGTCCTTCTCGAAATCGAAGACCTTGTCGTTATTCTTCTGTGGCACCATATCGGTGTGTGCCTGCATAACGATACCCTTCCTATCCTCCATACCTGCGGTAGCCGGCTTCGACAGATAGACGTTGCCTGCATCGTCCACCTTGTGGTCGATGCCCTTAGCAGCTGCGAAATCAACGATATATTGGCGAATAGCCTCCTCGTGATATGAGGGGTGTGGAATAGCCGCGATAGCAGCAAAATGTTTCCAAACAAGTGCTGGCTTGAGAGCCAAAAGATTCTTATCCATAATAGTATTGTTTTAAGTTATTATCTCTCTTTTTTATCATTGTGCATAGCCACGATAGGTGCTTGCTCGTGCTCGTGCTCTGCCGCCTTATCGAAGGCATCGACAATGTATTTAACCAAAGGGTGACGCACGATATCTCGCCTGTCAAACTCCACAATGCTAATGCCATCAATGCCTCTCAGGGTGTTCATAGCACCCATCAAGCCACTGTCGCTGCGGCGTGGAAGGTCGATCTGCGTAACGTCACCCGTAACGATGAACTTAGCATTGCGTCCCATACGCGTAAGGAACATCTTAATCTGCGAGCGAGTGGTGTTCTGTGCCTCATCCAATATAACAAAAGCATTATCCAACGTGCGACCACGCATATACGCCAAAGGAGCAATCTGCACAGTGCCATCCTCGAGATATTTCTGCAACTTGGCAGCAGGTATCATATCGTTGAGGGCATCGTATAATGGTTGCAGATAGGGGTCTAACTTATCCTTCATATCGCCAGGCAGGAAGCCCAACTTCTCGCCAGCCTCGACAGCAGGGCGAGTAAGGATGACACGCTTCACCTCCTTATCCTTCAGAGCACGTACAGCCAATGCGATAGCGGTATAGGTCTTACCCGAGCCGGCAGGACCAATAGCGAAGAGCAGGTCGCTCTCCGAGAACTGCTCGACCAGACGACGCTGATTGACAGTACGGGCACGGATGATGTTACCATTGTTGCCATAGACGATAGTGTCCTTATCGCTCACAGGCTCGACACACTCACTCATAGAGAGCGAGAAAGCCTGCTGAACGACCTCACGTGAGATGTTGCCATACTTGAGGTAATACTCCACCAAAGAGTTGAGTTTTCGCTCGAAAACAGCCACATCAGCCTTAGCACCCATAGCCTTGATGGTAGAGCCACGTGCCACAATCTTAACCTTCGGCGAGAGCTCACGCATAAGCTCGAAATATATGTTCTGAGGTCCATACAACTCGCGTGCATCGACACCCTCCAAGATTACCTCTTTACCTATTGATTCGCCACTCATAATTAAAATACATATCCCAATGTGAGCGTTGCCCAATGGCTACGCATATTAAACTCCTTGCCGCCAGCATAGTTGAAGCTCTGACGGAAATTACCCGTATAGCGGGCATCGATGATAAGATGACGCGTAATCTCCACTGCGATGCCTGCTGCATAGCCCACCGTAGAACGCAGACTACCCGCCTCGATACGCTCGCCACCACTCTCATATCGTGCCGCCGAAGCGAGGTTAATGACAGGTCCGACATTGAGCCTCAGATGTGGGATGCCACGATAAGAGAAGAGCAATGGCACCTCGCAGATGTTACTGCTCAGCGAGTGAGTTGCAGCGGCGGTCTTCACATCGCTCTTATGGTGGAGGTAGCCTATCTCGCCCTGGATAGCGAACTGCTCATCCCAGCAAAAAGCCATAACAAGAGCTACACGATAGCCCATCTTGGGGTTGATATCGACACCTTCGGCTGACTGGAAAAGCATTGACGCAGAGCCCAAAATGCCCATCTCGACACGCTTACGTGGGCGGTCAAGACCATAGTAGAGCCTATCGTAATCCTTCAGCTGAGCCTCAGCCGTAGGGAGAAAAGCCACAAGAGCCAATGCTGCAAAAATTATTCTACGTATACTCATCTTACATCGTTCAGCCGGAGAGGTGAAAGCACAATCCGACAATATATAACTTTCAAAGTTAATAAAAGAAATTGAAAATGCAAAAATTGAGGGAGTGAGGGCGTAGAATACAACATAGGGAGAGGCAAATGCCTCTCCCTATGTTGTACTTTTGCAATCGTTACTTCTGACGGAAATAAATCTGAATAGGAACACCCGAGAAATCCCACTGCTCACGTATCTTATTCTCGAGATAGCGACGGTAAGAATCCTTGATGTACTGCGGCAGATTGACAAAAAAGGCAAACTGCGGAGTAGGTGTCGGAAGCTGAGTAGCGTACTTGATACGGATATACTTACCCTTGACCGATGCTGGTGGATAGTCCTCGATAACAGGCAAAATGAAGTCGTTGAGCTCCGAGGTAGGGATGCGGCGACGACGCGAGTTATAGACGCGGATAGCCTGCTGCAACACCTCCAGGATACGCTGCTTGTTGATTACCGAGGTGAAGATAATAGGAATATCTGAGAATGGAGCGAGCTTCTTCTCCAGGAACTCACGCCACTCCTTCATCGTGTTGCTCTCCTTCTCAATCAAATCCCATTTATTGACAACGATAACGCAGCCCTTGCGGTTACGGACAATAAGGTTGTGGATATTCAAATCCTGCGACTCCAAGCCCTGCTGAGCATCCAACATCAGGATACATACATCGGAATTCTCGATAGCTCGGATAGAACGCATAACAGAGTAGAACTCCAAATCCTCCATCTCCTTACCCTTCTTACGCATACCTGCCGTATCGACAAGATAGAAGTCCATATCGTACTTATTGTAGCGGGTATGGATAGAGTCGCGGGTAGTACCTGCGATATTGGTAACGATATTACGCTCCTCACCGAGCAAGGCATTAGTGAGCGACGACTTACCCACATTAGGGCGACCTACGATAGTGATGCGAGGCAAATCCTCCATCTCCTCAGCCTTGGTGTCCTCGGGAAGATTTCGCAAAATCTCGTCCATCAAATCACCTGTACCGCTACCCGACATAGAAGAGATGCAGTAAGGGTCGCCAAGTCCCAACGAATAGAACTCGTGAGAGAGGTATATCAGGTCGTAGTTATCGACCTTGTTGCAGACAACGAGGGTCTTCTTACCCGAGCGACGCAACACATCAGCCATCATCATATCCAAATCGGTGATACCGGTCTTGACCTCGACCATAAAGAGGATGAGGTCAGCCTCCTCGATAGCCAACAGCACCTGACGACGGATATCATCCTCGAAGATATCGTCGGTGTTGACCGCATAACCACCCGTATCGATGATAGAAAACTCCTTACCATTCCAATCGGTCTTACCATAATGGCGATCACGTGTCGTACCAGCAGTCTCATCGACAATGGCTTGACGATGACCTACCAAACGGTTAAAGAGTGTCGACTTACCCACATTAGGGCGACCTACGATAGCTACCAAACTCATAATATTCTACTGTTTTATACTCCTACAAGGAGTAAGGTTACATTTTTCGGCGACAAAGATAGTAAAAATTGGTCTAACACACAAAAACAAAGGAGAATCCCGAAGGACTCTCCCCGTTTTGCAGAATTTAATCGATTATTATATCGTATAAAATTGATTGTCTTCCTTTAGAATGAGAATACCAAACGACCCTGGAGTGCGTGGAAATTCTTGTCATAAGGATACTTATCACGCTCGAAGCAGTTATAAGTATAGTCAACCAACATATGAACGTACTTGTTGAACGAGTAGTTTACACCCAAAGTAACAGCGTGGAGCTTACCACCGCCGATAGACTTAGATGAAGCTGGATAGTCGAGCAACATACCCTCGTCGATGTACTGATCCTTTGGAAGGAAGTAGTATGCACCATCCTCGATGTCGTTCAAGCCTGTGTAGCTGTAACGAGCAACAATCTCCAAAGTCTTACCACGCATACCACCAACGATACCGTTCTTGCTGTCGTAGCGGTAAGGCTCACCGAAAATCATAAAGCCAGCCTCTACATAAGCACCGTGGAAGTTAGAAGTCTTAAGTGGATTACCTGCCTGCCAAGAAGCCAAAGAGCCCCAAGACCACTCAGTACCCAACTGATTCTTGAAGAGGGTCTCGTCATCACGCTCCTTAGCGATGCTCTTGTAGATGTACTCACCACGAGCAAAGAACTTAGGAGATACGTACATAGCCTCGAAACCGAGATTCAACACGTCAGAAGCCCAAGGCACCTGTGCGTTCATAAAGTCTGAGTTAGTGTCAACGTATGTCTCGAAAGGAGTAGAGAGAGTAACGTTAGTCTTTACAACACCCTGATAGTTCTCACCAGAGGTAATCTTTGCATAGCGTGCGTTGATACCTACGTGGAAAGCATTGTTCTCAGAGTTGATAGGACGATACAACCAACGACCACCGAGAGTTACACCCTGGAAACCTGCCAACTGATCGTTGTAGAGGTTCTCAGCGAAGATACCCTGGTTAGCGAAGAACTTCTCACCTGCATACTTGTAAGCAACACCCAACTGACGACCAGCAGCCAAAGCACGTGTAGCAGCTGAACGAGAGATGAAGTGGTAGCTACCGATAGAGGTGTTACCTGCCATATTTGATGGGTCGCAGAAATAACCAGCCTTGATAGACTGACTCTCACCCCAGCTGTACTGCAAGTAGATATCCTTCTGCTTGAACTTACCCTTAGAGAAATCGAAGTCAGCGTAGAAATACCAATCGTTGAACTTCATAGAGGTACGGATACGAGCATCGGTCAATGCAGCACCCGACTTAAGTGGAGTGAAATCAGAGTGGTAGTATGCCACGTCTGCCATCATACGTGCACCAATAGTGAACTGTGCATCGTTGTTCTTACTACCAATCTGGATAGTAGGAGCTGTGTCAAAATCCTGTGCAGCAACATTTGCCAGGGTAAAGAGTGCCACGATAGGCATCAATATATATTTTTTCATAACTTCTTTATTCGATTTATGAGTTAATACTTACTATTTAGACAAAGTCGCTGATTAGTAACCAAGGCGATCCAAACAAGCTGAAGCGTTCTCAACCTTCTGTGCTGCATCTGGGTGACGCAAGCCCTTGTCAATCATATACTGCAATGTAAGCTCGGTACGGTTGGTGAACAAACCATCGAGGTAAGGAGCTGCGAAGTCGCTCTCACCATAGTGCCAATCACCGAAGTATACGTGCATCTGCTCCATAGTATCGAATGAGTATGGGTGGTTGAGCAAACCAGCACGACGAATCATATCGTGCATCCAAGGAGCATTCATCTCGAAGTAGTTGTTAGGTGCACCTGCGATAGAAGGGCCAATGATGTGTGAGAGGTTGTCAACAGCGATGTCGATGTATGCTGCGTACTGAGTTGGGGTAATCTGGTCGTGCCACAAGAGGAAGCACATAGGAATCTGACCCTTATAGAGCTCAGCAGAGCGACGCAAAGACTCCCAAGAGAAGGTCTGAAGGATAACCTTACCGTTAGTGTTACCTACGTTAACCTTACCGTTTACATAGAAAGGAGTGTTGTCAGCCTCAGGAGCTGTGATTACGTTCCAACCAAGGCGGTCCAACTCGTCGTATACCATCTGCTCGAAGTTAGATGGGTTCAACCAAGACTCCTTGAACTCGAGGTAGATACCTGGGCGGTTGCCTGTATCCTGTGGGTCGTCAACATACTCGAAAGTATACTTAAGGCTAGTGTGTGGGTTAGCTGGATCCCAAGTACCTGTCAAAGTGTAAACACGGTCGCCATTAGCATCACGCTTAAGCATCTTACCCTCGGCGTACATAATCTGATCCTCGAGTGAAGATACATACTGCTTCTGTGTAGAGAAAGCCTCACGAGCCTGCTCAGGCATATCCTCGTTGAACCAAGTACCTGCGTCGAGCATCATCAACTCCTCGTAGAAATAAGACTTAGTGTAGAATGGGGTGAAGCTCAAACGGTCAGCCTTAACCTGTGCCTCAGCCTCAGCCTTAGTCATACCTGCGTGGTCCATATAGAACTGAACACGTGTCTCAGGTACTGTCTCACCAAATACGTTCTCGATGTTAGTAGTACGCTTCAGGTTGTCATCGTGGTTAGCCAAGATAACACCATCCTTTGAGCACTGGAGGTCTGACTCCAAATAGTCAGCACCAATCTCACGAGCCCAACGCCAAGCAGCCTCGGTCTCCTCTGGTACCCAGAACACTGAACCACGGTGTGCTACTACTGCCATATCGGGCACATAGTCGCGAACCCTCGCCATCTCTGGAGAGATGTGCTTTGTCTCGATGCTTGCTGCATCACGATCGATATTGGTTACATCCTGCTTCTCACAAGCGATGAGAGCGAAAACCATAACGAATGAAACCAACGACATTGCAATTGTCTGCAAAAGATTTTTAGTTTTCATACAATTATTAAAATATTAGGTTAAAAAATAAGTATTTTGTTATATGTTATTTCTTGTGAGCAAGATACTTCTCCGCCTTGAAAGTAAGAGCCATAAAGAGCACTGACAAAACACAAGCACCCAACAGAAGGATGAAGGTCCAGTCCCAACCAGCGTGCTCAGCAACAAAACCGATAAGCATATTTGCCAACAGTGCTGTTCCGAAGAAGTAGCCGAAGAAACCTGTCAGACCAGCTGCTGTGCCCGCTGCATTCTTTGGAGCCAAATCCAACGCCTGAACACCAATAAGCATAACAGGACCATAGATGAAGAAACCAATAGCGATGAGCGAAACCATAGCCAGAGTGAAGTGTGCTGTGGTAGAGGCGTACCAATACAAGCCAAGAGCAAAGGCTACGATAACCATAAAGATAGCGGTAGGCAATGCACGACGGCCCTTGAAGACTGCATCAGAGAGCCAGCCACAGATAAGAGTACCTGGGATAGCAGCTGCCTCGTAAGCGAAGTAAGCCCAGCCAGCCTCCTTAATATCGAAACCATACTGCTCCTTAAGCAAGGTAGGAGCCCAATCCAAACATCCGTAGCGAATCATATATACGAACGCATTAGCGATAGCGATATACCACAGGAGCTTGTTGTTGAGGACATACTTGAAGAAAATCTCCTTGGTTGAAAGAACGGTCTCAGACTTCTCAGAGTAGTTCTGTGGGTAGTCGTTACGCCACTTCTCAACAGATGGCAGACCACAAGACTGTGGTGTGTCGCGGATGAGGATGTAAGCCAACAGAGCTACGAAGATAGCTACAACAGATGGGAATACATAGGTACCAACCAAGAAGTAGTACTCAGCATTCTGACCGAAGAACCAGCAACCGAACCACATAGCACCATAAGCTGCCATAGGACCGATGAGAGCTCCACCTACGTTGTGAGCACAGTTCCAAACTGCCATCCAGGTACCACGCTCCTTAACTGAGAACCAGTGAGTCATAACACGACCGCAAGGAGGCCATCCCATACCGCCAAACCATCCAATGAGGAAGTTCAGCACTGCCATAAGTGCGATAGCCCAAACCTTATGCTCGGAACCAAACGCTACGACAGGCACCATCATAAACATCATAGCAACAGACGCGAGAACCAAACCCAAAGGCAGGAACACACGTGCATTACTACGGTCAGAAACACTACCCATCAAGAACTTTGAGAGTGCGTAAGCGATAGCGTTCATCGAGAGAACGATACCCAACTCACCCTTCTCAAATCCGAATGGAGCCATCTCGGGGATAGCCATCGAGAAGTTCTTTCTAACAAGGTAGAAGCCAGCATAGCCAATGAAAATACCGATAAAGACCTGCAAACGCTTTGACCAATAGTCGGAATTCACCTTGGCATCTGTACGTTCCGGCTTATATGCCGGAGGTGTCAAGAAATTTGCCATAAGCTTTTTTTTAGTTAGGTTAATAATTAATTATGGTATTACTTAATGTTATTCAATGCCTTAGTACGCTCGACATCCAACGCCTGAGCCAACAGCGAGATAGGATTCTCGACCTTGACACCCGTAGACATCTCAATCTGCCACTTACAAGTCTCGCAGTCGCACGCAACAACACTCACTCCCAAATCGGCAATCTGCTTGAAGAGAGGTGCTCCGATAGCCTGCGAATATTTATAGTTCTCACGCTTGAAACCATAGGTACCCGCAATGCCGCAGCATATAGAGTCGAGCATAATGAGCTCCAAGCCCGGAATCATACGCATAAGCGACGTAGAGTATATCGACCAGCCGAGTTTCTCCATATGGCAAGGTGTGTGGTAGGCTACACGCAGCTTAAAGTCATCGCGGAAAGCCAACTTAATCTTACCCTCGTCAACAAGACGATACAGGAAACGTGTAGCAAGGTTAATCTGCTCGCGGACATCGCTATTATCCAAGCCAAGGATGTGGTGATACTCATCACGCAGAGTGAAGGTACAGGTGGTCGATGTAGCTATGACCTCACGATTCTGGGCAACCGAGCGGCGTACCTCCTCCAGGTTACGCTTTGCATCGCGTGAAGCCTGCTTGACGAGTCCATTGGAAATCTTTGCTACACCGCAGCAACGCTCCTTCTCCATAAGATTGACACCATAGCCAACAGCGTTAAGCACCTTAACCAGGTCTTTACCCAGCTGGGGGTAGTTATAGTTGGCGTAGCAACCGTGGAAATAGGTTACCTGATTTGGCAACTCTGCCTGGTGCTTCGCAGCATGACGCTTAAACCAGGTGGTAAATCGCTGCGACGCATATTGTGGGAAGGTACGGTGAGAGTCAATCTTCAGGGTCCAATCCATAATCTTCTTCACGGGCTTGAGCTTGACGGTTGTATTGACGATAGGGGCAAAAGTGGTTGCCAAACTACCCATAAAGTCGGTGTTTGCCAAAATCTGCTCACGCAGACCAGGGCGTTTCTTGCTATACTTAAGACGTGCGAGCTGGATGATGTCGCCAATCTTCACGTTAGATGGGCAAGCAACCTCGCATCGCTTACAATTCAAACAATATTTCAGAGCCTCATCGTAGAACAAAGGCTTCTTCAAACGATAACGCTCGCCGTCGGGTCCCGCCTGCTTTGGTCCAGGATACTCGGGATTGACCGCCGTAACAGGGCAATAGACAGTACAAATAGTACACTTGATGCACTGCTCGAAGTTGTTGCTCGATATGTTACTATTCTGGTAATTCATACTCCTTAGCGAAATGTTATGCGTTAATAATCTTATCTGCAACGTAGAGAGCGGTAGTGATAGCTACTCCACCACCCGTGCCCTCGACAATAGCGTTCTGCGACGCCAAAACAGAGCCGACAGCATAGAGATTGGCAACACTCTCGCCTCCAATCTTACAACGCAGCTGCTCGTCGGTGGTAACACCGTAGCCCATATATGGCTGGTGGGCATATAAATCCTGGTTGTACCACTCCGAACGATGGGCATCGGCTGCGACATCCAAACCGAAGATAGGCTCGTAGATATGCTCCTGGCTCGCGATGATACCGTGGCTGAAGAAGCTACCGGTAGCAAGCACAAAGTTATCTGCCTCAAACTCCATATCGCCGTGATTGGCAGTCAAGATACTCTTCAGGCGACCACCCTCCATAACACCCTCGGTAACATTGTCGCCCAAGAGATAGACACCACCCAGCTTCTGGAAGTAGTTCTTCAACTGAATCTGGGTACGTACGCCAGGGACAGATGCAGGCATAGTGGGGATGAAATAGAGAGGTACGCGTACCATAGAACGCAACGTAGTAACAGCCTCATCGTCAAACATACCGAACACAGCCGGCATAAAGAGTGCCTCAGCATCACCAATCCTGCCCTTGAGTTCCTGGGCTATCTTTGAGAGGATATCGCCTGTCATAACACGTGCGATGTTGGTAGCACGCATCTCGGTAGCACTCTCACGCAGGTGTTCAAACTCCTTCAACGTAAGGGTGAAAGTCTCACAGTCGACACCTCGCTTGGCGAAGCAACTCTCCAAAAACTTTGGATAGAAGTCGATATAACCCTCGAAATTGACAAGTGCAACACGTCGCCACGGAAGCTCCTCCGCACTATCGAACGTTGCATAGTCGTCAAGCGTAAGCCACGCCGACTTAATCATTCCGATAGGAGTGATACGATAGTGATTACGGTTCTTGTCGCCCGAGCACTTGACACCTGCACGAGCAAAGATATCTTTCACAGCGTCGGCATAGTGCTCGACAGCCTCCAGACCAATCTTACGATAGGGATGCTCCTCCGACAATGAGGCGATACCCTGCAAAGGATTCTCTGCCGAGTCAAACAACTCGAAAGAGCCTGAACTGAAGTGCAACGCACTCTGTCCCGCAGAGATAATAGCCACCTTATGACCTCGCTCAGCAAGCGAGATACCACTCAAAAGACCACTCAAGCCTCCGCCAATGATAATTGTTTCGTACTTCATAATTAGTCCTTATTT
This sequence comes from Rikenellaceae bacterium, assembly GCA_015060005.1. GTDB lineage: Bacteria > Bacteroidota > Bacteroidia > Bacteroidales > Rikenellaceae > Alistipes. Next base: position 15,731 of record SUZI01000001.1, read on the forward strand.
GGGGTTACATCCTTCTTACCGACCATCTGATTGATGCCACACACACCATTGTAGAGCCACGAGGTGAACTGATTCTCCACCAACGTCTCGCCCCAAGCGATAGGATACATACCCTTCCATCGCTCGCCCAAGAACGACGCCAAGTCGTTCAACGTGCGGTCGGCACAGCCGTAAGCCTTACCGAGCAAGCCCGCAGCACGACAAGCACACAACTCACCCTGGCACGTACCCATACCCATACGGGTACGGCGACGCAGGTTGATGAGGTTGTGAACGTGAAGGTTATCTATCGCATAGTTAATCTCACCAACAGAGACCTGCTCACACTCACAAACGAGAGCATCGTCGTTGGCATTATGTGATGGGATATAGCGACTCATAGTACCGTGTCTGCCCTCGGCAGCCTTCTGCTCGGTACTGAGCTCAATGATATGCTTACGCTTAGGATTCTCCGCCGTTGACTCCGAGCCTGGGAGTGGAGTCTTAGCAGTCAGACACTGTGCCTTGCTGCCCAACTTACGACAAGCCATATCGGTTGCCCACTCCGCCATCAAGCGATAGGTCATCAGCTTGCCACCTGTAATGGTGATGAAGCCCTCCAAACCATCACGCTCGGCGTGGTCAAGACAAACGATACCACGACTGATACTTCTGCCCGATGGGTCGTTGTCGGCAGCAACCAAAGGACGTACACCAGAGTAGGCACGCAAGATACGGGTATTAGCCAACACAGGAGCGAGGCGAGAGCCCTCACGCAAGAGAACATCCACCTCCTCGGGGGTAACCTCATTCTTGTCGATATCCTCATAAGGGATACGGCTCGAGGTAGTACCTATAAGAGATATGGTATCGCCAGGAACAAGAATATCGGCATCGGCTGGCTTACGACAGCGGTTGATAACGACACTATTGACACGATGACCAAAGATAAGCAACGCACCCTTGGCTGGGAACATATTGATACGCACACCCGCTAACTCGGCAACGTGAGCACCCCAGATTCCGCAAGCGTTAATCACCACATCGGCATAATAAGTCGACTCCGTACCATTCTTTATATGACGCAGATTGACGCCCTCGATACGATTCTGATTACGCACAAAGCCCACGACCTCGTTATAGGTGATGATGTCGGCTCCGTGAAGACGTGCATCGACGATGTTGGCTGTTGTCAAACGGAATGGGTCTACCGCTCCGTCGGGAACACGCACTGCACCAATTATATCGGGATTTACCGAAGGCTCCATACGGATTGCCTCCTTAGGGTCTAAAATCTCGGCACTGATACCAGCCTTCTGGCACGACTCAACAAATTTTGCCTGATACGAAAGGTCATCCTCGGGCAACGTGATAAACAAACCACCCGTCTCCTCGACGCAATGGCGTGAGATGCGACGCAGAATCATATTCTCGCTAATACACTCCGAAGCCGACTCCTGGTCGGTAACAGCATAGCGTGCTCCACTATGAAGCAGACCGTGGTTACGTCCCGTAGCACCAGCTGTAAAGTCCTTACGTTCAACAAGCAAAGTCTTAAGACCTCGCATAGCACAATCGCGTGCTGTACCAGCACCTGTTGCACCTCCACCGATGACAATTACATCGTAATGATTCTTTATGGTTTGTAACATATTATATTGTGTTTCGCAATAAAATAAGTTTCATTTCGCAACAAAAATAAAACGTTTTTATTTAATAACAAAATTTTTTGAGGAAAAAATAACATTATTTATTCATTAATTAATTAATTAAAATTTTGTAAAACAAGAGCAATTCAATTATTAATCAGGCAGTTAGCACGATAACACCAGCGATAAAATTTTATAACAAAAATGTTTAGTTTCGTTTTGATTAATATATTTTTTATTATATTTGCGATTGAAAAGAGTATTTTTTATCAAAATGAAACTACTATGACTAAAGAAGAACGCCACGAACTAATACTTGAAACGCTCATCAAACACGAATCTGTGCAAGTATCGGACCTCTCTACATTGCTGGAGGTGTCAACTGTGACGATTCGAAAGGATTTAACAGAATTAGAGAAAGAAAACAAACTTTATCGTAGCCACGGTAAGGCTATCCTGATAAATCCATATATCAACAACCGCTCGGTAAACGAGAAAGAGAAGCTCGCCACAGAGGAGAAGAATATAATAGGTAAGGCTGCGGCGGCGATGATAACCAAAGATGACTCTATCATCATAGCCTCGGGCACCACCGTGCACGCCTTGGCTCGCAACATACGCCCTATCCACAAGCTGACTGTCATCTCGGCTTCGTTGCAGGTGTCGGAGATTTTGGCTAACAACGAGGCGATAGAGATTATACAGCTCGGTGGCACTCTGCGTCATAGTTCTAACTCGGTAGTGGGTAAGTATGCCGAGGGCATCCTGTCGAGTTTCTGTTGCAGTAAGCTCTTCTTGGGTGTGGATGGTATCGACTTAGAGTTCGGTATCACGACAACCGACGTGAGAGAGGCTGACCTGAACAAGGAGATGATGCGTATAGCACAGAAGAGTATCGTGCTGGCAGACTCATCGAAGTTCCGCCGCCGAGGATTTAGTAAGATTGCAAACATTGAGGAGGTCGACATAATCATAACCGACAGCGGCATACCCGACTCGATAGCCCGCCGCATAGAGGAGATGGGTATTGAGCTGATAATAGCACAGTAACGATACCTATATAATATATAGAGCTGCATCTTTCCGAGTGAGAGATGCAGTTCTTTGTTCTTGCGGAACAAGAAAAATCAAAATTAACCTTTCAGTTTTTAGCTCTACCTTGTAAGCGGTAGATTCCCATCGCCTTGCAGAGCAAGTCGGGGAATGACGGGCTTGGCAATTCAAAATTCAAGATTCAAAATTCAAAATTGAGAAAATACCTTTTAGTAATGTGGGTAGTAAAAAAGCTACCCGCGTTATGGGGAGAGGGAGGTTTAGGAAGGATAAGGGAAACTAAGGGCTATTAAGGGAAATTAAAGGATACTAAGGGGTACTAAAGTCGCAATAAAAAAATAGTTTTTACCTTTTAGTTTTTAGTTCGTATAAGGTAGATTCCCATCGCCTAACCTTTGGTTAGTCGGGGAATGACGTTAATATAATGAGTAATGAGTAGAGAGTAATTTTTTTGGTGGATGAAAAAATGTGAGAAAAAATTGTTGTTGGTGGGTAAGAGAAAATTGAGTTTTTGGTGGTTTTTTGAGCGGTGTGAGGTGGTGTAAGGTGTTGTAGATTAGCAAATAATGTGTATATTTGTATTTAGAGAAAGAGTTTGAAAGCGAGTTAGCTATTATTAAAAATGATAATTTTGCCCTCTCCGATAAGTTATACTTATTGGGGGGGGGTAAAATCGTAAATAAAACATATAACAACACATTAATAACTTTATTTTTAACACTTTTTATTTAACATTTTAAGCTATGAAAAGACTGTTTTTTGTAGTTGTTGCGGCTGTGGCTATGCTCGCAACATCTTGTTCAAAGGACGACACCTCTACTGTTGTAGGTGGTGAGAAGTCGACAGTTACTTTCGCTGTGGCAGCACCTGAGCTTGCAACTCGTGCTGAGTATGGTGATGGTTACACTGCAACACACCTTACTTGGGGTGTTTACGACGCTAATGGTAACTACCTCGAGAACCTCAGTGCTGAGGGTTTGGTAGGTGTTGATTTCCCAACAGGCTCACTCTCAACTTCAGTGAAGATTGACCTTGTTAATGGTAAAGAGTATAAGGTTATCTTCTGGGCAGGTGCTGAGGGTGCTCCTTACACAGTAGACTTTGAGACAAAGAAGATGACTGTTAACGATGCTCTGGTGGCAAATGCTGAGGCTTACGATGCATTCTACAAGTATCAGGCTGTAAGCACAGTTGAGGGCCCACGCTCGGAGACTGTTACATTGACTCGTCCATTTGCTCAGCTCAACATCGCTACTGCTGACACAGCAAAGGCTGCTGATGGTGGCTTGGTAGTAGACCAGACTCAGGTTGTCGTAAATGCTTACAAGACTTTGGACCTGGTTGATGGCACAGTAGCTGACGAGGTAGAGCGTACTTATACTTTCGCTGCTATCCCTGCAAACAACGCTAACGGTTACAACAAGACTATCGAGGTAGGTGGTAAGTCATACGACCTCTTGTCGATGAACTACCTGTTGGTTAATGCAAAGGAGGTAGAGAAGGTAACATTCACTGTAAAGCAGACCTCTAACGGTTTCACAGAGGCGTTTGAGTTTGAGAACGTGCCTTTCCAGCGTAACTACAAGACCAACATCATTGGTAATATCTTGACAAGCACACTCGACTTCGAGATTACTATCGATCCTATCTTTGAGGAGTATGAGTATGGTTACGTTGTTACTGAGGAGGGTGGTCAGACCATAGCTACAGTTTCTACACCATCGGGTTTGGCACAGCTTGCAGAAGATATCAATGATGGTAAACTTGAAAACGATACAAATATCGTTTTGGATGGCGATATAGACCTCTCAGCTCTTACACGTGCTGCTACATCAAATTGGACTCCTATTGGCACACCAGATGAAGCTTACAGTGGCACTTTCGATGGTAAGGGTTTCTCTATCAAGAACCTTAATATCGTTGAGACTGAGGCTAAGGAGGGTAAGGCATACATCGGTTTCTTCGGCTATGCAAAGAATGCAGAGATTAAGAACGTTGTATTTGAGAATGTAAACTTGAACATTCCTTGTTTGGATATCGACCACAGCCAGGGTCATATCGGTGCTGTTGCAGGCTCATTGGAGGGTACTTCTACAATCGAGAACGTAACTGTTAAGGGTGATATCAAGGTTTATGCTACACAGGATGCTAACGGTGCAAGCCGTGTTGCTGTTGTTGCTGGTGGTAACTCTTACGGTAATGTAACTATGAAGAACGTTCACGTTATTGCTAACGAGGGTAGCTACCTTATCGCAAATAACAACACTGGTGCTTTGGCTGGTCAGTTGCAGGGTAAGAACGTATTTGAGAACTGTTCTTCTAACATCGACGTAACTGTAAATAAGTTCTTCGCAGGTGGTATCATCGGTTTGGCTGCAGGTGACTCTAAGTTCGTAAACTGCCACACTACAGGTGACGTTGCTGTTGTCGCAGGTCGCGAGGGTCGTGCACACGACCAGTACCGTGTAGGTGGTATCGCAGGTGGTTGGGCAGATGGTGCAAAGAATGTATGTACACTTGAGAACTGCTCTTACTCTGGTAAGATTTCTGGAAAGAATTCTGATGGCTCAGTTGCTAACCCACTCGATTATATGGGTTATGTAGGTCGTGGTTACACTTTGAACGGTTGCCAGGGTAGCAAGGTTGTTATCGATGGCACTGAGTTCGTTCAGAAGTACAACACTGCTGCTGAGGCTGGTATCTACACTATCAACGGTTGTACTCCTGTTTCTACAGCTGACGAGCTTATTGCAGCATTGGAGGCAAACGAGGGCGTATACCTTTTGAACGATATCAAGATTGAGCCTGCTGCAATGAGCAATGCTTATGGTACAACAGGTATCAATGTAAAGAACGGTCAGACTATCGATGGTGCTGGTCACACTCTTAACATCAAGGGTGCCGGTGGTACTTGGGATTCAGGTATCAACACTACCGGTGGTATCATTCGCAACATTACTGTTACCGGCTCTTTCCGTGGTATCTTCATCAACCACACAAGCTCTCACTCAGAGAAGGTTGTTTTGGAGAATGTAACTCTTAGAGATGTAACTTACACTATCTCTTGCGACCAGGGCATGTACCAGACTATCGAGGCTAATAACTGTTCTTTCTTCGGTTGGACTTCATTCGCTAAGACTGCAGGCGAGGCTAAGTTCGTGGACTGCTACTTCGGCCAGGGTTCAGGTTACAAGTACTGCCGTCCATACTCTAACACTGAGTTCGTACGCTGTACTTTCTGCCCAGGTTACGCAGTTGATACAACTCGTGCAACAGTTACATTCACTGATTGTATCTGGGAGGAATAACTAATAACAGTTGAATTCGTACTGTACCCATTTGTAAGGAATGGTATAGTATTTAAGCAACTCGATTTGAGAGAGTAATAATTTACCTACAAATCTATAGGGTTGCACCTCTTGGGTGGGGTGCAATCCACGAGGGTTGACCAAAGGAAACCCTTTCATACGTAAAATTAATTAAGTGTGGCGGACCGACTGAAAAGAAATTTTCGGTCGGTCCTTATTTTCAAGAAGGGTATTAAGGGATATTAAAGGATACTAAAGCCTATGGCGTAAACGCCACCTTAAATTTTGAATTTTGAATTCTAATAGCTATGCATACCGCCCTGGGCTGAGGGGAGGAAGTTGATACCCCACCAACACATCTGCAACAGCACAAAAGCAAAGCACAGGAGAGCAAAAGTTACATCTAACTGTTTAGGCTCGGCACGGCGGAGGTGCATATAGAGCAGATAGGCAAGCCACGTAGCCGCCGCCCACGTCTCCTTGGGGTCCCAGCTCCAATAGTCGCCCCAAGCCTGCTTTGCCCACAAAGCACCCATAATCATTCCGGCAGTGAGGAAAGACCACCCTACTCGCACCAGATTATCGCACATAGCGACCTCGCGGCGTTGAGGCTCATCGCGTCGCAGCCACAGATAGATAGCGAAAAGTGTTACCGCACCAAGCAGGGCATAAGCCATCATATAGACCACGACGTGAGGCACAAACCATACACTCTGCAACGCCGGCATAAGCGACTTACTATGAATCTCGGGCTTGAAGAGATTAATACACAAAAAGACCGTAGACAAGAGTGTCGTGAAAGAGAGTATCCAACGATAACGCCACAACAGATAGACAACAGCACCTGCCACAGAGAGGAAGAACGAGTACCACAGACGCGTCTCGCCCATAGTACGCAACGGAGGTCGCTCAAGCACCATCCACAAGCCCACGACAAAAGCTAAGAGCACAACAGAGCCCGCAGCCGAGAGAGAGATAGCAGCCGCCCTTCGACCACGAAGAGCCGCGACAGCACCCGTAATCATAAGCAGAGCTGCCACAAGAGCGTAGATATGTAAGAAATCCCATCCCACGTGCTACTCCTCCGAAGTTTTAGATTTAGGGCGTAAGAACATCAAACAGCCCGACAACAAGATAGCCCACAGAGCACCGCTGACAACACCATACCACCCATCACGCACACACTCCAGCACCGAGATACGACTCCAACGACCTCGCTCGGTATCGTAGCCCGACTGGTAGATATGCCACGCACCGACGCGTGCAGGCGAGTTAACAGCTACATCGTGCGACGTAGCGACACCACCCTGCTCGGTAATGGTGAGGCGAGAGAGATAGCGTTTGGGCTCCTGGGGAAGCATAACTAAAGCCACGTGAGGTGTAACGCCGAGCGACTGCGGCTCAAAGCGGAAAGAGCCCGAAGATACCCAGCCGTGAACGACATCACCCCAAGGGGTGCGTACCGCGACACGAGCGGCAGGAGCACTACCCTCCTCCACACTCTCCACAAAGCCATCAGCCGAAGGCACAGCATCGGAAAGTAGTTGCTCGACAGCAATATCGAAACCATCAATAGCACCACACGACATATCCTCCAACGAGAGATTTGACTCGCTGACGCCCTCGCCACGAAGGTCATAGAGAGCCAAGCGAGGTGCATAGCTCTCGAGTGAAAACTCTTCGAGCTTAAGAGTGAAAGGAAGCTCCACAGGCGAATTATCGGCGTCATAGCCCATGTGAACGGTATGTCCCACAGGGACAACGACCTTCAGACGTAGCTTATCGCCACTACTGAGGAACGAAGCCGCCAGAGCGACAAAGACCGACACGTGCACGAGCAACGTCGTGAGGCGTTGCTCACGCCAATGACGCACATCGTCTATTGTCTTAAAGCCTAAACAGGTAATGAAATAGGCGAGCATAAGGCAGAAGGGATAGGAGTGGCTCATAGCGGTAAAGCCCAAAGCACCCAGAAAACCTGCCGAAGAGTGAGTCTGCGGAACAAGACCGAAGATGATGCATAGTAGTATCATAGAGGTGAGCGTAGCAACAGAAGCCCTCGCATCAAACAGAGAGCGAAGCCACCGAGCCTTACGTGCCAGGACATAGCCAAGCACCAACATATAGCCATAAACAAGGGCGACAACAACGCTCCAGGGATAGGCAAGAGCCGAGACAGGCACGCCGCCAAAGAAAATTTGCAGTATCACTCCTACACAAAATAGGAGTAGACACTGCAAAAAAGCTCTTTTATAGCCCGCCCGCATAGCGACGCATATTTAAGCCTTACTCCACTGCTCACGCAGCATAGCAACAGCCGAGTTGATGAGCGGCTCACGCTCGCCACCACAACCGCACTCGAAGCTGACATAGTATGGATAGCAGAGCTCCTTCAAGGCTCTGAAACCATCGATATAGTTATCCAACTCGCCATCCTCACCAGGAATCATACGACGACCACGCGAGGCTATGTGAACGTGCTGAAGATAATCCCTGCCAGCGGCTATCAGAGCAGCGTAGTCCGAGGTCTCCTCCTTCATATGCCAGAAATCGCCCATACACTTTACACCCGCACTCTGCGAGTCGCGACAAATAGCTGCCGCATCGGCAACCTGACGCAGGTAGTGTGCCTCCTGGCGGTTGAGCGGCTCAAGGATGACAGTAGTTCCACATTTCAAAGCATACTCGCCCAAATCGTGCATCTGCTCACAGAGATACTCACGAGTCTCGAGAGTGTGGGGCTTACAAGGTCTCTGACCATTGAAAGCAGGGACCATAATAACGCCCGTAGAGCCTACCTCGGCAGCAGCAGCGACGATCTCACGCATCGAAGAGTCAAACGCCGCCTTCACCTGAGCATCCTCAGCCAAGATGAAACCATCGAAGCCGGCACAGATAGCCGACACCTTGATGTTGCGGTTAGACAACGCCTGCTTAATCTCGCCTACACGCGACGCTAAACCCCTGCCACCAAGCTCCAAGCCGACAACGCCCAGCTGCTCCATATTATCGAGTTTCTCCTCCAGAGTGTCGCCATACATAACCCACTCCTGCAACGAGAGCTTAAGCTCACACTCCGACTTGGGCTCTGCCAAAGGCTGCTTCCCACAGCAAGAGGTGAGGTTGCCGACAACCGACGTAGCAGCGACAACAGAGGCTGCACCATAGAGCGAACGCTTCAAAAATTCCTTTCTATTCATACTATATTTTGCTAAACAGCTGGCGGAGAGCTACCCCACCGCCAGCACGAAGTCATACTATTTGTTTCCTGGAACGGGAACCTTATACTGCGACATATCGACATCGCACAACTCAAGTTTCTCAGGCAGGAAGTTCATATCCGCACCGCTAATCTCGTCCCAATTAACGGTAGCACCCGTATAAGCAGCCTCGCGTCCCATAATACCTGCCAGGCAAGAGATTGCACACTCCTCAGCTTCGACGTGGCTTGTGCCCTTACGGAGGTGGTTAATCAAATCGACGTGCTCCAAAGTGTATGGGTTACGCTGCTTGAAGTTCTGCTCCTCAGCCGAGAAGTCATACTTCCAAAGCACATTGCCCTCCAAATCCTTGATAACGTGCTCGTTGTTCATAGCCGACCAGCTACCCTTAGTACCCTGAATGAACTCGCCGATGCAAGAGCTACAACCGTTAATCTGGCGGCATACACTATGCAGACGAACACCATTCTCAAACTCGAAATCTACACTAAACTGGTCGAACTGGTCGCCTGTAACGCGGCGATGACGTGCACCCTGAGCAGTAGCACGCTGTGGCTTAAGACCACTCATCCACAAGAATACGTCGATATTGTGAACGTGCTGCTCAACGATATGGTCGCCCGAGAGCCACTTCCAGTTAACCCAGTCGCGAATCATCCACTCCACGTCACTCCAGCCAGCCTCGCGGTTACGATACCACAACTGTCCCTGATTCCAATATACTGCACCGCTAACGATATCACCGATGAGTCCCTCCTGAACCTTCTTGAAGCCCTCGACGTAAGAACGCTCGTGATGACGCTGAGTACCCGTAACGACAACCAAGCCATTAGCCTTAGCCTGGCGAGCAGTAGCCATAATGCTACGATAGCCGGCAGCATCAACTGCGATAGGCTTCTCGAGGAATGAGCTTACACCCTGCTGTGTAGCATATGCAAACTGTTGTGGACGGAACACAGGAGGAGTGGTGCAGATGACGTAGTCGATACCTGCATCAATAACCTTCTTATAGGCATCAAAACCCACGAAGCACTTATCGTCTGCGACCTCCTGACCATAGCTATCCTTCAACCAGCGACGTACACCCTCAATTCTATCTGCAAAGACATCACCCAAAGCGACAACCTTCACACCATCAGCAGCCAGCAAAGCATCGTTCAAAGCACCTGTACCACGACCACCACAGCCAATCAAGCCAACCTTAATCTCACGACCCTCATAAGCCTTATCGGGCATATCGGGCACGTAGTATGTGCCTGCCTCACGCAATGGCTTCAACGCAGGAGTCTTATCGCCACCGCTACAAGAGGTCAAAATAGGTGAGCTGCCGACAACAGCCGACACACCAAGCAAAGCTGAATACGAAAGGAAGTCCTTTCTTGAAATCTTCTTACTCATAGTTAATAGTTTTATATTGTTATTTTGTTTGTTCTACTCAACAACAACGCCCTCGGGCACATCACATACCACGCGGAAGCCTACGCCCTTGACGTTGGAGTACCACCAGATACTCTTAGGATTTTGTGGGTCGGTACGCAACCAATTGGCGTGATGAGTGCTGGCACGGAACGCCGAGCGTATAGCCGACGCATCGTAGCTGTAATTACCACCTCGCACGACGTGCTCACTACCCTCCGCAGGACCCTTGGGGTCTACAGCACCATCAGCAAGCTGTGAATAGGCATCCTCGGCATACCAATCGGAGCAGTACTCCATAACGTTACCCAGCATATTCTTCAAGCCGAAAGGATTTGCCTTAACAGCACTTGGATCGGCAGTACGATTGCGACTATTGCCCGCATAGATAGCGTACTCCTTGATGACATCGGTCTCGGCAGCAAAGAAGTTACGCCAGAAGCCCTTATCGGAATAATCTGCCGCATCGCCCTCGAAGAAGTAAGGTGTAGAGGTGCCTCCACGGGCAGCATACTCCCACTCAGCCTCGGTAGGAAGGCGGTAGTGCTTACCGGTCTTCAACGACAACCATTTACAGAAGGTCTCGGCAGCATAGTGCGTCATAGTGATTGCAGGGCGGCTACCCATACCCCAGCCTTGATCGGGCGAGCCGAAAGGTGCGGTAGGTCCGCTCACAGCATCCAAATCCTCACGTGAGTTATTGGCATAGACCTCGGCAGGAGAGGTACGTCCCTCGCTCATTGTCTCGCCATAGAATGCCCAATACTGATCCCAGGTAATCTCGACCTCAGCCATAAAGAATGGCGACACCGTAACACGACGCTGAGGCATCTCGTTAGCACGAGCAAAAGACTCCTCCGCAGAGCTACCCATAACGAACTCCCCGCCAGGGATAGCAATCATACTGATTGAAGCCGAAGTGCCAGGGATGGTCTCTACATAGTTCTCAAACGTAGTAACGACAGTCGAATCGGCATATATCTCACCCTGTGTAGCTACGGGAGCCGACATCATCTGACCGTGGACATAGTTAGGGCTGTAGTGTCCTGCGTCGAGATGGCAGTCGATACACTGCAACGAGAGCTTATCGCGATTCTCCTCATAATAGAGGTGGGCAATGATAGCCTCATCGCTCACGCCCTTAGGCAGAAGATTAGTATGACAAGCCTCACACGACTCATTGAAGACTATGGTACGGGCATACTCCAAATCGCCCTTACTCTCCCAATCTATCTCCTCCTTATCCTTGGTCCAATATGACCATACATCCTTCACACCGGTCGAAGCCTTCGCCCACGCATAGTGGAGCGAGCCCTGGGGTGGCAAATGACACTCGGCACAGCCTACGATAGTGCCCGACTCGTTGTTATAGTGGACCGACTTACGCCACATCTCATCGGCATCGGTATGGTAATGACACGACATACACGACTCATCCTTTGAGCTGTTGACCCAATAGTAGTTAGCGACAATCATAGCAGCAAAACCCACGACGAGTCCACCCAGAAAGAGAAGTATAACCTTCTTATTGCTTCTTGCTTTGAACATAATCACAATGATTTTTGACGGCAAGAGCCTCACCTAACAAAAGCTCACGCCATATCAGAGCCAAAGGTAGTGATTTTTTCGCTACTTAGGAAATATAACTCCCACTTTTTCTGCACAAAAAAACAAGACGGATGCCCCTACGAACACCCGTCTTGCGATAAAAAGATATGTATGATTAAATCATTTGTGTTACATCCCAAGCAAAAGCTCTCATTCCCTGCTCCGGACTCTGCTCATCCATCTGCTTCAAACGAGCGAGGAACTCCTCAGCCTTCTTATCCTCCATAACAGAGATAAGAGCCGAGTTCATTGCTGGCCAAGCGTGGTCGCCCAAATGGGGCTCGCCATCGCGAGAGCCTGCACCGATAAGCTCCTCCCAGCCTGTGAAGCCCTTAATGTCCATCTCCTTCATCATATTGAGTACCGAGTCAAACATTGACTGGTTACACGACATAAATACTGCTTTCATAGTGCGAAATTTTTAGCTGTTTTGCTGCTTTAACATCTTCTTCTGACGACGCTTCTCACCACGTACGGCAAAGGTAGCGTAGAGGGTTGGGATGAAGATAAGTGTAATGAGGGTCGAGAATGACAATCCCCACGCCACAGACATACCCAACGAGTTCCACATCTCAGAACCTACACCATTACCTACCGCCATAGGAATCATACCCAACACTGTTGTAAGAGTGGTCATCAAGATAGGACGCAGACGGCTTCGACCTGCTGTAACAACAGCCTCAAGGATACCCATACCACGCTCACGACAGAGGATAGTGTAGTCGATAAGCACGATACCGTTGTTCACCACGATACCCACCAACATCAATATACCCAACAATGACATTACGTTCAAAGGTACTCCCGTAATAGCCAGACCGATAACAACACCGACAACAGCAAATGGGATAGAGAACATAATAACGAATGGGTCTACCAACGACTCAAACTGCGATGCCATAATCACATACACAAGGATAATCATCAACGCCATCAAAAGGAACAAGTCGCCGAAGGTCTCCTGCTGATCCTCGTATGTACCACTGAGCTGCCATACATAACCTGCAGGGAACTCGATGCTCTCCATACCCTCGGTAGTAGCGGCGATAACTTCACTCATAGCGTAGCCCGTAGCAACAACGCCCGTAACGGTGATATAACGCTCACGGTCCTTACGCTCGATGGTAGGAGGTGAGTATGACTCGACAACCTTACCCAGGTCGCGAATCTTCACGCCCTTGCCCTGAGAGTTATAGATTGTGATATTCTCAATATCGGCAATAGACTCACGGAAAGGCTTATCGTAACGTACACGGATATCGTACTCATCACCATCCTCACGATAGTAAGAGGTAACAGAGCCATTGATACGGTTACGCAGGTAAGCCGAGGCTGTGGTAACGTCGATACCATTCTGAGCCAACTTCTCCAAATCGAAGTCGACGTGATACTCCGGAGTATACTCATCACGCGACACGGTAACCTCCGAGCAACCATCCAAGCCGAGCATCATCTGCTGAATCTGCTTTGCAAGGTTATCGGTGATATCGAAATCGTAACCATAGACCTCGATATCGACTGTACTCTGTCCCATACCGCCTCGCTGGCCCGACTCGTTGACATTGTAGGTGCGGATGATAGAGTACTCGTTGAGGATGCCACGAATAACATCACCAATCTCAGAGAGCTTACGCTCACGCTCGGTCTTCTTCAGAAGAGCCATATTCATCGTGATGAGGTGAGTACCGTTATCCTGCATCGAAGCGAAGAGGTTGTCCGAGTCAGCCTGTCCCTCACGAACAGAAAGAGTCTTAATCTCGGGCACAGCCTCGCGGATACGCTTCTCCAACTCGAGAGCAAGTTCACGTGTGATATCCTGACGTGTACCCACAGGGAGCTCGATAGTAGCACTCATCTGAGCATTATCCTGCACAGGGAAGAACTCTGTCTTGAGCTGTGAGCCCAAGCCGTACATCACGCCCACAAAGAGGAGCAAAGCACCCAAAAGAACAACAAAACGATGCGTTACACACCACTTCAACGCCGCACCATAAACCTTATTGAACGCCTCCATAACAGCGTCAATCTTACCCTGGAACCAAGCCTTCTTTGGATTCTTCTTCATCATCAAAGAACACAACACTGGAGTGAAGGTGATAGCTGCTGCTGTCGAGACAACGAGTGTGATGGTAACCATCCAACCCATTGAGTTGAACAAGATACCCGCCATACCTGTAACCATTGTCAAAGGCAAGAACACCGCGATAGTGGTCAACGTACCACCCATCACAGAGATACCCACCTCCTTGGTTGCGAAGATAGCAGCCTGCTTAGGCATAGCTCCACGGTCGATATGCGAAGTGATATTCTCCAACACCACAATAGCGTTATCCACAACCATACCGATAGCGATAGAGAGTGATGACATTGTGATGATGTTGAGTGTCTCACCTGTAGCCAGGATGTAAACGATAGCTGCCAACAGTGATATTGGAATAGTCAACACGACAACAATAGTCGCACGCCAGCGTCCCAGGAAGAGGAACACAACGAGCATCACGAGGATGAACGTCGTAGCAATAGTATCACGCAACGAGTTAACGGTGTGGATAATATTATCTGATGTGTCGACGATAGTTGTCAACTTAACATCCGAAGGAAGAGTCTCCTGGATGTGTACCAGGTGCTCCTTAACATCGGTAGCAATCTCCACAGCGTTAGCACCCGACTTCTTCTGGATGATAATCATACCACCCTGCTCACCATTGATAAATGCCTCCTGGATACGCTCCTGGATGGTATCCTCGATAGAGGCAACGTCGCTCAGATAGATAGGTGCTCCATTGCGATAGCCTACAACAAGATGACGCAACTCCGATGGATCCTCGAACTCGTGGTCAACACGCAAAGAGTAGACGTTTGAGCCCACGTCGAAAGTACCCGCAGGGGTGTTACGGTTAGCAGCCGAGATAGCAGCCGAGATAGACTCGATAGTAAGACCGTATGCCTCCAACTTATTAGGGTTACAATAGACCTGAATCTCTCGCTCGGGGATACCGGCGATAGATACAGTACCCACACCGCTGACACGTGCTAAAGGTGTAGCAACCTGGTCGTCCAAAATCTTATACAGACCACTCATACTCTCCTCTGCGGTAACACCCACCATCAAGACAGGAATCATATCAGAAGAGAACTTAAAGATGGTTGGCTGGCTCACGCCATCGGGTAGTGTGGTGAGCAAATCGAGCTTATCACGCACATCATTTGCCAAAACATCAATATCGTAGCCATACTCAAACTCCAACATCACAACAGAGATGTTCTCCTTAGAGTTTGAAGTGATGTGCTTCAGGTGGTCAACACCATTCAATACGTTCTCGACAGGGCGAGTAACGTTGTTCTCAATATCCTCGGCACTTGCTCCAGGATACGAAGTCATAACCATCATAGCGTTTGACTCGATATCGGGCAAGAGGTCGATACCCAAGCGAGAGAGTGAGAACATACCCATAATACCTATCGTGATGAACAGGATTATGGTCGTAATCGGGTTTTTAACCGATGTCTTATAAATATTCATCGTCTATTACTCATTAACAATTTCAACCTTCATTCCATCCTTCAATGCTGTGTTACCAGAGGTAATGATTACATCACCTGGCTCCAAGCCTGACAAAATCTCGTAGGTAGCACCCTCGCGAACACCTAACTCAACGACGTGAATCTTAGCTGTGCCATCATCCTGCAACACATACACGTGGCGGTCGCCTGAGCCGAGCAACTTAACTACAGCCTGGTCGGGAACAACGATGCTATGACGTGTACCATAGTTCATCGTAACGCGTGCGTACATACCTGGTTTGAGCTGCTCCTTACCATTTGCGACGGTAATCTCCACCTCAAAAGTGCGGGTTGCAGTGTCGATAGATGGGGTAACGCGTGATACCTTACCCTTGAAGGTCTCCGAAGGAAGAGCGTCGACAACAACGTCAACCTCCATACCCTTCTTCACGTATGAATAGAGGCTCTCCGACACGTTGATGAAGATCTTTGCAGGGTTAATCTTCTGAACAACAAAGATTGGCTGACCTGCTACCATATCGCCCTCGTCGTAGTTACGTGCAGTAACAACGCCCGAGATAGGCGAGGTGAGTGTGGTGTTCTCCAGCAAGTTCTCATAGGTGAGCTTCGACACCTCGTAGGCAGTCTTCACAGCCTCCCAATTAGCCTTCGACTCGCCACCGAACTTATAGAGCTCGTCGGCACGCTCGAAAGATGCCTTATTGTTATCGTACTGTGCCTTAGCCTGAGAGAGAGCCGACTCATCCAAAACAGCAACCTTCTGACCAGCATAAACCTTATCGCCTACGTCAACCATCAGCTTAGAGATACGACGTGGCTGCTGAGGGGTGATGTTGTTGATGGTATAACCCTCGACATTACCTGTAAAGACGCTCTTGAGCTGAACATCCTGAGCGGTAGCAACCTCGGTTGTTACCTTACGTACAGGCTCCTTCTTCTCTTGCTGAGCAGCCTTCTTCTCCGAGCCTGAGCAAGCAACGCCTGCTACAAAAACACATCCAACGAGGAGTGTCTTAAAAACTTGATTCATCTTCATATCTTTTTCTGTTTTTTAGTTTTCCTGTGATAATGTACCCTTAACCTTCTCAAGCGACACCTGATTTACGAGGTAGTTGTAGATAGCTGTGCTACGCGACAACTCCGCCTGAGTATATGCCAACTGTGAGTTATCGATGTCGACCAAAGTACCGCCGCCGACCTCATAACGCTTAACAGCGATGTCGTAACCACGCTTAGCCTGCGAGATAGTCTGCGACGAGGCGTGATACTGCTTGAGGTTGGTCTCCATAGTGGTAGAATACTGCATCATAGCGGTATGCAGCTGACGCTCGGCATTCTCACGCTGAAGCTGGATATTCTGCAGATTAATCTTTGCCTGAGCCAACTCTGCACGACGCTTACCGCCCGAGAAGATAGGAATATTGAGGCTCAAGATAGCCACCGAATATGGATTCCACTGATAGTTGCTGAACTTGAAGTCCTCTGCCATCGATGTGATGTTGTAGTTGATGCTGAGAGCCAAAGTAGGCAAATTGGTTGACTTAACCATCTCGACCGACTTCTCCAACATACGCTCCTGGATATCCAACTGACGAATTGTAGTGTTGTTATCCAGATTGAGATTCATATCGATATGAGCATTCATCAAAGCCTCGAAATCGGCGAGTGAGCCCGCACAGTCGATATCCTTATCCAAATCCAAGCCCAGCAGAGCCTTCAGCTGCCACAAAGCTACCACGATAGAGTTCTGTGCATTGAACACATTAGGCTCGGCATTAGCAACCGACACCTGCGAGGTGATGTAGTCGTACTCCGAAACCTGTCCCACCTTATATCGCTTCTCAACAATCTTATGATTCTCGACAGCATTGTCATACACTCGCTTATAGACGTTGTAAGAGTCCTTAGCCAAGAGCACCTGGTAGAAAGCCTTTGATACCTGCTCCACCATATCGACACGTGAGCCACGAGCCTGCTCAACAGCCAACTCGACATCCATAGCCGAGAGCTTCAATGACTTCCACAACTGGGCATTTACAACAGGCATAGCAGCCTGAAGACCAGCACTATAGTTGTTGGCTGTACCCACCTCAATGGTCTGACCAGCGAAGTGCAGACGCTGTTTCTTGATGTAACGCTGATAAGTAGCCGAAGCTGATATCTCAGGCCACAAAGCGGCATAAGTACCACGCTTAGCATACTTCTTTGCCTCGACCGTCTGGTCGGCAATCTGCACCGTCGGATTCTCCTCCAAAGCAATACGCAGTGCATCCTCCAAAGTCAACATCAGCACCTGAGCATCCTGCTGTGGCTGGGGCTCAGAGGCTGTCTCCTGTGCCATCGTTGGCACCGCTACAGCGACGCAAAGAAGCGTCAGTAACGTAGAAAAGAGATTTTTCATACCAATAAAATTTTATACCTAATTAACGTTTTTGTTTCTTCTCTCCTCGAGTGTTGCAGGGCGTGGCTCGCGAGCCAATATCTCGTCGATGAGCTGCAAACCCTTCTGCGAAGCCAAGCCTCGCAGGAAATTAACTACCATAGCACCAAACGCCTCCTCGCGAGTAACATTCTCGGGCAAAACGATATCGCGATTACTCATCAATACACCCGCCGTAGTTAGGAACAATCGTGCCATAAGCTCAATGTCGACGTGCTCGTCGAGATAGCCCTCCTCACGGCATTTGTCAAGAGCATATTGCAAGCCATTCAAGCCTCTGTCGGCGTGATAACGCTGCACACGCTCGTGGACATTGGGGTAGAATTTCTTCAAATTGGTCGTAAGACGACACTCCACATCACCCGAATGTCCATTATTACACAACGACTTAACACTCTCAAGCAAGATCTCCAACATATTGTTCAACTGCTCGGCTTTAGCCGACAACTCGGCATATCGCTGCTCCATATAACATACTATGCCCTCGTAGAGCAGCTCCTCCTTATCGCCGAAAAGCTCATACAAAGTACGTTTCGACATACCCATCTCGTTGGCTACGTCATCCATACGCACAGACTTGATACCAAGTGTAACAATCACCTGGGCTACGTGCTGCACTACTTTTTCTCGTTGTGTCATACTCTTTACACTATTTAACGCGTGCAAAAATAGTAATAGAAAACTGAAAAACAAAAAAAGTTTTCAAGTTTTTGCGTTTTCTACCCATTTAGTGTACAAAATGACCAATGCGACTTGGTTGGTCGATATTACACGGAACAACACAAATTTGAATACAGGACAAAAAAGAACCTCGATTTATGGCTGCAAATGTAACCTAAATCGAGGTAATAGAGTGAAACTTTTTAGAGCACAAATTGACCTATTTGGTCGTTTCTATGAGTTCTGCTTACGAAAGGTAAAATATCTGCCTGCTACGTAACTATATGAGACAGTAACAACAGTAGTAAGTGCCTTGGCAGGGGTAGGCCAGATACCACACACCTCGACAAAAAACTTAATACACAGATAGTTAAGCAATAGCGAGCCTACAACCGACAGAGCATAACGCACAATCTGTCGCCAACCGCTATACTGCACAGCACAAAAGACCACATTGCGATTGAGCCAGAACCCTATGAAAAAGGTAATCGGGAAGACGACTAAAAGCGTAGCCACGTGGGGCGAGATAACCACATCGCCCACGACAACAAACTGCTTGGCTACGACATAGTGGTAGACTAAGAAATACCACACCACATCCAGCACCATATTACCACCTCCGCACGCTGCATAACGGAAAATCTGCGGCGAGAAGATGGTTGAAAAAGGCTTGACGTAGAACTTATCGATAAGCCCCGATATGCAGCGAGCCAGACTCATTACTTCGCACTATAAATCCACAAGCCTGCGATAGGAGAGCGGTTGACATAACGCTGACACTCCGACGAAGAGTTGCTGCCGAAGATGGTTACCATATATTTATTTTTATAAGGTATAACGCGACACTCCACCGTCTCATCCTTACGTTGTGCCTGCTCGACTCCCTTCGCCGCATTCTGCTCGGTAGAGAAGACGCCATAGACCACATAATAGCTAAACGCAGAAGCCGACGCCTCGACAACGGGCTCTGCCGCAACAGTAGGCGTAGCAGCCTCAACACTCTCGGGCATAACCGCTGTGGACAAACTATCAGCAGCCGCAACAGCGAGCGAATCTGCCACAGCGACCTCCTCCGCAGGAGTAGTTACCACGGCAACAGGGTGTTCCGCCTCTGCCCTCGGTGCTCGCGGATTACCCATATAGGCGTAGTAGAACAATCCGCCCGAGATAGCAACGCAGACAAGGCATAGCAGATAAATCCACCAATGAGAGCCACTCTTAATAATGAGAGTCTTTGTGCCATTAGGGTTTATAAGTCGCGTAAAGCCATCCTCCATACGGAAACTCTTGTCAACAAGCTCGCCCACACCCTCAATCTGAAGATGGTTTTCGTGGCGAGTCTTGGAGAGCCAACGAGAATAGATATCCTGTGCCTGCTCCTGGCTACACATAGCTATACGCACAATCTCGCTCACCAACGAGTCAGCCCTCTCCTGAGAGGAGAATGCCACGACATTGCGAGGCGAGAGGAGCTTATGGGATGAGATACGACGTGCCGCCTGACGCTCTACATAGAGCGTACCGACCTCGGGCAAATAGATGCCTCGACCGCTAACCAATGCGTTGTAAATTATCTTATTAACCTCTCCAACCATAACTTGTTACCTTTTATTGAATTTTGTAGGCATACCGATAGGGAAACCTCCGCGGCTACCCTTCCAGATACACCATATAGCCATAATAATAAATGGGATACTGAGCAACTGTCCCATATTGAGCAACATATCAGCCTCAAACTCCTCCTGGTCGAGCTTCACCAACTCGATGAAAAAACGCGTAAGGAAGATACCCAGAACACCCACACCAAACATAACGCCCGACTTACGGCGTGCCATATCCTTCTTAAAGTAGAGCCATACAAGCACAACGAAAGTTATCAGATAGCAGATAGCCTCGTAGAGCTGCGTCGGATGTTGTGCAGGCACCATATCGACAGGCAAGCCCAAATTTTCCCTCAGACGCATAAACTTAAAGCCCCAAGGCAGGGTCGTCGTCGAGCCTACAATCTCCGAGTTAAGCAGATTGCCGATACGCACGAACATACCGCCAATAGCAACGGGTATCATCAGGCGGTCTAACCACCATATATATGGCATCTTGCACTTACGTGATGTAATCCACATACCGAGCAACATACCGATAGCCGAGCCGTGGCTCGCCATACCACCGTTGCGTATCTCGGTGAGCATAGCCCAAGGCTTGGTGATATAGTAGTCGAACTCGTAAAACAAGCAATGACCGATACGTGCACCCAAGATTGCACCCAAAATAATCCAGATGAAGCCTGTCTCAATAATCTTTGGAGAGTAACCCTCACGCGACGCAAAGACGGTCATAATACGCTCGCCCAACAGCAGAGCAAGCACCCACATAAGACCATAGTAACGGAGCTCGAAGCTGCCGATAGTAAACATCGCAGGGTCGACATCCCAGACTATGTATAACATTTCACTCATACCCTATCAGCGATATACTTAGTTTGTTGTCTCCTCCTTAGTCTTGATAGCAAAGGCAAATGTAGTGCCTACGCCCAACTCACTACGCACGTTCATACGCTCGCCATGAGCCTCAACGATATGCTTCACGATAGCCAAGCCAAGACCTGTACCACCCTGCTCACGAGAGCGGCCCTTATCGACACGATAGAAACGCTCGAAGATACGTGGCATATCCTCCTTGGAGATACCTACGCCATTATCCTCAACCTCAACCAGCACCTTGCCCAACATATCACGGAAATTAATCTTCACGAAGCCACCCTCCTTACCGTAGTGGATAGCATTGATAATGAGGTTGACCAAGACCTGACCTGTGTAGTGCTTATCGGCAACAACCCAGAACTTCGATGGCAGCGAGTCGGCACCCTTAACAATAAGCTGAATCTTACGCTTCGACGCCTCCATCTCCAGCTGCTCGACAATCTCCTTAGCCAAAGCCACGACATCGAAACGCTCCATCTTCAGACGGTTCATATCGTTCTCCAACTTTGAGATTGTATCCAGGTCGTTCACGATATTTATCAGACGGTCGATACTCTTCTCGGCACGCTCGAGATATTTACGGTTGATAAGCTCATCCTCCAAACCACCGTCCAAGAGCGTTGAGATATAGCCCTGAATGTTGAAAATAGGGGTCTTAAGCTCGTGAGCCACATTGCCTAAATATTGTTTACGGAACGCCTCGTTATCCTTCAGACGTGAAATCTCCTTATCGTTATCGTTAACCCACGCTGTGAGCTCCTCCGAGATATTCTCGACGTGCTTATCCTTCATCTCGTCGACAATCTCCGTAGTGTGCACATCGCGTGAAAGCACCATCGAGTAGATTGGCTTGAGTTTATATGCCACATAAGACTTCATCATCAAGAGGAAGTAGACCGACAACAAACCAAACACAGCCACAGCCGCGATGAGAGTTATCCACCAAGCAACATCCTGCCATACCATAACACCCACCAGGAGGAGTGTAGGCACCAATGCCATCAATAACGAAGCATTCTCTTTAGTCTTGATTTTCATATCAATGTTGTTTTTAGTTAATACATTATCATTCTGCCTACCACGCGATAGACACTCTTCACATCAGCCTTCTGCAGCACGACATCCTCTACCTCGGCAGAAGCTGCCGCCAAGCGTAGCGACTCGCCATCGACATAGGCTACCTGACGCAAAAGTACAAATTCGGGATGCTCCACAACACACAACACACCCTCGCCGAGAGCATTAACGTCTGTTTTTGCCAAAAATACGACCTCCCCCGCCTGCACCTGTCCCGCCATAGCGTCATCGGTGTTGCGGAAGGCACAATCGCACGCAGAAAGATGCGGCACGCTGAGCTGCATCTCGGGCATAGCCCTCTCATCGTGAAGCGACTCGATAGCCTTATAAAGAGGCACCGTTGCCTTCTCGCTGACAAACATTTGACCCTCACCCGAGAGGAGCCAACCGACGCTTATCTGCGGGAAATACTCTGCTACACGCTGTGCAAACTTGAGCGAGATACCCATCTTACCAAACTTAATCTGGTAGATTATCTCGGCACGCTTCAAGCCTATGTGGTGTGCGAAGAAATTTGCAGTCATCCCACTCCACTCTATAACTTTACTAAGACGCTCCCAAGCTGTTGTCATATTTGCCCTATAAAAAAATTTGTTCTATCTTTGCACTGAGGTCCCGTAGTTCAATGGATAGAATATAAGATTCCGGTTCTTACGATGAAGGTTCGAATCCTTTCGGGATCACACCCAGGGCGTTTCATACGCCCTTTTTTCGTTCACTGAACCTACTCCTTTCCCACCCATCGCCCGTTCCCTCCAAAGGAAAAGCGACATTATGTTTTTTAATCTACCAAAGATAGGCATTTTATTTGGATTAATCACAAAAAAAGTCGTACAAATCCTAAAAAAAGTGCACAAGGCAATATAATTCTATATTGACCGACCATTTTTACACACAAAAGAGGCTGTTGCAATATGAAAGTTGCAACAGCCTCAACATTTTGTTTATCGCTCTTATCAGAAGAGTTTTCCCTCCTCCACCTGAGGTGTCAAACCGAGGTGTCGGTAGGCAAGTTCTGTCGCCTCCCTGCCACGGGGAGTACGTTTGATGAAACCCTCCTTAATGAGGAATGGCTCATAGACATCCTCGATAGTACCTGCCTCCTCGCCCACAGCTGTGGCGATAGTGTTCAAACCGACAGGTCCACCCTTGAACTTCTCGATGATAGTACCCAAAATCTTATTGTCCATATGGTCTAATCCACGCGAGTCGATATTCAGGGCATTGAGGGCTATACGAGTGATTTCCAAGTCGATATGACCCTCACCCTTAACCATCGCAAAGTCCCTTACGCGACGCAGCAGGGCATTGGCAATACGGGGCGTACCACGTGAACGCAGAGCCACCTCAACGGCGGCATCATCATCAATAGAGATGTCGATGATACGTGCCGAACGCTTGACTATCTGCGAGAGCACCGTCGAGTCGTAATACTCCAGGTGGCAGTTGATACCGAAGCGGGCACGCAATGGCGAAGTGAGCAAACCGCTACGTGTGGTAGCACCTACAAGAGTAAACGGAGCGAGCTCAATCTGGATAGAGCGTGCCGAGGGTCCTTTATCCAACACGATATCTATCTTATAATCCTCCATAGCCGAGTAGAGATACTCCTCGACAATAGGGCTGAGGCGGTGAATCTCATCAATAAAGAGCACATCACCGGCATCCAGATTAGTAAGCAGTCCTGCCAGATCGCCTGGCTTATCCAACACGGGACCCGAGGTTATCTTCAGCTGTGCCCCCATCTCGTTGGCGATGATATTCGCCAGCGTGGTCTTGCCCAAGCCCGGAGGTCCGTGCAACAGCACGTGGTCGAGTGAGTCGCCACGCATAAGAGCTGCCTGGATGAAGACTTTCAAATTCTCGACAATCTTATCCTGACCAGAAAAAGCACCCAGCTTCTGGGGGCGAATCTTCTGCTCAAAGTCGGCATCACTCTCTATATTTTTGATTATCCTATTGTTATCCATAGTATGCCCACATAGTTTTATGCAAAGATACGAAAATTAAGCAAATAAAATGCTATCGCAAAGATAAAATCAAATTTTCAACTTTCAAATCTATTGTGTATCTTTGTCGCCTGCGATAAAAAACTAAAAAGATTGAGATATATGAAGAGATTTTTTGTTTTGATGATTGCCTTCGCTATGGCAATCAATGTGTCGAACATCGCGGCACAGAACATCACTTCGCCCGATGGAGAGCTCTCACTGACCTTCTCCCTCAACGAGGGCACACCTACCTACAAGGTAGATTACAAGGGTGCACCCGTAATCTTGGAGAGCCGCTTAGGCTTCTACCTCAACGGTGCAGAGGATTTGCTCGATGGTTTTACCATCCTCGGCTCAGAGCAGAGCACTTTTGATGAGACGTGGGAGCCTGTGTGGGGCGAGGAGACAGCTATCCGCAACCACTACAACGAGCTTTTGGTACACCTCGAACAGAAGGCTACCGCTCGCAAGATGGATATCCGCATCCGACTCTTCGACGACGGCTACGGTCTGCGTTACGAGTTCCCACGACAGGAGGGGCTGACATACTTCACCGTTAAGGAGGAGCGTACCGAGTTTGCTCTGACAGGCGACCACCGTGCATTCTGGATGCCTGGCGACTACGACACACAGGAGTATGACTATTTCGACTCTCGTCTCTCGGAGATGGGTGCGATAGCTGCCGACCACGTATCGGGTAATGCCTCGACAACACGCTTCTCGGATTGGGGCGTGCAGACTGCCCTCACGATGAAGTCTGACGAGGGTATCTACATCACACTGCACGAGGCTGCATTGGTGGATTACTCTTGTATGCACCTGCTCTACAACCCCGAGACAAAGGTCTTCACATCGTGGCTCACCCCCGATGCAATAGGTAACAAAGCGTATATGCAGACACCAGCCAAGACACCTTGGCGTACAGCGGTCATCACCGATGACGCACGCGAGTTGCTCGCATCACGTCTGACACTCAACCTCAACGAGCCTTGTGCTCTGGAGGACACATCGTGGATTAAGCCTGTGAAGTATATGGGTGTATGGTGGGAGCTTATCACCAACAAAAACACCTGGGCTTATGCCAACGAGGGTAACGTGAAGCTGGACTTGGTGGACTTTGCCGCACTCAAGCCAAACGGCACTCACGGTGCTACGAACGAGAATGTGAAGCGTTATATCGACTTCGCATCGAAGTATGGCTTCGACCAGCTTTTGGTTGAGGGCTGGAATATCGGCTGGGAGGATTGGTTCGGTCAGCACAAAGATTATGTCTTTGACTTTGTTACTCCTTACCCCGACTTCAACCTGCCAGAGTTGCAGAAATATGCTAACGAGCGTGGTATGCGTCTTATGATGCACCACGAGACATCGGCAAGTATCCGCAACTATGAGCGTCATATGGATAAGGCTTATCAGTTTATGGTCGACAACGGTTACAACTCTGTAAAGAGCGGCTATGTGGGTAACATCTTCCCACGTGGCGAGTATCACTACGGACAGCTGATGAACAACCACTACCTCTACGCCATAAAGAAGGCTGCCGAGTATAAGATTATGGTCAACGCTCACGAGGCTGTACGTCCAACAGGTCTGTGCCGTACATACCCTAACCTCATCGGCAACGAGTCGGCACGTGGTACAGAGTATCAGTCATTTGGTGGCAACCACCCTCACCACGTAACAATCCTGCCATTTACCCGTCTGCAGGGTGGTCCTATGGACTACACGCCTGGTATCTTCCGTATGGATATATCGTCATTCGTGCCAGGACACAACTCAAAGGTGTTGAGCACATTGGCTAATCAGTTGGCACTCTACGTTACACTCTACTCTCCATTGCAGATGGCAGCCGATATGCCTGAGCACTATGAGCAGTATATCGACGCATTCCAATTTATCGTCGATGTGCCTGTCGAGTGGAGCGAGAGCCGCTATTTAGCAGCCGAGCCTGGCGACTACGTTGTTATTGCACGTAAGGATAAGAACTCTGAGTCGTGGTATGTAGGAGGCGTGAGCGACGATAACGCACGCACAATGCCTCTCTCGTTCGATTTCCTCGACGAGGGCAAGGAGTATGTCGCTACGGTATATGCCGACGCAAAGGATGCTGACTATGCGACAAATCCCGAGGCATACGTTATTTATAGCGGTAAGGTTACAGCGAAGAGCGTAACCGAGATTGCGATGGCTCGCGGTGGCGGTTTCGCCATCTCAATTCGCGAGGCGACACCTGCTGACAAGGGTGTAAAGAAGCTGAAGAAGAAGTAAGTTATACGACTGTATCAAACCAATAGCGAGGTGATTAAATCACTTCGCTTTTGTTTTTCTCTCTATTTAACGCTCACCTTAGGTAAATCGCTCCACAGGGTAGTATAGTGAGGCGACTGTCGCTCGTGCGAAGATATTATCTCACCTGAGCCCTGCGAAGCGAAACGTACCGCATCGCGTCCGAAATCGCGTTTGATACTATCAAGGGCAGCCGAGAGTTTAGTGTCGCGTTGCCGCGCCTGCCCATCCTCAAACAGAGAGTGTATCACACCGCTCTCGGGGATGAGTTTTGTGATTACCACACCCGCCTTCTTATAGCCATAGCCGCTGCGGAAGATATCTCGCATAGCACCCACCGCCGAAGAGATAATCCTACGATGGTCGGCTGTCGCCACATCGAACAACACTGCACGACTGAGCGAGGTCTGCGGCTCATCATCACGAAAACGGTTGGTCGAGGCAAAGACCACCATCTCGACACACGCCGAGTGCTGGGCACGTAACTTCTCCACCGCCTTGGCAGCGAATGTTGCCACCTGCTCCGAGAGCTCCACACAGTCGGTTATCTCACGCGAGAAGCTACGCGACACACATATTGATTGTCGCCCCTCGCCACTATCATCCAGCTCGATGCAACTCTCGCCACGCAGCTCCCGCCACGTGCGTAAGCCCGACAGACCGAATACGCGATGCACCAAACCCTCCCCGAGTCGCGTGAAATCCCACGCTGTCTGCACGCCCATATCCATTAGTTTTGCAACCGACCTTCTGCCGATACCCCACACATCACCCACAGGATAACGTCGCAACACCTTCTCTATATCCTGCTCGCGAGCCATAAAACACCCACCACGCAGCTTGGGATATTTCTTACAGAGCGAGGCGGCTATCTTGGCTAATGTCTTGGTGTGCGACACCCCGACCGACACGGGGATAGCCACGTTACGCCAACAGCGAGCCGATACCTCCTTGGCAAAAGCATCGTAATCGGCTATATCGAGTCCTCGCAAATCCATAAAAGCCTCATCGATGGAGTAGACCTCGATAAATGGAACAAACTCCTCCAAAGTCCATCGGACACGTCGCGACATATCGCCATAGAGAGCCATATTACCCGAAAAGACCTCGACGCGATGTTGCTGCACGATATCACGAATCTTAAACATAGGAGCTCCCATCTTGATACCCAACGCCTTAGCCTCGTTACTGCGGGCAATGGCACAGCCGTCATTATTCGAGAGAACAATGACCGGTCTGCCGTTGAGTTCGGGACGGAACACCCGCTCGCACGACACAAAAAAATTATTGCAGTCGGCAAGGGCAAACATATTATGCTCGTTTGATTATATAGGTAACGACACCCCAGATAACGAGCGTGTTATCGGGAGTAATGATGATAGGCTTATACTTCTTGATACTCTCGTTGGCTGGCATAAGGCGTATCTCCTGCTCGTGTATCTCGACACGTTTTACGGTGTACTCGCCATCGATGAAACATATCGCCTTACAGTTATTATATGGTTCTATGCTACGGTCGACAATCAATATATCTCCCTCATCCATATCTGCCTCGACCATAGAGACGCCACTCACACGAAAAAAGAATGTCGAGGCACGGTGGCGAACCAACAACTTCACAAGGTCCAACTTCTCGCCTATATCCTCTGCGGGCGAAGGAAAACCAGCCTTCACATCGCCACAGAGCGAGAACTCCGCCGTCTGCTCGTCGCCGATAGCATAGGGTTGAAACTTCTCCATCTCGCAGCTACTTGAAATATTTAGCAAACTCCTTCTGTGGCATCTTATCGACACAACAAGCACCTATCGCAGTAGGTAGCACGATATGTATATCACTACCCTCGCTCTTCTTATCCTTCGACACTGCCGCAAGCAACTCTCGCATAGGCACAGGCGACTCAAGACTAAATCCTGCCTGCTCCAGCAACGCATCGATACGGTGAGCATCCTCCCACGCTAAGAGGTTACGCTCGACAGCGAGCTGTGTGATAAGGTGTAGACCAACAGCGACAGCCTCACCGTGGTTGAGCTTCGAGGTGCACTTCTCTATGGCGTGAGCCAACGTATGACCTAAATTGAGCTTACGTCGCTCACCCGCCTCACGCTCATCGCACTCCACGATGGCAGCCTTGATTTTAATAGCACGAAAGAGTATCTCGCGGAGCAACTTCTCATCACCCTTGAGGCGAGAGAAATCGCACGACTCCAACATCGCAAAGAGTTCCTCGTCGGCTATGATTGCCGCCTTGATAATCTCTGCCAAACCTGTACGGAACTCTCTATCGGAGAGCGTCTTTAACATATTGACATCGCACACCACAAACTCGGGCTGCGAGAAGCAGCCGACCATATTTTTATAGCCATCGAGATTGACACCATTCTTACCGCCCACGCTGGCATCGACCTGACCGAGCAGCGTCGTAGAGACAAAGCCGAAGGGCAGACCTCGCATAAAGGTCGAAGCAGCGAAGCCCGTAACATCGGTTACTATACCACCTCCTATGCCCAAGACAAACCACGAACGGTCGACACCCAACTCCACAAAACGTCGGTAGATATTCTCTACGGTACTGAGCGTCTTACCACTCTCGCCCAAAGGCAGTAGGATATGTGGATAAGGCTCAATAAGAGAGTGATAGTGGCGGTCAACATTCGTATCGGATATGACCACAATGGGCTTCGACGGGAGCATCTCGGCGAGCAAAGTTCCCACCTCGCCAATGACAACCGAGCTTCTGTCTTTGATATTTAGGGTGTAATTTGTCATATATCAGCGTTGAATAGTGAACAAAAATAGACATTTTTCGTGATTATTTATTAACTTTGCACGATTTATTTCTTCAACTATTATGCAAAAACTTCGCAATATTGCAATTATCGCCCACGTAGACCACGGAAAAACAACTCTCGTCGATAAGATGATTGTTGCCGGTCATCTGTTGCGTGGCGACGCCAACAATGGCGACCTGATTATGGATAACAACGACTTGGAGCGAGAGCGTGGTATAACCATCCTCTCGAAGAATGTGTCGGTTATATACAAAGATTACAAAATCAACATCATCGACACCCCGGGCCACGCCGACTTTGGTGGCGAGGTAGAGCGAGTGTTGAATATGTGCGACGGTGTGTTGCTACTGGTCGATGCCTTTGAGGGTACAATGCCACAGACACGTTTTGTGTTGCAGAAGGCTCTCTCGCTCGGCAAGAAGCCTATCGTGGTTGTCAACAAGGTTGATAAGCCAAACTGTCGCCCCGAGGTTGTCAATGAGCAGGTCTTCGACTTGATGTTCTCGCTCAATGCCACCGAGGAGCAGTTGGACTACAAGACAATATATGGCTCGGCAAAGCAGGGCTGGATGTCGCACGTATGGAACGAGCCAACCGACTCGATAGCACCTCTGCTGGAGGCTATCATCGACGAGATACCTGCACCAGAGGTGGCAGAAGGTACGCCTCAGATGCTCATCACATCGTTGGAGTACTCGCCTTATGTTGGTCGAATAGCAGTCGGCAAACTTACACGTGGCGAGCTGCGTGCGGGACAGAACGTAACACTCGCAAAGCGTGATGGCGTAACAAAAATCAAGAGCAAGATTAAGGAGCTGATGGTATTCGACGGACTCGGCAAGAGCAAAGTCGAGAAGGTCGAGTGCGGCGAGATATGTGCTTTGGTGGGTATCGAGGGCTTTGAGATTGGCGATACGATATGCGACTTTGAGAATCCCGAGCCACTGCCACCAATCAAGATTGATGAGCCTACGATGTCGATGCTCTTTACCATCAACAACTCACCATTCTTCGGCAAGGATGGTAAATATGTAACCTCTCGCCACATCAAGGAGCGTTTGGACAGAGAGTTGGAGCGTAACCTTGCTCTCCGCGTAGAGCCAGGACAGAACGCCGACTCATTCGTGGTCTATGGTCGCGGCGTGTTGCACCTCTCGGTGCTCATCGAGACGATGCGTCGTGAGGGTTATGAGTTGCAGGTAGGTCAGCCAAAGGTCATAATCAAGGAGATTGATGGCGTGAAGTGTGAGCCTGTCGAGGAGATGACCGTAGACTGCCCTGACGAGTATGCAGGTACAGTTATTGAGATGGTTACGAAGCGTCGCGGAAATCTGGTTAATATGGAGTCTGATGGCGAGCGTACACGTCTGGAGTTCTTGGCTCCTTCGCGTGGTATCATCGGTCTGCGTTCCAATATGCTTACCGCCACTGCAGGCGAGGCTATTATGACCCACCGACTGAAGGACTTTGAGCCTTGGATGGGCGATATTGAGATGCGTAGCAACGGTTCACTCATAGCATCGGAGACCGGAACAGCATACGCCTATTCGATTGACAAGTTGCAGGATAGAGGTCGTTTCTTTATCTCTCCTATGGAGGAGGTATATTGCGGTCAGGTTGTGGGCGAGAGCACTCGTACAGGAGATATTACAATCAACGTAACGAAGGCTAAACAGCTGACAAATATGCGTGCTTCGGGAGCCGACGACAAAGCAGTTATCGTACCACCGAAAATCTTTTCGCTAGAGGAGGCTCTGGAGTATATCAAGGCTGACGAGTATGTCGAGATAACACCTAAGAAGATGCGATTGCGTAAGATTTTGCTCAGCGAGATTGACCGTAAGCGTGCTGCCAAGCAGGAGTAATAAAATTACGACAATAGATAACCAAAATAAGAATTAGAAAAAAAATGAAACGGGGGCTTTTCAATCGCCCCCGTTTCATTTTTCTCATAGTACGACCATTGCATATAGCGCGTCCTGCCAACAGAGTCTATCGGCGACAAACTCCTTCACAGACTCATCTTTATCCAAATGGCTACGCCGAAGAATAAGGACTCCGTCACGACACTCTCCCGACAAAATCTGCTCGGTAGTAACCAGCATCACATCTCTTTTTAGATAGACATCCATATTATCGCTACGGCGCACATGCCAAGTATAGATATTACTGTCAGTCCCAGGGAGTAACCGTTCTGCCTGCTCACACAATACCTGATAACCCAAAAATTTGTTCATATGAGGTATCGCAAAGCCCGCAAAGAATATTGCCACGAAAATTGCTGCCACAAAATATTTTACGGTGCGATAAATCGTATCTTCCCGCCACAAAGTTCTCAACACCACGAGTGCTGAAAGAGATAATATTGTAGCACCCACAACCAACCACGCATCTCGCATTATAGGTGCAATATCTGTAAAATACCCCACAACCAACACCGCCGGAAGAGCCAAACAAGATATCGCAGCAGGCACGGCAATTGTCCATTTCAGCCAACGGCACGCTTCAACATTGGGCAAGCATAGCATTGCCAGATAGATAATAAACGGAAATATCGGAAGTAAATATATCGCAATTTTTGAACTAAACACCGAGAGCATAATAAATGTAGTGACAACTATTGTGAGAAAGAATCTTTCCAACTCCGTTTTCACTCCACCGCGCCATAGCGACACCACAATAACCGTCACGGCGAATATCGACCACGGAGCCATAGACCACCAGATAGCAGCACAATAAAACCAGACCGGCTCTTTGTGATGAAAAGCATTGACGGCTCGGTCCACAGTTTGATGAAAGAGCAGATTATCAAGATATTCCGAGCCGCCTTCAAGCCAGACACACCCAAACCAAACAGCACAGCCAACCAACAGCACGCACCAACTCCGCCAACCCCAATAGCGAACAATATCTCGCCATTTATGTTGTAATATAAGAAAACCTACGGTCACCAACAGAGGCATAAGCAAGCCGACAGGCCCTTTACTGAACAGCGCCAAAAACACGCACACAGGAAACAACCACTGCTCACGACTGCCTCCTTCACCAACATAGAGCCTCCAAAAGAGGTATAGGGCCAATGTGATGAACATCGTCATCAGCATATCCATACGCAAAAACACAGCCACACCCAAGAACATTCCGCCTGTTGCCAGCATAAGGGCCGCCGACTGTCGGCGTGTCTTATCCATTGAAGTGAGCACCCAACGATTCATCACGCCAATAATAACCATTGCCGGCAAAAGTGACAAAAGCGACAAGAACCACATTTGATGCGAACCAAACAAGACTCGTCCCAACATCACCAACCAGAAATAGAGAGGCGGCTTATCGGCATAGGGTTCCCCTTGATTATAAAATGCAAACAGATGTCCGTCGGCAATTGCCTCATCGGCAATACTTATATAACGCAACTCATTGGCAGGCGTAAAATCACGCATTATCATAATCGGCAGCAGGGCCACCACCGATAAAATCACAATCACAATCTTTCTACGACTCATATTCACATCTCACGCTTTGCGGCCCGTCGGCCAATAATTATATTACGAAAGTAGGCGACAAAACCAACCAACTGCCCCAGAATAAGCACAGGGTCGCGACGGAGCACACCATAGGTTATTATCATAGCGGAGCCAAACAGGCTCAATCGCCAAAAGCCCACCGACAATACCGAGCGATGATGGGAGCGTGAGCAAAGCCATTGATACAGAAATCGCAAAGAGAAGACTATCTGCCCTGTCGAGCCAAATAGCAGCAACCACATTGGCACTTCTTGATTATTTATAAATGCCAGAACAAAGTCGTCTGCCTTGGATAGTATGGCAAGAAATGCCACAATAGGAGTCCCCACCAACAAAAACTTCACCATTGCAGGCAAACCTTTCCATTGTCCTTTGGCATCGAGATTCCACAAATAGATGTAATACGACAATGTCTGACCCAATATGATGGCAAAATCTTCACGCAACCAACCGTATATAAACAGCAAGTAAGAGCCTATAATACTACATACCCAGTAGGCCGTAGGAGAGACTATCTCTTTGGCTCGTTCCGACATCAGCCACTGAATCAGCACACGAGCCGAAAAGAAGGCTTGTGCTAAAAAACCGATAGCAAAGACCCACATAAATTGCTAAATTTGATGCTCCGAGACCTTATAGTTTATAGCACGCGCACGAATCCATCTATATGCAAAACAATCGACAAAAGGGGCTATCAGACGATTCCTCATATTGAATTTAGAGACACCGGCCTTACGAGGAAAATGTCGCACAGGTAGTTCTTTGTACTTCGCCCCATCTTGCAGTAGAACAAGTGCCGGAAAAAACCGGTGCATACCCTTGAAAAGAGGTATTTTCTTGGCCACAACCGTATGCATAACTTTCAACGGGCAACCGGTATCGGTAGCACCGTCACCTGTCATCATACGACGAAATCCGTTGGCTATCTTCGACTGCACGCGCTTGAAAGCAGTATCCTTACGATTGGCTCGCACACCGGTAACAAGTTGATAATCCTTTGCATAAGGCAGCAGCAAATTGAAATCCTCGGGAGATGTCTGCAAATCGGCATCAATATATCCCAACAATGGAGAGTAGGTATAATCTATACCTGCCTTTATAGCCGCACTTAACCCGGCATTGTGCCGAAACGAGATATAAAACATATCCTTCCGTCGAGAGCACACCTCCTGCAACAGCGACAAACTGTTATCCGTCGAGCCGTCATTGACAAACAACACACAGGCCAGACAAGGGGCATTTTTCAGCCACTCGGCAAATGTTTGTTCTAAGCGTGCCACATTATCTTCCTCGTTATACACTGGAACGATTA
This sequence comes from Rikenellaceae bacterium, assembly GCA_015060005.1. Classification (GTDB taxonomy): domain Bacteria; phylum Bacteroidota; class Bacteroidia; order Bacteroidales; family Rikenellaceae; genus Alistipes. The sequence goes on from SUZI01000001.1 coordinate 50,050, forward strand.
CCGTAAATTGATACGACGCTGTTTTGTTCATATTGACCAATCTTTTACACAATTACGCTCTGCTGCTTTTATTTTAAGCAGATGAAAAACGCACAAATGTATCGTTTTTATTCAAGTATTAAAACGAAAGATTATCAAACAGATACAAACAGAATACAAATTACCACTTTTAGACAACACGCCCCTCACAATCAAGCCCAAACAGAATACAAATAGTCCAAAAATAGAGGATTATTTTTTCAGTGTAGCATAGGATAAAATATGCCAACTAATGGCCACGGCCAAAAACAGAAGGCCTGCTTGCGCCCACCACCACTCATCGACAGCGGCCAAGATGCAATAGCCCAGCGTGAGCCAGACAAGCGTAACCGACACTATCTTCACTCGCAACGGAATGGCGCGATACTCCCTGAAATTGCGGATATACTCTCCCAGGCGAGGGTGATTTATCAGCCACGCATAAAGACGCGACGAGGAGCGCACAAAGCACCACGCAGCGAGCAACAACAGAGGTGTAGTAGGCAGTAGCGGAAGGAATATCCCCACTATACCCAGGCCCAACGACACAACTCCGAGTATGGTCAAAAAGATTTTCACGGCCACAAAAATAGCAATTTACCGATAAATAGGCATTACTTCGTAGAAAATCAATAAAAATTTTCTAATTTTGTAGAGCAGATAATTTTAATTCTTCGATATATGAAAAAGATTGGCATCGCTTGCGACCACGCAGGCTATCAGATGAAAGAGTTTTTGGTGGGATATCTCTCATCGAAGGGTTACGAAGTGGTGGACTTCGGCACTCACTCAGAGGAGAGCATCGACTATCCCGATTTCGGACACGCATTAGCCGAGGCTATCGAGGCTGGCGAGATGGAGCAGGGCGTAGGCCTCTGCGGCTCGGGCGAGGGAATGGCTATGACACTCAACAAGCACCAGGGCATACGTGCCGGCTTGTGCTGGTGTGAGGAGATTGCCGGTCTGATACGTCAGCACAACAACGCTAACGTGGTTGTCCTGCCCGCACGTTTCATCTCAAATGACGAGGCTATGGCTATCGTTGGTAAGTTCCTCACAACAGATTTCGAGGGTGGCAGACACATCCGCCGCGTGGAGAAGATTGCGTGTAAGTAATCTCGTTCGACAACAGACAAAAAAAATAGCTGAGCACTATTCTTGCTCAGCTATTTTTTTAATCTCAAGTGTCCTTATTAGAACATCAACGCTGTGCCGATGTAGAAGTTCAAAAGACGCAACTTTGCGTCGCCTGCCTCGGATGCTATCTCGTTCTTCATAATGTTGACCAAGCTGTGCTCAAAGCCCACGAAGAACTGCCACTGACGCCACAACTCAACACCGAGGTTATAGTTCAGACCGAAATCAAAACGCTGGATGCTATCTCCAAAGACGTCGCTCTTGACCTTCATACCATCAACCTTCGCCACACTCTTACCCAAGACACCGAGTGCGAAATATGGACCTAAGCCGGCTGTGAGTGATACAGTCTGACTAACAGGCAAACGATAACCAAAGTTGAAAGGCAACTCCAGATAGCCTAAGTTATCGTGAGCATTGGTAGCATAAGCACCCTTGAGCGAGTAGAGCAACTTACCATCAACGAAGAAACCGTCGGTGATAGCCTGCGAGAGGTCCATCTCGGCACGAACACCAAGGTGGAAACCAACGTAAGAGTCAGACGATATAGAGCCCACATCCATCTTCATCTTCTCCCACGAGATATTAAAACCACCAACCAAACCGTAACGTATATCCTGTGCTACTACAGATGAGACAGCCAACAAGGCAACCAATGCTAAAACAACTTTTTTCATATTCCAAAGTGATTAAATATTACTCTACAAATGTATACATATTTTTGAATTAAAACAAATCATTGCACATAAGAGATAATATTTTATAAAATACGGCATCTTTTTATTACCTTTGCCGTAGAAGATAAATAAAAGTTCAGTAATATATGAAACGTATAATCTCTCCTTCGATGCTCTCGGCAGATTTTGGAAATCTGGAGCGTGATACCCAAATGATTGACCGCAGCCGTGCCGAGTGGGTACATATCGACGTGATGGATGGAGTATTTGTGCCAAACATCTCATTTGGCTTCCCTGTGATGAAGCCCATACGCCAAGCCACAAGCAAGGTGCTCGACGTGCATCTGATGATTGTTGAGCCCGAGAAATATGTAGAGCGTTTCGTCAATGATGGAGCCGACTACGTAACATTCCACATCGAGGCGACAGAGCGAGCTGAGCACTGCATAGAGCTGATACACAACGCCGGAGCCAAGGCAGGAGTATCTATCAAGCCTGCGACACCTACCGACGCCATACGCGACATCCTGCCAAAGGTAGAACTCGTGCTGGTTATGAGCGTAGAGCCAGGATTTGGCGGACAGTCGTTTATGCCTATCGCCGTAGACAAAGTCAAAGAGCTGGCAGCAATGCGAGAGGAGATGGGGCTGGACTTCACGATTGAGGTCGACGGAGGCATATCATCCAAGAATGCCGCACTGCTCTTCGATGCAGGAGCTGAGGCTTTAGTTGCTGGTAGTGCAGTATTTAAGGCGGAGAGCCCCGAACAGGAGATTATAAATATGCTTGAGGCTAAATAACACCCACGCAGATGATTTCACTCGACAACCTCACAGTCAGCTTTGGTGGCTGGACACTATTCGACCAGATATCGTTCCTGATAAACGAGAAGGACCGTATAGGTCTTGTAGGAAAGAACGGTGCCGGCAAGACCACCCTACTCCGTATAATAACAGGTGAGCAGCAGCCAACCGAGGGTTGTGTAACGCTCAATGGCGAGTGCACCATAGGCTACCTTCCACAGCAGATGCGTGTGGCTGACACAACGACACTGCGTGCCGAGACCGAGAAGGCTTTTGCCGAGGTGTTGGCTTTGGAGGCCGAGATTGAACAGCTGACCAATCAGATAGCCACACGCGAGGATTATGAGTCGGAGGAGTACGCATCGCTGCTCCAACGCCTGAACCACGCACAGGACCACTACCGCATACTCGGAGGCGACACCCGTGAGGCTGACATCGAGAAGACACTCATCGGACTTGGCTTCCGCCGCGAGGACTTCTCTCGCCCAACGAGCGAGTTCTCGGGAGGTTGGCGTATGCGAATAGAGCTGGCAAAATTGCTTCTGCGTCGCCCCTCGATATTTCTGCTTGACGAGCCGACAAACCACCTCGACATAGAGAGTATCCAATGGTTAGAGGAGTACCTGAAGAACTACAACGGAGCTGTGCTCCTAATATCCCACGACAGGGCATTCCTGGATAATGTAACAACACGCACCATAGAACTCTCGCTCGGCAAGGTGTACGACTACAAGGTGCCTTATTCGAAATTCGTGGAGCTCCGTCGTGAGCGTCGCCAGCAGCAGATGGCAGCCTACGAAAATCAGCAGCGACTCATCGAGAAGACCGAGGAGTTTATCGAGAAGTTCCGCTACAAGCCCACAAAGAGTAATCAGGTGCAGTCGCGTATAAAGCAGCTCGAGAAGCTGGAACGCATAGAGGTTGAGGAGGAGGATTTATCACGACTCAACATCAAGTTTCCACCGGCTCCTCGCTCGGGACAGATTGTTGTAGAGGTGAAGGAGGCAGGTAAAGCATTTGGCGAGAAACGAGTATTCTCGGATGCCACGTTCACCATAGAGAAGGGGCAGAAGATAGCCCTTGTAGGACGAAATGGCGAGGGCAAGACCACAATGGCGAGGATGATACTCGGCGAGTTGGCACCTTCGGAGGGTCGTATCCGTCTGGGAACCAACGTCAACATAGGTTATTTCGCTCAAAATCAAGATGATTTGATGGATGGCGAATTCACTGTATTCGACACATTAGACCGAGTAGCGGTGGGCGACATACGCACACGTCTGCGTGATATCCTGGGAGCTTTCCTGTTCCGAGGTGAGGATATAGACAAGAAGGTGAAGGTGCTCTCGGGAGGTGAGCGTAGTCGTCTTGCCATGGCACGACTGATGCTGGAACCATACAACCTGCTCATCCTCGATGAGCCTACCAACCATATGGATATGCGTTCGAAGGATATACTGAAGAGTGCACTGCAGAAGTATGACGGAACAGTCATCGTAGTGTCTCACGACAGAGAGTTTCTGGATGGCTTGGTCGAGAAGGTATACGAGTTCCGCGATGGAGGTGTCAAAGAGTATTTAGGAGGCATATACTACTTCTTAGAGAAGCGTAAGGTGGAGTCGTTGCAAGAGATTGAACGTAAGGAGATTCCTCAGCATAGCACCCCGAAGGAGAACACCACCGGCAAACTATCATACGAGCAGAAGAAGGAGCAGGAGAAGTTGCTGCGTAAGCTACGTAAGGCTGTCGAGACAATTGAAGCGGAGCTTGCATCAGTCGAGGAGCAGATAGCCGCCTACGATGCCAAATTTGCCTCAGCAGCGGAGTATATACAAGCTGACTATGATGCTTATAACGCCCTGAAGAGCCAATATGACCATCTGATGCACGAATGGGAGAAGGCGTCATACGAGGTGGAGATAACAGAACAACAATAACACACATATAATGGAGAAAGAGAAAAACATAGTATTCGGCATACGTCCCGTAGCCGAGGCTATACAGTCGGGTAAGCAGATAGAGAAACTTTACATCCGCAAGGGAGCCGAGGGACAGCTGATGACCGAGCTCCGCGACCTGGCATTCCGCCACCGTCTGCGTATTCAGGAGGTGCCTGTCGAGAAACTCAACCGCCTCACAAAGCTCAACCACCAGGGCGTAGTGGCACAAATATCGCCTATCGAGTATGTCGAGCTGAGCGATATCCTGGAACGCGTTCCCGAGGACGAGACGCCTCTCATAGTGCTCTTCGATGGCGTTACCGATGTACGTAACTTTGGTGGCATAGCCCGCTCGGCAGAGTGTGCCGGAGCTCACGGACTCATCACACCACTGAAGAACTCTGCTCCGGTCAACTCCGACGCTATGCGTTCATCGGCAGGAGCTCTCAACCGCATCCCCGTATGCCGCGTGGGCTCTATACGCAACACGCTGAAGGCTCTGCAAACCGAGGGCTTCCAGATTGTGGCAGCAACAGAGAAGAGCCGCAAACTCATCTATGATGCCGACTTCCGCAAGCCTACGGTCATCGTTATGGGTGCTGAGGATACAGGCATTTCTAAAGAGGTGCTGAAGCTCTGCGACGAGCAGTTGGCTATACCTCTCATCGGAGCTATCGAGTCGCTCAACGTGGCAGCCGCCGCTGCGGTGATGCTCTTCGAGGTGGTGCGTCAGCGTATAGGCGACTAAGGAGATGAAAAGCACGATAGTCCACCCCGAGGTGGGGGAGGTAACACTCTCTGCCACACGCCGCTCGCGTCGCATATCTCTCACAGTGCGACCATCGGGCGAGGTGCGACTATCCTACCCTATCGCCATCCCTACAAAGAAGGCTTTAGAGTTTCTCGAGCAAAAGAGGGAGTGGGTCATCCGCAGCAAAGCACGATACGCTACCCAGCGAGCCGACACACCACCTATCTCGGCAGAGCGACGCGAGGAGCTGCGTGCTGAGGCTAAGGCATACCTCCCTGCACGCGTGGCAGAGATAGCAAATGCCTGCGGGTTGAGCTATGGTAGGGTTACGATACGTGCAACACGCTCCAAGTGGGGCTCTTGCACGTGGCAAAACAACATATCGCTGAGCCTCTACTTGATGCTGTTGCCACGCCACCTGATAGACTATGTCATCATCCACGAGCTGTGCCACACCCGCCACCACAACCACTCAGAGGCGTTCCACGCTATGGTCAACTCGATGGTCGGCGGCAGAGAACGGGAGCTGAGAGACGAGCTGCGACGCTATACAATCAATATTTAAGGCAGGCTCTGAACGAGTCCAAAGATATAATTACGCCACGAAGGCAACTTTTTTCTTAAAAAATTTGCATTATTAAAAAAAGGTCCATATATTTGCACTCGCTTTCGAGCAATATATGATGGTGCCATAGCTCAGATGGTAGAGCAAAGGACTGAAAATCCTTGTGTCCCCGGTTCGATTCCTGGTGGCACCACTTGAACCAAAGGTTAAAAACAACAAAACGCTGCAAATCAATGATTTGCGGCGTTTTTCTTTTTGTTATATATGCCCATTTAGGGTGTTTTTGACCATTAAGCCATAACAAAAAAAAGAGATCTTGCGACCTCTTTCTTTTGTTATATAAACTTTTTCACTACTCCTCGGGTGCGAACATAGGGTCCCACGATGGCAACAGGATAGGCTCCTGCTCCAACATCTTGAGAATATCCTCGGGGACATATTTCTTCTCAACCACCACGCGGAACATATACTCCTCAAACCACTCGTCGGTCATAATCAGGTTACCTTGCCAGCCCGATGCTGCACCCCAACTATTCTCAACCATCCACTTGCGAGGTACACCCGCCTCATCCAAATCGACAGCGATAAGTGTCATAGCGTGTGAAGAGCCACTTGCATACGTCTGAATACGCTCTCGCTTATCCATACCGAACTCTGTGCCAAACAACGATGCGTAATCGAAATTAGCCACATCGAGCGTACCCTTCTTTCTGTCGAGGAACTTACCCACGTCGCAAGAGAAATACATAGCCGTATTATCCTTGATAGAGGCTATCGCCAACTCCTTCACTCGCTCAATAGGCAGATTTACATACAACCAATTCTCGCCATCATAGACGTGGCGGTCATACTCAATCTCGTATACCTTGCCATACTCGCGTGATGGGTCGTTCATCACCATAATATAGTTATGCTCCAAATCCTCGCCTATATACTCCTCATAGAAGCTCTTTGGAGTATAGCTCTTTTTGCTCACTAAATTACCCTGCTTGTCGTAGCGTGCCCACTCAAACTCCGTAGGTGGAACGCCCAGACACTCCACCAGGATACGATATACCTCCGAGAGCATCTCCTCCTTACGCTTCATAGCCTTCGTCTCCTTCAGACCACGCAACTCGAGTGCCCACTCACGCAACTTGAGCTTGAGTATCATACCCATCTGCGTGGTGCTGTTGCTCTGGTAGGTCTCAGGCATAGCCTCCTTTGGCACTACGCCATACTTCATTATAAGGTTCGACACGCCCGTAAACTGTCCACCGTCGCCAATAGGGTTTTTCAGCAGCCAATCCACCTTTCTATCATCGAGAGGCAGCTCACGCGTGTCGATTATCGCCTGCAGGAAGAGGTTTGACTTCTCCAACAAATCGTAGAACGAGTTGTAGTTCTGCGAAAACTCCATCGCTGGCAAGTCATACTTCTCTATCATCTTGGCACGCAACACGTTCAATCCCGTGAAGAGCCAGCATCTGCCCGACGACTTCTGGTCGGTTATACCCTTTGTCTTCACGCGGTGCGAGAAGTGGGTGTCGCACATCGCTAAATTATCGGCATTTATAGCCAGCGTCGCTATCGAGTTCGACGCCAACGCATTCTTCACTGCTCGCTGCTCAGCCGAGCCCGTATAGCTCTGGCTTATACGCTCCAACATCTCGGCACTTATGCCGCCATCGTTATGCTGTGCATTAGCGGCAAACGCTCCCGCTAAAAGCACTGCTGCACAAATAATCAATCTCTTCATATACTCTTGTTTTAGTTTATTTCATTCGTGTTGTTATATGGAAACATCGCTGCTTCTTCTCATATTTCACATAACATTTTTTCGCCAGCTGCAACTCTCTCAGCACCTCCATCAGCACTCGCTTAAGCTCGCTCCGTGAGGCTTTACGGTATATGCTATCACCTTTCGAAGCATCGAAACGCGAATATGTGATATCGAATGTCGTAGCGTAGCAGTGTGCAGAGTTTTTTGACGCATTGACATTCACTTGCCCGAGCTTTAGGACATCCTCACGTGTTCGCAATACCGATGTAACAATCAGACGATAGGGAGCTATATGCTGCTCCTGCAGACGCTCCGCAAAGCCCTCCGCAATCATATCGAGCAGGCGGCTGCCGCCGGGTGTCAGATAGGGCACCGAGTGGGTGAGGGGGTCTACCTTATAATATTGATTATCTTCAATCTTCACAAGCTGAGATGCCGCCGCCCGAACATCTGCTCGGGTCTCGGGCGGAACGATGCCAACCGCCTTGGCAGTCTCGACCTGCACAGGATTCTTATCATTAAAGAGCTTTTGGCATAACTTATGGCTCGCATCAGAGTCCCGTAACGACACGTCATACACCGTCCAGATGATACCACCTATAACGAGCAACGCCGCTACTATGCCCGCCGCTATGATAAGTATGTTTTTGTATCGTTGACCCATTTTTAGCCTGCTTTCCAGCGTTAATCTCTGCGAAGATAGTGATTTTTCAGCAAATAGTTATCGCAGAGTAACATTTTGTTAATAAAATAACGCAAGAGGATTGGCGTTGCAAAAAAATATCATTATATTTGCGTTGGAATTTTGCGTAACTACGCCTTTTTCCGTTAACAAAAGCAGACAGCAATTGTTACAATAACAAATAAACACTTTTCAAAATTATGATTTATTCACACGAGGTGCAGCAGATGTGCTGCGTTAAAAAGGGTGCTAACCACGCATCAGCTCCTATTCCACAGGAGGGCAAGTGGGTTGTAGCAAAGGAGATTAAGGATATCTCTGGTCTTACACACGGTATTGGATGGTGTGCTCCACAGCAGGGTGCTTGTAAGCTTACACTCAACGTTAAGGAGGGTATCATTCAGGAGGCTTTGGTTGAGACTATCGGTTGCTCTGGTATGACTCACTCAGCAGCTATGGCATCAGAGATTCTCCCAGGTAAGACTATCTTGGAGGCTTTGAATACCGACTTGGTTTGCGACGCTATCAACACCGCTATGCGTGAGCTCTTCAAGCAGATTGTATACGGTCGTACACAGTCAGCATTCTCTGAGGGCGGTCTTACTATCGGTGCCTCTTTGGAGGATTTGGGTAAGGGTCTTCGCTCACAGGTAGGTACTATGTTCGGTACTTTGGCTAAGGGTACTCGTTACTTGGAGATGGCTGAGGGTTACTGTACTCGTATGGCACTCGACGCTAACGACGAGGTTATCGGCTACGAGTTCGTTCACCTTGGCAAGATGATGGAGTTCATCAAGAAGGGCATCGAGCCAGCTGAGGCTTTGGAGAAGTCAAAGGGCTCTTATGGTCGCTTCAAGGATGCAGTTAAGTACATCGACCCACGTCAGGAGTAATCCACATTGTTTAATCGAAAAAACAGAGAAAAATATATGGCAAATTTATTTGAGAGCTACGAGCGCCGAATCGACCACATCAACGAGGTGCTCGCACAGTACGGAATCAAGAGCATCGAGGAGGCAAAGGCTATCTGTGATGCTAAGGGTATCGACCCATACAAGATGTGTGAGGAGACACAGCCTATCTGCTTCGAGAATGCAAAGTGGGCTTATGTAGTGGGTGCTGCTATCGCTATTAAGAAGGGTTGCACTTCAGCTGCTGACGCTGCCGAGGCTATCGGCGAGGGTTTGCAGGCATTCTGCATCGCAGGTTCAGTTGCTGACGACCGTAAGGTAGGTATTGGCCACGGTAACCTCGCTGCACGTCTGTTGCGTGAGGAGACTCAGTGCTTCGCATTCCTGGCAGGTCACGAGTCATTCGCTGCTGCTGAGGGTGCTATTAAGATTGCCGAGATGGCTAACCGTGTTCGTAAGAACCCATTGCGTGTTATCTTGAACGGTTTGGGTAAGGATGCTGCGAAGATTATCTCTCGTATCAATGGTTTTACCTATGTTGAGACTAAGTTCGACTACTATACAGGCGAGGTAGCAGAGGTTGCACAGACTCCATATTCTGACGGTTTGCGTGCAAAGGTACGTTGCTACGGTGCTGACGATGTTCGCGAGGGCGTTGCTATTATGTGGAAGGAGGACGTTGATGTATCTATCACAGGTAACTCAACCAACCCAACACGTTTCCAGCACCCTGTTGCAGGTACTTACAAGAAGGAGCGTGTATTGGCAGGCAAGAAGTACTTCTCAGTAGCATCTGGTGGTGGTACAGGTCGCACATTGCACCCAGATAATATGGCTGCAGGTCCCGCATCATACGGCATGACCGACACACTCGGTCGTATGCACTCTGACGCTCAGTTTGCTGGTTCTTCATCAGTTCCTGCACACGTTGAGATGATGGGCTTCCTCGGTATGGGTAACAACCCTATGGTAGGTGCTACAGTGGCTGTTGCAGTGGCTGTTCAGCAGGCAATGACTGAGTAAACAAAACTCAATATAAATAGTAAGAGGCTGTCGCAACATTTGTGACAGCCTTTTTTACCATCTATTCACAACTTTATTTTTAGTTATTCTCTAACCAAGAGTAATATTTCTCATTGCGACTTAAACAACCCTAAATTCCCTAATCTCCCTAAATTACCTATCCAAAACCTGCCTCGCCAGCCCTTTAGTATCCCTTAGCAAAAGAAAAAACGCGGGCAACCATTCGATAACCCGCGTCTTGCATTAAAGTTCGTTTGTAAACTCTTCAACGAGAAATGGGAAATATAACGTTTGAATACGAAAATCATAGTCTTTCTCATCCTCATCCTCATCTTTCGGAGGGATAACAATTATCAGTGCAAATCCCGACATCATATATCCTGACCTCAACCAGAAACTAAAATATTCCGGTTTATCATGCACCTTTATTTGGAAATCGGGATGAAGTCGCTCAGCACTTACTGCATCTGCACCGATTGGGAAACAGTGCTCTTCCAATGTAGGTGGCTCATCTGTTTCCAAACTTACACGTTTCAAGCTTGTGCATCCGCTGAATGAATATGCAGGAATAAGTTCTCTATCTCGTCCCATTATTAGCACGTCTTTCAAACCACGCATAAATGCAAATGCCCTCTCACCCCAAGTTACCGATGCTCCAAGTGATAGCGATTCGATTTTATCACAACCTTGGAAAACATACCAGTCTGTTATATTTATTTTGTCCAACTCTACACTTTCGAGGCTTGTGCAGCTGGCAAATGCGTGTGCACCTATTGTCTGAATATTATCAAGTGTCAGCGTTAATAGTCCCGTGCAACTATTGAAAGCATAATCGCCTATCGTCTCAATATTGCTTAGCGTCAGGTTTTGCAATCCGCTACAACGCTCAAAACATCCATTTCCGATAGTCTTAACATCTGTGAGTGAGATGTCGCTCAACATTTTACAATCTTCATAGCCTTTCAGCGTACCTATTGATTTGAATGTCGCTTTTTCGAGTTTTGGGCTACTGCCCGATATACTCGAATTAACAATATCAATATTGCTAATCGTTACCTCTCTAATATTATTACATTCTTTAAATAGGATACCCCCATCGTAACTTTCGATATTAGCCAGCGTTACTTTCTCCAAACCACTACAAGTATAAAACACCTCGAAGCCAAGATAGCCAACGCCATCAATCACCACCTCTTTCAAGGCTTGACAGTTATCAAAAGCCTTCTCTTTGATTGTTGAGATATTCTGCAATGTAAGTTTTTGGAAGTTGCACTCATTAAAGGCCTTCTCTCCGATTGTGCTTACATTAGCCAATGTTAGCTCTCCACCGAGGCTTGTACATTCGCGGAACGCCTCATAGGCAATAAGCTCCACACTTCCCTCGAAGCTAATGCTTGTCAGCTGCCTATTCTCCAAGAATGCTTGTGTCGCTATTTTCTTCACATTGCTACCGAATGTTACTTTAGTAAACTTCGCCCCTGCGAATACACCGGGATCCTTATCCCCTGTTATGTTTCCCGATTCGTCATACTCACCCGTATAACCACTTTTGCTTACAGTTGCTACTACATCTCTATCGATATACAGCTCTCCGCCGCAATCCCGAGCTATTTGGGCCCATAAAGTCTCTACCGTATTAGGGATGTTCAGCCTCTGCAGTGCTTGGCAACCGTCAAAAACATAAGACTGTATCTCCCTTAATCCGCTTGGCAGTTCGATTTTTCGCAGGCTTGAGCACCCACAGAATGTGGCAAAATTTAACACATCGAGTGAGCCTTGGAAGTAAACTTCCTGCAGGGCAGTGTTTGCACAAAAAGCCTTTCTTCCCACTTGTGTAACGCTCTTTCCGATGGTTACTTTTGTGAATTTTGACCCCTCAAACACTCCTCCTCCTTCCAGGATGTTGTATTCCCAATTATAAGTTCCATAACCAAAATCATTTAAATTTGGGTACTGAGGAACGCAAACAATATTGCTGTTTACCACCAATTCTCCTGTACAATTTTGAGCTATCCAGCAGTTGAATGTTTCAATAGAGTCAGGGATGGTCAGCTTTTGCATACCTGTACAATCGTTGAAGACATACCACTCTATCGCCTTTACGGTGTTTGGTATATCCATTGTTCTAAGGCTTGTGCATCCGTTGAAAAGTCCGCTTCGAAGTACGGTTACTCCTGCGGGTATGTTCAGCGATGTGAGCGAAGAGCATTGGTAGAAACAACTGTGTCCAATCTCTGTGACACTGTCGGGGATTGTTATCTCGGTCAGACTGCGACACATCCAAAATACCATCGGCTCGATTGTCCTTAGATTTTTTGGTAATTTAATCTTGGTCAATCTATCCAAGTTTGCAATTTTGTATGTGTAACTATCTTCATCGCCGCGAATCATATGTTCGGGGATGTTTGTAACCCCTCCATCAAATGTGATTACACCTGTACCGTTTGCAAATTCGTGCCTTATTATGTTAACCCCAAAGTTATCTTCCAATATGAGTGCTTGGTTATCATTTGTCTGATACCATATCTCGTTTGCTCCACATACTATTGGATCCCAATCGGGTAGCGGATTAATCGGCACCACCGGCAGAAGTGGGTTGTCATCGCCCGGACCCGGATTTGGGTTATCCGGGTCATCTGGATTATCTGGGTCATCAGGGTTATCTGGGTCATCAGGATTGTCCGGATTATCTGGGTCGTCAGGATTATCCGGATTATCTGGGTCATCAGGATTATCTGGGTCGTCAGGATTGTCCGGATTATCTGGATCATCAGGGTTGTCCGGATTATCTGGGTCATCCGGGTTGTCCGGATTATCCGGATTATCAGGGTCATCAGGGTCATCAGGATTATCAGGATTATCCGGGTCATCAGGATTATCCGGATTGTCTGGGTCGTCAGGGTCGTTGCCGCTACCGCCGCCACCCAACTCTTCAAAGTCGTGTGTCAGACAAATATTCGCAGAGCCGTTGTGTCCCTGACTATCAGCTACATAACACTCCACCCAGCCGCAATTTCTTCCATCAAAAATTATATAAGCACCCTTATCTTCATCCATATACGCATAGTACATGTATTGTCCTGACGGGAATGACTCAGATGGAGCCTTTAGCTGATCTTTGAGAGGTACGGCACCTCTCGGATTATTGATAAATGCCTCAGGGTCCTGGGTAAATTCAGCCCACTCCTCAACGGTCGGTAATTTCCAACCCTCGCCTTGCGACTGAGGAATTGCCTTGGCGTGCTCATAAGATGTAGCATAACCCAGGTGGTCGGTCATAATCTTTCCAGCATAACCATCCTGCTCGACATAGTATACCGTACCCTGGTTTGTACCGTCGTTATATGAATCTCCAACTTTATAAGGTGCCGATGTTATTTCATCATTCGGGTCGTCAGGGTTGTCCGGATTATCAGGGTCATCCGGATTATCCGGATTATCTGGGTCATTTGGACCATCCGGATTGTCCGGGTCGTCTGGATTATTTGGGTTGTTAGGCTGCTCATTTGGATGTTTTTCTGTTTCAGAATCAGTTACATCCTTACCGCAGTATGACAGCGTCATCAGCATACCAATGAGAATAATTGTAAAAATTCTCTTTGTCATAGTTGTAGATATTTTTGGGCGTTAATATTCAAAAAGTTGTTGAGCCATATTGACTTTTTGCTACATTGTCCTGCATTTTTCGAACAGTGTAAAATATTGTCCATCAAATATATAAAAATTTATTGTAAACCTACATATCATTGCATAAAATTTTGCAACTTCATCTACAACATTTCTCAACGTCCCACTCCCTCCCCAAAAAAGCAATGCGGGTAGCTTTTTACTGCCCGCACTACCATTATCTCGGCAAAAGATTAGAAATGATATGTTATACAAAGGTTTACTCCATCTTCTCCTTTAAGTTCATAACCGTAGGCCATAAGACCGAGGTGGCCATTCACCTCTAGAAACTCGTACCAAAATGGGGTATTATCATGCCAATCAATCCCTTCTCCAGCATATACGTACATCGATTGCAAAGAAGATATAGTAAACAATTGTCTAACCAAGCCTGTTAGCTCTGGCTTAACAAGATACATACTTACATTTGAGTTTATTTCAAATTGTTCACTCGATGCAAATTGTGTAAAGTCTTCTAATGATAGTAATCTCCAGCCTTCTGGAATAGTGTCTTTGTAAGCAAGTAAATTTTTAACCAGCACATATCCAATATGTCCTGACACGATTCTACCGTGGTAGCCCTCATCTTTGACATAATATACCCAACCTTTATTCTTACCATCATTATACCAATCGCCGAGTTTATACGGGCCGTGTGTTATTTTATCTGCACCGGCACCACCTCCGCCACCGGTGTTGTCGTCATCATCGTCCGGGTCCGGATTTGGGTTATCTGGGTCCGGATTTGGGTCGTCTGGGTCCGGATTTGGGTCATCCGGATCTGGATTTGGGTCATCCGGATCTGGATTTGGGTTATCCGGGTCATCAGGATTATCCGGATTATCTGGGTCATCAGGGTTGTCCGGATTGTCCGGGTCATCAGGGTTATCCGGGTCATCAGGATTATCTGGGTCATCAGGATTATCGGGATTATCTGGATTATCTGGGTCATTTGGACCATCCGGATTATCTGGGTTGTCAGGGTTGTCCGGATTATCTGGGTCGTCAGGGTTATCTGGATTATCTGGGTCGTCAGGATTGTCCGGATTATCTGGGTCATCAGGGTTATCCGGATTATCAGGGTCATCAGGATTGTCCGGATTATCTGGGTCGTCAGGATTGTCCGGGTTATCTGGGTCATCAGGGTTGTCCGGATTATCTGGGTCATCAGGGTCGTTGCCGCTACCGCCGCCACCCAACTCTCCAAAGTCGTGTGTCAGACAAATATTCGCAGAGCCGTTGTGTCCCTGACTATCAGCTACATAACACTCCATCCAGCCGCAATTTCTTCCATCAAAAATTATATAAGCACCCTTATCTTCATCCATATACGCATAGTACATGTATTGTCCTGGTGAGAATGACTCGGTTGGAGATTTTAGTTCATCTTTAAGTAGAAAGAAATTTCCCGAATTGTTGATAAATGCTTCAGGGTCTTGTGTAAATTCACCCCACTCCTCAACGGTCGGTAATTTCCAACCCTCGCCATGCGACTGAGGAATTGCCTTGGCGTGCACATAAGATGTAGCATAACCCAGGTGGTCGGTCATAATTTTTCCCGCATAACCATCCTGCTCGACATAGTATACCGTACCCTGGTTTGTACCGTCGTTATACCAATCTCCAACTTTATAAGGTGCCGATGTTATTTCATCATTCGGGTCGTCTGGGTTGTCCGGATTATCTGGGTCATCAGGATTATCAGGATTATCAGGATTATCAGGATTATCAGGATTATCAGGATTATCAGGATTATCAGGGTCGTCCGGATTATCTGGATTGTCCGGATTGTCTGGATTATCTGGGTCATTTGGACCATCCGGATTGTCCGGGTCGTCTGGATTATTTGGGTTGTTAGGCTGCTCATTTGGATGTTTTTCTGTTTCGGAATCAGTTACATCCTTACCGCAGTATGACAGCGTCATCAGCATACCAATGAGAATAATTGTAAAAATTCTCTTTGTCATAGTAGTAGATATTTTTGGGCGTTAATATTCAAAAAGTTGTTGAGCCATATTGACTTTTTGCTACATTGTCCTGCATTTTTCGAACAGTGTAAAATATTGTCAATCAAAGATATATATTTTTTTCGTAACACCGCATATCATAGCGTAAAATTTTGCAACTTCATCTGCAACATTTCTCAACGCCCCCACAGCCTCTCCCCAGTAATGCGGGTAACCAAATGGTTACCCAGAATCTTTTGCCGTCTTGCCAAAGGTGCAAACTATAAACTCTATTTCTTTTGCAATACTTTATCACTTTTTATCCTTCAGTTTTCGCATTTCGTTAACTTTTCCTATCTTTGTAAGATAGAAGAGAACGAATAACTAAAAATATACCGACTATGGGAAATAAAATTAATGATCCTATCGCCCGACTGATGGGCTTGCGTTACAAGGCACATCCTTGGCACGGTCTGGATGTGGGCGACAAAGCTCCTGAAATCGTAAACGCATTTATCGAGATGGTACCTACCGACACCATTAAGTATGAGTTGGATAAGGCAAGCGGCTATATCCGCATCGACCGCCCACAGAAATACTCCAACGTAGTACCTGCCCTCTATGGCTTTATTCCACAGAGCTACTGCGGCGACCATATGGCTTCATACTGTATGGAGCGTTGTGGCAGAGAGGGTATCAAGGGTGATGGCGACCCATTGGATATCTGCGTATTGACCGAGCGTACCATCTCTCACGGCGACATACTTGCTACGGTAAAGCCTATTGGCGGCTTCCGTATGTTGGATGGCGACGAGGCTGACGACAAGATTATCGCCGTATTACGTCACGACGCCACCTATCGTGGTTACGAGGATATCTCTGAGTTGCCACATATCGTTGTGGACCGTCTTAAGCACTATTTCCTCACCTATAAGGATATGCCAGCATCGGACCGCGAGAGTATGCAGGTCAAGAATGTAGAGATTGTTGCTACGTATGGCCGCGAGGAGGCATACGAGGTTATCAAACGCTCATTGGAAGATTATCGCGACCACTTCAATAGTTTGGAAGAGATTTTGAATCACGTATAGTAAACCGAAAACTATGCAATCACTCAAAGAGCTATACAAAATAGGCAATGGTCCTTCATCAAGCCACACAATGGGACCTAAGAAGGCTGCCGAGCAATTTCTGATTCGAGCCCCCAAAGCCGACTCATACCGCGTAACGCTCTATGGCTCACTCGCATCCACAGGTAAGGGCCACCTTACCGACATAGCGATACGTGCCGTATTGGAGCCCGTTGCTCCCGTAGAGATCTTGTGGCGTGGCGATATCGTTCACGAGTTTCACACCAACGGAATGTTATTCGAGGCGATACAAAATGGCGTCGTTGCAGATAGCTGGTTAGTTTATAGCGTCGGAGGAGGCAGCATCGCAAGCCCCGATATGCCATACGAAATTAAGAATGACATCTACCCGATGTCGCACATTGAGGATATTCTCCGTTGGTGCGACAGCGAGGGTAAAACCTTATGGGAGTATGTCGGCGAGTGCGAGGATGATGATATTTGGGATTTCCTCGACGAGATATGGACTGCTATGCGTCGCACCCTCGACAACGGACTCAACAACGATGGAGTGTTGCCCGGCTGTCTGAAGGTTGCACGTAAGGCTGGCACCTATTGGGTAAAGTCAAAGGAGTATGGCACAAATGTAAGCAACCGTTCACGCCTCTACTCCTACGCCCTGGCTGCGTCGGAGGAGAATGCTTCGGGCGGTGAGGTTGTAACAGCCCCTACGTGTGGCTCGTGCGGAGTATTGCCAGCAGTGTTACACCATTTAGAGAAACTCAATGACTACCGTCGCATCCGCATCCTGCGAGCATTGGCTACTGCGGGTTTGATAGGTAACATTGCCAAGACCAACGCTTCGATTTCTGGTGCCGAGGTTGGTTGTCAGGGCGAGATAGGTGTGGCGTGTGCTATGGCTGCCGCTGCCGCCTGTCAGCTTATGGGTGGTACACCTGCACAGATTGAGTATGCTGCCGAGATGGCTTTGGAGCACCACT
Organism: Rikenellaceae bacterium; assembly: GCA_015060005.1. Taxonomy (GTDB): domain Bacteria; phylum Bacteroidota; class Bacteroidia; order Bacteroidales; family Rikenellaceae; genus Alistipes. The sequence continues at coordinate 68,002 of SUZI01000001.1, forward strand.
TAGGACTCACCTGCGACCCCGTATGTGGATTGGTACAGATACCCTGCATCGAACGTAACGCCGTAGCCGCTGCTCGTGCTATCGACTCAGCGACCTTCGCTATCCTCTCCGACGGCAAACACCACGTGTCATACGACAAGGTGGTCGCCGTTATGAAGGAGACGGGACACAACCTTCCAAGCCTCTATCGCGAGACTGCCGATGGCGGTCTTGCAAAACACTACGAGTTTAAGAAATAAAACTAAACAAAAAACGATATGTCTCTCATCTACCGTTTCAGAATGTTAAGCGACGAAAACGACAATTTTGTCCGCGATTTTGAGGTTCCAGCGAACTATACGCTACTTCAACTGAACGATTTTATACTCAAAATGCTCCATTACGACCCTTGTATGGCGTCATTTTTCACGTCAAACAGCGAGTGGGAGTGCCTTAAGGAGTATACCCTTATGGATATGGGCGAAGGCTTTGGAGATGAGCAACTTAACCAGCCTGAGCCAATGGAAAAAGTGCGTCTTGATGAGGTGCTTCACTATCTCAATGACCGCCTTATCTATCTGTTCGACCCTATCAACGAGCGAGCGTTCTATATGGAGGTCATCGAAGCCTCTGAGCCTCAAGCAGATATGACATATCCGCGTCTGCAATTTGAGCACTCGCCAGCACCCGACCAATACGATCCCGAGGCTAACGAGGAGAGTGGCTCAATATTCGATGAGATGATGGGCGACTACAATGATTTTGACGGAGACGACTCATACGACGACGAGTACTAAATCACTATAAGCCAATGCCTTGCGATAAAACACTCATATCGATTGTCGGACCTACGGGCTCGGGTAAGACCGACCTCAGCATAGCTGTGGCACAGCACTACTCTGCCCCGATTATCTCAACCGACTCGCGACAGTTTTATCGTGGCATACCCATCGGCACCGCACAGCCTGAGGCTGAGCAACTTGCAGCAGTTGAGCACCATTTTATCGCCTCACACGAGATAACCGACGAGTTCAACTGCGGAGCATACGAAGTAGCTGCTCTTCAGCGACTTAAGGAGCTATTTGAGCATCACAACATAGTCGTTGCCGTAGGTGGCTCGGGGCTCTACATCAAGGCTCTCTGTGAAGGTATGGACGCTATGCCCGAGGCTGATGCGGATCTTCGCAAAGAGCTCGCCGAGAAACTACAACAATCTGGATTAGAGCCACTTGTCGAACAACTCCGAGAGTTAGATGAGGCAACCTACAATACCATAGACCGCAAAAATCCCGCCCGAGTACTGCGTGCCTTAGAGATATGTCTCACTACAGGAGTACCCTGCTCACAGATACGCACAGGCGAACGCCACCGACGCGACTTCAACATCGTAAAGATTGGTGTTGATATGCCACGCGACATCCTCTACGACAGGATAAATCGCCGTGTTGACATTATGATGCAGCAGGGATTGGAGGCTGAGGCTCAGTCAGTTGCACACCTACGCCACTGCAACTCATTGCAGACGGTAGGCTACCGCGAGATGTTCGATTATTTTGACGGTAAGACGACCCGAAAGGAGGCTGTGGAGCTGATTAAACGGAACTCACGTCGCTACGCCAAACGTCAGATGACGTGGTTTCGTCGAGATGATGAGATAGCGTGGTTTGACCCATCAAAACTAAGCATCATCACAGATTATATTGATTCAAAGATTTGCACATTGAAATAATTTTACTACTTTTGTGCGTCTTACCGAAGTAAGCGGGCTCGGATGGTGGAATAGGTAGACACGCCGGACTTAAAATCCTGTGGCCAGTAATGGCCGTACGGGTTCGATTCCCGTTCCGAGTACCATTTTGAGGGGTCTTATTTAGGACCTCTCTATTTTTTTGTAGCTATTAGGGTAGTAATCGGAACGGAAATCGGTCAGCTTGGGCAATTCGGCTATAATATATTGTTTTGACTATTAAGTAGATAGACTACCCTGATTATCAAAAAGATGAGAGCCCACAAATAAATTTGCGGCTCTGCTCTTTTTGATAATCATCAACTACGTTGATTTAATAGTCAAAACATACTATGCTCTCATCTGTTGCCGCCGTTCGATACAGAATTGTATTCCAATTCTGTCGTTCCGAGTACTATTTTGAGATGTTCTTTTCAGGATCTCTCTATTTTTTTTGTAGCTATTCAGGTAGTAATCGGAACGGGAATCGGTCAGCTTGGGCGGTAAGGGATATTGTAGTGATAAACGAGTCAAGTTATATCGTAATACGATATTTATGTTATAGTCTGACAATAGCGTGTAAATATATTTCCCCGCTCTGGTCAAACTATTACATCCGTCCTGCGGACTTAAACTTGACTCTCTTAAATAATTTCCGCTGACCTGTTGCCGCCGTTCGATACTGAATTGTGTTCCAATTCAGCCGTTCCGAGTACTATTTTGAGAGGTTCTGATGCGACCTCTTTATTTATATTATAGCAAGAACAACTTGGCTTTTTCGCTTAATTTTGCGGCGTAAAATGTTCTATTTGGGCTAAATTGTAGAAAAATGCAAGTATTTCTTGTATTTTTGAGGCAAAAATTTGTTTATGCGTTTTTTAATCCATAATTTTGATAAAGTTTTTAGCAAACAACGATTTTTTAACACTCTAAACAACTATTACAATGAGAACTGTGAGGGAGAGTCAGCCTACCATCGTACGATATGTTGAAGCTGTGAACTCCGGCATTAAGTCGTATAACCTTTCGAGATGTGCCATAGGATTTGTATTGCGAGGCAGTAAACATATCCACTACGATGACACCAACTACGTAATCTCACGAGGCGACATTTTCTTCTTAGGCGTAGGAACTCACTACATAGAAAACATTCCCGAAGCAGACAAGCCCTTCGAGCAGGTGGTGTTCTACTACTCAGCATCGCTCATTCAGCGTATACTGCTTCATCTGAGTGTTAACTATTCGCTCAACATAACCAACTCACACCGATGCGAGCAGTGTACTCGCCTAAATCACATAGCAACAGCAGCAAGCTATGGTATGCGAAGTTTCTTCTCATACGTCGTGTCGGACCTGCGAGATGAGCGGTTTGTGAGTGATGAGACCGTTGAGAACATTAAGATGACCGAGCTCATATATCTCATCATCTCGCATAGCGAAGGATGCTTGAAGAGCAAGGTGCTGCACCACTCCGACTCAGCAAACGACAATTTCGAACAGATAATATATGCCAATATCTTTCGCGACCTCTCCATAGAGCAGCTCTCGTCGATGACCAACCGCTCGCTCACATCATTCAAGAAGGAGTTTCGCCGACATTTCGACCAATCGCCACACCGATGGTTTATTCACCAAAGACTGCTTCACTCACGGTTGCTACTCGTATCATCGACCAAATCGATATCGGAGATAGGTAACGAGTGTGCCTTTCCCAATACGTCGCACTTCATAAAACTCTTCAAGAAACGCTACGGACAAACGCCTGCCCTCTACCGCCACAATCACCTCAACATCCCGCTCGCCCCACAAGCCAGCGATGAGATAAGACAAGCTGCAGGCGACAGAATATAATACAAAATCCGCATATCACAGGGTATTCAGATTTTATGATATCACCAAGCGAATACTGCTGACGAATTAAATCAGCCTACTACACTAAGAAAAAAAGGAAGACATTTTGTCTTCCTTTTTTGCACCCCAGAGGCTCGACTGTGCTACTTGCAGTAGGCAGTCGTATGCTCGTTTGTTTACACCCTCCCAACCTCCCTGAAAGGTAGGCATAGCCAGGGTTCGAGCCATATAAGCATATAAAAACAAAAAATCCGATGAAAACCATCGGACCTTTTGTTGTACCCCCACTCTCTGGGGGTATAATATATTTGGTGTTATGTGCCTGTAACGCCTATTTCGCAACATTAGGTTCCGTATAGGTTCAACACTTTTGTCGCATTTTGTCGCAATAGGCGGATAGGTACTTACTCTTTGATAAGAACATGTAAATATTCCGTTGTGGTATCAGCTAAATGGTTGCGATTTTCTGCCTTATCTGCTCTGAATCGAGAGTATTCTTTCTGAAATACTTGGTATCTACCGTATTTACTCATAATTTGTCGAATGATGTCAATAGACATCAAGCCTTCATTATTGTACGATAATACGATATACTTAAATTTCGCATCAGCAATCAGGTTCTCGAAAGAATCTTTTACAACAGATTTACTGCAATAGTCCGACTTGTTATACTCTCTTAATCCAGTCTTGCCCTTTGGCTCAAACGCTTCGTATTCAGCAATCGTATTTAACAAGTGGTAGTTTGCTCCGTACTGTCTAGCGTTATAAGGAGGATCGAGATACAAAATGTCGCCACTAATACTCTTTATAAGTATATTCGCATCTTCTCGGTACACTTGATGATTATGACTATTTAATTGATAGGTTGCAGGTGCAATTACTATCGGCTTTTGAGCAGACTTTTTCAAGCTTTTCAGAAACGCTCCATACACCGATGCTGTATTAGCGTGTTTATCTGCACTCTCTATTAAACTACAAAGGAGAAAATAGTACAAATCATCTGATATCTCTCCATTGTTTTTCCACTCTTCGATAGCTACCCTTGCAGCATCTATCTTTTTCCCGTTCTCATCCGAGAAATATTGGCGATTATTGCCACCGCCCATGCAATATTGAGAATATATAAATCCATTATCAATACCATCTAATTGATTGAGTTTTTCAATATACTCATCTTTGCCCTCTATTTCCAAATGATTGCCTATATAGTTACGATTGAGAATATAGCTATAATACTCCCAATCATTAGATATCACTTTGCTAACCTGCGTCTTAAAATGGCGACCAACTATACCTGTACCAGCAAATAAATCGCAAAATACAAGATGCGACATATCTTCGCCAACAACGCTTTTTATCGTGTGGTCTATAAAATCAAGCAGTGAGTATTTAGAACCAATATAGTTCATATAAACCTATTCTTGCGGATATAACTTTTGCATTATATATTCAGCTGTATGCTCTGATGCTTCCTTCGAAATTCTTGCGACACAACTTTTCCTGTACGCAACAGGGTCATATTGATAACAACCTACACAGCCCAAAGCCTCAGTGTAATTATCATCGCCTTCGTAAAACGGATATGGATTGCCCTTAATATTCTGAGCATTCCACCTTTTATTTGTTAATTTGCATTCCTTGCAAATCTGACGCTTTACATCGTTGGCGGCTTTACATAGTGGCTGAAAATCCTCTAACAATTGTGTCGCAGGATTAGAAACACGCCAATCTTCTTTTCTGCCATCTTTGTGGTCAATCTCGATTTTTGTATTTTCCGAAAAACCACGAACACCCAGCATTACACAACGCTCACTTTTATAGTAATCCCTAATATCCTGACGAATATTTTGATTAAATGTTTCTTCTTTCCTTAAACCAACTAATCTTACCGCATCAATCGAGTTGCCCTTGGTTATAGATTTATCGAACTCAACGACATATTTCTTAGCCAAAGACGAACTAGCACGGCACCAACTACCACCATTGCCTAACTGCAAATCCGCATACTCTCCAACAAATTCCGTTGCATAGACCCATCGGCTTTCGCCATTTTTGTTTGGGTTCGCTAGTTTGATAAATAATTCGGTTTTCGTCATATATTATAGTTTTTTGAATACAAATATATACTCGTGTTTAAACAAAAAATAATCACTTTTCAATGCACGATATTTCCAGATATCTTGTGCACCAAGTTTTCCACGGTTACCTTCGATGTTTTTCACAATCACTCCCTTCATCTTCACTTTGAGAGTTTGTCGAACAGCATTCATAACCATAAATGCTAAAGGGATAACCTCACTCTTCTTATAAATATCCCCAGCAACTATTGCAAAATAACCGTTCTTTTTCAGATATTGGAAGCCTGTCGAAATGGCACTAATCAACTTATCTGTGAACAAATTAATATCTGGTATATTTGACAAATCTCTGCTATCGTTAGTAAATTTTACAATATCCAAATATGGAGGATGTGCAATCATAAAATCTACATGTTCCTTATTTTGTTGTATCAACCAGTTCTCAATACTCTTCGATAACTCTGTCGAATTGGCAACATCTACATTCTTGATTGCATAGTTAATGGTTGTGCAGTCTTGCATCATCTCATTAACATATTCAATAATCTGATCATTAATATCAAATCCAATATAATTTCTTTGCAGACTTTCGCACTCAAACAAGGTTGTTCCACTACCTGAAAAAAGTTCTAAAATAGTATCTCCTACACTTGTGTATCGTCTAATAAGTTGATTGGGAATTTGAGGCACGAAATTGCCGTGATAAACATTCTTATGCTTACCGCCTTTTGCTCTCTCTGGAATAATCCATAAACTATCCACATTGATATCAGATTGTTTCCAGTCTTCCATATCGATTTTAGTTCCCATATTCTGTACAAATTTATAAAAAATGTAGCAACTTACAAAATATAGAAGATTTGGTTCACGCAATTTTTCTATCGATTCAACATCGGTTCAACAAATATTGGGGAAAGGCTTGTTTTCGCCTAATTCCGCCACAGAATACCGAACAAAGTCTCCAAAAAACAACAAGGCTGTCGCATCAGATACGACAGCCTTATCATTATAAGGTAAATCTAATTTACTCAGCAGAGATAGCCTCTGATGGGCAAACACCTGCACAAGTACCGCAGTCGATACACTTATCAGGGTCAATTACATAGATATCACCAGCTGTGATAGCCTCAACTGGACATTCGTCAATACAAGTTCCGCAAGCAACGCAAGCGTCAGAAATTTTGTAAGCCATAATCGTTTATTTTAAGTGTTTGTTTATGAATACTCTTCTGCAAATATAACAATTTATTTGATAATATCAAAACCTGTGTAAGGAATCAACACCTCTGGTATACGAATTCCCTCCTCTGTCTGATTATTCTCCAATAATGCTGCCACGATACGAGGCAACGCAAGCGATGAGCCATTGAGCGTGTGTGCCAGCTGAGTCTTCTTGTTGCTATCCTTATAACGCAACTTCAGGCGGTTAGCCTGGAATGACTCGAAGTTAGATACCGACGACACCTCCAACCAACGCTGCTGAGCCTCCGAATATACCTCAAAGTCATAAGTCAGAGCCGAGGTGAACGACATATCACCACCGCACAGACGCAAGATACGATATGGCAAGCCAAGCGATGCTACAATCTTCTCTACGTGAGCCACCATACCATCCAATGCCTCATACGACTTTTCTGGCAGAGCCAGCTGCACGATTTCCACCTTATCGAACTGATGCAGGCGGTTCAAGCCACGCACATCCTTACCATAAGAGCCTGCCTCACGACGGAAGCATGGTGTATAAGCAGTCATCTTCACAGGGAAATCCTTCTCATCAAGGATAACATCGCGGAAGATATTTGTTACAGGGACCTCCGCAGTAGGCACTAAGTAGAAGTTGTCTGCTGTGGCGTGGTACATCTGTCCCTCCTTATCGGGAAGCTGACCTGTACCAAATCCCGAAGCCTCGTTTACCATAACGGGAGGCTCTACCTCCTGATAGCCTGCCGCTGTGTTGCAGTCGAGGAAGTAGTTAATCAACGCACGCTGCAAGCGAGCACCCTGACCCTTATAGACAGGGAAACCTGCACCTGTGAGCTTCACGCCCAAGTCAAAGTCGATAATATCATATTTGCGAGCCAACTCCCAGTGTGGAAGTGGGTTCTCTGGCAGCTCTGTATAGTTCTCCACCAACTTAACCACCACATTATCCTCAGCTGTCTTACCCTCTGGAACAATCTCTGCTGGGAAGTTAGGCAACAATACGATTTGTGCCTGCAACTCGGCACTCACCTTCTGGTGCTCAGCATCCAGCTCCGATGAGCGACTCTTGAGCGAAGCCACCTGCTGCTTCATCTGCTCAGCCTCATCACGCTTGCCCTGTCCCATCAGAGCACCAATCTGCTTAGCCGCTTTATTCTGCTCGGCAAGGCAGTTATCCAATTCAGCCTGAATAGCCTTACGCTTATCATCAAGCTCCTCTATCTTTGCAATGATAGGTGCTGCATCTACGCCCTTCTTTGCCAGACGGGCAATAGCCAACGCCTTATCATCACGAAGTTGTTTAAGTGTCAACATAACCTCTAAAAAATTTAATTCGGTTTACAACTCACAAAGGTATAAAAAATCTCAATTGGTTATCCCCTCGGAGGCTCTTTTTTGCACACAAAACCACCTCACGAGCAAAAAGATTGCATCTAAAGCTACTATTTGCCACTTTCTTTACTATTTTTGCACTATAATTATGACAAAGCAGATGCGTTCCATAGAGTTACTTGCTCCCGCACGTGATGCAGCGTGTGCCAGAGTCGCTATTGACTGTGGTGCCGATGCGATATATATGGGTGCATCATCCTTCGGAGCACGTAAATCCGCAGGCAACACATTGGAAGATATAGCCTCTGTCGTGGAGTATGCCCACCGCTATGGTGTACGCGTTCACGCCACGATGAACACCGTGCTCTACGACGATGAGCTCGCAGCGGCGGAGCGTCAAGCCCGAGCACTCATTGATGTGGGTGTCGATGCACTTATCATCCAGGATATGGCACTGCGTGCGATGAATCTCCCCATAGAGTTGCACGCCTCTACACAGGTCGGCATAGCCTCGGCTGAGGATGCCCTCTTTTATGAGCAATGCGGTTTCTCACGTCTGATATTGGAGCGTGCTCTCTCGTTAGAGCAGATTCGCTCCATTCGCAAAGCCACGACCGCTGAGTTGGAGTGCTTCATCCACGGAGCTATCTGCGTAGGACATAGCGGACGCTGCTTCCTCTCACGCACCACCTCACAGCGTAGCGGTAATCGTGGTGAGTGTTCACAGCCTTGCCGCCTACCCTACGACTTGGTTGACAGCTCTGGCAGAAAGATTCTCTCGGGCAAACATCTGCTCTCTGTTCGCGACTTCAACCTCTCGGCAAGCCTCGAGGAGCTGATTGATGCAGGTGTGAGCTCATTTAAGATTGAAGGTCGCCTCAAAGACGAAAATTATGTCCGCAACGTCGTCAGCCACTACCGCCGACAGTTGGATAGCATCATCCACCGTCGCAACGACCTCCAGCCCTCTTCCGTTGGTCGCAGCATAGTTGATTTCATACCCAACCCCGACAAAAGTTTTACTCGCGGAGCATCTGACTATATGCTCTATGGCAAGCGGGCAGGTGTCGCATCATTTGACACCCCGAAGTCCGTTGGCGAGTATATCGGCAAGGTGAAGAGTTGCACCAAAACAAGTTTTACTATAAATGGCAGACACGACCTCTCGGCAGGCGATGGTATCTGCATAATAAATGGCGAAAAGATTGTAGGCACTAACATCAACATAGTAGAGGATGAGCGTATCATCCCCAACCGTATGGATGGCATTGTAGCAGGTGCTGACCTCTACCGCAACTACGACCACCGCTTCACGCTCTCACTCTCTCGCTCACGCACACGACGCATCATAGATGCTACCGCCTCGCTGACGTTACACGCCAAGGGCATAGAGCTTACCATCGGCGATTGCCAGGGCAACAGCACAACGATGAACAGAACACTCTCCCTCGAGCCTTCATCCAACCCTCAGAAGATGGCAGATGCGGCAACGAGAGCTATCACCAAGAGTGGCGGAACAATATTTGAGATTAGCGATGTTACCATCAGCGGCAGCGAGTGGTTTGCTCCGGCGAGCATCCTCAGCGATATGCGTCGCGAGGCTTTGGAGCAGCTCACCACAATACGCTCTGGGCTAAGACCTTCGCAAAAAATCCTCGCCGACAACGACGAGGCACGTTTCCCACGCAGTGTTGTCAGCCGCTACGAGAATGTAACAAACCACCTCTCTCGAGAGTTCTACCTCCGCCACGGAGCAGAAGAGATAGAACAACCTCTTGAGGCTCAATCGACCTATGGCGAGCGAGTTATGCTCTCGAGCTACTGCATACGTCGCGAGATTGGCGAGTGTCTGCGTGAGCATCCAACACTCAAGGGCGACCTCTATATCGAACACGGCACATCACGTTACAAGCTCTCTTTTGACTGCGAGCGATGCCTGATGTCGCTTTACGACTACACCGAACAAAACAGACGATAGATATGAATCAACTGCTTACACCCCACTTCCCCGACTATGAGCTTATCGACTCGGGCGATTTTGAGAAATTAGAGCGTTTCGGCGAATTTACCACTCGCCGCCCTGAGCCACAAGCCATCTGGCACAAGTCGCTAAGCGAGGAGGAGTGGCAACGACTCTCCGACGCCTCTTTCCTACGCACCTCAGCCTCCAAGAGTGATGAGCGTGGTGAGTGGCACAACAAACCTCGTATGAAGGAGCGTTGGTGGATAAGCTATGACTACAAACAGATGCATCTGAAGATGCGTCTTGGACTCACCTCGTTCAAACACGTGGGTATCTTCCCCGAGCAGGGTGCTAATTGGAACTACATATACGACTGCATAGAGCGTCTGAAGGCTGATGGCTCAACCCCTAAGGTACTAAATCTCTTTGCCTATACGGGCGGTGCTACACTCGCCGCACGCAGTGCAGGAGCCGATGTAACACACGTCGACTCCGTAAAGCAGGTTGTCAGCTGGGCACGCGAGAATATGGAACAGAGCGGATTGGATGGCGTACGATGGATTGTCGAGGATGCACTCAAGTTCGTGCGTCGCGAGGTGCGTCGTGGCAATCGCTACGATGGCATCATCCTTGACCCTCCAGCTTATGGTCGTGGTGCCAATGGTGAGAAATGGGTGCTGGAAGAGAATATATGCGAGATGCTGGAGTGTTGTGCCGAGTTACTTAATCGTGAACGAGGATTTTTAGTCCTCAACCTCTACTCTATGGGACTCTCGGCAACACTTGCACGTACAGCTCTGCGACAGACCTTCCACCAGACGGGTAGCGAGGAGCTCGGCGAACTATATTTCAAAGACCGTTTCGGCAAGGAGTTACCTCTGGGCACTTTCTGTCGTTTTTCAAGGATGAAATAGTGATATGAAAAAGTTTGCGGAGTTATTTTGGTCCTTCTTCAAGATTGGACTCTTCACATTCGGCGGTGGCTATGCAATGATATCCATCATCGAGGGTGAGGTCATACGCCGCAAAGGATGGATTGAGCAGAAAGAGTTTTTAGACCTTCTGACCCTCGCCCAGTCTGCACCAGGTCCCATTGCACTCAACACATCGGTCTTCGTAGGGTATAAGATGTATGGCTATCGCGGTGCTCTCTCGGCACTATTAGGCGTGGCACTACCCTCCTTTATGATTATACTGCTCATCGCTATATGTTTTGCACAGTTCCGCTACAACCCCATCGTCGATGCAGCATTTAAGGGTATGCGACCTGCCGTCGTAGCCCTCATCATTGCCCCTATACTCGGCTTCACCCGAGGTATGCAATGGTATATGCTTACGGTAGCTGCTGCTGTGGCATTGGCTATATGGTATTTAGGTTTCTCGCCAATATACGTCTTGGCGGCTGCCGCTGTTGTAGGATTATTGTGGGCTGCACGCCGTGGAAAGGAGGTTGAGCGATGATTTACCTGCAACTATTTTACAGCTATCTGAAGATAGGCTTCTTCGGTTTCGGTGGCGGCTATGCTATGCTCTCGCTCATCCAGAACGAGATTGTCGTGCAGCACGAGTGGCTGACCAATGCCGAGTTCACAGATATCGTCGCCATATCGCAGATGACACCCGGACCTATTGCCATCAACTCTGCCACCTATGTAGGCTATGAGGTTGGCGGCATCTGGGGTTCTGTCGTTGCTACATTTGCGGTCTGTCTGCCCGCCCTTACGTTGATGATTCTTATCACCAAATTCTACTTACGCCTGAAGGAAAATCGTTATCTCAAGGGGGCGATACGTGCTATGCACCCTGTCATCATAGGTATGATTCTCGCCGCAGCTCTTATGCTCATCTTCCCCGATAGTAGCGATGCAGCAAGTTTCATCGACCTCTGGAGCTGGGCTCTCTTCGCGGCGACGCTCTTTGCCTGCTATAAAAAAGTTAACCCGATACTGCTTATCGCACTATCGGGCATTATGGGTATTGTGATTTATTACCTTCCTACTCTATTCGGCATATAGGAGATAGCGGCGGCGAAGCTCACTATACTCCTCTATCTCGGCTTGCCACATCGACTCTATCTCTTCGGCACTCTTGCCTGCCATTATCATCTCTCGCACATAATCTACGCCCACGAGCAGTTCGAACATACGATTAAAAAACTTCTCGCCCTGCCCCACCTTATTGTAGGCATCTATGACATACTCGAGATTAAATCCTCGCTGTATTATCTGCTCATCATCCACTCCTCGCACATCTACGCCCCAGCACTTCATATCCTTAAGTGGCGGATTCTTTGCACCCGCACGTGAGCGAGGCGTAAAGCTAAACTCCGAGCCTCGATAGTCGGGATGACCATAGACCTCAAAAGGCATATCCGTTCCTCGACCCAGCGAGCATATTGTACCTTCGAAGAGACAAGTTGACGGATAGAGATATATGGCGTGTTGCGAAGGCAGATTGGGTGATGGGGCTATCGGCAAATCGTATCGGGTCTGGTGGGTATAGCCCTCACACTTAACGATTTGCAATGTACACTCCTTAACCCAGCCTTCGCCTATCGCCATCAGAGCTATCTCGCCCATCGTAAGACCGTGCACCACAGGTATCGGCAGAGCTCCAACGCCCGACTTATACTTCATATCCAATATCGGTCCTGCCACATACATTCCGTTGGGATTTGGACGGTCCAAAACTATCACATCCACTCCGTAGTCGGCACAGGCATCCATCATTCTGAGCATAGATATATAATAGGTGTAAAACCTGAGTCCCACATCCTGCATATCGACCACCAGCACATCAAACTGACGCATAATAGCATCCGATGGGCGATGGGTGTTACCATCATAGAGCGACCAGATGGGCACACCTGTCTTCTCATCCACGCTCGACGCCACGTGTTCACCTGCATCTGCTCCGCCACGAAATCCGTGCTCTGGGGCAAATATTCCCCTCAGGTCGATACCCTCCTCGCAGAGCATATCCACCAAGTGTCGCTCTCCGACCATCGATGTATGGTTAGCGAGTACCGCCACGCGTTCACCTCGGAGTGCTTCGACATACTCCTCTACTCGCTCTGCTCCCACACGCAGCTGTGGCTCAGCCACTGCGTGCACAGCCCCACCACACGCCACCGACGCGAGGAGCGAGCATATAACCAAAATATATGTGGTAATTGATTTCATACTACGATGCACCTCCAAACTGCATCAGATACTCCTTGATAAATCCATCTAAGTCGCCATCCATCACCGCATCGACATTAGATGTCTGGAAGCCCGTACGGTGGTCCTTCACACGCCTATCATCAAAGACGTATGAGCGAATCTGCGAGCCCCACTCTATACGTTTCTTCGTTGCCTCCAATGCTTGCTGCGTTGCCATACGTTTCTCTAACTCACGCTGATATAGCTTCGAGCGGAGTATTCGCATCGCATTCTCACGATTCATCAGCTGCGAACGTGTCTCGCTGTTCTCTATGAGAAACTCCACCGCCTCGCCAGTATCGGCATCCTTGCCGTGATAACGCAGACGCACAGCTGTCTCGACCTTATTTACATTCTGACCTCCTGCACCACTCGAGCGATAGGTATCCCACTCGTAGTCCGATGGGTTGATGACAATCTCTATACTATCATCCACCGCCGGCGTTACAAAGACCGACGCAAATGTTGTCTGACGCTTGTTATTGGCATTAAATGGCGAGAGACGCACCATACGATGCACACCATTTTCACTCTTTAGATAGCCATAGGCATAGTCGCCCTCAATCTCCAAGGTGCACGACTTCACGCCGACCTCATCGCCCGCCTGATAGTCCATCATACGATATTTGTAGCCTCTCGAATCACACCAACGGGTATACATTCTCAGCAACATCGAAGCCCAATCCAATGCCTCTGTGCCACCCGCTCCGGCGTTTATGTCGAGTATCGCACCCATCTTATCCTCTTCGCCACGCAACATATTGCGAAGCTCCAAAGCCTCGATGAGTTCCATCGTCGTCTTATATTGCTGCTCCACATCCTCCTCCGACGCAAGCCCTGCCTCTATGAACTCTGGCATTAGGTTTAACTCCTCAACTGCCTTACATACAGCATCGTAGTCATCCACCCAGCTCTTTATTCCGGCGACCTTACGCAGCTGCTTCTGTGCCATCTCGGCATCCTCCCAGAAGTCGGGAGCCTGAGTCTTCTCCTGCTCATTTTGCAGGTCTATTCTTCGCTGCTCGATGTCAAAGACACCTCCCCAACGAATCCTGTCGTCTTATAGCCTCTTTAATATGTTCTTCAGCAATCATCTATTCTATCTTTATTTGTCTTAATTATTGCGTGGCGTAAATGAGGATTTTGAGGGCAAGCGTAAGGTTGCGATTAAGCCACAGCAGAGACTGCTTGCAGGCTATGATATGGCGGAGCAACCAAAAGGAACTTAACCCATTACTTTGGTCCTTTTCAAGTAAAGGCTTATAATGTGGGGATTTCAAGGCTTGCGAAGCCCGAAAAAGCGGAGTTTACTTGGCGTAAATGAGCATTTTGAGGGCAAGCGTAACGCCGAAATCACCCATTAGAAGCATTTATTCTACTCTATCTCCCAATCTACCCCATCCTTACGATCCTTCACTCGAATACCAATTTCGGTGAGCGAGTTACGAATCTTATCCGATGTAGCCCAATCCTTATTAGCTTTAGCCTCCTGACGTATAGAGAGCAACATATCCACGAGCTGTGGCACCATATTATTACCACCAGCACCCTCCTGCTTCTCGTTACGCAGACCGAGCACATCGAATACATACAAGTTAACCACACGACGCAACTCCTCCAAATCCTCAGCCGATATTGTCTGCTGACCCTCTGCTATCTGGTTAATCAGACGCACCCAATCGAAGAGTGCCGAGATAACCATTGGCGAGTTCAAGTCATCATTCATCGCCTCCTGGCAACGCTTCTCCAACTCCTTCACATCTACCGATGAGGTAGCTGACGCCTTCAACTTTCCGAGTGTCTCCACACCCTTCATCAGACGGTCATAACCCTTCTCGGCAGCCAACAGAGCATCATTCGAGAAGTCCATAGTCGAACGATAGTGAGCCTGCAACACGAAGAAACGCACCGTCATAGGCGAGTAAGCCTGTTTGAGCAGTGAATGTGTACCCGAGAACATCTCCTCCAGCGTGATGAAGTTACCGTACGACTTACCCATCTTACGGCCTTCGATAGTAATCATATTGTTATGCACCCAATAGCGAGCCGAGTCCTTACCCAATGCTGCTGTTGCCTGTGCTATCTCGCACTCGTGGTGTGGGAACATCAAATCCATACCACCGCCGTGGATATCGAACTGCTCACCTAAGTATTTGCAGCCCATAGCCGAGCACTCCATATGCCAGCCTGGGAAACCCTCGCTCCAGGGCGATGGCCAACGCATAATATGCTCTGGCGAAGCCTTCTTCCACAGAGCGAAGTCGTATGAGTGCTTCTTATCATCCTGACCATCGAGTGTGCGGGTGTTCTCCACTATGTCGTCGAGGTTACGACCCGAGAGCTTACCGTAGTGGTAGTCCTTGTTGTACCTCTCCACATCGAAATATACCGAGCCATTAGACTCGTATGCATATCCTGCATCAAAAATCTTCTTCACGAACTCTATCTGCTCGATGATATGGCCCGATGCGTGAGGCTCAATCGAAGGTGTCAACACATTCAACTCGTCCATCGCACGATGGTAACGCTCGGTGTAGTAGTGTGCCACCTCCATAGGCTCCAGCTGCTCCAGACGAGCCTTCTTCGCAATCTTATCCTCTCCCTCATCGGCATCGTGCTCTAAGTGTCCCACGTCGGTGATGTTACGCACATAACGCACCTTATATCCCAACGCCTTCAGATATCGGAACATCAAATCAAATGTAACCGCAGGGCGGGCGTGTCCCAGATGTGGATCGCCATATACTGTCGGACCGCACACATACATACCTACGTGTTCGGGGTTAATAGGCACAAACTCCTCCTTACGACGAGTTAGGGTGTTGTATAAGAATAATTTAGAATCCATAATGAAATAATTTTCCACAAAAGTAACTATTTTTCTCCGAATAAAAACTCCTCGGGCAAAATCTTTTCCGTAAAGCTGTCTCTTCCGTACAATTCTGCTCCAATATTTTATCCTTTAGCCCATATTTTACAAAATATTAACCCTCGTTTCACGTTAAAATATTATCTTTGCCAAAATATTGTCAAAATTTAACTGTAAGCAATTATATGAATTTCAAGTTATGGAACAGATGGACAGGATGGGTAGTCTTCGCTATTGCCGCCCTGACGTATCTGCTCACTATGGAGCCTGTGGCAAGTCTATGGGACTGCTCGGAGTTTATCGCTACATCCTATAAGCTGGAGGTGGGACACCCTCCTGGAGCACCGCTCTTTATGCTTATGGC
Organism: Rikenellaceae bacterium; assembly: GCA_015060005.1. Lineage (GTDB taxonomy): Bacteria > Bacteroidota > Bacteroidia > Bacteroidales > Rikenellaceae > Alistipes. Next base: position 84,570 of record SUZI01000001.1, read on the forward strand.
TCGTATAGCCTCTATCTTTGCCATCTCGCCCGACTATGTTCCGCATATGGTCAACGGTATGAACTGTATAGCGAGTGCCTTCTGTATCTTGTTCCTCTTCTGGAGCATTACGCATATCGCACGCCGCATAGCATCACGCGATGGCAAGCAGCTCGACACTACCGCCCATATCGCTGTTCTGGCTTCAGGTGTTGTCGGAGCTTTGGCTTACACCTTCACCGACACCTTCTGGTTCTCAGCTGTCGAGGGCGAGGTCTACGCACTCTCTTCGATGTTTACCGCACTTGTGGTGTGGCTTATGCTGAAGTGGGAGGAGCAGGCTGATGAGCCAGGGTCTAATCGCTGGATTGTACTCATCGCCTACCTTATGGGACTCTCTATCGGTGTACACATCCTTAACCTGCTGACTATCCCTGCGTTAGTCTTCATCTACTACTTCCGCAAGTATAAGCTGCAGGGCAACAAAGAGCTCCTCGGGCTGGCTATTTCGGCTGTCGTGTCGCTCATCATTCTGGGTATCATCAACGGTATCATCATACCTTATACGGTCTATCTCGGTGCTCTGGTTGACGTATTCTTTGTCAACACGCTGGGTGCACCTGTCAATAGCGGTATTATTTTCTATGCGTTGGCTCTCTTCGCCGCTCTTTTTGCCGCTCTCTACATCACCCACCGCCGTGCAAAGCCCGTTGCCAACTTCATCATATTGTGCTTCACTGTTATCCTCATTGGCTTCTCGTCATACGCTACCGTAACGATACGTGCAGCAGCCAACCCACCGATGAACAGCAACAATCCCGATAATCCCCACGCATTGCTCGCTATGCTCAACCGCGACCAATATGGCAACCGTCCTCTGCTTTATGGTCCGCAGTTCACAGCTCCTATAGCCGACATCATCGAGGAGGATGTATATAGCTACAACCCCGAGACCAAGCGATACGACATTACCAAGCGTCTGGAAGATTATAAGTATTCATCCAAGAGTATGCAGTTCTTCCCACGTATGTGGCACTCGGGCAAGGCTGACCAATATAAGGTATGGGGCTCCTACCGCACCAAGGAGGTCATCAAACGCGACAAGAGCGGCAACCCCGTCAGAGATGCCAACGGAGCTATCGTTCGTGAGACGGTCAGCGACTTTGGCGAGGAGGTACTGAACCCTCTCTTCGACAACACCATACCTGCCGATGAGCAGAGTCAGCCACGCACTATCGTTGAGCCTACCACGCTGGAGAATCTCTACTACTTCTTCAACTACCAGCTCAACTATATGTATTGGCGTTACTTTATGTGGAACTTCGTAGGTCGTCAGGATGACATCCAGGCGGGCGTGGAGACCACCGTTCACGGTAATTGGCTCTCGGGTATCGATGCTATCGACGCTCCTCGCTTAGGACCTCAGACCAACCTGCCGAGCGACATGGAGAACAACCCTGGTCGCAACACCTACTTCTTCCTGCCGCTGCTGCTCGGTCTGTTGGGCTTGTTCTACCAGCTCATTCGCGATGGCAGATACTTCATCGTCGTTATGAGTCTTTTCGTGATGATGGGTATTGCCCTTGTGGTATACTTCAACACGTGCCCTTCCGAGCCTCGCGAGCGTGATTATGTCTATGCCGGCTCATTCTACGCCTTCTCCATCTGGATTGGTCTGGGTGTTATAGCTATGTGGCACCTGCTCACTAAACTCTTTGAGGGTAAGTACACCCGTGCAACGGCAGCTGTGGCTATCGTTCTCTCGCTGAGCGTGCCTTCGGTGCTGGCTTACCAGAATTGGGACGACCACGACCGCTCGGGACGTACCTACGCTCACGATGTAGGATACAACTACCTGCTGTCAACTCCCGAGAATGCCATCATCATCAACTATGGCGACAACGACACCTTCCCTCTGTGGTATGTCCAGGAGGTGGAGGGCATACGCACCGATGTACGCATTATGAACTCATCATATCTGAGTGGTGATTGGTATATCGACGAGATGAAGACTAAAGCCAACGAGGCTGCAGGCGTGCCTTTCTCGCTCCCTCGCAACAAATATGCAGGCAGCACCAACGACCAGCTCTACATCATCCCTCCTCACTATTGGGGTGGCGAGGATGTAGCCTGGAATCTGAAGGATGCTATGGACTTCGTGAGAGATGAAGACCCCAACACCAAGTGGGACTTCGGCAGCTATGAGCAGCCACAGCTACTCGATTTCCTCCCTACCAACCACTTCATCCTCCCCGTCAATAAGGAGAATGCTATCGCGGCGGGTATCGTCAAGGCAGAGGATGCCGACCTTATGCTTGATGAGATAGAGTTCACCATCAACAAGAGCTATCTGCTCAAGAACGAGATGATGATTCTCGACTTGCTGGCTACATTCGACTGGACACGACCTCTGTGCTTCACGCAGGTATATATTCTCAACGATTTGGGACTTATCGACTATCTGCAGTTTGATGGATATGCCTATCGTTTGGTACCTATCAAGACCAAATATTACTCGTCGTGGAATATCGGTCGTATCGACACCGACTACGTCTACCCTCTGCTTATGGAGGAGTTCCGCTATGGCAACCTCGCCGACGAGGATGTCTTGGTTGACCACTTCACCACCTACAATCTCTCGGCTTCCAAGGCTCGCGAGGCTTTTGCACGTCTTGCCACTCAGCTCATTATCGAGGGCGACTTGGAGCGAGCATATAAGGCTCTACAACGTGGTTTAGAGGTCTTCCCAACCAACAAGATTCATTATAGCGACGCCAACACCACGCCATTTATCGAGGCATACTATATGCTCAGCGATGCCGCTGCGGTGAGCACCTCCGAGAGCTCTATTGACCTGAGCGACAGTGCTACGCAGGGCGATAAGCTGCTGCTTGCCTATGCCGAACATCTTATGGAGTATCTCAGCTACTACTCGCAGTTCGACGACGAGCACTTCGCATTGGTTGCAGGCGAGGTAGGCGATTATAAGAACAGCTTGGATAATCTGCTCTATAATGTCGCTATCAAGTACAACCGCACGTCGCTTATTGACACTCTCTCGAAGATGTTTATCGATATGGGCTATCAGAAGACGGAGCTCGACTATCTCATCGCCGAGAGCTACTATTACTACGGCATCTACAACTCTAAGGGCGACCAGATAGCTATCGAGACTATCAACCGCGAGGTGGAGGCTATCGAGGAGTATTTCAAGACCGACTCCACCCTCGTAACACCTGCCCTTGAGCAGCGTACCGTCGATGCGATGTACGTCTTGGAGGACTTCTACTCGCTCAGCAAGCGATACTCGCGTAGCGATATTGTTGCGTTCCTCACCGACTACCTCAAATCTATCGGCTACAATGATGAGGCATTGAGCGAGCTTTAGTCGCAACACACACAAAACAATTATGGGCTGTCGCAAAACTAAATTGCGGCAGCCCACTTTTATTGATGTTGTGTAACGAGGTAAGTTACTTGTATATCTCCTCCAACAGGAATGCCAGACGCACACCTGCCTTCAGCAGCTGACGCTCAACAACAGGAGCATAGTATGCCACCTCGTTGTACGACAGATTCTTACCCTCTGGTATCTCCTCATATATCTTCTGAGCCTCTGCTACCGTCTCGGCAAACCAATCCTCTACCGTTCCCTTGCAAATCTCATCTATCTCCTCCTGTGAGAGGCGGTCAATCTGCTGCTGCCACTCGGTGTAGCTCCAGGCGTGTGCCGACTCCAAAATCTGGCTATCCCACACGCGGTGCAAGTTTGTATTCTTGTTGAAGAACTTAATCTGCACACGGTTGCCACCCACGTCGCTCTTACGACCTGCGTGCATCGGGCAGTGCATATCGCCTACCAAGTGGATAAGCATACGCACAGCCTCATTCTCCTGCTCTGCTGTGAGCTCGCCGCTGCAGAGCTGTGTAACGATAGACTTCACCGCACCCACTACGTCGCCCTTCTCGTTGCGAGGCATTGTCTCGTAGGTGTAGCCCTCATCCACGTTGGCATAGTGCCAAGTCGATGTATAGGCATATTTTGGCGTGTGGCTTGCGTTATCGAGCCAGTTGGCATAATATACCAACGAATGACCCTCCAACACGCTTGTAACCTTCTGTGCCACCTTCTTTGAGAGGTGCTGTTCGGCAATATATGCCGCGATGTCGTGGCCTTTCTGTCCCCAGCCAAACACCTGTGTCGTGCAGAGCAGAGCCACGCTAAGTAAAAATAACGCTTTCTTCATTTTCGTATCTTGTTTATTGGTTCATTGTCGCTAAGAACTCCTCATTATCCTGAGTCATTCCCATCTGTTTTTGCAGGAACTCCATCGCCTCGACTGTTGTCATCTCCGACAAGTACTTACGCATCACCCACGTACGGTTCATCACCTCACGCGAGAGGAGCAAATCCTCACGTCGTGTACCCGACGAAATCACATCCACCGCAGGATATACACGTTTGTTCGAGAGCTTACGGTCGAGCTGCAACTCCATGTTACCCGTACCCTTAAACTCCTCGAAAATCACCTCGTCCATCTTCGAGCCGGTGTCTATGAGGGCTGTCGCTATGATTGTCAGCGAGCCCTTCTCCTCGGTGTTACGTGCTGCACCGAAGAAACGCTTTGGCTTGTGCAGTGCGTTGGCATCCACACCTCCCGAGAGCACCTTACCCGACGCTGGCTGCACCGAGTTGTACGCACGTGCCAAACGTGTTATCGAGTCGAGGAATATCACCACGTCGTGTCCGCACTCCACCATTCGCTTTGCCTTCTCGAGCACCATCTCTGCTACTTTCACGTGGCGTGATGCCTGCTCGTCAAATGTCGATGCTACCACCTCAGCCTTCACGTTACGTGCCATCTCGGTAACCTCCTCGGGTCGCTCATCTATGAGCAGCACAATCATATACACCTCGGGATGGTTGTCTGCTATTGCGTTTGCTATCGACTGCAGGAGCATTGTCTTACCCGTCTTGGGCTGTGCCACGATAAGTCCTCGCTGACCCTTTCCGATAGGCGAGAAGAGGTCTACCACACGATTTGAGAGTGAGTTATGTCCCTTTCCCGTCAGGTTGAACTTCTCGCTTGGGAAGAGCGGTGTCATATACTCAAACTGCACGCGGTCGCGGATATACTCTGGCGAGAGTCCGTTTATCTCGTTCACACGCACCAGAGGGAAATACTTCTCGCCCTCCTTTGGTGGGTGTATCACTCCGCTTATGGTGTCGCCCGGCTTCAATCCGAAGAGCTTAATCTGCGATGGCGACACATATATGTCGTCGGGCGAGTTCAGGTAGTTGTAATCTGCCGAACGCAGGAATCCGTATCCATCCTGCATCACCTCCAATACGCCCTCGCCTATTATCTCGCCTGCGAAATACTCTTTCTGTGGCTCTTTCGGCTGTGTGGGAGCTTTCGCTGCGGGCTCTGCTACCGCCTCTTCGGCTGCTGCGGGCTCTGCTTTTGGCTGCTCCACCGTTTGCGACGCTTGTTGATTCTTCGGCTTTCTGCCACGACGTTTTGGCTCGGGCTTTGGCTCGTTTGCAGGCTCCGCTTTTGGCTCTGACTGCTGTTGTGCTGCCTCCATATTTTGCTTTGGCTCGGCTGTCTGCTGCTCGGCAGTCGCTACGGGCTCTGCTATCGTTTTTTCTACTTGTGGCTCTGACTGTGGCTTGTTCTCCTCCACACGCACCGAGCTCATTCGTGGGCGGCGACCACGCTTCGCCTGCTGTGGTGCAGCCTGCTGTGGTGTAGGCTCACCACTCGTTGCAGCCTCCTCTGCTGGCTCCTGCATTGCCACCTGCATAATTCGCTCCAATAACTCGCGTTTCTTTAGCGTCATATCGGTTATACCCAACACCTTCGCTATCTCACGCAATTCTCCGACGGACTTACCCTCGAGAGCTATCTTTTCTTGCATAATAAAAGTACTTTAGTTCTGATTTATCGGATGATCGAACGACCATCACCATTGACACTGCAAATATAATACATTTTTTTATTTTGCAAAAAAATCGCTCTCTTCGGCAAACTTAAAAGTAAAATGTAAAAGCTGAAAACTATTTTCTATTGCAACTTTAGTAACCTTTAATATCCTTTAGTTTTCCTATCTTCCCTCTTTACTCATTGCCCCTCAAAAGCACAAAAAAAGCTGCGTTCCCTCTCGGAAACGCAGCCTTTAATATATAAGGTAAAACCTTACTGAATAGCTACACCGTCGATTGTAAGTGTACCTGTGCCAGATGGAACGAAACGACCATAGTAATGACGCTTTGCATCACCCTCTGGAGCTGTCTTACCAACCTGCTCCAAAGTGTTACCGCTCTCAGTGATGTTGCTAATCTCTACGTGACCATTGTTTGCAGTACCAACCACAACACCAGTTCTCCAACTACCATCATCTGTTGAAACCAAATGGTTGTTATTAACTGTACAATTATTAATTGTAAAGTATGTCCAATCGCTTGCACCTGCGTGACCACAAATACCGCCAACAGAACCTGGTGCTGTTATATCACAATTTTCAACAGAACAGTTTTCCACTGTAACATAAGTCTTTACAGGACCATCGTTCTGATTGCTATAACCTGACACCCAACCAATCAAACCACCAACACGGACATCGCCTGATACCTCTATTGTAGAGTTCTTCAAGTGGCAGTTGATAAGAGTAATCTCCTCCATTGAGTCTGCATTAGCAATAAATGCACCATAACCCGTAGTGCCTGTTGTTTTAATATTTGCATCCTCGATTGTCAAGTTCTTGATAATAATACCAGACTTTCCTGCGAAACCGCCTGCAAACAAAGCTGCATCAAGACCCTTCAACACTGCTCCGTTACCATCCAAAGTTACATAGCCAGCACCGTTATAACCATCAACATTAATTGGAGTCCAATCTGCTGGAGCAGTGTATGTACCCTCAGCAAGCTCAATTACAGTATTACCAGCATCAGCTGCACCAGCTTTTGTCAACTCAGTTTTCAAATCAGCAACTGAAGCTACCTCAACAGTATTAACCTTACCACCATTTACAAAGGAGTAGTTACCATCAATAGTAATTGTTGCAGTCTTGCCCTTAGTACCGTCCCACTGAGAAACATATGCCATCTCGCCATAAGCAGGAGCAGTACAACCGTTAAGCTCAACTGTTACACCCTGAGGGAATGCACTTGAGTTAACCTCAACAGCACCCTTAGATGCAGTGTTCTCGGTTACAAATGTACAACCGTCAAATGCAACAGCTGCACTTCCCTTACCATTATCAACATATACGTTTACGCAACGGTCTGAGTATGTAAACTCGCAGTCTACGAACTCAACCTTGTTTGCACCGTATGTCCAAACATTGTGCTCAGTCTGTGTTGCAACGAACTCGCAGTCGGTGAACTTGGTTGGGCTATAGAGGAAAAGAAGATCCTTAACGATACAGCCATTAAACTCACAAGCAGCAGTGTGGAAGAAACCATTATAGTTATCCTTCTGAGACTGAATAGTTACGTTATCGAAGATAAGAGTAGTATTAGATGTATTCTGTGAGGCTTTTGGCAATACATTTACAATAATCTCCTCACGGTTGCCAATACCTGTAATAGTAAGGCTCTTGTTCTGAACAACAGGAAGGTTGTATGTTCCAGCCTTCACGCTAATCTCTGCCTCGTTGCCTTCGATAGCCGCGATAGCAGCATTCAAAGAGCTGTACCACTTACCATTAAGCTCAGCAACAGCAACCTCACCACCGATAATCTCGGTAACACCATCAACGATAACGGTCTGACCCTCCTTGTTATCTATAAAGTAATTTACGGTTTCGCCAACAAGAGTAGTGTCATTAATCTCAACAGTGTAGTTCTCACCCTTATATGGAGCAGAACCCAACTGTACAAAGTACTTAGAGTTCTCAACCTTGTTACCGTTGAATACAGCTACGTTACCCTCCTCAGCTACATACTTCAAAGAGTAGTCCTTAGCTGTTGTGAAAGTACAGTTGTTAACCTCCATATCAACCTTACCGTAAATCTGCATTGCACGTGCACTTGTGTGGTTGTCCTTACCCTCGAATACGCAGTTGTTGAACTTGAATGTAACCAAGTTTGTAGTCCACCAAGTCATAACACCAGTCTCGCGACCAGATGTACCAGCTACGATAAACTTACAGTCATCGAAAGTGAAGTGACCACCCCAAGCACCTACGCAAGGAGCAATATTCTGAGCAGTACCTGTAAACCAGCCACCCTCTACATCTGCACGTGTTGTATCGATAATAGAGTTATCGAAAGTGATACCCTTAACCTTTACAGTTGATGGAGTACCATTTGACTGATGGTCAAGACCTGCAAGAATTACCTCGCCGTTAGCCTTAAGTGTAATATTCTTACCACCTGTTACCTTAACAACCTCATTGTAAGTACCTGCTGCAATCTCAATGACAGCACCATCAGTAGCAGCATTAACAGCCTCCTGAACAGTCTTATATGTGGTGTTGTTAACCATAGCACCTGCATAATCATACTCATCTGCGAAGATAGGATTAATCTCGATAGTGAAGTCGTAAGTGCTTGTCAACAAGTTACCAATGATATTGGTCTTGTAGTTACGCTGCAAAGGTACATTGTTGTAAGTGAACTCCTCCTCAAATGTACCGTTCTTTACTGTGAACTTTACAATCTCCAACTCCTTAGCATTTACCAACAGGTAGTTCATTGAAAGAAGGTCATAAGTCTTACCGCCTACCTCGATAGTCTCGCCAGTGAGGATGTCAGCCATAGCGTAAGTACGCTCTGCCTCGTCAGCTACTGAACCATCTACCAAGTTCAAAGTCTTGTAAGCAGGAACAACAACCTTTGTCTGAGCTACAACCAAACCACCATCAGCAGCCTTCTGAGTATCAGCAGTAGCGATGTTGAGCTGAGCAAAAGGACGAGTCAAAACAATAGTCTGAGTGCGTGGACCAGCTACCTCAGCAATAGTCTCGTACTTGTAGAAAGCATCGTAAGCCTCCTTGTTTGAATCCAAAGCATCAGCCACGGTAACCTTCTTCGCAGCCTTGTCAAATGTGTAAGGTGCACCTGGAGCCTGTGCCCAGAAGATTACTGCATACTCCTTACCATTTACCAGCTCAATCTCAACATTAGCCTTCAATGAAGAGAAAGCACCAGCCTTAGAGCCACTCAAAGCCTCAAGATAAGTACCATCAGCAGCATAAACTGCCCAAGACAAATCAACGGCAGTAGTACCATCGCCCAATGCACGGGTAGCCATAACCGGAGCCTCTACAGCGAAAGTAACTGTCGACGTCTCACCACCTACAACAGTAGAGGCGTCGTCCTTTGAACAAGATGTTGCAAGCATAGCAATAGCTGCAACAGCTACAAAAAACAGTTTTTTCATACGTAAATTAATTTAAAAAATAAAAAAGTTAAAATGTATAAAATGTGTAAAAGTATATGCACACTTTTGGTATTAATAAGGTTTAGCAAAGTTATGTATTTTTTCTTTATTTGCAACAACAATTTGCAATTAATTTTTCATTTTACCCCCCCCTACAATCTTCGTGCTGAATATCAATTATTTAGCCAAAAAATTATTTTGAAATATTTTTTCATTTTGAATGATAAAAATGCCAAAAAATGCTATAACCTCCCCTATTTCACCTCTCCGCCTTCCACACAAGCCACTTAAACGTATAGCCAAAATTTCTAAACAAACCCACCATTTTGGAGCAAATCTCCACACCTGCCTATACTGACAAAAAAGAGCCGCCTGACCGCAAAGTCAAACAGCTCCCGATAGCTACAATATAGTGCTAAATTCTCTCGACGAGTCTTTATTTCGCCATCACAGGACGGATTGGGCGAGCGTAGTTTCGCTCAACACCAAATATAGATGGTCGTTTGAAGCCCGTAGACTCATTAATCTGCATTTCACGCAGCGAATAAGAGTCATAGGCTACACCCCAATCCAGATATGGCTGCACCGAGGAAGTCCAATAAAAACAATCTTCGTTATCAGCATTAGGGAAATCATCCCACCGCAACGTGCCCGCAGTATAGTTGCCAGCAGCAGGGAGGAAAATCCAGTTACCATTGATGCGGCTTGTGATTCTAAATCCGTAACGACCGCTCATCATGACAACCTCCCAGTCGCAGTTATTAGCGAGCTCGACCATCTGTGCCTTGGTAGGTATCTGCCATCCGTCACCCCACTGTGCGGTAGCCGCATCGTAAGCAGGGTTGGCTGTAATATCTTTTATATCTCTGTTTAGGTGAAGATTGTTACGTTTGCGAACAGGAGTAAAAATATCTTTAGGCTCTCCCCACTGGAAGTAGAGACCATTTGCATCTGGATATTCAGCACCTATGTTACAGGTTGCCCACTTAGTACCCGAAGGCAGGCCCAAATCCACCCACGCGTGACCATTGGTCTCTCCCGAGGCAGGACAATCAATGTGGTCCGGCTTACTCAGCACCGCACGCACCGAGTTACCATAGTAACGTGAAGCACCACCCATCTCACCCAGAGCAGCACCATAGTGATAACTGAAAGCTCCGGTGAAACCGTCAGCTGTCGATGTCCAATAGTTACCGCAGGTGGTAGCGTTACTTGTTGAAGTACCATCCTTAAATCCGGCAGCAGGAAGAACAATACTGCGACCATTAATCACACTTGTAATAACGTGAGCATAACGACCGCCTACTTTCTCATACTTTGCGATGCTGTAACGCAGCAACTCGGCAAACTCTACATTCGTCGGCATACGCCAGCCGTTACCCCACTTGGCAGCAGCCACATCGCTACTCTTGTCGTTAGAAATCTCCCAAACATCCTGATCGTGTGTCTTACTGTTAGACTCTGTGTATGAGCTCTTGGTCGCAACCTCACCCCACGCATAGTGCCCTCCTGGCTGCTCGGGCGATGTAGCACCAATGTTGCAGGTTGCCCACAATGTTCCCGAAGGCAGACCCATATCTACCCACGCGTGACCGCCCGTAGTGCCCGTCTCAGGACGCTTAGGCTCAGGTGTCATCGGAGAGGTTACAGGCTGCAAATCGTTATTCACATCCTTGGCATTGCTACTCTTATTCTGTGCCACCGCCTGCTTTGTTGGTTGCTCTGCCTGCTCAGCAGGAGCCTCTCCCCAGCTCGACTCTTCAGCCTGCTGCTGCGGTTGCTCCGCCTGAGAGTGAGATCCTGACTCCGACCCATTAACCGCTGTAGTTACCTGATTGACAACCTCTTTCTTTACGGCTTTACCCAATCGCTTGAGCAATCCTTGTGCCGATACATCTGCCGCACCCGCCAACAACATAGCCAATGCGACTACTAAAAACTTTCTCATAACAAATGGTTTCTTGTTTATATTTCTTTACTCCTACCGAAGGAGTGCTACACTTCTCTGCAATAGAAATTCTATAAGTGGTGCTAATCTTGACAGCTGCTCGAAGAGAACAAAACCGCAGTTTACTTGGAGTAAATGAGGATTTTGGGCTCAAGGCAGATGCCGAAGGAGTGCCGCTTAGAGGATTTCCCACAATTGAGCAAGTCCTCTCTGCAATAGAAATTCTATAAGTAGTGCTAATTTGGTAGCTGCTCGAAGTCCTCGGAAGCGGAGCATACTCGACGTATGTGAGCATTGCGAGGGCGAGGCAGATGACAAAGGAGTGCTGCTTAGAGGATTTCTCACAATTGAATAGAGTGCGTAAGTACAAGGCTTGCGAAAATGCGACAAGCGGAGCATACTTGACGTATGTGAGCATTGTCGCATTGAGCGTAACGCAGTAATTGCCGCTCTATTCAATTGTGATAGAGAAGATAAGGTCGCCCGCACGTATATCATCAATCACATCCAACCCCTCAACCACCTTACCAAAGCAAGTATGAACACCGTCAAGATGCTGGGTATTAGTACGGTTATGACAGATGAAGAACTGTGAGCCTCCGGTATCCTTGCCTCGGTGAGCCATCGAGAGCACGCCACGGTCGTGATACTGACGTGGGGCAGATGTCTCGCACTTAATGGTGTAGCCAGGACCACCTGCACCGTTGCCGATAGGGCAACCGCCCTGAATAACAAAGTCGGGGATAACACGATGGAAAGTGAGTCCATCATAGAAACGGCTCTCGGCGAGCTTGATAAAGTTTGCCACGGTGATAGGTGTCTCCTTCTCGTAGAGCTCCACCTTCATATCACCCTTCTCGGTAGAGATAATTGCGTATTTCATAATTGATTTTATTAGTTCCTACGCCAAAGGTACAAATTTTGCCGCAGAGGTCAAAATTTTTCCCACCTAAGAGTTGAATTCTCCACACGCCACCCACAAATTGCCATACATTGATTATGTAGGTGGTCATCATTTTCTGTTGACAGATATAACAATTTGCTCCGAGGTGAAAGATTTTTCAAAAATTTCTGCCGAAAAATTTGGAAAACCGAGCTGTTTGGTTATATCTTTGTGATATCAAAATGATATTACCGAACGAGGGGCAAAATCCTCGGTCATAGACGATAAAAAAGTATAACCTTTAATAATCTAAAACTATGGAAAACAAGAATTACACCTACTCGGGCTGGAAACTCAATGGTTTCGTAGCACTCTGCCTCAACCTTATTTTGCTTGCAGCGGCAGTGCTCTGCATCGTCTCTCTTGCCAAGAGCGGCGATATGGTAGCAGTCTATGTGGTAGCGATGATAGCGTCGCTCGTGCTGACAATAATAATGCTCTGCGGATATATTATGTTGGAGCCCAACGAGTCGCGAGTGCTGCTCTTCTTTGGTAAATATCGTGGCACATTCTACGACACAGGCTTCTGGTGGATAAACCCTTTTATGTCTGCCAAGAAACTCTCGATGCGTGCTCGTAACCTCAATGTCGACCCCATAAAGGTGAACGACAAGGCAGGAAACCCTATCCTCATCGGCTTGGTTGTCGTATGGAAAATCAAGAATGACGGTGCTTATAATGCTGTATTCGAGATTGACGCCCCATCGGAAATTGGCACAGCGGGCTCTATGCGTATGAATGTATTGGAGAACTTCGTGGCTGTGCAGAGCGACTCGGCACTACGTCAGGTGGCGGGTATGTATGCCTACGACGAGAACACCAACAACTCAACCGACGAGGTAACACTCCGCTCGGGAGGCGACGAGATAAACGACAAGCTGACTGACGAGCTCAACGAGCGTCTGTCGATAGCCGGCATCGAGGTTGTGGAGGCACGACTCAACTATCTGGCATACGCACCCGAGATTGCAGCAGCTATGTTGCGTCGTCAGCAGGCAGATGCAATAATCTCGGCACGCGAGAAGATTGTCGAGGGAGCGGTGTCGATGGTCAAGATTGCCCTGGAGCGTCTTGCCGACGAGGATGTTGTCGAGCTCGACGAGGAGCGTAAGGCAGCTATGGTGAGCAACCTGCTCGTCGTGCTTTGTGCTGATGAGGCAGCACAACCCGTAGTGAATACCGGCACGCTGCACAACTAACGACCGCCAACAATCTACTATGGCTGCAAAAGAGTCAAATACCCGAAGTTTTGTGCTACGCATCGACGGCGAGACAATGGATGCTCTCGAGAAGTGGGCTGCCGACGAGTTTCGTAGCACCAATGGACAGCTTCAATGGATAATCGCCGAGGCATTGCGTCGCAGCGGACGCAAGCCTCGTGCGAAGAGACGTAACACCACTACGCAACAAAATGATGAAAAATAGATTCGGACTTAGAAGATTTCGCTTCCCTACAATAGGCTCAAAGGCGAGACGACGCCTCGGCAAGAGCCCCGACGAGGGACGACTATCAGTGGCTGACATAATCATCGTGGCGGCAGCCATACTGCTGACCATTGATTTTCTACCCGAAAGTCTGCCATACCGACGCGAGGTGCAGACAATCATCGTAGCACTACTCTACTTCGCAGGGCTTTTCCTATCATTCCGCCACCTTGCTCCCCGCCCTTGCTGGTCCCGAGCATCGTGGTTTACAGGTCTGACAGCTCTGCTATGCACTGCTCTGCCCTGGCTGCTCTATTGGAGCAAGGATATGCCCCTGAAAGAGGCGTGCAGCTACTCCCTGATGTCGATAGGCGTATGGGTGATTTTTGCAATATGTCTGCTACGACTGCATTACGTGCGTCGTCGTTCGAAATGCGAGATAGCTCTCCTGCGAATGCGACAAAATAGAAAGACCAAGCAACGGATATAGCAACGAATACTCACACAATCATTTTTTCCACATTTGATTGTTCTCCTGCTTGTTTTCGCATTGCTTGGTGCTATGAGTAAGAGTCAAATAACAAACCATCCTAACAGAAAACTCTATGAGTGCTGACTTCCTGACACTAACCATCATCGCATCACTGATGCTCATCGCCGGTATCGTAGTACTCATCGGCAAGGGCGACTGGCTCATCTCGGGCTACAACACAGCCTCAGCCGAGAAACGCAAGCAGTACAACATCACTCGCCTGCGTCTGCTTGTCGGCGTGCTCAGCATCTATGTCGCAGCCATTATGTTCGCCACAGCCCTCGAGCCTAAGGTAGAGGGACTGTTGGGACTCGTAATAGTTCCGCCAACACTCATCGTTGTGATTTTGGCTAACACGTGGGCAAAACGACCTGAAAGATAGAACATTACGTGTGGCATATTAGCAAAACACGCCACCGCTAAGGCTACCAAACACCAACCTATCTCACGCCAATATAGCTCTTCAGCGACTCGACATACTCCTCAAAGGCTGCAATGCCTTGCTCCGTGATGCGACACGTAGTGCAAGGCATTTTGCCCTTAAAGCCCTTCTCCACAGCGATATAGCCCGCCTTCTGGAGTTTATCTATCTGCACACTCAGATTGCCAGCCGAGGCTCCCGTCTGCTCTCGCAGAAAGACAAAGTCGGCACTCTCGACACCCACAAGTATCGACACCACAGCCAAGCGTAACTCGGAGTGTAGCAGAGGATTAAGCGTCTTAAACATTACTTGTTGAACTTAGAGTTAAGGATATGTCCTGGGATGACCATCATCACCAAGAATATCACCGCAAAGATAAGAATATCCCAGCCAAACCACAACTCTGGCATCATTCTGTCTATGGCAGGGAAGATAAGCGATGTCAGCATACCGATAAAACCGCCCCACATAGTAGCTTTATCACTGATTACCAAGCCTGTAATAAGCGTTCCCATACCCATCATCAACACCACCAAGAAGAGAAGAGGTATCTGATAGATGAGTGCAGCGAGATACAACCATACGAACGACACACCAAAGACCACCCATATAGCCGACACTACTCTGTCGAGATAGTTGCGACCACCCTTCTCGCGGTCATTCTTGCGACAAAAAAGCGTCATCAGCAACCAACCCAAAATTGGTATCGCAAACCAGCCGAAGAGTAAAATTTTTGGCAAATTGAAATAGACGACGAAAAATTCAAACAACGAAACCAATACTGTTATATATCCCCAAATCAAAAATGGAGTTCCCGAGTTGCGGGCAAGACGATGGCGAGAGTCGTTAATCATCTGCGAAATCATCTCGAGGCTCTGAGCCTCTGTCATCTTCAAATTTTCCATACGAAACAAAGGTTTTAAGTTACAAAATCAACATTTTAGCGAACGAAACAAGGTGTTTAAGGTACCATTTCACACCTGTTTAACACGCTTTTCAATTGCAAATATAAAGTAGTTTATTTTATAAACCAAATAAAATGGGAGAAAAATTTATAGGAAGGTGAAAAATTTTTTCAAGGTAAGTGGTTGAGATAGGTGAGACAGTTCGGAGTTTGATATATGAGAGAGCCAATAAAGACAAAAACCGAAAACGGATACTATAATATTAAGGTAAAACCAACAAAAAACTAAGTAATATGAGTATAAAATAAATCAAATGTATGTCAAAGATACAAATTCAAAAGCAAATCACAACATACTGTTCTTTGTTCAATTGCGAAAGACAGTTTCTTACAGTGCCATCAGGAGGATGGGGATGGGGATTTTGCCGCTGAGGGTCAAGAGGATATGGCTCGAGTAGGTGGAGTGACCACGATAGACGTGGGTGTCGTCGATGGTGTAAAGTATATCGCTCGAATAGGTGGAACAACCACGATAGAGATGCTTGCCATCCCATGTATAAAGCACGTTGGATGAATAGGTTGAGTTGCCACGATAGATATATCTGCCATCCCACGTATAGAGAATAGCACTCGAATAGGTGGAGTTGCCTCGATAGAGGTATTTACCATCCCACGTATAAAGGATATTGCTCGAGTAGGTGGAGTTACCTCGGTAGAGGTGTTCGCCATCCCACGTGTAAAGCACATTGGATGAGTATGTTGAGTTACCACGATAAATCTTACTCTGTGCAAAGACACAGAGCGGCAGCAACGCTAACAGAAGAAAAATAAGTCGCCTCATAGGTTGTAATATAAGGGATTACAAAGTCAAAAGTAATCAAAAAATAAGAGATATACAACATAATATTTTAGCACGCTTTGTCAAAGGTTGACAAAAAATGGGGGTTACTTTGCAGAGTAATCCCTAAATTTTTATCGGTATGAGTATCTGGAATTGGTTATTGGCAGCATTAATCGTTGACGAGATTATCGATGACGAGGAGTCTCAAGTGCAGGAGGATGAGTTCAACGACTACGATGAAGAGGATGACTACGACGATGATGATGACACCGAGGAGGAGTGCGATATGACAAAAGAGGAGATACTCAAAATCATAGAGGAGCATCCGGAGAATAAGGTATGGTAGGAGCCGTCGGGCACCCTCACTAAGCGAAGAGCGACAGGAGGGTGTCTACACCTACGTACCACACTACATAACGCAGGAGTTTACCCACAAAGACAAAAACAGAGGTTGTCCATACATTGGTTCGCATCAAGCCCAAAAGAACAAGGATGACCTCGCCTACCCAGGGCAGGAAACCGAAAATACCTATCCACGCCCCTCGCCGCTGAACGAAATCGGAAAACTTATGTATCCTTGATTGGTCGATTTTGAGCCACCTCTCAATCTTCTCTAAATTGCCTATATAGCCCAACCAATAGCAGAACATACCACCCAGAGCATTACCTACCGAGGCAGAGAGGATGCACATCGTAGGGTCGGCTCCCATCTCAACCAATGCAGTCAGGACAATCTCGGAGCTGAAAGGTACAATGCTACCAGCAACAAAAGCCGAGATGAACAATCCCAGATAACCCCACTCAACAAATATCTCTGCAAAGCTCTCCATAGGCAATATTAACGCTACAAAAATAGTGAAAATTTTTCAGTTGCAGCACCCTACCCCACCCCGCATCACCGCACTATTTATAAAATTTCGTATATTTGCCGCAAAATGGGCTGGAAAAAGATTGGCTCAGCCCGAAGTGTTGGAGTTATGAAGAGGTTTTTGACTATTATATTTTTACTATTTATATGCCTCGACGCAGCGGCTCAAATAACCACAGCATCGCTGCGTGGAGCTGTTACAGATGGCAAAGGTGAGCCATTAGTGGGTGCAACAATAGTGCTTCGCCAGAGCGAAGCAGGACTTTCGTATTCAGCCATAAGTGGCAACGAAGGTCGCTACGCAATACACGGAATACGTCCTGCGGAGGGCTACACATTGGAGGTTGACTTCTTGGGTTACACCCCCTTGCGACAAGAGCTCACGTTGCGTGTGGGTGAGTCGCTGCACAAAAATATCACACTGAGAGAGGATGCACAATCATTAGACGCCATAGTGGTAGAGGCTGAGCCTGCACTACGCCAGGGCGTAACACGACATTTTGGCGAGGAGGAGATAGCATCGATGCCGACGGTATCGCGTTCGCTGTACGACCTGATACGTCTGTCGCCACACGCTATGGCGAACAAAGGTGGCGGAATGACATACGCAGGTGTGGCAAACCGTTTCAACGCATTTATGGTTGACGGAATGGCTAACAACGATATGTATGGACTATCTTCGTCGGGCACAAATGGCGGATTATCCAACGCAAACCCCGTATCTCTCGACGCGATAGCACAGATAGAGGTGGCAGTAGCACCATTCGATGTCAGGATAAGCGGATTTAATGGCGGCTCGGTAAATGCAATAACAAAGTCGGGAACAAACACCCTGTCGGGCTCGGCATATACCTATTATAATAATCAGGACTTCTATGGCACGCCAAAAGGCAAGCTGCCCGTAGAGAACCAGACGACACAGACATACGGTTTTACCATTGGTGGTCCGATAGTGAAGGACAAGCTCTTCTTCTTCCTCAGCGGAGAGTATGCTCTCAACACCTCGCCCTCGGCGTATTACTTTGGATATGAGGGCTCTCACCTCGTATCCGAGGAGTTAGACCGCATATCGGCTCGATACAAGGCGTTGACGGGATTTGATGGCGGAGGTTATCTCCGACGCGACGTGGAGGAGCGGTCTGCCAATGTGATGGCTAAGTTGGACTGGAACATAAATGCCCGCAACACGCTCTCGCTGAGTTACAGTTTTCTGGATGCTCGCTCCGAAGGGTATGGCAACTCGGTAGAGTCGTTCACATTCGCCGGCTCGGGATATGCCAACTACAGCTCGGCACACTACTTGGCGGCTGTATGGGAGTCGCAACTATCGCACGCAGTGCACAACTCATTACGCATAGGATACTCACGTGTGGGCGACGGACGTGATGCCGACAAAGGTGGCGGATTGCCAAGTGTAATAGTGCGTAATACGGGTACGACAGATAACGTAACTATCAACATAGGAACAAATCGCTATGCAGGAATTAACGACCTGAAGCAGAATGTGGTAGTGGTAACAGACGACCTGATAGTAGACGCCGGAGCACACTCGCTGACGATAGGTATGCACCACGAGATATACGACATCCACAACCGCTACATAGCCAACTCATACGGAACATACACATACAACTCGATAGAGGATTTTGAGCAGGACCGTGCAGCAATATACGAATACAACTACACCGACCCCGAGGTGGCAGGCTCAACGACGTGGGGTCCTCATTTCAAGGCTGCAGAGCTGAACTTCTATGCTCAGGATAGCTGGGATTTGGGGCATAACATAAACCTGAAATATGGTGTGCGTGCTACTCTGCCGCTGATATTTAATGCTCCGACACCAAATGCGGAGTTCAACTCATCGGCAATAGCCAAACAGCACGGTATACGCATAGGCGACGTACCTCGCTCACAACTGCTACTCTCGCCACGCGTGGCTCTCTCGTGGATGCGACACTACAATCAGGGCACATTACAGCTCTCGGCAGGTGCAGGAGTATTTACGGGGCAGGTGCCTTTCGTGTGGATAGTGAACAACTACTCAAACACAGGCGTTGAGCAGAAAGGTGTCAAGTTGGTAGCATCAGCGGGCGAGAGTGCTGCACCCTTCACGATGAGTCCTTCGCTGCCTGCGGAGTCGAACACCAGCCAGATGCTCAACGCAATGGATGGCGACTTCCGCTACCCCACCGTCTTCAAGACAAACCTCACAGCAGAGTTCACATCGCGTAATGGCTGGAAAGCTCGCTTCGATGCCCTCTACACCAAGACAATACACTCGGCACGATTTCGCAACGTGGCGGTAGAGCCAACAGGTGAGTGGTTGCAACTCACCGAGAGCGACTCTCCACACAAATCGCTGCCTATGTTCAAGCGAGCTACATCGGACTACACAGCCATATACTATATGGACAACACCTCGAAGGGGTATTCATACTCGTTGGCGGCGGAGCTCTCGAAGAGTTTTAGCTTCGGACTGTCGCTCTCGGCATCGTATATCTTCGGGCACTCTTACTCGGTGTGTGATGTGCCATCGACATCATCGTCGACGAACTGGACACGAGGCTACGCGATAGACCTGAACGATGAGACGTTAGCTATATCGGCGTACGACATACCGCACAAATTTACCTTCGCTGCGTCGTATCACAAACGATATGCTCCGCTATTTGATGTAACCGTAGGTCTGGTCTACCAGATGGTGTCGGGACAGGCATATTCGCTCTGCTTTGGCGAAGGCACAGACATCAATGGCGACGGAGTATTTGGCTCGACGCTGATGTATATCCCAACAAGCGAGGAGATGCAATCGCTGCAATTTGCCGACGCAGAGTCGGGCAAGCAATGGGAGTCATTCATCGCAGCGGATGACTACCTTAGCTCGCATCGTGGAGGATTTGCCGAGCGAAATACTATGCGTACACCTACGGAGCACCACTTGGATATGCACCTATCGCACGGATTCTATTTCGGCAAGGCGAGTCGTCGCAAGGTAGAGATTTCGATAGATGTGATAAACCTTGCAAACCTCATCTGCGACGATTGGGGCAAGGTGTATAACGTAGCAGGATGGCGTCAGCAGCCTGTGAAGATTGAGCGTCAAGAGAACAATAAGCCCGTATATCGTTTCACATCATCGACACTCACAACAGATGACATACTCTCGCGTTGGCATATGCAGATTGGAGCGAGGATAGTTTTCTAAAAAAAATGTGGTAAAAAGTATTTTTAAGTGGCTATTTTTTGAAATAAAATACTTACCTTTGCCCAAACCAAAGGATATATGAAAAAGCAGTTCCATCGCAGCCTACAATTTTTGCAGTGTCGAAAGGGTATATTGCCCTCTTGCGTGGAGGTTTGTTTTTGTCCTGCGTCTATTACTGTTTATTATTATAATTGATATATTGGCGGCTATCAAGCCGCCTTTTTTGTAACTATGAGTGAGCAAAGAGTTATACTACGTGGCGGAGAGATAGCAACCGAGAAGGGAGTAATAAGTGCTGACGTAGCAATAGAAAATGGCATAATAGCAGAGATTGGCAATGATATCGCAGCGAAGGAGGGCGATGAGGTAATAGATTGCCACTCGCTGACGATAATGAGTGGTCTGGTAGACCTGCACGTACATCTGCGTGAGCCAGGATTCTCAGCCAAAGAGACCATAGCCACAGGAACAATGGCGGCAGCGGCAGGAGGATTTACAACAGTGTGTCCTATGCCAAACCTTAGCCCGGCACCCGACAGCGTGGAAAACCTCGAGAAGGAGCTGGAGCTGATACGTCGCGATGCAAAGGTGAAGGTTATACCCTACGCAACAATCACACGCAAGCGTTATGGTCGTGAGTTAGTAGATTTCGACTCGATGAAAGACTCTGTTGCAGGATTCTCGGACGATGGCAGCGGAGTGCAGAGCGAAGAGGTGATGCGTCAGGCTATGCAGGAGGCAGCACGCACCAACAGCATAATAGCGGCTCACTGCGAGATAGATGTTCTGCTGCGAAAAGGATACATCCACGATGGAGAATATGCTCGATTGCACAACCATCGCGGTATCTGCTCGGAGAGCGAGTGGGGACAGATAGAGCGTGATATAGAGCTTGCACGCGAGGCAGGATGTCGTTACCACGTATGCCACATATCGACCAAAGAGAGTGTGGAGCTAATACGCCAGGCAAAGGCTGAGGGGGTGAAGATAACGTGCGAGACAGCACCCCACTACCTGACGATGTGCGATATGGATTTGCAGGAGGATGGTCGTTTCAAGATGAATCCACCGATTCGCTCGGCAGAGGATAGAGATGCACTGATAGCAGGCGTGCAGGATGGCACAATAGACGTCATAGCGACAGACCACGCACCTCATACCACCGAGGAGAAGTCGCGTGGTCTGGAGTTTAGTGCGATGGGTGTCGTAGGATTGGAGACATCGTTTGCGGTAATATACACAAAATTGGTACGGGCTGGCATCATATCGCTTGAGAAGGCGGTAGAGATTATGTCGGCTGCACCACGACGCATATTCGGTATAGGAGGCGGACTCGCAGTTGGCGAGAGGGCTGACATAGCGATATTTGACCTTAACGAAAAGTGGAGCGTAAACCCAGCAGAATTTAAGACAATGGGACGTGCAACACCTTTCGAGGGGTGGCAGCTGCAAGGTCGCTGCCGTATGACGCTCGTCGACGGAGAGGTAGTATATAAGAGATAAACAAAATAGATAAGCAATGAAACCATTTACAAAAAAGTTAGTTCTTGAGAGCGGTCAGGAGTTCTACGGCTATGGCTACGGTGCCGACGTGGAGCGTGTCTGCGACATCGTTTTCAACACTTCGGTTGTGGGCTATCAGGAGATAATATCTGACCCCGCATACCTCAATCAGATTGTGGTGATGGCTTACCCGCTGATTGGAAACTATGGTATCACCGACGAGGACTTCGAGTCTAAGTCAAAAGAGCCATTCGTAGGCGGTATGGTCGTCAGAGAGTGTAACGAAAACCCAAGTAACTTCCGCTACACAAAGACCTTCGCCGAGACACTCGACGAGCAGGGGATACCTTGCATAGCGGGCGTGGACACAAGAATGATTGTTCGCATATTGCGTGATGGAGGCTCGCAGCGTGCAGCGATTGTCAACGCTTCGACAAGTAAAGAGGAGGCTTTGCGAATGATTGCATCGACACCTCGTCCTGAAAATCAGGTGGCAAAGGTGAGTTGCAAGAAGCGTTGGTTCTCGCGTACACCAAACCATACATACGACATCGTGGCGGTAGACTGCGGTATAAAGTACAGCACAATAAGTGAGTTTAACGCTCGTGGCTGCAACGTAACAGTAGTACCCTACAACGCTACGCTGGAGGAGATTATGGCATTCAACCCCGACGGTGTATATATCTCGAATGGTCCTGGCTCACCAGAGGAGTTGCCCGAAGTTATCCACCTTGTAAAGAACCTAAAGGGCAAAGTGCCAATGCTCGGCGTGTCGCTCGGTGCTAACATCATAGCTATGGCTTACGGAGCCAAGTGCTACCGCCTGGCGGCAGGACACCTCGGCTCATCGGCTGTACGCGACTTGGAGAGTGGTAGAATAGATATGACATCACAAAATCACATCTGGGTGGTAGATGACGCTTCGATAGAGGGTACACGTCTGAAGAAGACTCACGAGAATGTTTTGGACTCTACGCTCGAGGGCTTCGAGTGTAAGGAGGATAAACTCTTTGCTCTGAACTTCTACCCTGAGAGTGCCCCAGGTCCACGCGACTGCACATACCTTTTCGATAAATTTATTAAACTGATGGAGGAGAATCACAATGCCTAAGAGAACAGATATAAAGAAGATTATGGTAATCGGCTCAGGTCCGATTGTCATCGGTCAGGCTGCCGAGTTTGACTACGCAGGAACACAAGCTTGTTTAGCACTGAAAGAGGAGGGTTACGAGGTTATCCTCGTGAACTCAAACCCTGCAACCATTATGACCGACACGAACATTGCCGACAAGGTCTATATGGAGCCTCTGACTCTGGAGTATGTGGCAAAGATTGTTCGTTATGAGCGTCCCGACGCCATCGTACCTGGTCTGGGAGGTCAGACGGGTTTGAATTTGGCTGTTCAGCTCGCCAAGAAGGGTGTGCTGGATGAGTGCCACGTAGAGATTCTCGGCACATCGTTCACAAGCATCGAGGAGGCTGAGGATAGAGAGCTCTTCAAGGAGTTGTGTATCCGCATCGGAGAGCCGGTATTGCCATCGGTGGTGGTAAACTCAATGGAGGAGGGTGTGCGTGCCGCCGAGGAGATTGGCTATCCTGTGGTGCTCCGCCCGGCATTTACACTGGGTGGTACTGGTGGCGGATTTGCCGATAACGAGGAGGAGTTCCGCGATATTATGCGTAACGCTCTGATCCTCTCGCCCGTACACCAGGTATTGGTCGAGAAGAGTATCAAGGGTTACAAGGAGATAGAGTTCGAGGTGATGCGTGATAAGAACGACACCGCTATCGCTATATGTAGTATGGAGAACATCGACCCGGTAGGTATCCACACAGGAGATAGTATGGTGATAGCTCCTGCACAGACACTTACGGACAAAGAGTATCAGCTGCTGCGTGATAGTGCTCTGAAGATTATCCGTGCTCTGAAGATTGAGGGTGGATGTAACGTGCAGTTTGCACTCGACCCACTATCGTTCAAGTATTACATCATCGAGGTAAACCCACGTGTGAGCCGCTCATCGGCTTTGGCATCGAAGGCGAGTGGTTTCCCTATCGCACGCGTAACAGCCAAGATTGCAGTCGGTCTGACACTCGACGAGATTACAATAGCCAACCGCCCTGCCTGCTTCGAGCCAGCATTGGACTATGTGGTGCTGAAGGTGGCTCGCTTCCCATTCGATAAGTTTAGCGACGCATCGAATGAACTCGGAACACAGATGAAGGCGACGGGAGAGGTGATGAGCATCGGTCGTACGATAGAGGAGGGATTGCTGAAGGCTATCCGCTCGTTGGAGACCGGTGTATGCCACATCCACAACAAGAAGTTTGACAACAGCTCGATAGAGGAGCTTCTGGATTATATCCGTAAGGGAACAGACGACCGTATATATGCTATAGCGGAGCTTATCCGCAAGGGTGTCGACCTGCTTATCATCTACAACAAGACAAAGATTGATATGCTCTTCTTGGAGAAGTTGAAGAACATCGTCGAGATGGAGCGTGAGGTGGCTGCTGCTGTTGGCAACGTGGATGTGTTGCGTGAGGCAAAGCGTATGGGCTTCAGCGATAAGTTCATAGGTCAGCTGTGGGGCAAGAGCGAGGCAGAGATGTTTGAGTTGCGTCGTGCGGAGGGCATAATGCCTGTCTATAAGATTATTGACTCGTGTGCGGGAGAGATTGACACCTACGTGCCATACTTCTACTCTACATACGAGCAGGAGAACGAATCGCAGCGTAGCGAGCGAAAGAAGATTTTGGTGCTCGGCTCGGGTCCTATACGTATCGGTCAGGGTGTGGAGTTTGACTACTCGACCGTTCACGCTATATGGACAATCAAGGAGGCGGGCTACGAGGCTATAATCATCAACAACAACCCCGAGACAGTGTCGACCGACTACACTATAAGCGACAAACTCTACTTTGAGCCGCTGACGGTGGAGGATGTGATGAATGTCGTTGAGTTGGAGAAGCCCGATGGTATCGTCGTATCGCTGGGAGGTCAGACAGCTATCAACCTCGCAGAGCCATTGGCTAACTTGGGCGTGAAGATTGTCGGAACAGATATTCAGGCGATAAACAATGCCGAGGATAGAAAGTGTTTCGAGCGTATTATGAACGAGGTGGGCATCCCACAGCCCGACGCAGAGGCGGTAACAGACATCGAGGCTGGTGTGCGTGCTGCGGAGCGTATTGGATATCCAGTTCTGGTACGTCCAAGCTTCGTGCTGGGAGGTCGTGCTATGCAGATTGTAGGTAACGAGGAGACTCTGCGACACTATCTGCGTACTGCCGTAGAGATTAACGACAAATCACCTGTGTTGGTCGACAAATATATTATGGGTAAGGAGCTGGAGGTCGATGCTATATGCGACGGTAAGGATGTCTACATCCCTGGTATTATGGAGCACGTAGAGCATACAGGTATTCACTCGGGCGACAGTATCAGCGTCTACCCTACGTTCAGCGTGAGTCAGCAGGTCAAGGATACCATCATCAGCTACACCCAGCGTTTGGGCTTGGCGATAGGTATCGTAGGTCTGTTCAACATACAGTTTATCGTAGATGAGCAGGATAAGGTATATGTCATCGAGGTAAACCCACGTTCATCGCGTACTGTACCATTCCTCTCGAAGTCGACAGGAGTGCCTATGGCGAAGATTGCAACGATGGTGATACTCGGACACTCGCTCAAGGAACAGGGCATAACAGAGGTATATGGCAAGGAGAGCACTCGCTGGTTTGTTAAGTCGCCAGCATTCTCATTCGCCAAGATTCGCGGTGTAGACTCATACCTCTCGCCTGAGATGAAGTCTACGGGTGAGGCTATCGGTTATGACAAGAGTCTGACACGTGCACTCTACAAATCGTTGCGTTCGTCGGGCGTGGCAGTAGCTAACTATGGTACTATATTCGTAACCATCGCCGACAGAGATAAACCAACAGCCCTGCCACTCATCAAGCGTTTCTACGACTTGGGCTTTAACATCGAGGCAACAAAGGGTACGTGCGAGTATCTGCGTCAGCACGGCATACGTACCCGTTACCTGCGTAAGCTGAGCGAGGGCAGCACGGAGATTTATGATGAGTTGCGTAAGGGACACGTAGCATACGTAGTGAACACTATCGACGTAAATCAGCATAGCACACGTCGCGATGGATATGACATCCGTCGCGTGGCAGCCGAGAATAACGTTACTCTGTTCACTGCACTGGAGACGGTGAGCGTACTGCTGGATGTTTTGGAGGAGATTACACTCGGTGTATCAACCATTGACGGAAAATAGAATGTACAAAAGAGCAAAATACAAAGTGTCGGAGAACATAGCTCTGACATCGTCGGTATACCGTATGCGACTCGAAGGCGACACAGAGTGGATTACTCGCCCCGGGCAGTTTGTTAACATCGAGCTCGAGGGTCTATACCTTCGTCGCCCAATATCGATATGCGATTGGGATGAGCAGTCGATAACCATAATATACAAGGTGGTCGGTCGTGGCACAGAGCAGATGAGTCGTATGGCTGTCGGCTGTGAATTGGATGTTCTGACAGGCTTGGGCAATGGCTTTAACGCCGACGCCGAGTGCTCGGAGACCCTGCTCGTTGGTGGCGGAGTGGGCGTTCCACCACTCTACCGCTTGGCTAAAGAGTTGCTGGAGCGAGGTCGAAAGGTGAGTGTCGTTCTGGGCTTTGGCACTAAGGCGGAGCTCTTCTATGAGGAGGAGTTCAAAGCCTTGGGTGCAGAGGTCTACGTCTCGACCGTAGATGGCTCGGCAGGCGTAAAGGGTTTCGTAACGGATGCTATACGCGAGCACGACATAGCATTTGACTACTTCTATGCGTGCGGTCCTATGCCTATGCTCAAGGCATTGAGCCAGAGCTGTGAGCAGAGTGGCGAATTGAGCTTCGAGGAGCGTATGGGATGTGGCTTCGGAGCCTGTATGGGATGCAGCTGTAAAACATTGACGGGCAACAAACGTATATGTAAGGAGGGCCCCGTAATGCGAAAGGAGGAGATATTATGGTAAACGATAAGAGAGATTTGTCGGTTGAGTTGTGTGGCGTGAAGTTGGACAACCCCGTAATTCCCGCAAGCGGAACATTTGGCTTCGGTCGTGAGCATAACGAGTTTTACGACATCAACATCCTCGGCTCGATATCTATAAAGGGAACGACACGCGAGGCTCGTTTCGGAAACCCTACACCACGTATCGCCGAGTGCCGCTCGGGACTGATTAACTCGGTGGGATTGCAAAATCCTGGCGTTGATGCAGTGATAGCTGAGGAGCTACCTCACCTGCGTGAGATATTCCACAAGCCGATAATAGCCAACATCAGCGGATTTTCGATTGACGAATATGTAGAGTGCTGCCAGAAGATGGATGCTGCCGAGCAGGTGGCTATCATAGAGGTCAACGTATCGTGCCCCAACGTGCATAACGGAGGTATGAGCTTCGGAACACAGCCCGAGATGGCAGCCGAAGTAACGCGTGCGGTAAAGGCGGTAACGCACAAGCCCGTATTCATCAAGCTCAGCCCCAACGTAACGGATATAGTCGCTATCGCACGTGCGTGTGAGGAGGCAGGAGCAGATGGTATATGCTTGATAAACACCCTGCTGGGTATGCGTATCGACACTATGCGTCGTCGTGCGGTGATAGCCAACAAGATGGGCGGTTTCTCGGGCCCTGCGGTATTCCCCGTAGCGGTGCGTATGGTCTACCAGGTGGCTAAAGCGTGCAACATCCCTGTGATGGGCTGCGGAGGCGTGGAGAGTGCGGCAGATGTGATAGAGATGATGATGGCAGGTGCTACCGCAGTGCAGGTGGGTGCTGCAAACCTGAAAAACCCTTATGCGTGCAAGGAGATAATAGAGGCTCTGCCAGCAGAGATGGAGCGTCTGGGTATCGACTCACTACGTGATATAATAGGTGTTGTGGAGTAGGCTACACGCACTATATGACATATTGTAAGCCCCAAAAGTTATTACGACTTTTGGGGTTTATGCTTTTAGGGGTTGATAAATCAAAAAAAACTTCATACCTTAGTATTGTAAAAATGTGTGCTTATGAAAAAGATAGTGGTTTTTACAGGAGCAGGAGTGAGTGCCGAGAGTGGCTTGGCGACATTCCGCGATGCCGACGGATTGTGGGCTCAATATCGTATTGAGGATGTATGCACGCCCGAGGCTCTTGTACGCAACAGAGCTTTGGTGATAGAGTTCTATAACAAACGTCGTAAGGAGCTGCTCACTACCCTACCCAACGCAGCACACACAGCTATCGCTGAATTGGAGAAGCACTTCGATGTGGAGGTGGTAACACAAAATGTCGACGACCTGCACGAGAGAGCCGGCTCAACGAAGGTGTTGCACCTGCACGGAGAGCTCAAGAAACTACGTAGCGAGCGAAACCCCGAGCTCATTGTGCCAATAGAGGGCTGGGAGCAACAGATAGATGACAGGGCTGAGGATGGAGCGTTGCTACGCCCACATATTGTCTTCTTCGGAGAGGCTGTACCGATGTACGAGAGGGCGATAGAGATTGTAAATCGGGCAGATATATTGATTATTGTCGGCACATCGCTGGCGGTATATCCTGCGGCATCACTTGTGCGATATACCTCAAGCCACGCACAACTCTTCGTGGTAGACCCGGGTGAGCCCGACTGCTCGGCGGTGCGTAACCCTATGGTACACATCAAAGAGAAGGCAGGAGCGGGAGTGCCGATGCTTGTAGAGAAGCTGATTGCAAACCTAAAATAATAACCCATAAGATGATGAAACCGCTGCTTAGATATATCGTTCTGCTGCTTGCATTGGTGGCAATTACACCGATAGCAGGAGCTGCAAAAGACGAGAAGCCTCGTTTCGAGGTGGGAGAAAAGAGCTTTATGCTTGACGGAAAACCTTTCGTGATAAAGGCTGCCGAGCTGCACTATCCCCGCATACCACGCCCCTATTGGGAACACCGCATAAAGATGTGTAAGGCATTAGGTATGAATACTATATGTCTGTACGTCTTCTGGAATGCCCACGAGCAACGCCCTGGCGACTTCTCCTTCGAGGGACAGCTTGACATAGCGGAGTTCTGCCGACTGTGCCACAAGCACGATATGTATGTCATCCTGCGACCCGGACCATACGTATGTGCCGAGTGGGAGATGGGAGGTCTGCCCTGGTGGCTACTGAAGAAGAAGGATATCCGACTACGTGAGGATGACCCCTATTTCTTGGAGCGTGTCGAGATATTTGAGCAGGAGGTGGCAGAGCAGGTAGCCTCGCTATCAATTAACAATGGCGGTCCTATACTTATGGTGCAGGTCGAGAACGAGTATGGCTCATACGGCGAGAGCAAGGAGTACGTAGCCCATATACGCGACATCGTAAGAGAGCATTTTGGCGATGTCGTACTCTTCCAATGCGACTGGGCGTCGAACTTCACACTCAACGGTCTGGATGATTTGGTGTGGACAATGAACTTCGGTGCTGGAGCGGATGTAGAGCAGCAGTTCACTCTGCTGAAACAGCTACGTCCCAACTCGCCGCTGATGTGTAGCGAGTATTGGAGCGGATGGTTTGACAAGTGGGGAGCAAACCACGAGACACGCGATGCAGAGACGATGATAGCCGGCATCGACGAGATGCTCTCGAAAGGTATATCGTTCAGCCTCTATATGACACACGGAGGAACAAATTGGGGACATTGGGCAGGGGCTAACTCGCCAGGTTTCGCTCCCGACGTAACATCGTACGACTACGATGCTCCGATAAATGAGGCAGGTCAGCCTACACCTAAATATTGGGCTCTGCGTAATACTATGAAGAAACACCTTGCCCAGGGTGAACGTATGTCGAGAGTGCCAAAGGCGATACCGACTATCTCTATTCCTCGTTTTAACTTTACGGAGGTAGCACCTCTGTTTGATAACTTGCCAGAGGCAAAGCAGGATGAGCAGATACGCACAATGGAGGAGTATGACCAGGGCTTCGGCACGATACTATACCGCACTACCCTGCCAGAGATAAAATCCTCGGCAACGCTCACCGTTGATGAGGCTCACGACTACGCACAGATTTTTGTCGATGGCAAATACGTAGGCTCGTTGGACCGCCGTAATGGCGAGAAGAGCCTCACACTACCGCGATGTGAGCAAGGTGCTCAGTTAGATATCCTTGTCGAGGCGATGGGCCGCATCAACTTCGGTCGTGCGATTAAGGACTTCAAGGGTATAACAGGCGGCGTATCGCTCAATGGAAGTACGCTTACGGGATGGGATGTATTTAATATTCACGATGAATATGCAGTCTACAAGTCAATGAACTTCCGCCCAATCAGCGAGTTACGCAGCAGTAGCCGCATCGCAGGCTGCTACCGAGCGACATTCAACGTGGAGAAGGTGGGTGATACATTCCTCAATTTTGAGACTTGGGGCAAGGGTCTGGTATATGTCAATGGATACCCTATGGGTCGCATCTGGGAGATAGGCCCTCAGCAGACACTCTATATGCCAGGTTGCTGGCTGCGTAAGGGAGAGAACGAGATTTTGGTGTTCGACATCGTAGGTCCACGTGAAGCTGCGAGTGAAGGACTGCGTGAGCCAATACTCGATAAGTTACAAAACTTTGAGCAAGTGAAGCCTGCGGGGTATGCAGATATGAGTTTCGGGGAGGAGGATTTGTGCATAAGTGGCTCATTTGCTGCAGGTAACGGTTGGCAAAAGGTGGTATTCGCTGAGCCTTCGCGAGGTCGCTACCTCGCTCTTGAGGCACTCTCGGCACACGACGGAATGGAGATGGCTGCTGTGGCGGAGTTATATCTCATAGACACTGATAACAAGCGTCTGCCGCGTGAGCAGTGGCGTGTGGTGGATGTTGACAGCGAAGATGTCGCATCGGCAAACCGCTCGGCAGAGAAGACTTTTGATTTGCAGGAGTCAACATATTGGAGCTCGGAGCCAGGTAAACAATTCCCTCATCGCATAGTCATTGATTTGGGGACAGAGCACGACATAACAGCCGTAGAGTATCTGCCTCGTATGGAGGAGGGAGCACCACATAGTATTAAGGATTATAAGATTTACTTAAAATAGTGTATGGCAGATAACTATATAGGTAAGAAGATGGAGGACTACTATGCCTCGAAGAGCACTTCCTCGCAGAAGAAGAGGTCGTCGCTCAAGCAGCTGCTGCAGAAAAATCGTAGCTATCGCGGCTATGACAATAGCTATGAGGTGCGTGCTGACCAGCTGCGACGTATCATAGAGGTTAACTGCACCACACCTTCGGCAATGAATCAGCAGGTGTTGCGTTTCCGCCCTGTGCTGACGGCAGAGGCAGATAAGGTGTTGCCGCACATACGTCTGGGAGGAGCTCTGCCAGAGCTACATCTGCCACTCGCCGGTAGCGAGCCGAGGGCTTTTATCATAGTGTGCTCCACAGTGGCGGAGGGACGTTATGTCGATATAGATTTAGGTATAGCGGCACAAAGTATGCTACTGCAAGCGGTGGAGATAGGGCTCAATGGTATATGCATCGCAGCCTTTGACAAGAAGGCTGTGCAGGAGGCCCTCTTGCTTGAGTATGAGCCACTGCTCATCCTCGCCATAGGAAAGGGAGCGGAGAAGATTGAACTTACCGACATCGCACCTGCAGAGAGCCACGCCTATTACCGACGTGATGGGGTGCATTATGTGCCGAAGCTACGCTTGGAGGATTTGATTCTCGGGTAGGGATATTGAATTTTAAGGTCAAAAAGATAAAAAGTAGGCTAAACGTTTGGTTAATTCGATTTTGTTTCCTACTTTTGCCCTGCTCTTCGGGAGATTGTTGCTGTTGTAGCTCAGTGGTAGAGCACTTCCTTGGTAAGGAAGAGGTCACGAGTTCAAGCCTCGTCAACAGCTCAGAGTAAAACACAAAAAGAAGTGCCACCTAAAATTAGGTGGCATTTGTTATATAACAAAGAGAGGTGTATGCTTGCATATAACCTCTCTTTGCTATATAACTGCAGTCGTTTAGACGTGCTTCTTTTTGTGTTTTACCTGAGCGTCTAGAGGCAAGACGGAGCGAAGCGGAAGTCAAGCCTCGAGATGCGAGTTTTCCAAACTGACAAGCCTTCCAAAGCAAGACTCTCACACTCTCTACGCCCCATACTTCGCCTCGGCACCGAGTTGCTCCTCGATACGCAACAGGCGGTTGTATTTGGCTATACGCTCCGAACGCGAGAGCGAGCCAGTCTTTATCTGTCCGCTGTTGGTCGCTACGGCAATATCGGCGATGGTAGTATCCTCGGTCTCGCCCGAGCGATGAGAGATGATTGTCGCAAAGCCATTTGCCTTCGCCAAATCAATCGCATCGAGAGTCTCGCTCAAACTACCAATCTGATTAGGTTTGATAAGGATGGCGTTACCACACTTTTGATCGATTCCGCGACGCAAAAACTTCACATTCGTAACAAACAAATCATCTCCTACAAGCTGACACTTATCGCCTATGCGGCGTGTGAGCATCTCCCAGCCAGCCCAATCGTTCTCGCTCATACCGTCCTCGATAGAGTCAATTGGATACTTCGATACCAAAGTCTCGAGATACTCCACCTGCTCCTCCGAGGTGCGGATACGTGCCTTCTCGCCCTCAAAGCGGCGATAGTCGTAGACTCCCTCGGCATAGAACTCCGAGGCAGCACAGTCCAACGCGATGGTTACATCCTTGCCGGCACGATAGCCCGCCTTCTCGATGGCAAGCAAAATCATCTGCAAAGCATCCTCAACACCGTCCAACGCAGGGGCAAAGCCTCCCTCATCGCCTACCGCAGTGCTCAAGCCTCGCTGCTTCAACACACTCTTGAGTGAGTGGAACACCTCGGCTCCCATACGCAACGCCTCGTGGAACGATGACGCACCCACAGGGCGAATCATAAACTCCTGAAAGGCTATTGGAGCATCGCTATGTGAGCCACCGTTGATGATGTTCATCATCGGCACAGGTAACTTGTGAGCATTCTCGCCACCAAGATAACGATACAAAGGCATATTCTTCGCTGCTGCCGCCGCACGTGCCACAGCAAGCGACACGCCAAGGATAGCGTTAGCTCCCAAATGGGATTTTGTCTCCGTGCCATCTGCCTCAATCATAATCTTGTCAATGGTTCGCTGCTCAAAAGGCGAGAGACCAATGAGCAGAGGTGCTATATGCGAATTTACATTCTCCACAGCCTTACGGACACCCTTACCACCGTAACGATGCTTGTCTCCATCGCGGAGCTCTAAAGCCTCATTCTCGCCTGTCGAAGCACCCGAAGGGACTGCGGCACGTGCCAAGACACCATTGTTCAAAACTACATCAACCTCGAGGGTTGGATTGCCACGAGAGTCCAATATCTCGCGAGCGTGAATATTTGCTATCTTCATATCTTCTGAATTTTATCTGTTTTTATCTGATGCAAATATCGGGACATTTCGAGGCTCGGAAAAGAGTTTTTTATCATTTATACTTATATAGGCATAAGAAAAGTGCAGCCCCGAACGTGGAGCTGCACCTATTCATATCCCACAAATGGGAGTTTACTCGGTCAAGACCTTGATGGCTGCACCCTGCTTGAGCGATTGGTGGTCAACGAACAAGCCCTCCAAAGGCTTACCATTGCACTCTACCGAGAGCATCTTACGCGACTTACCATCCCACTCAACGGTAAATGGCTTCTCGCCAAGCTCAAATGTTACCTTATCGAACAAAGGCACGGTAACAAGATACTCGGCGTCGGCTGGAGAGTAGGTGTAGAGTCCCATAGCACTCATCACAAACCACGCCGACATCTCGCCCGCATCATCCATACCTGCATAAGCCAAATCGTGCTCACCGAGAGAATAGTACTCGTTCAGGAGGTGGTCGATAAGAGCCTGCGACTTCTCGGGTTTACCGATGAAGTAGTAGAGGAAAGGTGCTGTGTGGTCGGGCTGATTACCGTGGCAGTACTGACCGACAAAACCCGAAAGATTGTGAGCCTCGTGGCCCTCCCAAGGGAGGGTGTAGAACTCATCGAGCTTCTTCTCAAACGCCTCAGCACCACCATACAGAGCTATCAAGCCCTCGGTGTCGTGTGGAGCAAAGAATGCCGACATCCACGCAGTAGCCTCACGGAACTGATAGTGGTAGTAAGGGAAGCATGGGTCGAAGTTCTCTACCCAACGACCATCGGCGAGCTTTCCACGCATAAACTGCGTAGAGGCATCATAGAGGTTGCGGTAGTTGTGAACTCGCTTCATCAGCATATCGTGGCTCTCCGTATCGCCTAACTCCTTTGCCAACAGAGCGACCGCATAGTCGTCATAGCTATACTCCTGAGTCTTGGTAACACTTGCCTTAGCCTCGGTGTGAATCTCTATCTCGCCCTTGAGCTCCTTCTCGGCAACATATCCGTTGTCGATATACTCCTGCAAGAAAGGACGTGATGGTCCCTCCTCAGTAGCATTACGCAACATCAGCGAGTATGCCTTCTCGACATCGTAGTCTCGCAGACCACGCAGATAGCTACCCGTAACGAATACTGAAGCGTGGTCGCCATGGAAGAAGGTAGGCATCCAGCCACCCATAGCCTCGCCCATAACAATACAAGAGCTGACTACATCGTTGGCAACATCTGGTGCTACCATACCCATCAAAACGAGCTTATTGCGGTAGTCATCCCAGAATGATGGCTCGGTATAGTAACGGAAGCCCGTATTCATCACCTCGCCACGAGGATTGGTAAACGAGCCATCGACATCGCTACGCAACGCTGGCCAGAGCAACGAGCGGTAGAGTGTGGTATAGAAGAGGTTTTGCTGCTTCTCCGAGCCTCCCTCGACCTTAATCTTTGAGAGCATATTGTTCCAGGTGTCGTTACCCTCCTGCTTAACCTGCTCAAATGACTTATCAATCATCTCTGCCTCGAGATTCTGCTTCGCACCAGCGACACTCACAAACGAGAAGCCAATCTTCAGCTCCAATGGCTCAGCCGACGGCTTGAAGCGGAGCACAGGGATAGGCTTATCGTAGCGGCGACGGAAACGTGGGTCAGCACCCGCAGCATCCTCGCTATCGTAGATAGCACCGCCCTTATTAGAGGTAATCTCCTCGACAGTTACAACCTCATCGTTAGCTACTCCATAGAAATAGATGCGGGCACGACCTGCCTGCTGATAGCCCGAGAAGGTACGCTCGCCACACTTGTCAATGCTGAACTCACGCACACGCTCGTTGGAGCGAGGGAGGTTGATGAGCACACTACGCTCACCCTCCTCATCCCACTTATAACGGTGGAAAGCGGCACGCAGAGTAGAGGTCAACTCCACCTCAACGCCATAACGCTCCAGATAGACGCTATAATATGCTGGGCGTGCAGACTCACGATCGTGGCTATATGGCGACGCATAGTCGTCGATAGAGACCTCACCACGCACAGGCAACACAGGCACGTGGTTGAGATTCCAATGGCCCTTATTGGTGTGGCTGAAGCCATAAATCAAGCTATCCTCATACTGATAGCCAGCACCCGAGCGGAACATCGTAACGGGGCTGACCTGCACCATAGCAAATGGGAGCGATGAACCAGGATAGACCTCGGCACCCCAAGTGCGGCGTGTAGGGACAAAACCCAACTCTTCCTCGTCCCACATAGTCTCGGTACCGAGGAATGGATTTACGCGGTCGGTATACTGCTCGACAACCGCAGTAGGTGTCGTCGTACAGCTACCCACAACAAATAGCATAGCTGCTATAAATAAAAACTTTCTCATAACCTGCTGCTTTTTCAAAAAGGGCTCGGCAACCACTACGGATAGCCAAGCCCCGAATTACTAAACTATTCTATCCGGTTACTCCTTACGAGGATCCTTCAGGATGCACATCATCTCCATAGTAGTTGCACCGCTGGTCTGCCAGCCGAGCAATGGAGAGGTGTATGCACCGCCCTTGCTATAGTACGCCTCCTCCTCGGTCAAACGCCAATCTGGAGTAAACAAACCGTAAGGCTCGCCATTCTCGTCGAATGCCATACCATCAGTCCACAATGTGATAGCATTGTGCTTGAGGAAGTCGTGGAGTGCGATACGAGTCGCCTTATCCATAGCCTTATCGTTTACGTAAGCGGTAGCATAACGCATGAAGATACCCTTGAAAGTAGAGTTGTCGCCACCTGCACCCTCGTCGCGGAGGATACCGTCCGATGTGATGTGGTCGCCCATAGCGAACTCAACAGCCTTCTGTGCATCGCGAGCATATACGTAGTCGCCCGTAGCCTTATAGAGGTGGTGAGCAGCAGCGATGAAGGTACCCTGGTCGTAAGAGAGGGTAAAAGCCTTATCTACGCCACCAGCACCTACGCCACCATAGGTCATACCTGTCTGAGGGTTGAAGAGCATAGAACGAATCCAATCGTAGCTCATCTTTGCCTTTGAGAGATAGTCCTCCTCAAGATACTGTGGGAGAGAGTTAGCTGCATAATCGTCACGCTGGCTCAACTCATACATACGGCTTGCCAAAAGACAGCCAGGATTATTCGAGCAGGCGTTCTTCGATGGGTCGGCACTATAGCTCCAAAGGAAACCGCCATTACCACCAACATCGGTAAAATCGGGATCCCAGCCGATAGTCCAAATCTGATCAAAGAGCTTCTGTGCCTCGTGGAGATAAACGACCTCACCTGTAGCCTCGTAAGCACGAGTCAGGGTGAGTGCGTGCCACTCCATATCGTCGATAAATGGGTTACCAAAGCATGGAGAAATCTGACCATAGCGGCTCTTATCACCATAGCTTGTCCAAAGTACACCCTGACGATTGTCGCGAGTACCGTCGCCGATAGGATACTTGTAACCGTTATCCAACATCTCCTTATATTTCGCATCGCCCGTACGCAAGTAAGCGTCGATAACGACATCCATACCGTGTGCATTTACCCAATAGTTGTTGTTTGGGTCATTTACACCCTTAACACCCACTGTGAAGTGGTAGTCGGGAGTGTTGCTCACAAAACCGTTGTCCGAAGTCTTCCAAAACTTATCGACAAGCTGCTCGGTACCGAAGTCGGCAGCAGCCTCCCAATCAATTTTAGAGTCATCGGGAGCAACCGTACTATCGCTTGGAGTAACCTCCGGACCATAGTACTTATCCTCAACCTCGCAACCTACTGCCAAGGCTGACAATGCTAAAACTACTAATATCTTTTTCATATTTTACTCCAAAAATTATAACTCGTTAGCAATATAAGTAAACTCTGTCTGGTGAACAGCGTTGCGATCGCCTGAGTAACCTGAACCCCAAACTGCACGGAATGAGTAGAATGGGTGGTTGTGCTTCTCGTTACCGTTCATATGCAGATACATCTCCTGGATAGTATGCTCGAAGCCTGACTGACCACGACCATCCTTGAAGGTGTAGTCCCAACGAGAGATGGTACCACGCTTCTGAATGTAGATGTACTGTGGTGGGCAATCCTCAGCTGTTGGGTCTACAGCCTCGGTGTGGAATACCTCAGGAGCATCGTTGTTAGAGCGGCTATAGCCCCACAACTCCTCCTCATCACCGGCAAAAGCACCGAAGTAGTAACGATCACCCCACCAACCAATACGAGAGATGTGAGATGCAGGGTCAATAGCAGACCAAACACCACCACCAATATACTGGAAGTCGGTTGTCCAGTTACCATTACCCTCATTACGGAGCTGTACGTTAGTGATAGCCTCCAAAGTAAGGCTCTTGGCAGCTACGTTAGCAGTGATACGGTAAACAGCCTCAGTGTCGTTCTGGATAGTACCCTCACCTGGGATGAGCTTACCACCATTGAGCACGTAGAACTTAGCATCAGCACCGTTTGAAGTAGCAAAACGATATGCACCAGCAGTAAGCTTGGTGTAGATGATGAACTGACCACTACCCTCCTTACCTACGATGTTCATAGCCTGAGCTGCA
This sequence comes from Rikenellaceae bacterium, assembly GCA_015060005.1. Lineage (GTDB taxonomy): Bacteria > Bacteroidota > Bacteroidia > Bacteroidales > Rikenellaceae > Alistipes. Next base: position 122,476 of record SUZI01000001.1, read on the forward strand.
GCCAAATCCTCACCGAACTCAGTTGCTGCACCTGTGATATAGAGAGCCGTAGGCAAGCTCATACGCTTAGCTGTAAATACGCCCTCGTCGCAAGTCTGAGCAGCTGTGTTATTGAGGATATAAGCCTCAACCTTCCAAGTAAGAGTTGCACTCTCACCAGCAGCAACACCAATCTTATCGAGGATATTGTCGATGCGACCTGGCTCCAATGCGATCGAAGTACCTTCAGATTCGATAGTCTCAACAGCAACACCATCGTGAGAGAAGATAACACGATACTTAGGAGCAATCTTATACTCACCCTCCTCAACAGTCCAGCTAAATGTGAATGGCTCTGTTACAGTATTCAAATCCAATGGATTGTCAACTGTAGATGCTGCCAAAGCAGCAGGAGTCTCGATAGCTGTTGCAGGGTTAGGAACGATATTACCGAAATCCAAAACGTGGTAGTTACGTGCACCAAGGTGGATATATACGTCGCAAGTCTGACCGCGAGTAACACCCATAAACTTATACTTATAACCCCACTGGTCGTTAGTACCCAAAGCAGTGAATACCAAGTCGAAGTAGTTGCCATCCAAAGTAGTAGGCTCTGCGTCGTTAGAAGCAGGAGCACCCCAGATATACTCTACGCCATCAACCAAAGCACGGAAACGATAGCGGCTATCGCCTGTTGGAATGGTATAGTTAGCAAGCTTGAATGTACCCAAGCCCTGATACTCAAAGGCTGTCTGCTCATAGTTAGGAGTCCAGCACCAGTGCAGTGCTACACCCTCAATCTTCTCCAACTTAACGCGAGCTGAGCCCAAGTCAACCTGGATATGGTAAACACCATCCAACTTAACTGACTCGCCCTCGCCCTCAACCAAAACGGTAGCACCATCCTGCTCTGCGATATAGAAGCGACGAGCAACGGTACCATCACCACGGTTGGTAATATAGAGGTTATCCTCAGATGTGAAGCGAGCATAGATGTCGAACACCTCACCATTAGCAGCCATAGTACGAACAGCAGCACCCTCAGCCAAATCGGCGATACCGCCCATATAGAGGTTAGATGGAGCATCCTCGATACCGCCATAACGAACAACAGTAAGACGGTTGCGAGCTGTTGTAGGCTGAGCCTCATTGTTACCGTTGTAAGCGATTACGTTCCAATACAAATCGCCAGCAGTGTCGGGAGCGATACCCGCACGTGAAGCAACATCAGAGAGAATATCGTGGCTGATAAGAGCCTCGCTGGTCGACTGACCATTGTCGATGCGGAAGAGCTCCTTGCCACCTGTTGCAGCGTTGTAGAAGACAACATAGTACTTCTGAGTGGTAACAGCGTCGCCCACCGTCCACTCGAAGAGAGTCGTCGCCTCCTCGTTGTTGATAAGCACCATCTCGGCGTCAGCAGCTGGAACAAGCAGCTCCTTAACAGGCACGGTGCCATTGTTGTTGTACTCCATATCCTCGGCACAAGAGACCATACCCAGAACGCCGAACACAAAGAGCATCAAGTATATAAAATTCTTTTTCATCTTTTCTGAAATTTAAGCGTTACTACTCTAAATCGGTATAATCGATTGTGTGGTAATACTCTGCCGAAGCGTTCATAACCAACTTAACATTGACGTGCATACCGACAGAACCGTGATAAGCAGAGATAGCCTTGAAGCTATAGTCCCAATCTGGGTTACCCTCCTCGGTGAAGTAGACGTTCCAAGTGTAAGATGGCTTATCCGATGGAGCACCACCAAAGTCCATCTTGTTGTTACCAATCTTGATGGTCTGACCATTGAGCTCGGCACGGAAGAAATAACGGTCGTCGTTCCAGCCAGAGTTGAAGTTGGTCTCGAAGCCCTCACCATACCATACGCCATTGCCCTGGTATACCATTGGGCAGAGAACATTCTTCTGGATACACATTACCCAACGCATATTCTCAACCTTATCGATGGTAGCAGCACAAGTAGCCATATCGATACGGATGCGATATACGCCATTGTATGAGCTTGAGATAGGTGAAGAGTTCTCCTCTGAAATCAAGCCACCGCTGATGTTAAAACGACGAGCAGAGTCGTCAGTACCATCGGTGATATTGAAATCACCCGAAGAGAGCTGTGTGAAAATCTCGAATACCTCACCGTCATCAAATACAGAGAATGGCATAGCGTTAGCAATAGAAGTACCAGCCTCGGTAGCAGAACCGGTCAAATACAAACGCTCAGGAGCAACCTTGAAGCCCTTCAAACGCTTAACATCCAACGCACGTGCCTTTGGCATAGTCTCCGACTCCACGATGCTACGTGAAGCAACAGCCGACCAATAGAGAGTACCGATAGCCTCAGGCTCAGTGCCTGTAGCATTCATAATCTTATTGATGGTCTTGTGAGGAACAGATACCGAAGTAGCTGTACCTGCACTGATACGTGAAATCTCCTGCTGACCTGCCGCATCCTTATAGAATACCAACTCGTACATAGGAGCATATCCGTCCGATACATTTGCAGGCGACCAGCTGAAAGTAGTAGCTGCGGTGCTACCACTAACCAACTCGAGGTAGTAGCCCTCGCTTGGAGCATAGAGCTCCTCGATAGAGCTTACATAGCCTGCATTGTAATCCATATCCGAAGTACACGCTGCGAAGAGTGCAACAACGGAAATCGACAATAATTTTACTATCTTATTCATATCAACTCAGGTTTAATAGCCGCTGTTCTGTGGAGCAAGCGACGGATAGTTATTAATCTGTGATTGTGGTACAGGCCACAACATATCACGCGAGGTGAATTTATATTTGAAGATTGAGCTCTGCTCGGTAGTACCTGTGAACTTGGCTGACATCAAGTCGAAGTTCAAGAGCTCAAGACCTGCATTCCAACGGATGATATCGTAGTAACGCAAGCCCTCCAAAGCCAACTCACAACGACGCTCGCGGCGGATAATCTCACGCATAGCAGCCTGATCGAGGTTAGGATACTGCAAGGCACCCTGCTGAGTGAAGCCTGCACGCTCACGGATAGGACGGATAGTAGAGTTCCATACCTGCTCCGACATCTGACCAATCTCATTCATTGACTCTGCGTACATCAAAAGTACGTCGGCATAACGCATCATAATGATGTCGGTAGAAATCAACATATCGGCACGGTGTGCTGGGTCAAACCACTTACGTACATAGTAACCTGTCTCGGTAGCGTTACCCTTGTTGATACCATCGGTTGCATCGCTCACGATGTTGATAGTCTTGGTAGTTGCTGCACCCGATGCGAGGTCAACATCACGCCATACTGAGTTGTGGCGAACGATGGTTGCATCCATACGTGGGTCGCGGTCGGTATAGCAAGAGGTGTTGGTTGTAGGATACTCAAAAGGCTGACCATCCAACTTAATGTACTCCTTAGCCAAAGACTCTGTTGGGAAGAAATATGCACCCATAGAACCTACGGTTGAGTTAGGCACCTTATCGTTGAGCGACCACTCGCGGATGATAGGCATCATAGAGTAGCTCAGGATAACCTCCACATTGAACTCGTTAGCCGAAGTGAACAAGTCCTCGTAAGAAGAGTAGACAGGAGTCTTGGTCTGGAACAACTCATAGTGGCCATACTTACCCTCCATAATCTCACCACAAATCTTTGCAGCGTTTTCAAAATCGCCATCATAGAGGTAGAAACGAGCCTTCAGCATAGCTGCTGCAGCCTGGCGAATCTCACCATTGCGAGCCGCAGGAACTGACTGTGGCAACTGAGGGATAATCTCATCCAACTCCTTGTGCAAGGTAGCGATAACCTCGGCACGTGGAGTACGTGGCATAACCTTAGCCTCCTCAAGAGTGATGTCGCCCAAGAAGAAAGGCACAGCACCGTAGAAGTTAGTCAAACGGAAATAGAGGTAAGCACGGATGAAACGAATCTGTGCCTCCATAGCCTGACGCTCCTCTGTTGAGAGGTCGGGTACAAGACCCACCTTATCCATAAATACGTTGGTAGTCTTGATACCACCATAAGCCCAAGACCACTCGCCTGAGAAAAGTCCCATACCTGGGTGAGCACTACCCTGACGAATCTGACGCTCCTCAGGATTACGGTCACGCTTGGCAATCATATTGTCGCCCAAATACTCATCTGACCACATCTTACCTACACCGTACATCTGATTGTATGCCATATTGACAACCATCTGTGCACGATCCTTAGAGGTCCAGAAGGTATTCTCCTCAAATTTGTTGGTCGGAGCCTGATCGAGGCTGTTACAACCCCAAAACGCCACTGCTGCGACGATACCGACCATTATATATTTAAAGGTATTTTTCATAAACATCTATTGTTTTGATGATTACTCTGTTTAGAATGTAAGGTCGATACCACCACCGTAGTAACGCAATGTAGGATAGTTACGAGCTGAGTTCGCTCCACCTACGTTCATATTTGAACCAACCTCCGAAGACTCTGGGTCGATGAATGAGTTGTGCGAGAAAGTAAATGGATTCTGTGCATTTACGTATACTCGGAACTTCTCGATACCAATCTTCTTGGTCCACTTCTGTGGCAAGGTGTAACCAACCTGGATGTTCTTCACACGCATATAAGCACCATTGAGCTTATAGAGGTCTGAAGCCAAACCGTAAGTACCGAAGTTGTTAGACTGTGAGCCCGAACGTGATGTGAGCTGTGGGTACTTAGCATCGGTGTTGGTTGGTGTCCAATAGTCGAGCTGGTGCTCGAAAATAAGGTGATAGTAGTTAGCGTGGAATGGCTCAATCATCTCACCACGTACGAACATATCACGCTTGCCTACGCCCTGCAAGAAGAGGCTGAACTCCAAGCCCTTCCAAGAGAAGTCGTAGTTGAAACCGAATGTATAACGTGGGAAGGCATTACCCAAATAGAAACGGTCGTTGCCATCGATGATGCCATCGCCATTGCGGTCAACGTAACGGATATCACCAGGAGTTACGCTTGCACCTGCTGGAAGAGCAGCCTCTGCAATCTCCTCGTAGCTCTGGAAGATACCGTCGGTCTTCAAACCATAGTATGAGTTGAGTGGCAAGCCTACACGACGAATCCAAGATACACCGTCGTTATAGTGGATAGACTCAAAGCCCTCATACTCGAGTACCTTATTCCACGAATCACCAATATTGAAGCGGAAACCGTGGCGGAAATCACCATGCTCGAGGTTGTAGTTAACGCTCAACTCCCAACCCTGAGTACGCATCTTACCAGCATTGTGGTTAGCGAGTGTAGTACCGAAGATTGAAGGAATCTGTGGTGTAACCAAGATATCCGATGTGGTCTTGTGGAAGTAGTCGAATGTAACATTGAGTGAGTTACGGAAGAAGGTCAAATCCAAACCGGCATTGAGTGTACGAGAGACCTCCCAACGCAAATTCTCAGTACCGAGCTGGAAACCTGCACCACCCACAGGGTTGTTGTTGAAACCGTAGGTGTTAGAGTATACATCGTAAGTGGTGAAATACTGATAATCACCTACCGACTGGTTACCCAGAGTACCGTAAGATACACGTATCTTGATATCACCTACGCTGTTGCGATAAGTATCCATAAAGTCCTCCTCCGACAGACGCCAGCCGATAGAACCTGATGGGAAGAATCCCCAGCGGTAGTCCTTACCGAACTTCGACGAACCATCGTAACGGAAAGTACCCTCGATGAAATACTTCTCCTTATAGTTGTAACCTACACGACCAAATACAGAGTAGATACTACGCTGAGTAGTGCTCTCAGGAGTAAGCCAAGAACTACCTGGAACAACCTCGGTTGCATCACCCTTGATACCCAAATCTGGGTCAACAAACTTCATAGCTACCTGGTTGCTCTTTGCAGAGAATGACTCGTTAGAGAAACCAACCATAGCATTTACAGTGTGCTCCTTAGCAAAGGTCTTGTTGTAGTCTAACAAAACCTGAGTGTTGGTGAGCCACTTCTTCTCATTCCAGTCGCGGCTATCCAAGTCGGCGTTAGCTACACGAGGAGTAGTAGACTCTGGAGTGTCGTAGAAATTAACCTGATAAGCACGTGAATATGAGTGGTTTGAGTAGATGTCGGCACCAAACATACCCTTCAACTTCAAACCATCCAAAATCTTATACTCCAAACCTACATTGAGGTTGATATAGTCGTTGTCAGCCTTATCAACGCCACCCTCCTTCAACATACCAAGTGAGTTGAACTGACCGAGGAGGTCATTCAACAGATACTTGCCTGTTTCAGGGTCGTGCTGGCGGTAATAATAATAATTAGGTACACGCGAAGCATCGGCGATAGCATTACCCTGACCCTGAGATGTTGTGCTCTCAGAACGACGGTATGAAATCAGACCGGTCAGCTTAACACGCTTGTACTCTGTTGTGAGGTTGGCACGCAAGTTATAACGCTTGATACCGAGGTTAGGACCAACGAAGTTACTCTCCTGGTCGTAGTAACCTGCCGAGAACATATAAGTTGAGTTCTCACCACCACCCGACACGCTTGCGTTGTAGTTCTGCTGAAGTGCAGTACGCAAAATCTCATCGAGGAAATAGGTACCGTTGCCGTGCTCATACATATCGCGAATCTGCTCAGGGGTGAACTTCAAAGCCTCACCACCATTTGCCAAACGCACGTTCTGCAATGTAGCATTCACCCAGCTATCAACAGGGGTGTAGAGTACCTTTGGATCCTGTGCACCCACCATAGCATTGAACTGCACGCGTGGAGCCTGATTCTTACGACCCTTCTTGGTTGTTACCAACAAAACACCGTTTGCTGAACGCGAACCGTAGATTGCAGCCGAACCTGCATCCTTCAATACTGAGATGTTCTCAATATCCTGTGGGTTGAGTGAGTTGAACGCACCGCCATCAGCCACCAGACCGTCGATAACGATAAGTGGTGAGTTGTCGTTCATAGTACCGATACCACGGATGTTAAGGTTGGTGCTCTCGCCGTTAGGGTTGAAGCTACGCTGCTGGATAACGATTGAAGGAGATGCACCCTGCAAAGCCTGGGTAACGTTGGCTACCGAACGCTCAGTAAGGGCTGTAGCCTTAATCTGGTCGACAGCACCGACTGCACTCTTACGGGTAGTAGTACCGTAAGCGATAACCACCAACTCCTCCATTGCGATAGCGTCATCCGACATCACAACGTCGATAATATTGGCTGAACCGACTGTCTTCTGGATAGTCTCGTAGCCAATGAAAGAGAACTCGAGGACGCCACCTTCAGCACATTTAATCTGATAGCCTCCCTTCGCATCAGTCGTAGTACCTGTTGTGGTACCCTCGACCATCACTGTAGCACCCACTACCGGCAGACCCTCAGAGTCGGTAACTGTACCGCTAACGACCTTCTGGGCTTTGGTAGAGGTCCTTGCTGTTTGTGCATCTGCCACGAAAGGCACTGCGAGTGCAGCAAACAGCGACAAGTAAAGAATAAAATTTTTCATCATAGGTTTGAGTTTAATACTTCTGTTAACTCGTTAGATTTTTACTCGGGGCACTACCCCACTAATTGTTGATTTGTTTGGAATTTGAATTTGGCTTTTCTGTTTTGTGTAATTATTAAAATTTTTAAGTTTATAATTTATTGCATAACTAATTTACAAAGACAAAAATAAATATTAATATGGGGTATTTTGTACGATTTCGTGCAAGATAAGTAATTTATGAGGGCAAATATCGTATTATTAAAAATATTTCATAATGATAAGCTGAACGAAAACGTGTCATAAAATCTAACTTTACGACAAAAGTGTACGATTTTGTGGAGTTAGAGAAAAAAGCCGTAATCGAGTCGAAAAATTGCGAGCCAAGAGCACCATACATTATATTTATTTTTATATTTTTGCCCAAACGATATTACTTAACCAAAAATATTTTATTAATGAGAAAACTTTTTTTAGCAGGTTTGGCACTCTTGGCGACCTGCACAGCAATGGCTCAATGGAAGCCTGTCGAGGGACGTATTATGACCTCGTGGGCAGAGGAGATTAACCCAGAGAATGTACTTGCGGAGTATCCACGTCCACAGATGGTACGTTCCGAGTGGCAGAACCTTAACGGTATGTGGGAGTATGCCATAGCACCACGCGGCGAGAAGCCCGCATCGTGGGATGGAGAGATACTCGTTCCTTTCGCAGTAGAGTCAAGTCTCTCGGGCGTTGGCAAGCGAGTAGGTAAGGATAATGAGTTGTGGTACAGCCGCACATTTACAATCCCAGCAGCGTGGGCAAAGCAGAACATCATACTCCACTTCGGTGCGGTAGACTGGAAGGCTGACGTATGGGTAAACGGTATCAGCGTAGGCTCTCACACAGGTGGCTACGCAGCATTCAGCTTCGATATCACATCGGCACTCAACAAGAAGGGCGAGAACGAGGTGCTGGTACGCGTATGGGACCCAACAACAGATGGCTACCAGCCACGCGGAAAGCAGCACAACAACCCTCACGGCATCTGGTACACACCCGTAACAGGTATCTGGCAAACCGTATGGTTGGAGCCGGTAGCAGAGAGCCATATCGAGGCTGTGAAGACAACTCCTAACTTGGACAAGAGCACATTCAGCGTCAAGGCAGAGGTGGCAGGAGCCAAGAGTGGCGACATCGTAGCAGTGCAGATTCTCGACGAGGGTAAAGTTGTAGCCGAGGGCAAGAGCACTGCGTGCACAGCAGCCGAGATATACATCGCAAAGCCAGAGTTGTGGTCTCCAGAGAACCCACACCTCTACGATATGAAGGTGGAGCTTCTGCGTGGTGGAAAGGTTGTAGATAGCGTGGAGAGCTACACAGCAATGCGTAAGTTCTCTATCGGTCCAGACAAGGATGGTATTATGCGTATGATGCTCAACAACAAGCCTATATTCCACTTCGGTCCACTCGACCAGGGATGGTGGCCCGACGGATTGTACACCGCACCTTGCGACGAGGCTCTGCTCTACGACATCGAGAAGACAAAGGAGTTTGGCTACAATATGATTCGTAAGCACGTGAAGGTTGAGCCAGCACGCTGGTACTACCACTGCGACCGCTTGGGTATGATTGTATGGCAGGATATGCCAAGTGGCGACAACACTCCACAGTGGCAGATGCACAACTATTTCGACGGTGCAGAGTTGGTACGATCGAAGGAGTCGGAGGATAACTTCCGTCGCGAGTGGAAGGAGATTATCGATATGCTCTACTCGTTCCCATCAATCGGCGTTTGGGTGCCATTCAACGAGGCTTGGGGACAGTTTAAGACAGCTGAGATTGTAGAGTGGACAAAGGCATACGACCCATCACGTCTGGTAAACCCTGCCAGCGGTGGTAACCACTATCAGGTGGGCGACATCCTCGACACACACCACTACCCACATCCAAAACTCACATTGGTGGACTCACGTCGTGCAACCGTTCTGGGCGAGTATGGAGGTATCGGCTACGTCATCAAGGAGCACTTGTGGGAACCTGACCGCAACTGGGGCTACATAACTTTCAACTCACCAAAGCAGGTAACAGACCAATATGAGGCATACGCAGAGAAGCTGAAGACACTCATCAAGGCTGCCTTCACAGCTGCAGTATACACCCAGACAACAGATGTCGAGGTGGAGGTTAACGGTCTTATGACCTACGACCGCAAGGTCATCAAGGTGGAGGCAGACCGCATTCGCCAGATTAACCAGGAGATTTGCCACTCATTGGATGAGAAATAGTATAGGTGATTTATAATACATAAGAACGGAGTTTTCGTAGCTGAAAACTCCGTTCTTTATTATATTCTTTATTGAATTTATCAATTTGAATGTATTGCCATATGGCAGTAATGACCATTCGCATAACAATTATCACACCAACCATCGTTATTTTTGTCTATACCATATGCACAATTATGTCCACTTATATGACAACTAGATTGCACTTTCGGACCACTACCTCGGAAGGTTACATTATAATTAAACTCTCCGCTTCTATCACCCACATCTCCATCATCATCCAAATCAACAGATATATCAAGAAATTTAACCAAAACCTCTTCACCCCAGCTACAAGATGTCAACGAGATAGCGAATGTAAACACTGCTACCAACATAATAATTTTCTTCATAACATTAATCTTATAATATATATACCCTACTCACTTTTTGGCTTTTCGGCTTACTCCATTAGCCCCTTACACAAACATATACGCACAAAAAAAAGCGTGGGACATATTGTTTACTCTCAACTCGAGGTGTTTGGCGATACCCGACAGACAGAATAACCAAAAGCCCACGCCGCTAAGCGTGAGCATCTCAACTATTATTCCTGTCTGTCTATAAGTCGCCAAACTTTCGAGTAAACAGAATAAAAGCTAAAACGCTTTTCCAATATTTACAATGTGCGTACGTAAATATACGCTAATATTTCATAGGCATTTATCTTTTTAGTCTACACAAAGATAGTAATTATTTTCTAAATACATAAAAAAGGGATATTACTTCGGGGCAACACCCCTTAAACATATAGCAGTTCGCCTTTATAGCCGCTTCCGAAATTAGTTGATTTCAATAGAGTTCAGCACATCCACCTTTCCGTCATTGATAAGCTTAATGATAAGCTCGCCAAAGAGAGTGTTCTGCCAAGCAAACCAAGGACGGGTGTAATTTGTGGCATCATCCTTATTAAATGACTCGTGCATAAAGCCTGTGCCTGCATCGGTTGTCATCAACATCTCGATACAACGCTTAATCTCTGCGTCATCGGTAGAGGTAAATGCCTTCATCATAATACTCATAGGCCAGACCATATCGTAGCCGACGTGTGGACCACCGATACCCTCACCTGCTGCACCCTTGAAGAAGTAAGGGTTTGACTCGCTCCACACGAAACGACGGGTGTTCTGATAGATAGGGTCGTTAACGTCAACATCACCCAAATAAGGCATTGCCAGGAGGCTTGGTACATTGGCATCGTCCATCATAAAGCAGTTGCCAAAGCCATCAACCTCGAAGGCGTAAATCTTACCATAGAGAGGGTGGTTTACGACTGCATACTTCTTGAGTGCTGCCTCTACCTCGTCGGCAAGGACGGTACAACGCTTTGCAAGCTCGGCATTGTCGTTCACCTCTGTCAAAATCTCTGCAGCCTTACGCAAAGAGCTAACAGCGAAGAAGTTAGATGGAACAAGGAAGAGGAAGGTAGTAGCATCATCCGATGGGCGGAATACCGAAGCAATCAAGCCCACAGGGTTCACAGGATTACCCTTACCGCCATTACATACGGTATCGAGCTGACGCTCCGTACGACGCTGGAAGAGATAAGAGCCGACACCCTCCTTACGCTGCTGCTCAACAAATGTTGTCAAAATATTCTCGATAGCTGCCAACCAATGCTCGTCGAAGACTGAGCTATCGCCCGTAGTCTTCCAATAGTTGTATGCCAGGCGGATAGGATAGCAGTGCGAGTCAATCTCCCACTTACGCTCGTGAAGCTCGGGCTTCATATCGGTCATATCTGACATCCAATCGTGTGCAGGATCGGGGTCCTGAGGGTCGAGATAAGCATTCGCATAGCGGTCGATATTGATACACTTGAACTGACGACGGATAACACCCGCAATCATCTTACGCAAGTGCTCATCGCTATTAGCCAACTGAACATAGGGCCACACCTGTGCACCCGAGTCACGCAGCCACATAGCAGGTATGTCGCCCGTATAGACGAAAGTATCCTCCTCGCCATCAACATCGCTACGATAGTAGACCGTAGTGTCCAACGTATTAGGGAAGCAGTTGATGAACATCCAACGCAACTTCTCGTTGGTGAGCAATGCCGTTACCTCCTCAATCTTCTTCTCGACAGCCTCCGAAGTGAAGTTACGCACCTCCTCGGCAGGACGACGGTCAGTCGAATAGTCCGACCAAGGTTTGCCCATAGCCTCAGTATCAACCTTTGTCATCTGGATTGTCTGCTCCGCAGTCTTATCACCCTGTGCCGACTGCTGACCACAAGCGACAGCCACAAGCGAAACAGCAGCTACCGCAAACATTCTAAAAAACATCTTTCTCATCTTATCGTAATAATTTTAGTGTGAATTCATATTAAGTCAAACAAAGGTAGTAATAATAATACTCTGATTTGTCCGCATATATGAAGAAAAAGTACGTTTTTACGCCTAAATCGGCACAATCAGCCACATCGTAAGACAACAGCATAGACACACATTTATACTAATCGGAAGAAAATAGGGCGTTAAAAAGTATGAAAATAGAATATTTTGTTGTATAATTGTAGTAAGAAACCTACTAACCAAAATGAGACTACACAAAATTATACTTGCGGTCGTGTCTGTTTTTGCATACACCGCAACAACATTCAACCTCTATGCCGACAATCTTCGCCAGATATCCAATCACGAAGGGATATCGAACAATGCCGTCCTCGCGATATGTCAGGACCAGAACGGATATATATGGGTGGGCACGTGCGACGGATTGAATATGTGGAACGGTGAGCGGATGAAGCTATTCCCAACAGACTGGGGTACTTCGGCAGAGCTCTCGGGAAACCTCATCGAGCAGATAACGCCGACAGCAGATGGATATTTCTGGATATGTACCAACTACGGCCTCGACCTGTTCAACCCGATGCTCTACACGGTAGAAAACCACACAGAGTTAGAGGGAATGATGCGTTTTGCGGCTGCCTCACGCACAAAAGCAATAGCGTTAACATCGGACAACAAATGGCACTACTATGATGCTCAAGAGCGTATATTCAAGCCTACAGAACACTTTATCGACCTGCCTTACGACGTATGCTACAGCCTCACGTGGGATGAGAACGATGTGCTGACAATATTCTCGACACGAGGCGTCTACCGCTACAAGATAACATACGATGACACAACTCACCAGCCACACTTCACACAGGAGTCGCATACCCCACAGATTGGAAGGCTGACACACTCGGCGATGGATGGCGAGGTGGCATATTTGATTGATGCGGACCGCACCCTGTTTGTATACAACATACTCAACGGCACCCTCACCAAGATTATGAACCTCGAGAGCGAGATTAGCCGCCGAGGCAACGTGTCGCACATCATTCGCGATGGACAGGACTTCCTCATCTCGTTCTATACCAACGGTATAATGCGTCTGCGTTCGCAGCCCGCAAACATTGATGAGCGATACACCGTAGAGAGTACCGAGATAGATTGCGGAGTGTTCCGTATGTTAAAAGACAGCAATCAGGATATAATATGGATTGCGACCGACGGACACGGACTATTTGCCTACACCAAAGGCTCGACAGACTTCCAATCTGTAACGCATCAGGACCTCCCATATCAGCTCTCGAAGCCTATACGCGACCTATACATTGACAAGAATGACAATCTGTGGATAGCAACAAAGGGAGAGGGCGTGCTACGCATACGCGACTTCTACGCACAACACAGCTATACACCCGAGAATACCGTACACTACACGACAGATAACTCCGAGCTTATGCACAACTCGGTATATGCCTTTGCCGAGAGTGCTCGCAACATAATATGGATAGGACACGAAAGAGATGGTCTGAACTACTACTCCTACACCGATGGCAAGATACACGCCATAGCAACCCACCCCGACATAAAGAACGTACACGACATATACGAGAGCTCGCCCAACACACTATGGATTACCACAGGTAATGGAGCATACCGACTATCGGTAGAGGGCACAGCAGATGCACCACAAATCAAATCGACAGAGCGAATGGACTTTGGCGAGACGATGCAAGACCGCGACCTGTTCTTCTCGCTCTACCCCGATGGCGACAACACACTGTGGTTTGCCAACCGAGGTGGCGGTGCCATAGAGTACAACATCGAGAGCGGAGAGTATCAGCTACACACATTCTCGAGCAAAGCTGTACACAACGACATCTTCTCGCTATATCGCAGCACAAATGGTATAATGTGGTTGGCAAGTGGCGGAGGTGTACTCCGACTCGACACCAAGACTCCTCTCAGTGGCATACACGGAGCAACACACGGAGTATTGGAGGATAACAACGGCAACCTATGGATAAGCACCAATCGCGGATTGTCGAAGTATGACCAGCAGAGCCAGAGCGTGGTGAACTATGGCTACTCATACGGTCTGCACGTGATAGAGTACAGCGATGGAGCATACTTCTCGGACACGAAACACAACTCGCTACTATTTGGAGGTATCAATGGCTTTGTGGTGGTGAACGACTCAGGCTACACTGAGCACACCTACCTGCCCGAGATACTCTTCGACAATATTACCATAAATAAGATGGTGTACGCCTTGCAGGATATGTCATCCGAGGATGGCACGCTGATGATACCCCCTGCCAAGAATAACTTTTCGCTTAACATAGCGGCGTTAGACTACATCAACGGCAGCAACTACTCATACGTCTTCCGTATGGCGGGCTATGCCGACAGCTGGCAGACGACAACAAGCACCCTATCGTTCAAGGACGTACCCCAGGGACTCTACACGCTACAGGTGCGTTATACGAACAATATGACAGGCGAGCAGAGTGCAATATACAGCCTCAACATAAGAATTCAGGCATATTGGTGGGCTTCGACCACAGCCAAGGTTATATATGTGGTGCTGGCAATGGTGGTCATCTACCTGATTGCATATCTTATCATCAGCCGCTACCGCCGACGTCGTGCCGAGCAACTCAAACGTCTGGAGACTCAGCGACGCGAGCAGCAATATGAGTCGAAGCTCAATCTCTTCTCCAACCTCACACACGAGCTATCGATACCTCTGACGATGATATCGGCTCCCTGCCAGCGTATAATAGCCGAGAACGAGAATAGCTCGTCGCCACATCAGCACGCACTGACAATACAGCAGAATGTAGCCAAGATGCAGAACCTCATATATATGCTTCACCAATTCCGTGGCGAGACCGTAAGCGAGAAGGAGCGTACCATAGAGTTGGTGAGCATATCGGAGCTGACGCAGCACATAATGGATATGTTCACTGCCTTTGCCGAGCAAAACAACATCAGCTGCCATATCGACGTACCACAAAACTTGATATGGCCTACCGACCGCGATGGAATGTCGACAATACTCAACAACCTGCTCAGCAACGCATTTAAGCACACGCCTTACAGCGGCGAGGTGAAACTGAGCATAGAACACTCCAGCGAGCGACTCACGATATCGGTTGCAAACGATAGTAAGGGTGTTGATATTGAGGATATTGACGCAATATTTGACCGCTATCGCGTATTGGACTACTTCGAGAAGAAGAGCCGTAAGGGTCTATCCATAACGGGCGACTTAGCTCTCGCTATATGCCACAGCATCACAGAGCGTTTAGGTGGAGAGATATCGGTGGAGAGTATACCTAACTCGACCACGACCTTCACCATAAGTCTGCCATACATCAACCCGAGTGAGCAGACACAAGCCGAGCAGACCATCGTGAGCGATATGCCGAACTACGGCTTGCCTACACGTGCCGAACTCAAGCAATATCCATTCGATGCCAAGCGACAGACGATGGTCATCATAAACGACAACGCCGACATTATGTCGCTCGTAGCAGACCTCTTTGCCGATGAGTTCAACATCAAGATTTACAACTCGGTGGAGGGTGTGATGGAGCTGATGAAGCAGATGCATCCCGACATCGTCATCAGCGACTTAGTCGTGAAAGATAGCGACAACCTCAATTTCATACAGCAGCTCAAGCAGAGTAAGCTCACACAGCACATACCTGTGGTGTTGCTCTCCACGCCACCACAGATTGAGCACCGCATAGAGGCTATCGAATCGGGTGCCGACCTGTGTCTGACACTGCCTTTCAACACCGACTACCTCCGAGCTTCGGTAAAGCAGCTGCTGCGTCGCAACAGCCAGCTGAAGGATTACTACAAGTCGTCGGCGAGTGCTTTTGAGTTTACCAAAGGTAAGATGCTACACAAGGAGGATATTGAGTTTATCGATAAGATGGTGAGCATAATATCGGAAAACATCTCCAACAACGACATATCTACCGCCTTCATAGCTCGCGAGATGGGTGTCAGCGTGCGTAACCTCTATCGTCGCATAGAGAACTCACTCCAGCAGACACCAAGTAACATCATCAAGGAGTATCGTCTCACCACAGCCGAGCAGCTGCTCACGACGACAAAGCTCTCGATAGATGAGATTATCTACAAGGCGGGCTTTGCCAACCGAGGCACATTCTTCCGCTGCTTCTCGGCGAAGTATGGCGTAACACCTAAAGTATACCGTACACAGAAGCTCTCGGGCATCGAAAACATCAAAGAGTAGAGCGTTTTTGGGAATAAATGAGTAACTTTGTCGCCACAAACAAAGTTAGTGGTTAGTTTATGGGAAATAATAAGGGAAGCATCGTAGCCCTGCTACCGCTGGTCGTATTCTTAGGCATATACATCCTCGGCTCGGTATTGGCAGGCGATTTCTACAAGATGCCTATCGTCGTGGCGGGTATGGCAGCAGCTATCGTCGCGGTAGCTATGACACGCCGCATCACTATGTCGGAGCGTATCGGTATATTCTCGAAGGGAGCGACCGATGTGAATATTATGTGGATGATATGGATATTCATCCTCGCAGGTGCCTTCTCGGGTTCAACGAAGGCTATGGGAGCAGTAGACGCAACGGTGGCACTCGTGCTCAATGCTGTACCGTCGGACTTCCTGCCCGCAGGATTGTTCATAGCAGCCTGCTTCACAGCCCTCTCGATAGGCACATCGGTCGGCACAATAGTGGCTCTGACACCTATCGCCGCCTCGATAGCCGAGCAGACAGCAGGCTGCAATATGGGATGGATGGTGGCTATAATAGTGGGTGGAGCTCTCTTCGGCGACAACCTGTCGTTCATATCCGACACCACAATCGCCGCAACACGCACACAGGGATGTAATATGAGGGATAAGTTCCGCACCAACCTGCTCATTGTAGCTCCTGCCGCACTTGCGTGCCTTTTCATATATATCTTCGCCAGCACGTCGGATTTCTCGACAGCAGAGGCAGCCTCGTCGGCTCCGTGGTATATCGTACTACCCTACCTGCTTGTATTAGTATCGGCATTTATGGGTATGAACGTGCTCTCGGTATTGGTGCTGGGCATACTGTCATCGGGCGTTATAGGTATAGCGTGCGGACAGATTACACTTCTCGACTGGTTTATGTCGATGGGCGACGGTATAGGCTCTATGGGTGAGCTGATAATCATAACAATGATAGCGGGAGGTATGTTGGAGATGATACGCCACAACGGAGGTATAGACTTCATCATACGTGCCATAACATCACGCACAAAGTCGCGTCGCGGAGCAGAGTTCTCAATAGCTGCCCTGGTGTCGTTTGCCGACATCTGCACCGCCAACAACACCGTAGCCATAATCTCGGTGGGCTCTATCGTGAGGGATATAGCCACACGTTTTGGTATCTCGGCACGTCGTGCAGCGAGTATTATGGATACCTCTTCGTGCTTCGTGCAGGGTCTGCTCCCCTATGGAGCACAGTTGCTGATGGCTGCTGGCATAGCGACAAGTGCCTCATCCATCACACTATCGCCACTGGAGATTATACCCCACCTGTTCTACCCTATGATTATGGGTGGATGTGCTCTTATGGCTATCATCATTCAGTGGCCACGTTACAACAAAGAGTAGCGGCGAGTTGTTTTTTCGCTAAATAGTAGTACATTTGTATAGGCAAAAACTATTAACAACTAAAATATCATCGATTATGAAGAGAATTTTTACACTTTTGGCAGTCGTTGTGTGTGCTACCACACTCTTCTCTTGCTCGGAGGAGAAGCCTGTCATCAAGGAGATTCCTGTCGCAGTACAGCTCTATAGCGTGCGTGGCGAGATGGAGAGCGATTTCTATGGCACACTGAAGGCTGTAAAGCAGATGGGTTACGATGGCGTAGAGTTCGCCGGTCTGTATGGTAACACACCCGAGCAGGTGAAGGCTTGGTGCGACGAGTTGGGCCTTACACCAATCTCGGCTCACGTGCCTCTTGGCGATATGCTTGCCGATATGGATAAGGTCATTGCTGACTATAAGACAATAGGTTGCGAATACATCGCTATCCCCTGGGTAGATGCTTCACGCCACCCAGATGGCCCCGACTTCTGGACTACACTCCAGGATATAAAGGATATAGCCAAGAAGGCTAACGAGGCGGGCATCGTACTGCTCTACCACAACCACGACTTCGAGTTCAAGCTCTTCCACAACAATGGCAGAAAGCACCCAGAGCCAGGTTTGGACTTTATGTACAGCTTCCTCACACCAGAGGAGTTGCAGGCAGAGCTGGATTTGTGCTGGGTTAAGTATGCCGGCAACGACCCTGTGAGCTACATCGAAAAGTATGCAGGTCGCGTGCCTGTGCTCCACTTCAAGGATTACTATGTGGAGGGTGAGCAAGCAGAGAAGCCTTATGAGCTTATAGGCGACGAGGCAGCAGAGGCTGAGGCTACAACAGAGGTAGCAGAGGAGACCACCGAGGTGGCAGCACCTGTATTCGAGTTCCGCCCACTGGGTAGCGGCGTGCAGGATGTAGCAGCACTGTTGGCAGCAGCCGAGAAGGCAGAGTGCCAGTGGATTGTCATCGAGCAGGACCAGCCAAGTATGGGTCTTACTCCTATGGAGTCTATCAAGCAGAGCGTGGAGTATCTTAAGAAGATTCAGAAGGAGAACTAATATACAGCTTGATATAAAAATAAAAACCGCATCTTAGTTATGAGATGCGGTTTTTTATTTTTATCGGTACGCTGGCAGACCAAACCTAAATCGTTGCACCTTAGGCGAGCCTGTCAGCTCACGACGCTCATCACCCACATAGAGCGTAGCGGTTGTGCCGAGAGGAATCTGCACCTCGAGGATGACCTCGTTGCCCTCGCGACGCCACGACGAGCTGATAAGACCTCGCACCGAGCGGTATGAGCCCTTCGCCCACTCCAATCCCTCGGGAAAGTGAGGACGCAGGATGATATGCTCGAAGCCAGGCTTCGCCACATCGTAGTTGATACCCACCAAATCGTTCTGGAACCAAGCAGCTATATCGCCAAAGAAGACGTGGTTAGCCGATGAGTCGCGGAAGTCGGGACGTATAATCCAGGTCTCCAAAGGTGTGGTAAAGCCCTGCTCAATCCAATTACCCCACGACGGAGTCTTGGTCTGCGTAGCAAGGCGGTAGGCGGTAGTTATATAGCCATACTTGACCAGCATACGCAGAGCATATTTACTACCTATCAAGCCAAAGTCGCAGGTGTAGTCGTCGCCGATAACTGTACGGTTGAGCTGCTTGGCAACCTTCTCCTCCAAACCCTCGGGCACGATACCGAAAGCCAATGGCAGAGCCTGAGCCGTAGTGCGACCTATCGAGTAGACGCCTGTCGCAGCGTCGAGATACTTGCGGTTGATTAAATCACGCAGCGATTCCGCCTTTTGGTGGTATTTGGTAGCATCCTTGCCCAACAACTCGGCAAAACGAGCCATAAGCACATAGTCGCGGTAGTAGTAGCAAGTAACGACATACTCCGAAGGTGTGATGGTCTTATAGTAGCACCAATCGCCCAGACCGTATGTTACTGTACCCTCGTCGGTCTCACGACCTGCTAAATATTGCAGATAACGCTCGGCAGTAGCATAAATCTTCTCGATAGCACGCTTATCGCCATAGTAGTTATACATAGCGTTAGGTATCTCGAAAATCACAGCATCCCACACCGCTCCAATCCAATCGGCATAGCCCCAATCTGTACCCGGGATAACGCCCGAGATAGAGCCATCGGGACGCTGGTTGTCAATGATGTCGTCAATCCACTTCTCATAGACAAGCAGAGCGTCATAGTTCGTGAAGGCTATGTCGATACTAACGTGGGCATCGGCAGTCCAGCCATTCTTCTCTCGCTGAGGACAGTCGGTAGGGATACCGTGCAGATTGCTCAGGTAGCCACGACGTATGGCACGCCAGAGCTTATTGAAGAGCTCATTGGAAGAGTCAAACTCACCCACCGACTCCACGTCGCTATGGATGAAATGAGCTGTCAGCGAGCTCTCATCGAGCTCTATGGGGCGGTCAGCCTTAACCGACACATACTGGAAACCGTTATAGTGGAAACGGGCTGTGAACGACTCACGACCCTTGCCACTGAGAGTATAGCGGTCGGTCTGGAACGCAGCATCGCCCACAGGATGCGAGTAGATGGCAATATTACCCATCTCAAGCGTAGAGTCAGCCTTGAGCAGCTCTCCGTGCAGCACCTCGATATGAGTACCCTCCTCGCCCTCAACGTCGAGCGTCGTAACACCCGCCATATTGGCAGGGAAGTAGAAGATATACTCTCGGTCCGAAAGACGCTTCATACGCTCGGCACGCACATCCTCGCTCGAGCGGATAGGTTGCATCTGCTGAGCCAACAGCAGTGGCGACGGAGCCTCGACAACCTTTGCCGGAGCATACGACGTATCATCAAACGAAGGCTCATCCCACCCCTCGATACGCCGACGGGCATCGACAACATCGCCTGCGTATATCACATTACCGAGCACCTCACCGGTAGCTGTTCGCCAGCTCGCATCGGAGCAGACAACATCGTGCCGACCATCGGCATAGAAGATATGCAACTCACAAATCATACGTGGTCGGTTACGCCAGCGGGCACGCTCATACTGCCATACGGTCATACCCGTATACTCGTTATAGAAGCCATTGCCGAGCGTAGCAGAGATGACATTCTCGCCCTCGCCAATGAGTGGCGTAACGTCGTGCACAAGATAGAGATTTCGCTTGTCGTAGTGCGTGAAACCAGGGTTAAGCCAATCCTCCGATACAGCCTTGCCATTTATCTTTGCATCGTAATATCCCGCAGCACTAATATAGAGGTAGGCTCTGTCGATACCCTTCGCAGCCTCGAACTCGCGACGGAACATAGGTGCAGGACGGTGGTCGCGATTGTGCGAATCGGTAATCCACTCTGCCTGCCACTCATCGCCCGCAAGATAGGCGGTAGCAAACCACGCCACATCGGACTTTGCTACACATTTGCCCTTGGCGTCAAAGATACTCACCTGCCAGCAATAGCGGCTATGAGAACGAAGATTGGCTGTCGAGAGGGTAACGAAAGGTTTGTCGGTTACGACCTCTACACGCTCCGCACGAGACAAGCCACGTACAGAGTCGGCAACACGTATCTCGACCTTATGCTGCTCGAAAGGTTTATCCTTCGCAGAGGAGTATGTCCAGGTGAAACGAATCTGCTCGGCATCGATGGCAATAGGCTCTGCGGCATATTCGCATCGCATATTCTCAACCTTAACGCCTCGGCAGGCAGCCTCTGCAGCCACCCCTACGCCGATGACCAACATCGCAGTCATCAGCACGTTACGCATCATTTGTTTGTAGTTCATATTGTCAGGTATTTGTGGTTTTACATCCGTAAGTGCAAATATACAAATAAAAAAGCAGAAAGGAAAACCTTTCTGCCCAATACCCATTGCTCGGCACACTACCCCTCGCGGCGGTACTCCTTCGGCGAGATACCTACACGCCGCTTGAAATACTTGCCAAAGAAAGTCTGCGACGGGAAATTCAACACATCGCTCACCTGCTGGATAGTCATATTGGTCGACTTGAGCAGAGCTCTTGCCTCCAAGACCACATATCGCTCAATCCACTCGGCAGCCGACGAGCCCGTAGTCTCCTTGACAACACGCGACAGATAGCGTGGTGTGATACACAGACGCTCGGAATAGAAGTTCAACTGACGCTCCTGACGGAAGTGCTCCTTCACCTCCTGCAAGAACTTCATCGTCAGCACCTCGGCACTCGAACGTGGCTTCTTATCCTCCATCATCACCGAACGAGCCTGCTGCGAGCCATAGAAGACAACCATCAGCAGATGCTCAAGCACCTTACGGCGGAAGGGGTTGCTATCGTCATCAATAATGTTTCGCACAGCAGTGATGATATACTCCATAGTGCGTTTCTCTTTATCCTCGTGCTCCTTCACAGCATCTGTCATAACACCCTTGATGGAGATATCCTGCCCCATATAGACAAGCAACGACTCGATAAAGCTATTGGACATCAGAAGCACATAGCAATCGAAATCCTCGCTCACCTCCTCCATCGAGACTATCTGACCCGGGGCTATACGCATCATATAATTCTTGTCGCGTTGCATCTGGTAGTCGACCATATCCACCTTCATACAAGCTTCACCCGACAGTTTATAGGCGATGATGAAGAAATTGAATTTGTGAGGATTACGCAACTCTGTTCGCACCCTGCCTCCCACCCTCAAATCGGAGTAGCGAAACACTGCTATCGTGTCCTCAAGCAGCGAGACACCTTTCAGAGTTTTCAAATCGGGAAATCTATCAAAATAACGTATCATATCTACAAAGGTTATAATTTGCACGTTTGCACCAACAAAAGTAGTTAAATTCCGTAACAATGTACCCATTTGTGTACTTTTTGACCAACTCCTCACTACTATATACGATTGACAGCACGTAATAGCATATTAGAGCGTACATAGTAGCATTATCGCTCAAAATTATTATCTTTGCGTCCGCTATGAGTTTTATTTCACGATATGTGCCTTACTATAAGGCAAATTTAAGTCTTGCCCTGCCCGTAATACTCTCGCAGGCGGGACAGATTACCGTACAGCTTGCCGACACCGCTATGGTGGGACACTATGGTGGCGATGACCCCATTCCACTTGCTGCGGTATCGTTCGGCTCGAGTATATTCTATTTGGTCTTCATTGCCATTATGGGCATCTCGTTTGGTCTGACACCTCTCGTGGGCGAGTACTTTGCCAAAGATGACAAGGCTCGTTGTACATCGCTGCTACAGAATGGCTTTACGCTCTATGGCATAGTGGGTATCATCGCTACATTTATCCTTATGGCGATACGCCCGTTGATACCACTCTTAGGTGAGCTGATGATTGACAACGGCGACAGCGGCTCGATAAACGAAGTGATAACACTCTCGCTACCCTACTACGACACGTTAGTGTGGGCGACATTCCCCATAATGCTCTTCTATGCAGTAAAACAGTTCCTCGAGGGATTGGGTAACACACGCATAGCAATGGTGGTCATCGTAACGTGTAACCTGCTGAACATCCTGCTCAACTGGGTGTTCATCTATGGTAAATGGGGTGTCGAGGAGATGGGTGCGGTAGGTGCCGGCTGGGCTACATTCGTCTCGCGTGTGGCGATGTGCGTGGCGATATGTCTCTACTTCTTCACCGCACGCCATTTCCGCGAATACACACGAGGATTTCTATCTCGCTCGCTGCTACGCATACGTATCTTCGTCAACCTGCTACGTCTGGGTATACCTATTGCGTTTCAGATGTTTATGGAGTCATTAGCATTTGTGGCAGCCAACATCGTGGTGCTGGTTTTCGGTGCAACGGCGGTGAGTGCTTATCAGATAGGTACCAATATGATGAATCTGACGTTTATGATTGTAGTGGCGATAGGCTCTGCAACGACAATCCTCTGCTCACACATATACGGTCGCAGGGAGTTTGGTGAGCTGCGTCGCACAACACGTGCCGCCTACCAGATGGGACTCGCGTGGGTGTTGTCGGTGGCATCGCTCTACGTCATATTCCGCACAGCAATTCCTACACTATTCACAACCAACACCGAGGTCATCGAGATGGCATCGGCAATGCTGGTGGTGATTGCTATGTTCCAGATGTCGGACTGCCTTCAGGCTCTCTCTATCAGCATATTACGTGGCTTGCAGGATGTGAAGATAATCATCCCGATTGTCTTCCTCGCCTATGTCGTAATCACCATACCGGCAGGCTGGTTATTCGCCTTTGAGTGGGGAATGGGACCCGTAGGATTGATTGTAGCCCTGACGTTGGGACTATCGACCGTAGCCCTCTGCACAGCACTCAGAGCCAACCACACAATAAAACAATTGGAGAAAGAGGTGGAAAATTAAATTAAAATAGCTATCTTTACCAAAATTTTACATCAACCAAGATTGTTTGAACTTGACACACGATGAGTAACGATAATAATTGCAACAAGAAACACATCCCCGAGCCAGGTCGTGGATTCACAGTCTGCGACTGTGGCGATGAGCTCTCGGCACAACCCGTAGAGGGCTGCTACAAGCTGCACGAGAGTGCCTGGTTGGAGGAGTATCCCGACAACATACCGACCGACATATTTGAGGTACGTTTCAAGAACACACGTCGCTCGTACTACCGCAACGTCAACAACCTGCCGCTCAAGCGTGGCGACATCGTCGCTGTCGAGGCGTCGCCTGGCCACGACATAGGTATCATATCGCTGACGGGCGATATGGTTGCCAAGCAGATTAAGCGAGTGGGCTTCACACCATTCAACGGCGAGTACAAGAAGATATACCGCAAGGCACGCCCATACGACATTGAGCGTTGGCAGGAGGCTATAGCCCTGGAGCACGACACTATGATTCAGTCGCGACAGATAGCTGCCGAGATGGGGTTGGATATGAAGATTGGCGACGTGGAGTATCAGGGCGACAAGATAAAGGCTATATTCTACTACATAGCCGAGGGTCGTGTCGACTTCCGCGAGCTCATCAAGGTCTTTGCCGAGCGATTCCACATACGTATAGAGATGAAGCAGATTGGTGCTCGTCAGGAGGCTGGTCGCATAGGTGGAATAGGTGCTTGCGGTCGTGAGTTGTGCTGTGCATCGTGGATATCGAGCTTCTCGAGCGTTACGACAAATGCTGCCCGAGTGCAGGATATATCGCTCAACCCGCTAAAGTTGGCTGGTCAGTGCTCAAAGCTGAAGTGCTGCCTGATGTATGAGTATGACGTATATGCCGACGCACGTCAGACAATACCTCGTCTGCGTGAGCCATTGCAGGCTATGGATGGCGAATACTATCTTGTCAAGACCGATATCTTAGCTCACAAGATGTCGTTCAGCAGCAGCAAGGATACTATGGCAAACCTCATCACGATACCTACCTCACGTGTTCGCGAGATTGTCGCGATGAACCGTGCAGGACACAAGGTCGCATCGCTCATAGATGAGGCTGATATGCCTAAAAATGAGGAGCCTACATTCCGCACCGAAGAGGATAGCATCACACGTTTTGACAACCAGAGTAAGCGTCGACGCAACAAGAACCGCAATAAAAATCGCGACAAAGGGGCAAAGGAGGCTCACAGCGACAAGCCAAAGGCTCAAGCGGAGCAGACCTCTGCGGAGGGTAATACTGCCAACACGCAGGAGAAAAACAGTCAGGAGAGAGGTTCGCAGGAGCGTCGCAACCGCCCAAGACGTAACAACCACCGTAATAACCCTCGCCAGGGCAACAACGGTGCGGACCATCAACCCAAGACAGAGAATAATCAGTAGGATAGCACACGATGAGAGGACGGAGCTTCGCTATGATGTTTCTACTCCTCGCCATAGCATTTTGCAGCTGTGGCGGTAGCGACATCACGCTTATGGAGGATGTCAACATAAGCAGCTGGAGAGAGGATATAGCCATAGCCTTCTACAACGAGGAGGCAGATGCGGTCTACGACCTCGACATAGTGTTGCACGTCAACAGCAACTACTCAACGCGAAGTCAGCAGATGATTTTAGCGGCTACCTCGCCCGACTCGCTCTCGACAAGTGAGGTGATAACGGTTCAGACACCTATCATACGCCGAGCACCCGAGGCGAGTGCCAAAGATATAGTCATACCCTACCGTCGCGGAGTAAGGATGGCTCAACGCGGAACATATCACTACACGCTACGCCCATCAACACCCCTGAGTGGCGTGGAGAGTGCAGGCATAATATTCAAACCTCAAAACAGATAACACAGTGGGAAAAGATAAACTACGCAGATTTGCCGAGAACGAGACATTCGCCTGTATGATACAGCCCGAGTTCGACTCTATATTTCACAAGGACCACCCTCTGAAGGGTCATTGGCGTGAGGAGTTCTTCCACAACGACAACCCTATCGTGCTGGAGTTAGGCTGCGGCAAGGGCGAGTATACCATCGCTTTGGCGGAGCGTAACCCCGACGTAAACTACATAGGTATCGACATTAAGGGGGCACGTATGTGGCGAGGAGCCAAGACTGCCACAGAGAACGAGATGACCAACGTGGCTTTCATCCGCACCCGCATAGAGTTTATCAACTCGTTCTTTGCCGAGGGCGAGGTGTCGGAGATATGGATTACCTTCCCCGACCCACAACTCAAGACACGACGAGCAAAGAAACGTCTCACGTCGCCTATCTTCCTGGAGTATTATGCCAAGTTCCTGCGTCGCGATGGATGGATTAACCTGAAGACCGACTCGCAGCACCTCTACGGCTATACCAACGCTGTGGTGGAGCATTTCGGCTTGGAGTGTGAGGCATCCAACAGCGACATCTATGGCACAGGTTTCGCCGACGAGAAGCTATCGGTCAAGACCGCCTATGAGCAGATGTTCCTCCAGCGAGGACTGCCTATCACTTACACCCGTTTCTCGCTCGGCGAGAAGACCGTATTCCCGATGTTTGACTGGGAGGAGGATGAGAAATTGGAGAAAGACAACGAGGAGGCTCGTAAATAAGGAAAGGGGTTGTCCAACAGTGCGTTGCGACAACCCCTATTTTATGAAGCTGTATAACAAGAGCTATTTTGAAGCTGCTCGCAGACTGAGAAACCGCAGTTTACTCAACGTAAATGAGGATTTCTCAAGCAAGGCAGATGCCGAAAGAGCCTTGTTATACAGCTTCTATCTACTCTACTATCACATAACGCAGAGCACGACCATTAGGATAAACACCATCGATAGTCTCTATGGCATCGGTTATCTTCATCATATCATCTACCGAGTAGATAGGTCGGTCGTTGATATAGGTGATGACAAAGCCTCGCTTGACACCCGAACGAGCCAACAAGCCACCCTGCTTGACACTCGCCACCTGAACGCCACCACGCAACTCCAACTCACGTGCAGCCTCACGACTGATGTTCGCAAACTCACCACCGAGCTTCTCCACGACATCCTTCGTATCGCGTGTAACAGGCTCATTCTTGCCGACACGGTTCTTGAGCGTTACGGTAACCTTCTTCTTCACGTCGTTACGCAGATACTCAATCTCCACCTTATCATTAGGGCGACACTTGGCGATACGCTCCATAAGTACCGAGTTGTCGTTGGTTGCTACGCCATCGATAGCTGTGATGATATCACCCTTACGCAAGCCTGCATCTGCCGCAGCACTATTCTCCACGACGCTGTCGATGTAGAGTCCTCCCGTCTTGGAGATACCGAGCTCCTCGCCCATATACTCTATGAAATCCTCATCGATGAGGCGATAGCGGACACCCAGCACAGCACGCTGCACAACGCCATACTCCTTCAAGTCGAGCACAACCTTACGCACAATAGTCTCGGGCACAGCAAACGAATAACCTATATAGCTGCCCGTAGAGGACTTGATAACGGTGTTGATACCCACCAGCTCGCCACGTGTGTTGACCAGAGCACCGCCCGAGTTACCAGGGTTGACCGCAGCATCGGTCTGGATGAATGACTCGACACTCATCTCACCCGGAATGACTCCCAACTGACGTGCCTTAGCACTCACGATACCTGCTGTGATGGTAGACTGCAAATCGAATGGTGATCCAATAGCCAGCACCCACTCGCCCAGACGCAAATCATCGGATTTACCGAAAGGTATTGTCGGCAGCTTCTCCGCCTCGACCTTTATCAATGCCACATCGGTCGTAGGGTCGGCACCCACCAACGTAGCCTCAAAAGAGCGACCATCGTTGAGCTTAACCTTCAGGCGGGTAGCACCCTCCACGACGTGGTTGTTGGTAACGATATAACCATCAGCCGAGAGTATCACACCCGAGCCGCCCGAACGCTGCTCCTGCTTGCCATCTCTGCCCGAGCCACCATAGGGGATACCGAAGAACTCATAGAATGGGTCATACTGCTGATAACCACCATACGACACCTCCTTGACAGCCTCGATGTTGACTACAGCCTGCACCGCACGCTCGGCAGCGTATGTTAAATCGGGATATTTACCATCGGGTGTATACGACGTCAATGACGCCTCGGCAGAGCCCTCATCACCCAAAAGCCACTTGTCTGAAACCTCAATAGGGGTAAAATCCCCCTCCGCAGCACTACTCTCTACGACATCGCCACCCTTAAACTGATAGGCACAGAAAGCACCTAAACCAGCTGACGCAGCCATAAAAAGTACTGCACTAACTACAATAATTGCCTTTTTCATAATTTCACTAAATATTACAAATTAAAAAATAGGCGACTTATATCATAGGCTCTCAAATTAAAATTTCACTCTTCAAACGTGAATATTAAAACAAATATTGTATCTGCATAGCGTTTTGTTGCAAAAATTCTGCCCAACAGCCCTGCTTGCCAATTAGGCACCCTGCCCGCTACTGCTCGGCATCAGCCTCACGGTCGGCATCCGATGGGAGGATAGCCACAGGCATACCCACACGCAACAATGGCTTCAGGCTGTCCAAATCGGCGTTTCTGAGGCGTATACACCCTTCGGTAGCACGTGTGCCGATAGACTCGGGAGCGTGCGTTCCGTGGATACCTATGCCACGATGAGGAGGTGTCTTGAGGCGGATAAACCAATTACCGTAGCAGTTGGGAATCCAACCCTTGCCATCGCCAAAGTCGTGCCCCCAATCCGAGGCAGGCTGTATCTGCTGAATGGAGAAGTCGCCCTCGGGGGTCTTCATATCGCCCGAACGCTGCTTATTACCGTAGTTCTTGCCCACAGCCACAGGGAAACGACACACCAGCCTATCGTCGCTATCGTACAACGAGAGGGTGAAATCCTGCTTCGAGATGATGATGTAGGCAGCCTTAGACTCATCGCCATCAGCCACAACGACCTCCGCAGAGAGGGTATTCTCGGTTTCAACCTCTGTAGCAGACAGAGATTTTGCCTTCGCTCCACAGGCCACCACCGCTG
Organism: Rikenellaceae bacterium; assembly: GCA_015060005.1. GTDB lineage: Bacteria > Bacteroidota > Bacteroidia > Bacteroidales > Rikenellaceae > Alistipes. Next base: position 151,477 of record SUZI01000001.1, read on the forward strand.
CAAGAAGCGTTATCATACAAAACAATTTCTTCATACCACACATATATTATTTCTACTTCACACGTTATCCACAAGCATCTACGGGCTTGAAACAACCTAATTGCAAATATACTTTTTTTTCTTGAGTTGTGGCATATTACAGATATAATAATTACATTTGTTAGGAAGATTTGTACTACAAATAAAACACACAGATATGGCAACACGAAGAGAATTTCTGAAGACTATGGCTTTAGCTGGTGCATCACTCGCCTTTGGCGGTGTGGCTAATGCACAGGATTTTGTCGCAAAGCGAGAGAAGAGAGCCGAGAAGGTCAAGATAGCCTACATCGGTATCGGTAACCGTGGCGAGCAGATAATAAACGACTTCGCCCGAACAGGTATGGTCGAGGTTACTGCCCTGTGCGATGTCGATATGGGAGCACCTCACACCCAGAAAGTCATTTCGATGTACCCCAAGGCAAAGCAGTTCCGCGACTTCCGTCAGATGTTCGACAAGGCGTCAAACCTCTTCGATGCTGTTGCCATAGCCACCCCCGACCACTCGCACTTCCCTATCACGATGTTGGCTTTGGCTTCGGGCAAGCACGTCTACGTCGAGAAGCCATTGGCTCGCACATTCTATGAGGCTGAGCTGTTGATGGAGGCGGCACGCAAACGCCCTCATTTAGCTACGCAGGTGGGTAATCAGGGCCACTCGGAGGCTAACTACTTCCAATTTAAGGCGTGGATGGATGCCGGTATAATCAAGGATGTAACAGCTGTAACAGCCCATATGAACAACGCACGTCGCTGGCACGGCTGGGATAGCAACATAGAGAAGTTCCCCGCAGGCGAGCAGCTGCCACCCGATATGGATTGGGACACTTGGCTCTGTGCTGCTGCCCACCACGACTACCACCACGACTACCACCAGGGACAGTGGCGTTGCTGGTACGACTTCGGTATGGGTGCTTTGGGCGACTGGGGAGCACATATCTTAGATACGGTACACGAATTTTTGGAGTTGGGCTTGCCATACGAGATTTCGATGCTCTACTCCAAGGGCCACAACGACTACTTCTTCCCCTACTCCTCGACTATCCTCTTCCGCTTCCCACAGCGTAAGGGAATGCCTCCTGTCGATGTAACGTGGTATGACGGTTTAGACAACCTGCCACCTATCCCTGCAGGCTATGGAGTGTCGGGCTTAGACCCCAATATCCCTGCAACGAACCAGGGCGACACCAACAATGCTACGCTCTTCCCGGGCAAGATTATCTACTCTAAGGATTTGATTTTCAAGGGCGGCAGCCACGGTAGCACGTTGGAGATTATCCCCGAGGAGAAGGCTCGCGAGATGGCGGACAAGCTCCCCGAGGTGCCCCAGAGCCCATCCAACCATTGGGAGAACTTCCTCTTGGCGTGTCAGGGCGTGGAGAAGACACGTTCGCCATTTGAGATTAACGGTGTGCTGAGCCAGGTATTCTCACTCGGCGTGATGGCTCAACGCCTCAACACACAGCTCTACTTTGACCCTCGCACCAAACAGATTACCAACAATGCCTTTGCCAATGCGATGCTCACAGGCATACCTCCACGCAAGGGTTGGGATGAATTTTATAAATTGTAATAGACTTTAGATATGAAACGCATCATCTTACTTTTTACCGCCGCAGCACTCTGCTCTACGCTTGCGGCACAGACACCCGACAACACCCTATCACGCAAGGAGCAACGCCAGGGCTGGCAGCTGCTTTGGGATGGCACATCGACCGAGGGCTGGCGAGGTGCTAAGTTGGACTCTTTCCCCACCCACGGATGGGCTATTGAGGATGGCGTGCTGAAGGTCAATAAGGCTGACGGAGGCGAATCGACCAACGGAGGCGACATCGTTACGGTGGCAAAATATCGCAACTTCATCCTCTCGGTAGATTTCCTCTTTACGGAGGGTGCTAATAGTGGCATAAAATACTTTGTCAATACCGACCTGAACCAGGGCTTGGGCTCGGCTATCGGCTGTGAGTTCCAGATTTTGGACGACGAGCGACACCCCGACGCAAAGTTGGGCGTTAAGGGCAACCGTCAGTTAGGCTCACTCTACGACCTTATCCCTGCACCTGCCGATAAGCCTGTGCGTAAGGGCGAGTGGAACACAGCTGTTGTTATCGTGCGTGATAGCCACGTCGAGCATTGGCTCAATGGCGTGAAGCTCTTGGAGTATGAGCGAGCAAATCAGATGTGGGATGCACTTGTGGCATATAGCAAGTACCGCGACTGGCAGGGCTTCGGCAACGCCACGGAGGGACACATCCTCCTCCAGGACCACGGCGACGAGGTCTGGTTCAAGAACATAAAAATCAAAGAGCTGAAATAGCAAAAACAACAGAGGTTGCCCCACAGGACAACCTCTGATTCGTTTATAGGCATACTATGCTCTCCTCCTCAGCCTACGAAGCAGGCGGAGTTTGCGGGCGGTGTATAGTAACATCAACGCTAACATAGTAATACCTCTCTGAAAAAAAATCTACAAACCAAACTCTTTGCGAATCATATCCACTGCGTCGAGTCGCTCCCAGCCGAAGAACTCAATTTCTCGCTCTACCTCTACGCCATTCTCGTGAAGCTTAACCACCTGAGTATATGGGCGGTTACCGAAATGACCATACGATGCAGTAGCCTCAAAAATAGGGTTCTTCAAGCCGAACTTCTTAACGATAGAGGCGGGACGCAGGTCGAAGAGCTTACCGATACGCTCTGCAATCTCGCCATCGGTCATACCCTTCAATGCCGCAGGACGCTCCGAGCGGTAGGTATCGACATATATCGAGAGTGGCTGTGCGATACCGATAGCGTAGCTAATCTGCACCAACATCTCATCTGCCACACCCGCTGCAACCATATTCTTGGCGATATAACGTGCTGCGTAGGCTGCCGAGCGGTCCACCTTCGATGAGTCCTTACCAGAGAAAGCACCACCACCGTGAGCACCACGGCCTCCGTAGGTATCAACGATAATCTTACGGCCTGTCAAGCCTGTGTCGCCGTGAGGACCACCAATAACAAACTTACCCGTAGGATTGACGTGGAGGATATAATCCTCGCCAATAAGCTCCGCCAAGCAGTCGCCTGCACGCTCTAAACGTGCCTTGACACGTGGGATAAGTATCGTACGCACATCCTCGCGAATCTGCTCCTGCATCTGCTGCTCAGCCTGCTTTTCGCTCAAGCCCTCCGATGGGAGGATAAACTCATCGTGCTGGGTAGAGACTACGATAGTATGCACACGCAGTGCCTTACCTGTTGCCGAGTCGTACTCTATGGTAACCTGGCTCTTGGCGTCGGGACGCAGATAGGTCATCTGCTTACCCTCGCGACGGATGACAGCCAACTCCTTCAAGATAACGTGCGAGAGGATAAGCGTAGCGGGCATATACTCGCGTGTCTCGTTGCAGGCATAGCCGAACATAATACCCTGGTCGCCGGCACCCTGCTCCTCGTCAGAGGAACGCACAACGCCCTGGTTGATATCCGAAGATTGCTCGTGGATAGCCGACAGGATACCGCACGACGCAGCATCGAACTGATACTCGCTGCGGTTGTAACCTATACGGTCGATAACGCGACGTGCCACACCCTGCACATCGACATACGCCTCGGAACGCACCTCGCCCGACACGACAACAAGTCCTGTGGTACAAAGTGTCTCGCAAGCTACTTTTGATTGGGGGTCATAACGCAGAAACTCGTCGAGTATCGCGTCCGAAATCTGATCCGACACCTTATCGGGATGTCCCTCCGAAACTGATTCTGATGTAAATAAAAAAGCCATACTTAATGGTATTAAAAAGTTAAACCTTAGGTATGGAAGTTACGGTGCTTGATAAATATGTGCTGGTTTAGCATTTTTATTGTGGTTGCAAGCAGTCCAAATCCTTCCACATTTCGGGTGGCAAAAGTAATACATTTTTCTCAATCCGCAAAATTATCTCGCACGCACACGTACATAATAGATATGGAGTATGCCCCACAAAGCCCATTTTGCGACTCACAGAGCCCATTACTACACTTATTTTGCACAAAATCGTACACCGAACACCAACTCGATAGCGTAACTTTGTTAGGATTTAACCGAGCAAATTCACTTTATAACCTAAATTTTTAATACTACACAAATGAAAAAGTTACTTACAATGTTTGCTCTCGTGGGAGCAATGTTCGTATCGTGCGATGATTACGACGATACCGATCTGTGGAACAGCGTAAACGATTTGGAGGACCGTGTAACGGCTCTCGAGGAGTTGTGCGGCAGACTCAACAACGACATCAGTGCGTTGCAGAGCGTGGTAAATGCCCTCCAGCAGAACGACTACATCACATCTGTTGAGCCTTTGACAGAGGGTGGTAAGGAGGTTGGTTATGTTATCAACTTCTCAAAGTCGGGCTCTGTAACAATCTATCACGGCGAGGATGGTGCTCAGGGCGAGCAGGGAGCACAGGGCGATAGCTACATCCCTGAGTTTGGCGTCAAGAAGGACACCGACGATGTATACTATTGGACTCTCGATGGCGAGTGGGTAACCGACGCCGAGGGTAACAAGATTCCTGCACAGGGTCCTAAGGGCGACCAGGGTGAGCAGGGACCTGCCGGCCCACAAGGCCCTCAGGGTGAGCAAGGCGAGCAGGGAGCTCCAGGTGAGCAGGGACCTGCCGGACCACAAGGTCCACAAGGTGAGCAAGGCGAACAGGGCGAACAAGGAGTTCCAGGTGAGCAGGGTCCTGCCGGACCACAAGGCCCTCAGGGTGAGCAGGGCGAGCAGGGTCCTCAGGGCGAGGCTGGCGTAACTCCACAGCTCAAGATTGAGAACGACACCTGGTATGTATCATACGACAATGGTGGTACTTGGTCGCCTCTCGGCTCAGCAGTAGGCACAACTACTCCTGGCAGTGTTTGTATCTTCACAGGCGTAGAGGAGGGTGAGAACGAGGTTACTTTCACACTCGCTGGTGGCACTACTATCGTTATCCCTAAGTACGAGGCTCCAGCAGAGGTTACACTCGGCATTGAGTTCGACGCAGAGGATTTGCTCGTTATGAGCCCTAACTCAACACGTGAGCTTTCGTACACCATCACAAGCTCAACAGGCGAGGCTACTATTGAGGTAGTTTCATCATCAGACGTCAAGGCTAAGGTTGTTGCAACTGACGCTTTGACAGGTAAGATTGAGATTCGCACAGGTGCTGCTATCGACGAGTACAGCAAGGTTGTTGTCCTGGTAACCAATGGAGAGAAGGCTCTGATGCGTACTATCCTCTTTGAGGAGGCTGGTTTGAGCATCAACAGCGAGGATACTATCCACGTAGACGCTGACGGTGGCGAGGCTATACTGAACTTCCTCTCTAACGTAGAGTGTGAGGTTGTTATCCCTGAGGAGGCACAGTCTTGGCTCTCAGTAGCCTCTACACGTGCTATGATTGAGCAGAGCATAACACTTGTAGCTACGGCTAATGAGGGTGCTGCACGCTCGGCAGTAGTTACCGTTAAGTCAAAGGATGGCAAGCTCGCTATTGAGTACACAGTGGCTCAGGGTGCTGCTAAGTCGCTCTTCATCTACGGTGCTGCATCGGAGTTTGGCGAGGATATCAGCGGTGCACGTGAGTTCCGCGTAATAGGCGAGAAGCAGTATCAGCTCTACACCAAGCTTACCGCAGGCGAGTACTCACTCGTATCTTCAAACAAGGAGGATGCTACATCATACATCCTTAGCGAGGGCTTGCTCGTAGAGGGCGAGGGCACACTCCAGAACGAGACCGAGGCTGTTTACCGTATCACTGTTGATTTGGTAGCAAAGAGCATCACTATGGAGGCTATCACAGGCATTCAGCTCAAGCACGGTGGCAATGGCGACTGGACTCGCGACTTCACATACGCTGGCGACGGTGTTTGGGAGAGCAAGGGCATCAATCTTGGTCGTATCGGCTGGTGGGGCGAGCGTTATTACTTCGCTGCTTTTGCTAACGAGAAAGAGGAGATTTGGGGCTACCACCGCTCAAACAACGATGGTCCAGAGGTTTACCATTACGTAGCAGAGGACCCAACAAACAACAATCTGCCTCCACAGTATATCTACATCCGCGACCGTGGCACAATCTCAAGCTGGGACTACACCTTCAAGGATGGTCGTGAGGGTAAAATGGAGCACAACCTCGAGGAGGTATATCTCCATATGAATGGTAACGAGCGTCATAACCACCCATACTACCAGATACGTTGTACTTGGGGTGAGTTCTATGGTGGCGACAAGAGTCAGACTATCAACACCGATTTTGTTTATATCGGTCAGACACTATAATTTAAGAGGTCTAATTAAAAGCGAAAGCGGAACGAGCAATTCGTTCCGCTTTTGTTATTGGATATATGTGAGGATTTTCATCACAAGAGTAATGCAGCTATCCGCCTATGGATACACGCACTATGACTCCCCATAGCCCCACAAAGAGTGGATATAAAGGATGGAGAGCAAGGCTTTCGCAGGGGTGAAAACCGCAGCATACTATACGTATGTGAGGTTTTTCATCACAAGAGTAACGCAGCTAACCGCCTACGTTTGCACGCCCTATGACTCCCCAAAGCCCAACAAAGATTGGATATAAAGGATGGAGAGCAAGGCTGCGAGTAAGCGAGAGCAGAGCCAAGATTTCTTGAGCTATGCCGAGCGGGAGCAGACAAGGGAAAGCTTTTTGCTTTGCCAAGGCTTGCGAAGAATGTGAAAGCGGAGTTTACTAAAGGTAAATGAGCATTTCACATACGAGCATAACGCCGCTATCCGCCTACGTTTGCACGCCCTATAACTTCCCAAAACCCAACAAAGAGTGGATATAAAGGATGGAGAGCAAGGCTTGCGAAGAATGTGAAAGCGGAGTTTACTAAAGGTAAATGAGCATTTCACATACGAGCATAACGCAGCTATCCGCCTTTATATACGCTCTTAACGAATGAAGAGAAGCTCTCGGTATTTAGGCAACGGCCACAGCTGGTCATCTATCACCTCCTCCATCTTGTCGATATGGTCGCGGATGTCGTCGAAGAAGATAGCTACCGTGTCGTGGTAGAGGATAGCCTTCTCTCGCTGGTCGTCTATGCGGTTGGCAACCTTACGTGCCTCAACCATATCGTGCACAAGGCGATGCAGGGCTGTCGAGTGGGACTGTATGTCGCCAAGCAGGGCTACGTCAGCCTCGCCATCCAATCCAAGCTGTCGCATCTTATAGACCTTATCGAGCAATATAGCCTCATATTTGGATGCTACGGGCAGTATCTGACTCATCACAATATCGCCTAATACACGTGCCTCAATCTGTATCTTCTTGGTGTAGGTCTCCCACTTGACCTCGGTGCGTGCCTCCAACTCAACCTTACTCAACACACCCGTCGCAGAGAACATCTTAACAGACTGCTTACTCAGGTAGTTATCGAAGATAAGAGGTGCCGACGTCTCGCAATCCAAGCCTCGACGCTTAGCCTCAGCCTTCCACTCGTCGGAGTAGCCGTTGCCATCGAAGTGGATAGGGCGTGAGGACTTGATAAGACGCTTTACGACCTCATAGATAGCCTTATCCTTCTTCATACCGCCTGCAATCTTCTCATCCACCTCACGTTTGAACTCACGCAGCTGCTCGGCAACGATAGAGCAGAGAGTGATGATAGCCTCGGCACAGTTATCCGATGAGCCCACAGCACGGAACTCGAATCGGTTACCCGTAAAGGCAAAGGGCGAGGTACGGTTGCGGTCGGTGTTATCCAATAATATAGAAGGTATCTGCGAGATGCCACTCATACGCAGCACACTCTTGGCATCGAAACGTATGGCGTTATCATCCTTACTGCGTGCCAACTTATCCAACACAGACGAGAGATGAGTGCCCAAGAAAGCCGAAATAATGGCTGGTGGTGCCTCATTAGCTCCCAGACGGTGGGAGTTGGTAGCCGACATAATAGCAGCCTTCAGCAGGCCGTTATGGCGGTGCACAGCAGCCAAGACATTGACCAAAAAGGTGATGAACTGCAAGTTCTCGGCAGGGGTAGTACCAGGGCTGAAGAGGTTGACTCCCGTATCCGTACCGAGCGACCAATTGTTATGCTTACCCGAGCCATTGATGCCCTTGAAAGGCTTCTCGTGCAGCAACACGCGGAAGTGATGGCGGCGGGCTATCTTATCCATAATGGTCATCAGAAGCTGATTGTGGTCATTCGCCAAGTTAGCCTCCTCGTAGACGGGAGCGAGCTCAAACTGGTTGGGTGCGACCTCATTATGGCGTGTCTTGAGCGGAATACCGAGCTTCAGGCTCTCATACTCCAACTCCTTCATAAAGTTTATCACGCGGGCAGGGATAGCACCGAAATAGTGGTCCTCCAACTGCTGATTCTTTGCCGACTCGTGTCCGAGCAGAGTACGACCCGTAAGCACCAAGTCGGGGCGTGCTGCCCAGAGGCTCTCATCCAAGAGGAAATACTCCTGCTCCCAGCCGAGATAGGTCTGCACACGGCTCACGTTCTTGTCGAAGTAGTGGCACACCTCGGTTGCAGCCTCACCCACAGCGGTCATAGCACGCAGCAGAGGCACTTTATAGTCCAAAGCCTCACCCGTATAGGCGATAAAGACCGTAGGGATACATAGCGTCGTATCGACGATAAAGGCGGGCGACGAGGGGTCCCACGCCGAATAGCCTCGAGCCTCGAAGGTGTTACGTATACCACCACTTGGGAACGACGAGGCATCGGGCTCTTGCTGTGCCAACACCTTACCCGAGAATGACTCTATGACAAAGCCCTTACCATCGGGGTCGGAGAAGGAGTCGTGCTTCTCGGCAGTACCTCCCGTCAACGGCTGAAACCAATGGGTGTAGTGGTCAGCACCATTGTCCAACGCCCACTGACGCATACCTGCTGCTACCCTGTCAGCCAACTCTGCCGACAGCGGTGTACCCTTATCCATAGTCTCTATGAGGGCATCGAAGGTGGTGCGGTCGAGATACTTACGCATCACATTGCGACCAAAGACCTTCTCGCCAAAATAATCCGAAGGGCGAGCACTCGGAGCTACGACCTCACGCACCTGGCGATTGAGTGCAGCTTCAACCATTCTAAAACGTAACATAAGCTTATCAGGAATTCAAAATTCAAAATTCAAAATTCAAAATTTCATTAAAAACTTTTCTGTGTGCAAAAATAACACTTTTGCAGCAAATCACGCAAAAACAACACTATTTTCTCGCATAGAAGCCTATATTTTTAGCACAAATCCATATCGACAACACCGTTTTAGCCAAAATAACCATCCAAAATCTACATATCTACCCAAAATCTATTAAATATGAAAAGAGCATAATTTGTGGTGTTGAGGTATGTTTTTAGTCTTTTTGAGAACATTAAGAACACAAGCAGCACTCTACCCTACTACCGACACACAGAGGACTACGAAGAAAATTACTATAATTTGTAAGCAAAAACGTATGGAATAATATAAAAAATTCGTTACCTTTGCGTGATGCAACGACTATTTATAATCTAAAAGATTATCAGTGCAGATATTTTTGAAAACTTTAATATACAAACTAACTAAAATTTCCTAAACAATTATGGCTAATACCGAAAGAGAAAAGTTGTTTGCGGAGTTCCCAGCTATCTCGACAGAGCAGTGGGAGTCGGTAATCACAACAGACCTTAAGGGTGCTGACTACGAGCGTAAACTCGTATGGAGAACAGCCGAGGGATTCAACTTGCGTCCATACTACCGTAAGGAGGACCTCGAGGGTATCGAGTTCTTGGCATCGCAGGCCGGTGAGTTCCCTTATGTTCGTGGTACTCACAACTCTAACAACTGGCTTATCCACCAGTCAGTAGAGGTAAAATGTGTGGAGCGTGCCAACAAGGAGGCTCTCACAATCCTTAATGCGGGTGTTAACTCACTCGGCTTCATCCTCTGCGAGGAGCTTACCGCAGAGCAGGTAGACACCCTCTTGGAGGGCATCGCAATCCCTGCTGTGGAGCTCACATTCCAGGGTAAGAAGATTGCTCACTTGGCTAAGACTGTCTTGGCAAAGGTAGAGAAAGAGGGCATAGCAAAGGATGATGTTCACATCAACTTCTGCGTAGACCCACTCGTGAAGAACCTTGCACGCAAGGGACACTTCTGCTGCCAGGACTCTACAGGCGAGAAGTGCCTCTCGACATTGGCAGAGCTTATCAAGGCTACTGCTGATTATAAGCACGTACGCGTAGTGAACGTAACAGCATCTACCTTCAGCAACGCTGGCTCTACAATCGTAGAGGAGTTGGCATTTGGTCTTGCAGCAGCTCACGACTACTTGGTAACATTCACCGAGATGGGCTTGCCTGTAGACCTCGTAGCACGTAAGATTCGTTTTGAGTTCGCCGTAACATCGAACTACTTTATGGAGATTGCGAAGTTCCGTGCAGCACGTATGTTGTGGGCTAACATCGTCAAGGGCTACAACCCCGAGAAGGAGTGTGCTTGCAAGATGTTTGCTCACGCTGTAACATCTACCTGGAACCAGACAGTATATGACCCATACGTGAATATGTTGCGTGGCACAACAGAGGCTATGTCGGCTTCGTTGGCTGGCGTACACTCGTTGGAGGTTACTCCTTTTGACGCATCGTACTCTTCATCGGACGACTTCTCGAAGCGTATCGCTCGCAACGTGGAGTTGCTCCTGAAGCACGAGTCGCACTTCGACCAGGTGGTAGACCCAGCAGGTGGCTCATACTACATCGAGACACTCACCAAGTCTATCGCTCAGGAGGCGTGGAAGCTCTTCTTGGAGGTAGAGGATAAGGGTGGCTATGTAGAGGCATTCAAGGCAGGCTACATCGTAGAGCGTGTGAAGGCTTCGGCTGCTGCCAAGGATAAGAACATCGCTACACGTCGTCAGATACTCCTCGGTGCTAACCAGTATCCTAACTTCACAGAGGTGGCTGACGCAGCTGTTGAGAGCGGCGTAGTAACACGCTGCGAGGCTGAGGGTAACGTACTCACCCCATATCGTGGTGCTATGGCATTCGAGCAGATGCGTCTGGGCGTTGACCGCAGCGGTAAGTCGCCAAAGGCATTTATGCTCACCTGTGGTAGCCTGGCTATGGCACGTGCACGTGCACAGTTCTCTTGCAACTTCTTCGCTTGTGCAGGTATCCGCGTAGAGGATAACACATTCTTCCACTCTGTAGAGGAGGGTGTCGAGGCTGCACTCGCATCAAAGGCCGATATCGTTGTCGTTTGTGCGTCGGATGACGACTACGCAGAGGTTGCTCCAAAGGTTAAGGAGCTGCTCGGCGGCAAGGCTATCTTGGTCGTTGCAGGTGCTCCTGCTTGTACTCCAGAGTTAGAGGCACAGGGCATCACCAATTTCATCAATGTTAAGAGCAATGTACTCGAGACACTTAAGTTCTACCTTAAGGAGTTGGGTATCTAATGAAGAGCAGAGTTATGAGAGCAAAATTCGAAAATTTGAAATATGCAGGCGGTAAGGCAGAGTGCTGCACCGCTTCTTGCCAGGCTGCAGAGCCTTGGCTTACAGCAGAGCAGATTCCTGTTAAGGCAGACTACTCTGCAAAGGACTTGGAGGAGCTCGAGCATTTGAACTATGCGGCAGGTATCGCTCCTTACTTGCGTGGTCCTTACTCTACTATGTATGTTATGCGTCCTTGGACTATCCGTCAGTATGCTGGTTTCTCTACTGCTGAGGAGTCTAACGCATTCTACCGTCGTAACCTCGCTGCAGGTCAGAAGGGTCTGTCGGTAGCATTCGACTTGGCTACACACCGTGGCTACGATGCTGACCACCCACGTGTTGTAGGCGACGTAGGTAAGGCAGGTGTATCTATCTGCTCAGTAGAGGATATGAAGGTGTTGTTCAATGGTATTCCATTGGATAAGATGTCTGTCTCGATGACTATGAACGGTGCTGTGCTGCCTGTGTTGGCATTCTACATCGTTACAGGTCTGGAGCAGGGCTGCACCCTCGACCAGCTGGCAGGTACCATCCAGAACGACATCCTGAAGGAGTTTATGGTGCGTAACACCTATATCTATCCTCCAAAGTTCTCGATGAAGATTATCGCCGACATCTTCGAGTACACATCGAAGAATATGCCTAAGTTCAACTCTATATCTATCTCAGGCTACCATATGCAGGAGGCAGGTGCGACAGCCGATATCGAGTTGGCATACACCTTAGCAGACGGTTTGGAGTACTTGCGTGCAGGTATCAACGCAGGTATGTCTGTGGATGCTTTCGCACCACGTCTGTCATTCTTCTGGGCTATCGGTATGAACCACTTTATGGAGATTGCCAAGATGCGTGCGGCACGTATGTTGTGGGCAAAGATTGTTAAGCAGTTCGAGCCAAAGAACCCTAAGTCGTTGGCACTGCGTACCCACTCACAGACATCGGGCTGGTCGCTCACCGAGCAGGACCCATTCAACAACGTGGCACGTACAGCTATCGAGGCTATGGGTGCAGCATTGGGACACACCCAGTCATTGCACACCAACGCATTGGATGAGGCTATCGCCCTTCCTACCGACTTCTCGGCTCGTATCGCACGTAACACACAGATTTACATCCAGGAGGAGACCAACATCTGCCGTCAGGTAGACCCTTGGGCTGGCTCATACTATGTGGAGGCACTCACCAACGAGATTGCACACAAGGCGTGGGCACATATCGAGGAGGTGGAGAAGCTCGGCGGTATGGCTAAGGCTATCGAGACAGGTATCCCTAAGATGCGTATCGAGGAGGCTGCAGCACGTACTCAGGCTCGCATCGACTCGGGTGAGCAGAAGATTATCGGTCTGAACGAGTACCGTCTCGAGAAGGAGGCACCAATCGACATCTTGGCAGTGGACAACACAGCTGTTCGCGAGAGCCAGGTTAAGCGTCTGCAGGAGTTGCGTGCTAACCGCGACCAGGCAGCAGTAGATAAGGCTCTGGCAGCTATCACCGAGTGCGTACGCACAGGCGAGGGCAACTTGTTGGAGCTGGCTGTCGAGGCAGCTAAGGTGCGTGCAACACTGGGCGAGATTTCAGACGCTTGCGAGGTTGTTGTAGGTCGCTACAAGGCAGTTATTCGTTCAATTAGCGGAGTATATTCATCAGGTATGAAGCAGGATTCAGAGTTTGAGCAGGCAAAGGCTATGTGTGCCGAGTTTGCAAAGAAGGAGGGCCGTCAGCCACGTATTATGATTGCTAAGTTGGGTCAGGACGGACACGACCGTGGTGCGAAGGTTGTCGCTACGGGCTATGCCGACGTAGGCTTCGACGTGGATATGGGTCCATTGTTCCAGACTCCAGAGGAGGCAGCAAAGCAGGCTGTGGAGAACGACGTACACATCGTCGGCGTGTCATCACTCGCCGCAGGCCACCTCACCCTCGTTCCACAGATTATCGCAGAGCTCAAGAAGCTCGGTCGCGAGGATATCATCGTTGTTGTGGGTGGTGTCATCCCAGCACAGGACTACGACGAGCTGTATCGTGATGGTGCAGCTGCTATCTTCGGTCCTGGTACTCCTATCGCAAAGGCTTGTATCAAGATGCTGGAGCTCTTGAGCGAGTAATGCTCGCAATGCTCGCAATGAGTAATTAGCAATTAGTAATTGGGGCTATCCAACGCACTTGTTGGACAGCCCCTTTTGGTTTGCTACAGTTTTGCTACAACTTGACGCCCCCCTGTAGCAAGTGTAGCAGAATTGCGATTTTCAGCCGTAATACACTAATTATTAATGAGTTAACGTTGCTACACGTTGTAGCAAAAGTGTAGCAGATTTGTAGCAGATTTGTAGCAGGAGTAGCGACGCATCATCTCAACCTACCTCCACAAGAGATTACATATATCCTCCCTTACGGTAGCACGGGTAACCAATTAGTTACCCAGCCCACTATATAGATATATAGTTATATATATTTATACATAGTTAATATGGTGATTATAAAGAGTTTAGGGAGTATTAGGTGCTTAGTGAGCACTGAGAAACTAAACCCTAACATCTCTAAAATCCTTAACTTCCCTATATACGGTCTCGCGGGTAACCAAATAGTTACCCATAATACCGTTAGGTATGTGTATATAGAGATAGATATGTAGAGAGCTATATAGACAGCCATATAGACGGCTATATAGATAGGCTCTCCCCTATATAACACGGGTAACCCGATAGTTACCCATATTACCGTTAGGTATATAAGTATATATGGGTATGTGGGTGCATACAGAGCTACACACCACCTAAGTCTCACGGGTAACCAATTAGTTACCCAGCTCATTATAAAGATATATATTTATATATAGATAATATATTGAGTGTTAGTAACTTATATAGTTTAGGCTAAACCATAGCTACTAACCTCCTTAGATAGATATATTTATATATATCCCTGTATATAGATGGATATATCTGCTACCCTAAGTACTCCTCGATTGCGGAGTGAGCGACCAACCCCATTGCACTAATTACACACATTTACACGTGCGTGCAGTCTATAATCTATCTGTAACCTATCTGTAATCTGCTGGTGGGATGGCAAGACGGTAGTTTGCTACAATCTTGCTACAGTTCTGCTACAGTTCTGCTACAGTTCTGCTACACGTTGTAGCAGATTTGTAGCAGCGTAACTTACGTATAATCAGTGTGTTATCTCGGAAAATGTCCATTCTGCTACACTTGCTACAAGGGGGCGTCAAGTTGTAGCAGAATTGTAGCAGGTTGCCACAATTCAAGGCTGCGAGTAAGCGAGGGCAGAGCCAAGCTTGCTTGAGCTATGCCGAGCGGGAGCAGACAAGGGAAGACCTTTAGGTCTTGCCAAAATTCAAAATTATGTTTTGGCAGTTAAAGGCTATTAAAAAAGGCTACTAAAGGCTATTAAAGTCTTCTGCGTGAAATCATCATTGAGACTTTAATAACCCTTAATTGCCCTTAATAACCCTTAATTGTTCATTAAACAAAAAGCCTCTGCCCAATCGGACAGAGGCTTTTTAGCTTATATCACCCTATATCGGGAGTTGCATAACAAGAGGGATTTCAAGGCTCGCGAAACTTGAGAAACCGCAGCATACTCGACGTATGTGAGGATTTCGAGAGCGAGCACAACGCAGAAATCGCCTTGTTATAAAGCTACCGCTTAGAAGTGGCGTGATGTTGTATTAGATGTCTCAATACCATTCACAGCCGACTGTATAGCCTGACCTACGCCGCTACGCATAATACCCTCGTCGAGAGTGGTCTGCAGACGGAGCTTCTCAGCCTCGGCGGTCTTTGGCTCCTCGGCAGCCTTCACTGCGTCAACAACATATACCACAGCTACGTTGTTATATGGTGCGTAGACAACCTTTGTGGTGTTACCAGCCTCAGCAGTGGTTACAGCACCTACGACAGCTACATCGCCATAGAGCTGACCTACTGTGGTGTCGCCCCAAGAAGCACCCTCGAACGCTACAGCCTCGACGCCAGCCTTCTCTGCTGCCTGCTCGATAGTCAAGCCAGCATACTCGCCCTTAAGCATCTCGACACGCTTCTCGTTCTGGAGCTGTGAGAGAATCATAGCCTTCACGTTGCCTGCCAATGGCTCATACAACGCCTCGTTAGCCGATGTTACGACAGCGACAACATAGTGCTCGCCAGCCTCCAACACCTTAGATACCTCGCCAACCTCGGCACCCTGTGCCCAGCGTACCAACTCGCGTGAGTGCTCCAACATAGGCATCACGTAGTCGCTCTCGGCGATAGTGTATACACGTGGAGCCTTAGCCGACTCCTCAGAAGCCTTCTGGAACGCCTCAACACCACCCTTAGCTGCAGCAGCAAATGCTGATGCCTCAGCCGAGATAGCCGACACGGTCTGCACCGATGGAGCAACCTCCAGACGGACAACACCTGTCAAGATATGCTTCACAGGCTTACCCTCAACCTTATCTACCTTCACTACCTGAGTGAACTGGAATGTCTTATTAACGAGCACGTCGCCAGCCTTAGCCTCTGCGAGCTTGGCAGCGAACGCAGCATCCATACTGTAAGCAGCAACTTGGTCGAATGTAGTATCCTCAACGGTGAGGTAGTTGTGCATCTCCTCAGCGAGCTGATACTTCTCTGCCAATGAAGCGAAGTCCTCACCAGCCTTAGCGTCAGCTGCAATCGCCTCAGCGTGTGCCACAGCGTCGCCACCGAGGATGTAGAGGCTGAAGCCCAACTTCTCGGGAGCGTTGATTGTCTTGAGAGCCTTGCTCACTACCCAATGCTTATCCTGCAACTCGGGACCGTATACCTCGCCCTCGAACAACACAGCCTCGGCGTCGGTAAACGCACTTGCTGGGCGGTAAGCAGGAGCGGTGATACCACCGTTGCTTGCCATAACAGCCTGCACTGCCTTCTCGTCAGCAGCATCCTTCAATGCCTGAGCTACATCCTGAGCCTTCTGTGCCACAGCAGCCTCGTCAGCCTCTGTAGGCAGCACCTCGAACACTACGTATGAGAGCTCACGTGATGGCTCCTTACGATAGTTCTCCTTGTGGCTCTCGTAGTAAGCCTCTACCTCTGACTCCTTGACCTCTACTGCGTCGGGAGCTATTGTGCTGAGCTTAACAGGCACGTAGCGACCATCAGCCACGTTAGCCGATGCTGCAACAGACTGCTCTACCTCGAGGTTGGTAACGTAGCTACCAGCCTTCAACAAGCCTGCATACTTCTGCATATAGCGGAACTGTGCAGCCTGTCCCTTGATGTAGTTCCACGCAGCGGTGGCTACTGCCAGCTGCTCCTGTGGCACAGCACCCGAGTTGAGAGCTGTGAGGAACTGATTGATGTTAGCGGTGTAAGGAGTGCCGAAGAGCTGGGCGTAAACCAAAGAGTTCACCTCGCCGCTCAACATAGCTGTAGCCTCCTCGTCGGTAACCACTATACCTGCCTCCTGCATCTCGGGGCAGATAAACTTGTCGAACTGGATGTTTGACCAAGCCTCGGCAGCCATCTGTGCTACTGCCATCTCGTCAGAGCTGTCCTGACCATTTCTAAAATAGTAAGCGTTCTTCACGTCGTTGTACTCCTGCGAGAACTCCGCGAGGGAAATCTCATCACCATCAACCTCCGCTACGGTAGGGTTCTGGTCATTACCGAAGAGTCCCATCTCTGGACCCAATGAGAGAATAAACGCCAAAAGTGCCAATACGATAACGATTGACAACACAATACCAAATCTGGTTCTAAGTGTGTTTAATGTAAGCATAACCTTTTATAATTTATTTTATCTTGTTATCTGCTTTTAAGCCACCAAAGGTAATAAAATTATTCCTAATAGCCATACTATTGGGCTATAATTTTAATTTTTCTTTCTCACGCGAGCCAATTCCACACGTGTACGTGTCGTGCGGAGTATCTTTATCTCGTGCTTGTCGGTGGTGATGACCTCGCCTGCCGAAGGTATACCCTCGTTGATGTAGATGATATATCCCGCCAGCGTGTCATACTCCTCACTCTCCTCAATATCAAGGTCATAGGTCTCATTGAGGTACTCCACATCGAGCTTACACGAGAGCACCCACTCACGCTTCGCCACCTGCTTCTCGACCACATCCTGCACGTCGTGCTCATCCTCTATCTCGCCGAATATCTGCTCCAGCACATCCTCGAGCGATATGATGCCGGCAGTGCCTCCAAACTCATCGATGACCACCGCCACCGACTGCTTACGCTTGATGAAGTTTTCCAATAACGTCTGCAGAGGCAACGTCTCCGCCACGCTGTCGACCTTCATCATCACCTCGTCGATAGATTTAGGGTTATCGAACAGGCTCTTGGAGTTCACGTAGCCCACTATGTCGTCGATGCTCTCTCGCCAGATGAATATACGCGAGTACTTCGACTCCACGAAACGCTCCGTCAGCTCCTCGATGGATGTAGTCATATCGACCGCCTCGACGTCGACACGCGATATCATCGCATCACGCACCCTCAGGTCGGCAAAGTCCAACGCATTCTGGAACAGACGTATCTCCTCCTCATCCTCCTCGTCGGGCTCGACATCCTCGCCATCTACGAGGTTAACCAAGTCCTCACGGTTGAAGCTGTAGTCGGTAACATTACTCTTCATCTTACCGCCCACAAGACGCAGTATGCCATACGAGAGGTATGTGGTGAGCAACGCTATGGGGTAGAGTATGATGTAGAATACGTAGAGTACGGGCGAGAGGAACTGATAGTAGAAGTTGGGATTCTTCTTGAATATCGACTTGGGCAGGAACTCTCCACAGAAGAGTATCACTATGGTCGACACCGCTGTCTCGACCAGCACCGAGCCTGAGGCTATGCCCTCCCAGCCCAACAAACCACCTACGGTCTGTATCATCAACGACATATAGAGCGAGTAGATGACCAGACAGATGTTGTTGCCGACGAGTATCGTCGTTATGAACTGTCCTGGATGACGCTCAAATATCGTAGCCACGAAGTTAAACAACGAGCTCTGCTTACGGTCGATGCTCTCACGCAGGCGATTACGGCTCAGGAAGGCTATCTCCATACCCGAGAAGAATGCCGACATAAGTAGCATTATACTGATGACTATCAGCTCGTTGAGTATTATCGTTGTCATCTCGCTCATTGTTCAAAATCAACTATCTATCGCCTTATGCTACGCACAAAATCAACCAATTATTGCCTCGCCCTACGCTCAAAAACAACTATTTGCCACCTCGTTTGAGTCCTATCTCCAGAGGCTCGCCTACGCCCCCCGACTTACCTGCTATCGCCGATGGCGACTGAGGCTGCGGTTTAGGCTGACGACGCACACGCACAGGCTTCGACACAGCCTTCGTTGAGCCCGACTTGGTAGTGAACTGCTGCGACTGCGACTCCTGAGGCTTTGCAGCCTGCTCTGTCGCTGTACTCTCGCCACTGCCCTCGGCATCGCTCTCGGTGAAGTATGTTACGCCCTTGAGTTTACGGTAGCTCCACTCCTTCATCGACTCGTCGCTCTCGAAGCCCTCGCAATGGTATATCTCGTCGCCATCGACAATCTTGGAGTCGACGTTGGAGTATATGCGGTGTGTCGCCTGGTTCCAGAAGAGCTGCGAGGTGTAGAGGCTGCGTCCATCACGCTGGATGACCACCACGTCGCCCTTAGCCTCCCACAGCTTACGTTTCTCGTAAAATATGGCATAGTTGGCTCTCAGCGTAGCCTTCACCACGCCCACCGAGTCCTCGTCATAGGTCGTTATATCTATGCCCTTACGGAACTCACGATAGGGGTCGCGAGCCATCATATATCCCTCCATCAGCGGAGCCTCAAAGAGATATGACTCGACACCATTCTCCACCTGAAACATCGAGAGGTGCTCGCTGTACTCGGTCATAAAATCGTCGAGCGACGATGCGTCGGCAGGCACTCGCTTAGGCTCCTCACACGAAAATAGAGCAATAGCACTCCCTACAAGCGAGAGTGCTACCACAATATATCTATGTAGTGATACGTGAAGCATCTATGGCTACTATCTGAAGCGAACTGTTGTGCTCACGCCATTAGCCAAGCCGTGTGAAATCACGTAACGCTGACCTGCTGCCAACTCGGCGAAGAAGCACTCCTCCTGTGTTGGGAAGTTAGCACGGTAGCGGTTCATCATCTGCTGTGCAGCCTTCTGAATCTCAGGCTCGTCGGCGAGCAACGATACTGCCTGGCTCATAGTGTCGTATGCAGCCCAGTTCACTGCCTGACACTTCAGCTCACCACAGTTAGCCGATGCAGCATAGCACTGACCGAGGATGAAGTAAGCGTAACCATTCTCGGGGTTAAGGTTCTTTATCTCGCGTGCAGCATCCATAGCAGCCGAAAAGTTCTTCTCCGTAAGGTTAATCATACCTACACGTACATACAGCTTCTCCTTCTCGGCAGGGTCAGCCTCCACAGAGAGCGACTCCTCGAGATACTTCAACGCCTTGTCATACTCGCCACGCTGCTGGAAGCCCTGTGCAAGGAAGAGAGCAGTCTCCGATGATGGCTTGATAGCGTAATACTTCTCTGTTACGTCGAAGAAGAAGTCGCTGCTACAGTTAGCACGTGCCATCAAAGTTACAGCACGGCTCAACAGTGCCTCATCCTCTGGAGCTGCAGCCAACTTCTTAGAGAAGATAATCTCCAAGTTCTCGCACGAAGCAGCACCACTGTTACCAAACAATGACTCAAACTGCTCCTTATACTCTACCTCGTCGCCCTCGGCAGCGTCAAACTTTGGCGAGAAACGCTCATAAGCTGCCAACACCACGTCAGAGTCGAACAGACCGTTGGTGAAGTCCTCAACCACGTTGCTGAAGTAGATTACAGCCAGCTCTAAGTCGGTCTTACCATACTGCTCCTCGCCAGCCACGATAGCTGCGTCGAACATAGCACGCAACTCATCACGCTGTGAGCCACGATACTGATAGAACTCACGTGCCTTACGGTCGAGAATATATGCCTTACCATACTTTGCGTGCGATGCGTAGTTCTCCAGACGTACGTCATATATCCAGAGCAATGAGTCGATATATGCCTCACGCAACTCAGGAGTAGCTGCACGGTTAATCATATTCTTGTAGAGCTTAGCACCATTGGTGTAGATGTTCATCGAAGCCGAAGGACACTCCTTGATAAGGATATTGAGGTATCCCGATGCCAACTCGTAGTTACGGTTGTCTACCGCCTCCTTCAAGAATTGGCTATTGAGCATATTAGCCTTACGCTGCTCGGCATTAGCACCCCACTGTGCATAGCGAGGGTCATCAAAATTAACATCCTGAGCCATTGCAGAGAATCCTATCACTGCAAACGCTGCCACCAAAATAATTCTCAAACTTTTCATAATGTTTTACTTTTATATTTTTATATTTTATATTTTTCAATATCGAAATAGTCTAATCCTATCGGACATCTTCTTATCTCTCTGCCCCCGCCTTAGTCGAACTTATATCGCTGGAACCAGCGGTCCTCGCCGAAGAGTGCCAGACCCAATGAGAACTTGAAGTAGTGCTGCTTGACCATTCCTACCACCTGCTCCTCGAGCACTATTGTCGAGTTCTCGGGCTTACGTACACCATACTCAAAGCCCAAATCTATCGACGACGTACCGAACAATCTCACGGGCAATCCCAAGCCTGCTGTTATGGCATATTGCTTAACCTTACATCCCTCGAAGGTCTGATAGTAGTCGCCGTAGCGAGCTCCTACGCGGTACGATACGCGACTCAGGTAGTGTCTTACGTCAGTTGGTCGTGGGGTAATCTCAAATCCCGCCTTCAACGTATGGGTATCGGTATAGGCTACCGTTACGCCCTTACCGCCGATATTCTCCTCATAGCCACTGTTCTGACCGCCCCAATCCTGATAGACGTAGTCCAAGCCAAGACGCACGGTGTTGGTCTGATAGAAGGCTCCTATGGCTATCTGCTGTGGGAGCTTGAGCTCTGTCTTCTCGCTCTCGTCACGCACCACCGAGGTGAGGAAGTTATCGACATATACATATCGCTTCATTCCTGGAGCCAACTCGCCACCCAAGTCGTATGTCGCTCCAAATGAGAGTATTCGCTTCGAGTTCATTATGGCGTGCCACTGCATACCTGCCTGCATCTTCACACGTGAGACGCTATATTCGTCGATACCTGTGGTGTTGGAGTATGCACCACTACCTGTGATGATGTTCATCACCGTCGATGCGTAGCTACGCTCTATCGTTCCCCAATAGTAGAGTGCTGCCACTCCTAAAGAGAACTTTGTCGTTGGACGCCATCCTACGCCGAGCTTCACCTCCGTAACGTCGCCCTCGCCACGATAGCGATAGCGTATGCGACCTACCGTACCTGCTATGTCGGAGTCGACATCGTCGCGGTACATATTGTAGCCTACGTTGCTGTAAGGTGTAAGGCTGAAGCCCAAGCCTACGTTCTTCGCCAAAGGCATCTGGAACGAGATGTCGTGGAAGTTTACTGTATTGTATGCTGTCTTGATAGTCGATGTAGCACCCGCATACTTCGCCTGCTCGTTCTGGTAGTGTCCTGCATCGACACCAAAGTGGAAGAGGAAGCTCTTACGTGGGGTGTTAGCGTATGCCGCAGGGTTCAGGGTGTTGACTCTGCCCATAGAGAACATAGCTACGCCCACACCACCCATCGAACGCATAGCCGCATCGCCTGGGGTAGCCAACTCACCCAAGCCATACATCGAATAGGGCGAGTAGGTATTCACACTGCTCGAGAAGTTCTGTGCCATAGCCGCCATAGGCAACACCATAAGTGCCACCAAAACCGCCATCAACACTCTCGATATTCTATTATTTTTCACTTGCATTGTATTCCAATATTGAGTTCAATCCGCAAACTACCAAATCACATTTTGCAAATATCGCATTTTTAATTCTATTCGCAAAGTATTTTGCCTCTCCACCCGTAAAAATTATTGATTTTTCCTCATTTTTTACTAAAAATGAGTCGATATAGCCCTCAATCTCGTGGGTTATACCCTGCATCACGCCCTGCTCTATCGCCTCACGTGTGGTACGTCCGTAGCTCAAACACTCATCCGTCGGCTCACACATAGGCAGTCGGCTGGTGTAGTCGTGCAGAGCACGCATACGTGTCGTCGCTCCAGGCGAGATGTTACCACCCTTGAAGATGCCATCCTCCACCACGTCGATGGTGATAGCTGTGCCGAAGTCCACTATCATACAGCTACTGCACCGCTCACTCACGACAGCTCCCACAGCCGCCGCTATGCGGTCAACACCCAAAGTCTGCGGCGTAAGATACTCATTACCAATGGGTAGAGGTGTCTTGTAATCGAGCCTCAGGGTGCTTATTCCAGCTCTCTCCAAACGCTCTGCCGTCTCTGCCTCACCCTCGCCCGTCGCTGCTACTATCGCCCGTCTGATGGCAGGAAAAGCCGCTACGATAGCCTCCACATCGAGCTCCGCAGCCGAGCCGAAGAGATAGTTGCGAACAACCTCGCCACCATCCACTACTGCCACCTTCGTGCGTGTATTGCCTATATCAACTATCAGATTCATAGCCTACAACATCTTTAACACCTCAACAGCCTCAGCTATATCCTTTACCCTTCTAACGGTCATCGCCAAACGATTATTGTGTTGCTTGAGCACGAATCTATCGGGTTGCTGCGTTACCTTACGCAACAGCTCCATAAAGGTCTCGCTCTTGTAATAAGGCGAATTGCTCTCGCCCACGAAGTGCACTATCATCAGATTGTTCTTCACCTTCACACGCTCCATACCGAGCCTTATAGCCTCCCAACGCAGACGCACCACGTCGATGAGAGCCATAGCCTCCTCGGGCATAGCACCAAACCTGTCGACCAACCGCTCGCTGAAAGCTACGAGCTGCTGCTCCTGTCGTATAGAGTCCAACTCACGGTAAAGACGTATCTTCTCGGCAGGCTGACGCACATACGAGTCGGGCAGCTCCGCCAGCATATCTATCTCTATCACAGCATCGTCCACATACGTCTCGGGCTGTACCACCTCGCTCTCCTGCTCGGTGAGTCCCGAGACATCCAAGCCCTCGGCGTGCAGTTCGGCTATCGCCTGACGCAGTATCTTCTGGTAGGTCTCGAAGCCCATATTCACTATGAAACCACTCTGCTCCGCTCCGAGCAGATTACCCGCACCACGTATATCCAAATCCTGCATAGCTATGTTGAAGCCCGAGCCCAAGTCCGAGAACTCCTCGATGGCACGCAAGCGGCGTCGTGCATCACCCGAGAGCAACTCCTCGGGAGGTGTTATCAGGTAGCAGTAGCCCTTACGTGAGCTACGTCCCACACGTCCTCGCAGCTGATGCAAATCGCTCAGACCGTAGTTCTGTGCGTTGTTAATTATTATCGTGTTGGCGTTAGGTATATCTATTCCATTCTCCACGATTGTCGTTGCCACCAGCACATCGAACTCCCCATAGATGAAGTCCATAATGAGCTTCTCCAACTTCTCGGCTGGCATCTTACCGTGTCCCACAGCCACCCTCGCCTTGGGGCAGAGACGTGTTATCAAGCCCTGCAACGTAGCCAAATCCTCCACGCGGTTATTGACGAAGTATACCTGTCCGCCACGCGAGAGCTCCTCCTCTATGGCATCACGGATGATATCCTCCGAGAAGATGTGCGACTCGGTAACGATAGGCTGACGGTTGGCTGGCGGAGTCGAGATGACCGACAAATCACGCGAGCCCATAAGCGAGAACTGCAATGTGCGAGGTATAGGTGTAGCGGTGAGCGTCAACGTATCGACATTAACGCTGAGTGCTGTCAGTTTCTCCTTGGCTGCTACGCCGAACTTCTGCTCCTCGTCGATTATCAGCAGTCCCAAGTCGCGGAACTCTATCTGTCGTCCGAGCATCTTATGCGTTCCGATGAGGATATCTATCTTACCCGCCTTCAGCTCCTCGGCTATCTCACGTGTCTGCTTCGCACTGCGTGAGCGGTTGATATACTCCACCCTGATAGGGAAATCACGTAGACGCTCCATAAATGAGCGATAGTGTTGCAGAGCGAGTATCGTCGTAGGCACCAACACAGCCACCTGCTTGCCATCCACCGCCGCCTTGAATGCTGCACGTATAGCCACCTCGGTCTTTCCGAAGCCCACGTCGCCACAGACCAGACGGTCCATAGGACGCTTCGACTCCATATCCTGCTTGACAGCCTCTATGGCACTCTGCTGGTCTACGGTCTCCTCCCAGCTGAACGATGCCTCCAACTCGTGCTGAAGGTAGCTATCAGCCGAGAAGGCATAGCCCTCACTCGCCTTACGCTTAGCATACAGTGCGATGAGCTCACGCGAGATATCCTTGACAGCCTTCTTGGTCGCTGTCTTGAGCTTCTGCCAGGCACCATTGCCGAGCTTATATACCTTCGGTGGCTCACCGTCGCCACTCTTATATCGCGATATGCGATGCAGCGAGTGCACGTTGACAAACAACACGTCGCCATCCTTGTATACGAGCTTTATAGCCTCGTGTATCTTGCCATTCTCGTTTATCTTCACCAAGCCATCAAAACGCCCTACACCGTGGTCTATATGCACCACATAGTCGCCCATCTTCAGTGCGTTGAGCTCGGCTATGGTCATCTGCTCATCACGGCTTATCTCGCCATTGATGCGGTAACGACGATAGCGGTCAAATATCTGATGGTCAGTGTATAGACACATTCTCAGCTCGTTGTCGACGAAGCCCTCACGCAGCGTTATAGGCAACGACGCGAAGAGTGTCTGCTTGTATCCCAACTGATAGAAAATGTTACCCAGACGCTCCACCTGAGCCTTACTCTCCGAGAGGATAAATGCCTCATAGCCCTTCATCCTCGCATCATCCAAGTTCTGGGCAAGCATCTCATAGTTCTTGTTGAACTTGGGCTGTGGCGACTGCGAGAAGCGAACAACCGCATCTGCCACTCGCTCCGAGAGTGTGTCGCGAAGCACTATGAGTCGTGAGCCCTGCAAATCCTCGAGGAGCGACTTACGACTTGTCAGCAACCTATCAATCTGCGTTGGCTCATCCATCTCGCCGAGCAGACGATGTCGGAGGTCATTCACCCTACGCAACAGATAGTTCATATCGTAAGCCCAGCAGGTCATCTCGCCCGCAAAACGCACCAGCGACACCTTCGCTGCCTCATCATCGTTCATATTGGGTATTATCTCCGCCTGCTCTATACGCTCAAAGGAGAGCTGATTGGAGATGTTAAACCTACGCACCGAGTCTATCTCATCGCCAAAGAAATCGACACGATAGGGTCGACTCTCGGCATAGGAGAAGACGTCGACGATACCTCCACGACGTGAGAACTGTCCTGGCTCATAGACGAAGTCCACCTGCACAAAGCCCAACGCCTCCAACTGCTCCTGCAACGAGGCTATGGCTATCGTCTGCCCCACCCTGAGCGAAAGCATACGTTGCGAGAGTGAGCCCTCATCTGCTACTCGCTCCGCCAACGCCTCGGGATAGGTACAGATGACCAAATAGCCCTTACGGTGGCTTCTAAGGGCATTGAGCACAGCCGTACGCTGCACCACACCCTGAGCATCCTCGCGATGGTAGAGTATCGACTTCTTGTACGAAGTAGGGAAGAACAGCACGCGGCTCTCATCCAGCAGAGCATAGAAGTCATTGAGCATATATGCCGCCGCATCCCTATCCTCCGCCACAAACAGATGTACTCCACCGACCTTACGTATGAGCGTTGCCGCATAGAGCGAGAGAGCACCACCGACCATCTCCTCGAGATGAACGGTAACGCCCTCCGTCTTATATGCTTTCTTGAGTTGTACGAATGACTTGGATGCCTCTACACGCTCCAATAATCTCTCTACCTTCTCCATTCACACAGAGATTTTTCTCTATTTCACCCGCAAGAGGCTCACTACAGGAGCGACTCACCCTTACGTCCCAGATACTTCACGTCAATCATACCGAGGCTCTGGTCTGCCACGACCTTCAGACGCAGCTTATGACGCCATGCCCAGCGACGACGTAGCGAGAGGAATCCACGACAGAGATACGATGCCACATAGGGGCTCACACGCAGCTCCACAAACTTCACGCCTCTATCCTCCGCAAGGAACTGTATCTGGTTCTCTATCTTCTTGTCCAGCAGCACCGTAGGCTCTACCCTACCCGTACCGTTGCACGTCGGACACACATCCGTTACATCCTGCACTGCCATAGGACGCACCCTCTGGCGAGTAATCTGCATCAGACCAAACTTAGTGAGTGGCAGGATAGTATGCTTCGCCTTATCGGTTGCCATCAACTTGGTCATCTCGTCGTGCAGCAGCTGACGGTTTTGAGCCTTATGAAGGTCTATGAAGTCGATGATGACTATTCCACCCAAGTCGCGGAGTCGCAGCTGACGGGCTATCTCCTTCGCCGCTGCCAAGTTGACCTCCATAGCTGTCTCCTCCTGGTTGACCTCAGCCTTTGTTCTGTTTCCCGAGTTGACATCGATGACATTCATCGCCTCGGTGTGCTCGATGATAAGATATGCACCTCGCTTGAGCGATACATACTTGGCAAAGAGCGATTTTATCTGTTTCGATATGTCGAAGTTGTCGAAGATAGGCACCGTGCCCTTATAGAGCTTGACTATCTTTTCCAACTGTGGGTCTATAACCTTTATATAGTTTTTAATCTCGCGGTATATCTTCTCGTCGTCGACTGTTATCTGCGAAAATGTCGAGTTCAGAGAGTCGCGGATTATGGTATTTGCTCGGCTCATCTCGCTCATCAGCAGTGCGGGAGCCTGACTCTTTCTAATCTTACCCAGCGTCTCGTTCCATCGTTCAACGAGCGAGAGTATGTCGTGTTCTATATCGGTGTCGTTAGCCGATGCTGCGGCAGTACGAATAATAACGCCGAAGTTCTTGGGTAGCACACCCGATGCTATGCGTCGCAGACGTTTCTTCGCCTCATTGGAACGAATCTTCTGCGAGATAAAAATTTTCGATGTGAATGGCACCAGCACCACATTACGCCCTGCGAGCGATATATCCGAAGTGAGGCGTGGGCCCTTGGTCGATATAGCCTCCTTTGCCACCTGCACCATTATGGTCTGTCCCACCTGCAGGTACGAAGCTATCTTTCCTGTCTTCTCTATCGGAGCCTCCAACTTCATAGTCTCCACCTTCACGCCCCTCTTACCAGGCTGACGTGAGTTGACTACTCGCTCCAACGAGAGAAACTGACTACCCAAATCGAGATAGTGGATGAATGCGTCCTTCTCGTGTCCTATATTGACGAAGGCAGCATTCAAGCCCGGCATTATCTTACGCACCTTGCCCAGATAGATATCACCCACAGCGAAACCTGTCTGGCACTTCTCCTTGTTGAGCTCCACCAGCACCTTGTCCTCGCATAGGGCTATCGACATCTCTGTCGGGGTTACGTTTATGACTAATTCTCGATTCATCTCTAATCTAAAAATTGTTGATTATCAAAAATAGGCAAAGCTAAAGGGCGTTAGACAATAAAACCCTTTAGCTTTTATCTTACCTACTTGCTAACGCAACAGAATCTCCTCCCGAAGAAGATTACTTCTTCTTATGACGATTCTTGCGAAGACGCTTCTTACGCTTGTGCGTAGCCATCTTGTGTCGCTTATGCTTTTTTCCGTTTGGCATAGTTGTAAATTATTTAATTGGTTTATTATTTAACCTTAGCAATAAAGCTCTTTGAAGGCTTAAATGCAGGAATATTATGCTCAGGAATAGTGATAGTCGTATTCTTTGAGATGTTACGAGCTACCTTCTCTGCACGCTTCTTGATGATGAAGCTACCAAATCCACGAAGATAAACGTTCTCGTTCTTAACCAAAGACTCACTTACAGTCTCCATAAATGCCTCTACGATTGTCTGAACCAATACCTTCTCGGCACCAGTGCTTTTGGCAATCTCATTAACAATATCTGCCTTTGTCATAGTAATAATTATTTATAAATTTAACATTTCACTTCTTTGGGTTTGCAAATGTAGTACTTTTTTATCTATTAACAAATTAAAAATGAGTTTTTTCGCATAAAAAATTCAAATTTCACCCTACCCCACAAAGTGCTCTACACCCACTTAGAATGGCAGTTGATTGAAAGCGGTAGCCAAACCTTCGACCATCTGGTCCAATCCGCCCTGTATCTTACCACCAATCATCATACGCATCATCATATTGAGCTCGGCGTGCAACACCAACCGCACACGCGTATCATTCTCGCTCACCTCGTGCAGCTGCAGCCAGAAGGTAAAATCTATGGGCAGACCACCCTGCTCGGGGTCAGCCGTAATCTTCACCGTCTTATTCTCCTCTCGCTCCACGATACGCAGTGCCACACGGAAGCCCTTAGCCTTGAATGAGCAGCTGTCGGCATCTGCCTGCCACTCCTCGACCTTATCCTGCAAGGCTGGAGTGAGCATATCCATACGGCTCACAAAAGGATAAATGCGGGCTGCTGACTTAAAAATCTGAGCCTGCTTTGATTCATATTTCTCCAATCCCATAATCGCTCTTTTTTCAAAAATCGCTGCAAAGATAGTGCTTAATCGCTGATTATCCAATCCGTAGTCCACAAAAAAGGGGCTTCACTAACTATTTTGTTAATTAGCCCCTGCTCTCTGCCAGATGTCCTTATACGACCTCCGACCTACTCTTTAGGTAATACTGTAACGCCGACAGCCTGCTCGCCCTTCTCGTGTCCGCCAATCTCGAACTCCACGTTCTGTCCCTCGGTCAATGCCTTAAATCCCTCAGCCACGATACCGCTGTAGTGCACAAAGATTTCGCGACCTTCGTCAGTCAGAATAAAGCCATAGCCCTTCTTGCTGTCGAACCATTTTACTTTGCCAATCATAGATTTTTAGTTGTTAATAGAGTTTGTAGTTTAGTTGGTTTCTATCAAAGGTAGCAACAATTCTTGTCTTTGCAAAACTTTATGCAATAATTTTACTCTTTGAGCCCCATAGCCCCCTCAACACAGCCCTATACAGACAAAAAAAAGGGTAAGCTACTTATATCGCACCGCTACAACCACATACCCTTGCTTGCTTCCACACCTGGGGGATTCTGTAGGAGCTGGTCGTATAAGACTTACCCGGGCACAAAGGTAGGAAAAATTTTATAATCACCAAAACTCGGCACAATTTTATTTGCTGCCAGCGACATTTTGGCTTTGATTTTTTCCTATGGTGTATTATATTTGTAGGCTATAAACTATTAAACGATGAAAAAGGGATATATCATTGTGGCAATCGTTGCCATCATCATTGCCACAGCAGCTGGCATAGGCTACTACGCCTATCGTTCACTCCACGAGGCTTGCGTCGACCGCACGTTACACCTCTACATCTCGAAGGATACTCCCTATGAGAGTGTTGCCGAGCAGATTCACGACGCCATCACCAACGACCGTGCCTTCGACTACTACGCCGAGAAGAACGACTTGGAGCATAGCTTCGAGCCAGGACACTACCTGCTGACCATAGATATGAGCGTTGTACAGATTGTCCGCACGCTGAAGTTGGGCTGGCAGACTCCCGTACGCGTTACGATGAACAACGCCAAGATTCCTGCACAGTTAGCCAAGAAGTTGGAGGGACAGATAGATGCCGACTCGACAGCCATCATAGCTGTCATCGGCAGCGATAAGGTCGCCAAGCAATATGGCTTCAAGAGTGCATTAGCTATGTATTCGATGTTTATCCCCAACACCTACGAGATGTATTGGGACACCTCGGTAGAGGATTTCGTCGAGCGTATGCACACCGAATATGAGCGTTTTTGGACCAAGGAGCGTGATTCCAAACGCCGACGCAGTGGGTTGAGTCGTCTGCAGGTGATGACCCTCGCCTCTATCGTCTACGAGGAGACACGCAAGGGCGACGAGATGCCACGTGTGGCTGGCGTATACATCAACCGTCTCCGCAAGGGTATGCCTCTGCAGGCTGACCCGACGATAAAGTATGCCTTGCAGGATTTCGGCTTGCGTCGCATCCTCAACAAGCACCTCAAGCACCCCTCACCCTACAACACCTACATCAACAAAGGGCTGCCACCAACTCCTATCTGTATGCCAAGCATCACAGCTATCGATGCGGTGCTGAACTATGAATCGCACAACTACCTCTACTTCTGTGCCCGCGAGACCTTCGATGGTTACCATAACTTCGCTGCCACCTACAACGAGCACCTCCAGAATGCCCGCAAATATCAGCGAGAGCTCAACCGCCGAGGCATCCGATAGGAGCACCGAGCGACACAAAAACAGACAAAAAAAATGGCTAAATCCCTTCGGACTTAGCCATTTTCTTATTCGTCTTACCGCCGTTATCGCTGTCGGTACGCATCAATGCCATCCTCGAGGAACTTCACAAAGGCATCCACGTCGAGGTCGAATGCTCGCGGCTCAACAAGCTGCACACCCTCGCTATCCTGCAGGATGTAGTATGGCTGCGAGTTGACGCCATAGGTACGCAACACATAGTCGGTATTTATCTCGCCTATGGTCTTGAGCACCTCGCCATCACGCGTGAGCCAATCCTCCTCGTATGCGTTCTCACGCACATCCATATAGAGAGCTACGATGACATACTCCTCACGCAGTAGCTTCAGCACGCGTGGGTCAGCCCACACCTTAGCCTCCATATTACGGCAGTTGACACAGCCTTTACCGGTGATATCGACAAAGATAGGCTTATCAACCCTCTGGGCATACTCCTTAGCCTGCTCCATATCGTAGAAGCCCTGCAACTCGTGTGGCATCTCGAAATACTCCGAGTACTTCACACTACCCAAGTCCTGCTGCTCGAATGAAGAGCCCGCCTTCAGACGGAACTCCTGCGTCTCGATAGGAGGCAGGTAGCCCGAGAGGAACGATAGTGGAGCACCCCACATACCTGGCACCATATACACAACGAATGAGAACGATGCTATAGAGAGCAACAGACGCAACACCGAGATGTGCTTAACCTCGCTGTCGTGCTTAAAGCGGAGCTTACCCAGCAGATACATACCGAGCAGTGAGAATATCACAATCCACAACGCCAAGTAGACCTCTCTGTCGAGCAGTCGCCAGCCATAGGTCATATCTGCCACGCTGAGGAACTTCAAGCCTAAAGCCAGCTCCACGAAGCCCAGCACCACCTTCACCGAGTTGAGCCATCCGCCACTCTTAGGCAGACGCTTGAGCCACGATGGGAACAGAGCAAAGAGCGTAAATGGCAGAGCGAAGACAATAGCAAATGCTGCCATAGTGATGATAGGTGTCCACACCTCGCCCGAGGTAGACTGAATAAGTACCGAGCCGATGATAGGTCCTGTGCAAGAGAATGACACGAGCACTAAAGTCAACGCCATAAAGAATATGCCGAGCAGACCACCCTTATCAGCCTTCTCGTCGCTCTTGTTGACAAGTTTCTCGGGCATAACAATCTCGAAAGCACCGAAGAACGATGCAGCGAAAATCATAAATACAGCGAAGAATATCACGTTAGGCAGCCAATGTGTCGCTAACCAGTTGAAGATACTTGCTGCACCCGTATTACCGCCTATGGTGTATGTCATAAGTATCAGCACCGCGATAGGCAGCGTGTAGAGCAACACGATAAACAGACCATACATCGCTGCACGGAAACGTCCCAGGGCAGGGTTCTCCGCACCCTTCATAAAGTACGACACCGTCATCGGAATCATAGGGAAGACACAAGGTGTGAGCAGAGCAAAGAGTGCCCAGCCGATAGCTGTCAGCACATAGCCCCACAGCGAGCCACTCGCCTTCTTGGGCTGTGGTGCTGCCACCTCTGCCTCACTCGCCGCCTTTACCTCTGCAGCCTTTGGCTGAGGGTTGCCTACGCTGAGAGTGAAGGTCTTGCTGCCATCGACGCAGTTACCACCATCCTGGCACGCCTTCCACAATACCTTGACCTTTATCTCGGCTCCCTCCTTGACTTCAACCTCCTGCTTGAATATTACCTTATCCTCGTAGTAGCCTATCTCCTCTTCGAAGAACTCATCCCACTTACGGATAGATGGCTGGTTAGTTGCTACGCCACCTTGAAGTATATAATCCTCCGAGGGCTCAAACTGGAACTCCAACGCTACGGGCACGCTATACTCGCCCATATCGTACATATGCCAGCCCATAGCAGGCACAGCGGTGAACTCCAGCATATAGTAGTCATCCTCGATGCCGTGCACATCGCAACTCCACGCCACGCTCTCCATCGTCTGTGCCGAAGTCGAAGCAAAGGTGAGTAGCGACAGAATGAGTGTCAAAAAATATTTTACTCTTTTCATACTCTCTATTTAAGATATCTTTTACTCGCCAATCTCGCCCTCAGCATCCATCCAAGGCACATAACGCATATCGTCGTCGGTCATACGCTCCACATCCTCATCGCTCAGCAGTGCAGCCTCACCGTTTGTGAAGACCATATCCTCGTAGCGGTTGAGTGTCAGCTGATAGAGTGCGTAGTCGTTGCGACCACCTGTATATGTCGACTCCTTAGAGTAGATGCAGTAGATAGCTGTGATTGTAGCCTCCTCGCCATCCTTACAGATGTTGCGGTTAGCAAAACGAGAGTAACCACTTGTACGCACGATGAAGTTACCATCATCCGAGCAGAAGTAGTTAGCTGCCTCGGTCTGCGAAGCCTCCGAGTCATCGAGTGCGAGCAAAGCGTCGTTATAAGTGAACATCACCGAGCCATACAAGCTACGGCCTGTTGCATACTCCTCGCCATCGGCTGTGTAGTCGGTCTCGCGGAATGCCCAACGATACCAAGGCTTATTGACGATAGGTCGTGGGTCGGTATAAATCCAGCTTGGATAGATGTTCTCGTTAGAACCACTCTTCATTGTAGGTGTTACCACACCATTCTGGTCTGCTACACCTGCATAGTGGCACTTCAAGTCCTCGAAACGCATCAGACGACCAAACAACATCTCGCGATTCTCCTTCGCCAAAACCGTCTTATAGTTATCCTTCGTTACGGTGATAACATCCACCTCGGCAGGATTAGCCTGCCACTGCTCGAAAGTACCCACCTTAATCTCGGCAGGGCCTCCTGGGAATACGTGGCGGTCGATGATAGACTGAATCTCAATGTTTGAGTTAGCATAGAACTTATGCTCACCCGCCTTGTTGTACGACTCGCTTGGTGCACCACCTATGTTGAGCATCATACGATAGTTACCGATATACAAATCCTTCAGACGCACATACACCCACGTACCGTATGGGAAACGCACGCCCACATTGTTGTTGAGCTTAATCTCAATACCCGAGGTCTCATCCTGGATGTAGAGCGACTTATAGACGTTACCCTGCTCGTCATCCGATACGACCTTACCCTTGATGTAGAGGTCATCCTCCACCTGTACATACTTGGTGTCGTTCCAGCCTGAGTTCTCTCCCGTACCGCTTATCGAGCCGTGAGCCGAAGTAAAAATCTCCTTACACTCGGCGATAGTGATATATCGAGCCTCAGGGAATTGTGCCTCGAAAGATGTGTCATCAAATATCTGACGCTCAGGCACACTGTCAAAATCCTCGTAGCAGCCTACCAACGCGAAGCAAGCCACCACCATTGCTAATATTTTGTTCATTTTCATATCTCTCAACTCTATTACGTTAGAAACGGAAGTAAACATTCAGATAGTATGTTGCACCGAACAGATAGAAATACTTAGAGTCGAAGCGGCTGTAAGTAGTCATACTATCCTTCGTTGTACGGTTGCCATCGGGACCCATCACGATAGTCTTGTCGGTAACCTTATTAAGACGCATCTGCTCATAACCACCCGTACGTATTGACTTGTCGTGTGTGAGGTTCTTCACCTCGAGGCTGAAGCCCAACTGGTACTTATACTTCACGTACCAGGTCTTACCGATGCTTGCCGAGAGTGTGAACGCATCGCCCAACGACTCCTGGCGGCGAATCTCCTCAATCTTACCTACCACCTCAGCCTTCTGACGGCCTGACTCCAAGTTGTAGAAGTCGTAAGACGACATAATCTTCTTTGCTAAGTAATCGGTACGATACATAGGATTCATCGAGAGGTACAAGTTGTCGTAGTAGTTCAGGTTGGCATTGATAAACCAGCTTGTACCGCTACGGAACGAGAGACCTACGTTGACAGCAGTCTGTGGTGTGCTCTCAATCTTCATACCCTTCCAGTTAACCTTACTCTTCACGACATCCGATGCCGAGTTATCAATCATCTGAGTGAACTCTGGGTTCGAGGTGTACTCATAGTCGCCATAGCTCACTGCACCCACGAATGACAAACCGTAAGCGATAGGTACGTTAACACCCAACTCAACGCCCATATAACGCTTGTCAATACCACTCATAGCGAAGTTGGTAAATGAGCTCTGCGTATCATCGTAGAACGAGATAACCTTCGACTGATCCTTAATCTCGGTGTAGTAACCCGACAGACGAGCCTTCATCCACGATGTGTTCATATTGTATGTCAAATCGACACCCCACACCTTCTCTGGCTCCAGACCTGGAGTGAGCTGGTTTCGTGTACGTGCCGACACGAAAGCATCGCGGAAGAGTGTAGGATTCTGCATAGCAGTAGCCGAAGCCTCCAGAGAGTGAGCTCCATTGAACTGATACTTCAAATTGAGTTTACCCTTATATGTGAGCTCGTTAATCTTCTCTGACTCGCCGAGCGAGGTCTTGCCGATATTCACATTACCCAGAGCATCTGTTGCAGCCTCTGTGGTGAAGAGACCCTTCTCCCACAGACCCTCACGCCAGATGTTAGAGAAGCCCACCTCGGCACCTACATTTGCCGAGAAACGACCAAACTGCATATTGTAGGCAGCCCACAGCTGACCCTGACGCACGTGTGCATAGTAGTCGTAGCCATACTTGTCGCCCTCCTTGACAGCCTGTGCGTGGCCGTGAGCGTTGTAGTATGCCATATTGTTCTGATAAGCGACAGCATCAGCACCGAAATCACGCTCTGCAAACTTATCGATATCCAACCAATAGTCGCCACCGAGCAAATCCTTAACCTCGCTGTAATACTCTGTGCGGTTCATACGCAGACGCACACCTCCCATAAGCTCCGAGCCATTGCGGAATGTGTGGTTAAGCTGTGCCACGAAGTTGAAGTCGAGCTGGTCGGTATGACGCTCCTCAACCATAGCTGCCGAGCGACGACCACCAAACTGCTGGTCTACAGCCTGCTGACGGTTGGTCTGTGTCATTCCGTCCCAATCCATACGACCTGTCCACTCACGCAACGCATTGCGATACTGCGACTTGAGGGTTGCTATGTCGGTCTCGGTATATGAAAGTGGATCGCCATTGTACTCATCCAAAGCGTTCACCGCCATATGACGCACCAGCTTGTTAGCGTAGTATGATGGTAGCTTACGGTAGTAGTCAGGACGTGGGTCCTCACCACGCCACCAGGTAAGAGCCGAATAGCCATTCTTACCGAAGCGGAATGATGTAGCCGCAGTCAAAGCTGTACGCTCCGATATCTGCCACTTATAGTTGAGCATTGCGATAGGCTCGTGCATATCTCGTACGCGTGCATTACGCTCATCACCCATCTGCAGACCTACGTTAGGGTTGTAGTAGTTGCTGCCGAACAAATCGTAAGCCTCCTGGGTAGATGCCTGCTGGGCACCACGCTGTGTAGGAGCTCCCAAAACGGTAAGACCGAGTGTATGACCCGAATTCCACTTCTTCTCCACCGATGCGAAGTATGCAAAAGCGTTGTAGTATACACCATCCACATATCCGTTGCCACCCTGACGTGTCGACACAGAGAAACCGTACGACCAGCCGTTATCCAACGCACCCGATGCGTATGAGAGCATAACGCGGAAACGATAGAGCTGTGTAGCATTTACCACGCTGGCACGGAAGCCCTTACGCATCTGCGATGCACGAGCGTTGATGTTGGTCGTACCACCGATGTTACCCACACCTACATCAGCCATCTGCAAGCCGTAAGTAGACTCCTGGTTACGTGTAGCGTCGTTCAGACCGCTCCACAATGACCAAGGACCATAACCTGTGATAGCATCGTTGAAACGAATACCATTCAGGTAGATATCCTGATAAGGCGAGTCGTAACCACGCACATTGAAACGCATCTCGCTGAAGCGATACGATGCGATGTTGTTGAACACATCCTTCGATGCCGAGAGCGACGAAGGCAACGAGCCTGTGTCGCCTGCCGACTCAGAATCGGTATCAAACTCCGCAAAGATAGAGTCATCCACCGAGCCTACGAGCGATGGCACGATAGCCACCTGATGCAAATCCTTCACTGTCTCATAGACTCTGACGTGCATCTGCGACTCCTCAAAGTCGTGAGCCTCAAAACGCAGAGTATACTCACCTGCTGGCAAGTTGTCAAACACAAACTCACCACTCTCTGTCGTTACGGTCTCAAGTTGAGTGCCCTCAACTATGACCTTCACGCCACTGACAGCCTCACGTCCTTCACGAGAGACTACCACACCCTTGACACCCGACTGCTGAGCAAATGTAGCCACAGCTGCGAGCACAAGAGCTGCTGTTAGTAAAAACTTCTTCATATTATAATGTTTGTTGATTATTTACCTATATAAATATATACGGGCAGGTGGTCGCTAAATCCGTTCTGGAAGTTATTTCCCACAAACGTACGCAACGGATAACCCTTATACTGTCCCTCCTGCTGGATGAGGTATGGGCGGTTGAAGATATTACCGTAATACTTCGATTTAGGAGCCTTCTGCAACTTGAGCTTACCTGTCGAGCCCGTTGCCAAGTTCTCTGTTACCACGATATTATCAAACAAGTTCCACTTATCCTGATATGCCAACGTACCCAGACCGGCACGCAACATCTCGTTGAATGGGTTGAAGAAGTCGCCCTCAACGAGCTGCTTCATCTTACCCTTTGCACCCAGAGTCTCCTCGACACTCTTATCTGTCGCATCGTCGTTGAAGTCGCCCATAGCCACAAACTTGGTGTTAGGGTCCTTTGCCAAGAACTCATCCTTAATCTCACGAATCTGTCGTGCACACGCCTCACGCAAGTAAGCTGAAGCATACTGTCCGCCACGACGTGATGGCCAGTGCGACACGAGGAAGCAGAAAGGCTCATCATCTATCGTACCCCACATAATCACCAAGTCGCGTGTACGCAACGTAGGATTCTCCGGAACGATAAGCTTACGGTTGTCGCAGCCCTCCATCTTAAAGACATCGGCACGATATAGGAACGCCACGTCGATACCACGTGCATCGGGCGAGTCGAAGTGGCAGATACGATACTTCGCAGGTGCTAACTTAGGCATAGCCACAACATCCTCCAACACGAAGCGGTTCTCTAACTCGGTAACGCCGATAACGATAGGATAATCCTTCTGGATGGCAGCCATATCGAACAACACACGCTCGATATTTGTCATCTTGCAGTCGTACTTGTACTGATTCCACTGTTTCTCACCCTCGGGAGTAAACTCGTCGTCGTGAGTATCAGGGTCGTTATACAAGTCAAAGAGGTTCTCCAAATTGTAGAACGCCACCATATAAGGCTTCTGTGCCATAGCCACCGTAGAGGCTACGACCAACGCCAACAGGAATAGTGTCTTTTTCATCTTGATACTATATTAATTATTAAACTTATCTAAAACCATAGCGAGCGGTTGTACTCACTCTTCACCTCATCCTCCACAGCGTCATTGAGCATTGGGAAGAACTCAAATCCCACTATCTTCTCCAAATCGCTGACACTCATAAACCACTCATCCTTGAGCACTGTGCTTGAGCCTGAGTCGTGATGTGGAATAAATATCGCTATCGCCTGCAACGCCGAAGCGTCGGTTATCTCAGCTATACGCTTGCCGCTATTTCCCTTCACTGTCTTGAGCAGTAGCTTATAGTAGTGCGAAGGCGTAGGGCAACGCTTACCACTGCTGTCGGTGGTGGCTGTGGCTATTGACGAGTCGTGCTTACCCTTGAAGTATGCTCCCGTGACCACATAGAGCGTATCGAGGCACTGCTCCGAACGCACCTTACCCTCCAAACTACCCCATAGTGTAGAGTTGAAACGTCCTAACTGCGGAGTCATATTCGTCACGTAGAATGTCTGGTCCATCATCTCCTGCGAGCACTTTCTGTCTGCCGCAGCAATCTGATGTCCTCGGTTATATGGGCTCTTGTAGTAGCCATTCATCTGCTGGTTAGCCGCTATTGTAGGCTCTTTCTTAAAGTCGCTGTTGTCGCGGTTTGCCGAGCCATTGGTGTAGAGTGCGTGCATAGGGTATGCCACCCACTCGGCAGCCAGATACTCGGGATTATAACATATCGTATAGTTACGTACGTTGCTCTTGGCACCCACCGCAGCCGAGTAGCTGCGATAGATATATCCATCCCTCACATCGCACACCGGCAACTCGGGCCAAGCTCTTACGAAGGCTATGTTCGCATCGTACGACTCCTGCGTGAGCTGCAACTCCACCCTGACACCGCCATCAAACGACACTACGATGTGTGCTATGCGTGGGCTTCCCGATGGATTTTTCTCGAAATAGAGGAACAGAGTGCGTGTGTTCTCACCCTCAGCCATCACGCCCGAGAGTTCACTCCGTCCACCCGAGAGCTGACACCACTCGTTGCCATCGGCAATCGTTACGGCGTATTTAGTACCCTGTTGTGCGGTCAGCACCACAGCGCAATTTGTGCTTGTACCCTGCACCACATCTTGTGCAAGATGAGCCGAAGCCACCACTCCGTCATCGCTCTTGCTACAGGCAAAGCCCCAAGCCAACATCACCGAC
This sequence comes from Rikenellaceae bacterium, assembly GCA_015060005.1. Taxonomy (GTDB): domain Bacteria; phylum Bacteroidota; class Bacteroidia; order Bacteroidales; family Rikenellaceae; genus Alistipes. Next base: position 190,840 of record SUZI01000001.1, read on the forward strand.
ACCATTACCACCTTAGCAACCGATGTCCACCAACGCATCATATCTCCCGTCAAATTATATCGTTGTTTTATCATTTAGGCTTTAGGCCCTTGGGCAGTTTCCCACCCAAGAGCCATTATCCTAAATTGCTTGTATTACATATAAGTTACCTTAATCTTTGCAACGTATGCACGGTGATCCTTGTCAGTACCGGTTGTAGTGAACTTCACACTTCCAGCCTCACCTGACCAGCTACGTGTTGCAGCCTCTGCAGAGAACTCTCCACAATCAGGCTCCATATAGTAGTGGTTATTTGCAAACTCAATATCGATTGCTGTGATAACCTTACCATTAGAAGCTGTTACAGTCATTGTTGCACCATTCTGATACAGACGAACTGCGTTACCTGATGTGTAGTATGCAGGAGCATTGTTTGCTGAGCCCTGTGCAAAGGTTACAGTGATATTCTCATCCATCACAAGCTCTTTAACAGTCTGAGCATTAGCCCAGCCCTGTGCCGACATCACCTTCTCTACTGATACAACCTCGCCACCGCCTGAAGACTGCTTAAGCTGAGTTACAGCGATTGTGTGTGAAAGTGAGCCACAAGCTACGGTAACTGTTGCATTAATTACTGCGTCAGTCTCATTTGCACCTGCCGAGATAGTTACTACGCCGTTAGCGTATGAAGCCGAGATAGCTGCGTTATCTGATGTTACGGTTACGTTCTCAGTGAGGTTATATGCGTTCAAAGCTACATTTACGCTCTGACCTGCTGCACCCAAAGTAACAGCTGCACTCTCTGGGCTCCAGAAAGCACGTGTACCTGGAGACTGAAGACTTACAAAGATAGCGTTCTTACCCTGTGGAGAACCACTGTATGATGTACGGATAGTCTCGATTACAATATCATCACCGAGCTTCGCACCCGACTCTGCCCAATACTGCTGAGCACCGGTTGGGCTGCACAAACCATAGATATATACAGTACCGGTATCATCTGTAAGGTCAAAGTTACCGTATGTAGTATTTGCTACCTTGGTAATTGTTCCCGACAAACGATATGTTACGCTCTCGCTCTCTGCTGCTGCCAAGAACTGAGCCACCGTTACAACATCTCCTGGCTCGATTGGCTGCTCTGGCTCCTCAGGCTGCTCTGGCTCCTCAGGAGTCTCGCCTGTTGGAACGACGTGTGTTGCGATGATATTTACGTCAGTATCACGAGTCTGATAGATGGTATATCCATAGATATCCACCATAGTACCATCCAACTCATCTGGACACATTGCCGCTGTTGGATATGACACAGAGCCCTGTGCTGTTGAAGCACCCTCCAACTCAACATTCCAATAGTTACCACTCTTAACGAGCTTACCTGTCATCTTCACATACTTGATGTAAGTCGAAGTAAGGAACGCGTCAGCTGCTGCACCATCCATCACCACTGGCTCTGGGTGAGTAAATGCGTCGTCGTGACCAACCTTTGTTGCCACAGGATCTGCGAGCTGTGGTACACTACGGTAAGCACCGATTGAAGCCGATACAGTTACCTTATCACCTACTGCCAAACCTGGGTCTGCACCTGCATAAGCCAAGATATAGCTTGTACCATCAGTCAAGAGGTATGAACGAGCCGAAACAGCCACAACAGTTGATTCCTTAACCTTTACGGTTGTACCCTGTGCCAAGCCAATAGCCTCAGTAACGGTTACCTCGTCACCTGCTGGCTCCTCTGGAGTACCACTACCCTCGCTGAGGGTTACATCCTGTGTTGCAGACTCTGCTACACCCAATACAACGTCATCCAGACGATATACTGAAGCTACATCTACTGAGAACTTAACAGAGAGCTTAGCAGGAACCTCTGTCAGACGGAATGTAGCCGAAGCATCGTTCCAAGTACCATCTAAGTTATCGCCATCAGCGAATGAGTATGTAATCTCCGACCAAGTAGCATTATCTGCCGAGAGATATACGTGGAACTCGTCATACTTAAATACAGAGTCGCCATTCTGAGTATATTTCTCTGCACCGAAGGTCATCATAAATGTATCCTCGCCCGCTGGCAAAGTAATATCGCGAATCTCAACATAGTTACCCTCCTTACCGAAGAAGAGGTTGTTCAAACCTGAGCCTTCGTAAGCTGAGTAGCTTCCGTTAGACATAGAGTTTGCACGAACAGTTACGTTCTTTGAGTCGTATGATACAGTTGCTGCGCCATCACCCACTGCGTTACCGTAGTCTGCACTCATATATGGCCAGTAGCCGCTTGCATCCTTTACAGCCTCCTTCTTATCGAAGTTATCTGTGAAGAAGCTACCCTCAACAGGTGTGTCAGGAGTATCTGGAGTCTCTGGCTCGTTAGGGTTCTCTACACCCTGCGTAAGGTCGATAAGCTGAGCACCCTCGCCACCTGATGACAACTGCAAGTCATCCAAACGATATACCGATGCTACGTCAGCCGATACCATAATAGAGAGTGTCGAAGGCACTGATGCCAAACGGAATGAAGCCTTAGCATCGTTCCAACGGCCTGACAGCTCATCACCCTCCTCAAATGCGTACTCAACCTCTGACCAGAGAGTGTTGTCGCTTGAGATGTAAACGTGGAACTCATCATTGTTGAAAGTAGAGTCGCCATCCTGAGAGTACTTCTCTGAGCCAAATGTCAATACGAAGCAGTCGCCCTCCGCTGGCATCTCGATACCGCTAACGGTTACGTAGTTGATACGAGCACCGAAGAAGAGGTTATTCAAACCTGAACCTGCATAGTCTGAGTAGTTGCTGTCAGATGCCGAGTTAGCACGAACGGTTACGTTAGCTGACTCGTATGCAACATTAGCTGCACCGCTACCCTGTGGGTTGGTGTAATCAGCTGCTGTATCCTTCAACCAAGGCCAGTAGCCGCTTGCATCCTTTACAGCCTCCTTCTTATCAAAGTTATCCGAGTAGACAACCTCCAAAGGCTTAATCTCCTCCTCTGTAGCCGACTGCGATACTGTCAACTTCTCGATATCCCACTCTTCGTACACAGGGTGGAGGGCAATCACGCGAAGGATAGCCGCACGAGCCGAGCCTGTGTTATTGGCTGCAACGCTCACTGTCAAAGTGTGCTGACCGGCACCACCATTCAATGGGGTTACGGTCAACCAATCAGCCGACACAGGAACATCAACCTTCCAGTCGGCATCTACTGTGATGTCAAAAGTCTTGCTCTCCTCAGCCTGGGTAAAAGCAAGTGTCTCCACTGACAGCTCTACATCCGGATCGAGGAATGTAGTGCCCTTCTCGCTGTCATCACACGCGGTAAAAGCGAACGATGCTACCACCGCTGCTATCGCCATAAATGACTTAAAAAAAGTGTTTTTCATAAAATCGGTTATTAAAATTTGTTAAACTTTGTATTTTGTGTTTTTCTATTATTCTAAATTCTCACTGTGCCAAAAGAGCCTTGTGAGACAACCTCTTAACTATTTAATAGTTAATCGGACCTCAAAAGTAACTATTTTTTCCCTATCAGCCAAACTATATGAGGTATTTATAACTATTTCTTAACAAAACGCTATAAAATGAAACTGAAAAGTGAAAACTAACAAATAATAAATAAAACGTCATTCCCCGACTTGTGCAGCAAGGCGATGGGAATCTACCTTTTACAAAGTGAAAGTTGAAAAGATAATTACTCTTTACTAACTACTCATTACAACAAAAAAAATGGGCAGCCCAAAATCTTGGACCACCCGACATCACTGCGAACGCATAAAAAAAGACCGAACAACTTTCGTCATTCGGTCCACTCATATTGGCAATTTCAAATAAAAAAGGTCGGGTAACCCGAAAGCTACCCGACATCACTACGAACGCATATAAGAAGTGGAATTTCAAGGCTTGCGAACTTTGAAAAAAACGCAGCATACTCGGCGTATGTGAGTATTTTTCAAAGGAGCGTAACGCAGAAATTACCTTCTTTGATGTGTTCGTGACTTGCTATTTTACTGCATTAACAATCGCCTCAAATGCCTTAGGCTCGTTCATCGCCAAGTCTGCCAAAACCTTACGGTTCAAAGCGATACCCTTAGCGTTAACTTTACCCATAAACTCTGAATAAGTCATACCGAAAGCGCGAACTGCAGCGTTGATACGTGTAATCCACAATGAGCGGTATGTTCTCTTTTTAATCTGGCGGTGTGCATAAGCATACTGCAGACCCTTCTCGACAGTATTTTTCGCTACTGTCCAAACGTTTCCCCTTGAACCAAAGTTACCTTTGGCAAGCTTCAAAACCTTCTTTCTTCTTGCGCGTGACGCAACAGCATTGACTGAACGTGGCATAGTAAAATAAGTTTTTGATGGAACTCATAGCGGTGTGATTCTCTCACACTCTTTAGGGCTATTCTGTCCCGGTTGTTAATAAATAAAATTCTGTTTGTCAGCTAATTACTTAACCAACAAATTCTTGATCTTAGCCTCGTCGGCTGCAGATACAGTTGAAGAGTAACAGAGGTTACGCTTCTGCTTCTTAGTCTTTTTGGTCAGGATGTGACTGTGATAAGCGTGCTTACGCTTGATCTTACCTGTGCCGGTGAAAGTAAAACGTTTCTTTGCAGCGGCATTTGTTTTCATTTTTGGCATTTTCGTAATTGTTTTTAGTTAAACATAGCGTGCAAAGGTAAATATTTTTTTCTAATCTCCCAAATCTCCTCGATTTTTTCCACACAAAACAGCCCAATATTCAATTTTGGATTTTGAATTTTGGATTTTGAATTCTATTTTTGTCCTATCAGACAAAATAGCTATGATTCACGCAAAAGATATACACAAGAGTTTTGGCGATTTGGAGGTACTGAAGGCTGTCTCGCTCGATGTCGGTCGCTCCGAGGTGGTCTCTATTGTTGGCCCGAGTGGTGCAGGTAAGACTACTCTGTTGCAGATTCTCGGCACTCTGTTGCCTATGGACAGCGGCTCGCTCACCATCAATGGCAAGCTGGTCAACACTCTCAAGGACAATGCCTTATCCGAGTTCCGCAACCGCCATATAGGCTTCGTTTTTCAGTTTCATCACCTTCTGCCCGAGTTCTCGGCATTAGAGAATGTTATGATGCCGGCACTCATTGCTCGTCGCCCTCTGAAGGAGGCTGAGCGAGAGGCAAAGGAGCTTCTCAAGATGATGAATCTCGCGGAACGTATCTCTCACAAGCCCAGCACGTTGTCGGGCGGTGAGCAGCAGCGTGTTGCTATCGCACGAGCCATTATGAATCGCCCCTCGCTGCTGCTTGCCGATGAGCCTTCGGGCAACCTCGATACAAAGAATCGCGAGGAGATTCACTCGCTCTTCTTCCGCCTGCGTGATGAGTTAGGTCAGACCACACTCATCGTTACGCACGACGAGAGCTTGGCTGCTATGGCTGACCGCAAGATAACTATGCGTGATGGTAAAATCCTATAAGCTATGGACCAACAGGAACTCAGGGAGTTGCTTGACCATCTCCACGACAAATACAACTGCCCCGATTTTATCGAGGCTGACCCTATCAGTGTCCCCCACTCTTTCACCGACCGCCACGACCGCGAGATAGCCGGTTTTATGGCTGCCACCATTGCCTGGGGCAACCGCAAAGCGATTGTCAAGAGTGCCCACCGTATGATGCAATATATGGACTACTCGCCTGCCGACTTTGTCCGCAACGCCTCCGAGAAAGAGTTGCAGAGCCTTGCAAGCTATGTTCACCGCACCTTCAATGGCGAAGATTTCATCGACTTCGTTCGCTCTATCCGCTCTCTTACCGAGCGTTTTGGTGGCATAGGCGAGTTCTTCGAGCAGAGCTATGCCGAGCATCAGGATATGGCAAAGGTGCTGTCGGCGTTCCGTCGCGAGTTCTTCTCTGTACCTCATAACACCCACTGCGAGAAGCACCTCTCATCGATTGATAAGGGTGCTGCCTGCAAGCGACTCAATATGTATCTGAGGTGGTTTGTCCGCCGCGATGAGCGAGGCGTGGATTTTGGTTTGTGGCAGAGAATCCCTATGTCGGCACTCTACCTGCCCCTGGATGTTCATACGGGCAATATGGGACGTGCTTTGGGGCTTCTCACGCGTCGCCAGAGCGACTGGAAGGCTACGGTGGAGATTACCCGTTCACTTCGTGAGTTTTGTGCTGACGACCCCGTAAAATACGATTATGCGTTGTTCGGTGCGGGTATTGATGGTTTTCTAAAGGAGTAGGACAATGGCACGAGGCAGTGGATTTACCTTCAAGCAGTTTCACATCGACCATAGCCGCTGTGCTATGAAGGTCGGCACCGATGGCACTCTGCTCGGTGCGTGGGCACGATTGCCTGACACCACTCGCTCCATCCTCGATATAGGCACAGGAAGTGGCTTAATAGCTATTATGACCGCACAACGCACGCCCGAGGCTCATATCACCGCCATCGACATTGACGCCGACTGCGTGGCTCAGGCACGCCTCAATGCCGAAGCCTCACCCTGGAGCAATCGCATCAGCGTTATACACACCTCGCTGCAGGATTTCACCACCGAGGAGCGTTTCGACGTCATCGTGAGCAACCCGCCCTATTTTATCGACTCACTCACCTCGCCCGACGCAGGGCGTACCACGGCACGCCACACCGCCACCCTACCATTCGAGGAGCTTGTCAGCGGCGTGCAACGTCTTTTGGCTCCCGACGGACACTTCTCACTCATACTGCCCACCGCAGAGGCTCAGCGATTTCTCTCTGCCGCACGTGGTGTGCTCTTTCTTTCTCACCGCTGCGATGTTAAACCCAAGCCCTCGAGCGATGTGAAACGTGTTATGATGGAGTTCTCTCTCTCTCCACAGCTACCTCCCACAGCGGAGCAACTCACCATCGAGAGCGACACCCACCACGACTACACCCTCGCCTATCGAGCCCTCACGCAAGACTTTTATCTGAAGATGTAAAAGGTGAAAGCCAATTACTCTTTACTAATTACTCTTTACTAATTATAAAAATAGAAGGTCGCTCAAATCGAGCGACCTTCTATTTTTATATTGTTGAATTACTCAGCCAAGCAGTCTGTCTGAACACAACCTACGCTACCGTTTCCGTGCAATACGTAAACATACATATATACACCATCCTTCGAAGCACGCAAAGCAACGTCAGTTGTACCACCTGCAGAAGCTGCATTCCACTCCAAAGCACCTGTGCTGAATGGAACTACGCCAGCCTGGAAGTGTGCGAGTGAAGTAACGTCAGCCATATAGATAGCAGCATCACCCAATGCCCAAGTAAAGTAAGTATCGCAAGCTGTTGCTACATAGTAAGCACCGTTAAACTGCTCAACGTCGATACATACAGCACCGCAGTTAGAGTTAGTTGTTACCTGGATAGCCTGAGCAGTACCACCCTCAGCCCATACGAAGCAGTTGCTTGAGTAACCTGTCATGAAGTAAGGAGCACCTGGGTTCATATCACGGTAGATAACATCACCATTGTTGTTGTCAATCTTATCAGTGATTGAGCCGGCAGCAATCTTAGACCAAGTACCACCGTCAGCAACACCACCTGCTACCTGATACAACAAGTGACCTGTTGTACCTGATGACCATGGAGAGTACATCAAAGTAATACGAGCATCGCCATAAACGTCACCGATTACAGACATATCATTACCATACTCCTGGCTTGCACGTGTGATGAATACCTCCAAAGTACCATCAATACCCTTCATACGACCGATACGGAAGCCATCAGCCTCAGCGTATGAGCTAACAACCAAGTTACCTGCATCATCAGCTGTGATGGTTGCATTAGCACCTGCCATCTCACCCAAATCAACAGTACCTACATACTCACCTGTCAAAGCGTTCAAAACAACAGGAGCAGCCTTAGGAGCACTTACTACCAAGTAATCACCCAAAGCAGCGATAGAAGTAGCACCGGCTACGATCTCGCTGATAGGCTTATTCCAAAGAGCAGTAGGGCTAGTCAAACGCATACCGTGCTCCTGGAGAGCAACACCCTGAGCCTGAGTTACAGTGATAACGATCTCGTTGTCATCAGCCTTAACTGCGATAGTACCTACACGCTCAGCACCTGTGTTAGCAGCAACTGTAATCTTAGCTACATCACCCTCAACAACACCTGACAACCAATCAACAGCAGGAACAACCTCCAACTCGTCATCATCAGTTGTGAACGCTACCTCATAAGTAGCCTCGTCCTTTGTAGCATCAACAGCGAGTGCTGACTCCTCAGCAGAGATGAACTTACCGATATATACGTTGAGTGCCAATACTGAGCTCTGGTTCTCATCACCGAAGTAAATCAAAGCCAACTCACCCTCCAAGTCTGCACAGTTAGCGTGAGACTCAGCAGGAGCAGTAACCTTCAACACCTTAGTAGCCTTATCATAAGAAGCATTCCACTCGTCAGGAGTAGTAACGACAGTCTTCAATACGCCTACAGCCTCCAACTGGAACTCGCGAGTCTCGCCCATCTTAAATGCAGCCTTCTCCAACTGCTCCTCACCTGCAAAGCGGATATACATCTCGCTACGCAACTCAATCTCAAGCTTCTCGCCATTGAGGAATACGAATACAGCTGTGTTAGTCTCCTCGTCAACATAAGCCTCCTTGAACAAACCACCAGCACCGCCAGAAGTAGTTACAGGAGTTCCGTCTGGAAGAAGTACACGCTCGTAAGTCTCGCCATTGTCGTAGCTAACCTCCCAGTAACCGGTCTCACCCTCCATTACAACACGCATAAGAGGAGTGTTACCCTTATCACCCTTCACGAGGATACGCTTACCATCAACCTCGATGAATGAAGTTACGCCATCCTTAGTAACAGCCCAGTAGTACTGACCGTCAGTCTCGTCAAGCATAATAGTAACGGTTACACCGTCCTTACCAGCCTCACCATCCTTACCGTTTGAGATAGTGATTGACTCACCGTTGGTGAAGAATACCTCATAGCCGGTCTCACCCTCAACGATACGAGAAACGTAAACGTTGCTCTGCATTGCATCCACCAAAGTCTGGATACCAGCGATGTCCTGGTTCATAGCCTTAACAGTAGCCTCGAGCTCTGTCAAACGCTGATCCAACTCATTGAGTTTGTTGTTGATGCCTGTATCGTCATAATCCTCACAAGAAGCGAAGAGCATACCTACGGCAGCAACCAAGTAGAATAGTTTTTTCATAATGTAATTTTTAATAATTTAGGTTAATCAATATCTATTCGTTCAAAATCTGCTATATATAATATATAAATGGTATGGTTCCGAGTCTCTACCTCCAACCACCATTTAGCCCCACCAGGGACTATGCACCTACTTTATGGAACAAAGATAATAAAAAATATATATCATTTCCAAACAACTCGAAAAAATTTTTTACATTATTTTCAAATCTTGCTAAAAAAGTTTAGAATGTTTGGCTATTCAGCATCAAAAATCTCATCAAGCCTATGATTTTTGCCTAATTTTGCTTAACTTTGCACAGAGTGTGCTCCAACAACACAACTTTTACTAACCCACTGAACATTTATGGTCAAGACAAATTTCCTCGACGCATTAGAGAGCGGCAACAAGTCTGCTCAGCTCAAACGCGAGATTCTGCGTCGATATATGAAGAATGGCGGCGAGAGTATTGCCGACCTTAGCCGCGAGCTCGGTCTGAGCGTTCCGACACTTACAAAGATTGTCAGCACTCTGATTGAGGAGGACTTCGTTTGCGATTTGGGCAAACAGGTTGCCACAGGTGGTCGTCGCCCAAGCATATATGGCTTAAACCCCTCTGCGGGCTACTTTATGGGTGTCGACATCAAACGCGACGTGGTAGTCATCGGCATCATAAATTTCCGTGGCGATATGGTCGTTCAACGCCAATATCCCTTCACTATCGAGAACACCCGCACCTCGTTTGACCGTCTGTGTGAGCTGATTAACTCATTCATCGCCACAGCACGCATCCGCCGCGAGAAACTCTTCGCTACGGGTATCAACATTCCCGGACGTATCAACCCCGAGACAGGCTATTCATACTCCTACTTCTTCTTCGACGAGAAACCCGTAACAGCTGTCTTGGAGGAGCGTTTAGGCTGCCGCGTATACATCGAAAATGACTCACGTGCAATGGCTTACGGCGAGTATGTATATGGCGTAGGTAACTCCGAGCAGAATATGATTTTCCTGAATCTGAGCTGGGGATTTGGTATCGGTATGATTCTCGGTGGCGAGCTCCACTACGGCAAGTCGGGCTTCTCGGGCGAGTATGGACACTTCCCGTTCTTCGACAACGAGATAATATGTAGCTGTGGTAAGCGTGGCTGCCTCGAGACCGAGGTGTCTGGCTCGGCTGCACACCGTCTGTTTATGGAGAATCTGAAGCAGGGCAAGATTTCGATGCTTTCGCCAATTTATGAGCGAGGAGAGACAATCTCTGTACGCGACATTTTAGACGCTGTCGACAGCGAAGATATGCTCGCCATAGAGGTTATGGAACAGATAGGCTCGTCGCTTGGTCGTGCCATAGCAGGATTGATCAATATGTTCAATCCCGAGGTTATTGTTTTGGGTGGAACTCTCTGTTCTGCAACTGATTATCTGCTCCCACCTATCAAGAGTGCCATCAACAAATACGCCCTTAACTTTGTATCGAAAGATACAGCTATCAAGGTCTCAAAGTTAGGCGAGTCGGCAGGTCTTATAGGTATCTGTGCCATCACTCGTAACCGCACATTAGGCTTATAGCAAAAGAGATTAAAAAGATATAAATTTACAACACAATGGAACAAGCACTAAAACAGACCAAGCGTTCGCCGCTTTGGTGGGTACCCTCTGCGTATTTTGCTATGGGATTACCGCTGATTCTCATCAATCTGGTAGCCCCACTTATGTTTAAGGATTTCGGCATTTCCGATGCTCAAATCGCCTTCTGGACATCGTTACTCATCCTCCCCTGGTCGCTCAAACCATTCTGGAGCCCACTGATGGAGATGTATCGCACCAAGAAGTTCTATGTCGTTACTACTCAGATTGTTTCGGGCGTGTCGTTAGCCCTCATTGCGATGGCTCTGCCACTCCCCGACTTCTTCCCATACGTAGTGGCTATTATGACCGTGCTGGCGTTTAGCGGTGCCACGCACGACATCGCACTCGACGGTGTCTACATCACCGAGCTCAACAAGACACAGCAGGCACAGTTCGTAGGCTGGCAGGGTGCTTTCTACAACCTCGCGAAGGTTACTGCGATGGGCGGTATGGTCTTTATCGCAGGTAAGCTCGAGGCTTGCTATGGTGCTTTGTATGCGTGGGTAGTTATTATGCTTATGTGTGGTGTATTGCTCACACTGTTAGGCATTTACCATTGGCGTATACTCCCTTCGGGAGGTGCTGCTGCACAGAGCCACGCATCGATTGGCGAGACTATGCGTGAGACGTGGAATGTGATTATCCTCTTCTTCAAGAAGAAGTACATTTGGATTTACGTAGCCTGGATTGTATGCTACCGTTTCACCGAGGGTTTAGTCATCAAGATTGTACCTCTCTTCCTCGAGGCTGACGTTGCCAACGAGGGACTCGGACTGACAAAAGAGGAGATGGGACTCTACTACGGCACATTTGGCGTTGTAGCCTTCATCGTAGGCTCAATATTGGGCGGTTACTTTATCTCTTGGCGAGGCTTAAAGAAGGCTATCTTCCCACTCTGCTGCATCTTCAACATCCCATTCGTAATCTACGCCCTGCTGGCTGTATACCAGCCCGAAAACGCATTTGCGGTATGTGGCGGTATAGTCTTTGAGTATTTCAGCTATGGATTTGGTTTTGTGGGACTTACACTCTTCATTATGCAGCAGGTAGCACCAGGCAAGCACCAGATGGCACACTACGCTTTCGGCTCGGCACTTGCCAACTTGGGCGTGATGCTTCCAGGTATGATTTCGGGTTATATCAGCGATGCCATCGGCTACGAGAAGTTCTTCCTCTGGGCATTGGTAAGTGCCATCCCCGCATTCATCCTCACGTGGATTCTTCCGTTCACCCACAGCGACTCTTCGGAGGCTACACAGGAGGCTTAACCTCCTCAACATATCAAACACAAAGGGCTGTCCGATGGGCAGTCCTTTTTTTATCCCGAATTGTCTCTGCTCCAAAACTCGCCCGATTTGCCTGTCGGGAGTCCCAAAATGGGGCAAAAAAACTTCCTAAAATTTTTTATTTAGATATTTTTTGGCTTAAAAAGGAGCTAAATCGCTGAATAGCAAATAATTAACCATTTTATGTTGAAAAAATCTTATTAAAATTTATTTAAAAAGTTTTGTAATGTGGATAATTTAATTTATTTTTACCAATGATTAGAACTATAACTATTTTTATACAATGAAGAATTTATCAATTTTAACAATCTTGTTGGCTTGTATCAGCCTGAATTTCAGCTGCAAAGAGGAGGTTAATCCTACTTATGTGTTCCCTGAATCACAAATCACCCCTGCAGCAACCATTACCCCTGTGCAGAAGAGCACCTCTTCTATCACTTTGTTCATTAAATCGAGTAATGCCGAGGAGTGTGCATACTACTACACCGAAGGTGAGACACTCTCGATGACCACAGCCGAGGTCTTTGCTCAGGGTACAGTTATCAACGCCGAGGATGGCGTAAACGTAACAGTTGAGGAGCTCACTCCTGCTACTGCTTACACCTTCATCGCAGCGGCACGCGATAACGAGAAGGGTTCTGTTTGCTCGCCTGTAACAGTCATCACAGCAAGCAACGCTCCCGAGTCAAACTATCCAAAGTATGTTACATTCGAGTCATTCGAGAGAAGTGTCTCTGGCGGCGTAGCAAAGGGTTACATCGTAACAGCCGACCTCAAGACCAATAAGAAACTCCGTTTCCGTCCTACTCACCTCGACCCTGCAAAGACTCCTACCGCAGTATTTGAGTACTTCAATGGCTTGGATATGGGTACTCCATACGTAGTATCTAACGGTGGTTACTTCTGGGATGGTGCATCACTCAGCCTCTGCATCACCGATGGTGAGGTTAAGTCTATCGCTACCGAGTTAGCATACCCTAACGACGCTAATGGCAACCAGATTATCGCTTATCCTGTTCGTGCAGCACTCGGTCAGATGGCTGACGGCTCATTTGAGGCTACCTGGGTTTACTGCATCGGCGGCAAGCCTTACTCATTCCCTTCTCCACTCGGCAACGACGAGGCAACTCAGACCTTTATGCCAAATGCTCCTACCGCAAGCACTGCTGGTGCAAAACTTTGGGAGCCTGAGCAGGCTATCGGTGGCGGCCCTATGTTGGTCTACAAGGGTAAGAACGTAGCTATGGACTACTACTATCGCGAGATTATGCACACAGGTGGTACAAGTGGTAACACAGCTCAGCCTCGTACAGCTATCGGCGGTACCAAGAATGGTAAGATGATGCTCGTTGTATGCGACGGCCGTGGCAAGGGCGGTTCTAACGGTATGACTCTCTCGGAGATGGCAGACCTCTTCGTTGAGATGGGTATGGACTATGCTATCAACCTCGATGGTGGTGGTTCATCGGCTATCGTAGGCTATGATGGTCAGCTCTATAACAACCCAAGCGATGGCAGCCAGCGTGCAGTTCCTACAGCTATCGTAATTTCTGAAGTTGAATAATTCTTAAGCGTATAATCATATATATAAATAGGTATAAACAACTATGAATAGAATTTTATCACTTCTCGCATTTGTTCTCGTTGCATCGGTCGCTACAAGCTGCTGCAAGGCTACAACTGTCGAGACAAAGCCTGCGAAGCCCGTATATATGTGGGTGGACTGCGAGGCTAACTTCGAGCGTATGAGTTCACAGGACTCTATCGCTTACTATGTTGATAAGATGAAGTCTATCGGCATCACCGATATCGTTGTCGACGTTAAGTCTATTATGGGTGAGACACTCTACGACAGTAAGTATGCTCCCTATATGGCTGAGTTCGAGGGCACTGTTCGCCCACGCGAGTACGATATGATGCAGCACTTCATCGACTACGGACACAAGGCTGGTCTGCGTGTTCACGGTTCACTTAACATCTTCGCTGGAGGTCATATGATTTTCAAGCGTGGTATCATCTACAACGAGCACCCTGAGTGGCAGTCTATCGTCTATATGCCTGATGGCAAGTTGGTACCTATCAGCGAGATGAAGAACAACTACAACGGTATGCTCAACCCATCTAACCCTGAGGTACGCGAGTACCAGAAGGCTATCTTGGTAGAGTTTGCTGAGCGTTATCCTGAGGCTGACGGTATCATCTTCGACCGTCTGCGTTATGACAACATCACATCCGACTTCTCGGACCTCTCACGTCAACAGTTTGAGCAGTGGAGCGGCCACGCAGTAGAGAACTTCCCCGAGGATATTATGACTTGGGAGGGCAAGCAGTGGCGTCCTGCCAAGTACTTCAAGGAGTGGATTGAGTGGCGTGCTACCGTCATCAAGTCATTCGTTGAGGAGGCTCACGCAGCTATCCACGCTGTCAACCCCGACATCCTTATCGGCGACTACACAGGTGCTTGGTATCCTACCTACTATCAGCTGGGTGTAAACTGGGCAAGTACCAAGTACGACCCATCGGAGCGTTATCCTGATTGGGCATCGGAGAACTACTACAAGACAGGCTATGCCGACTTGTTGGATATCTATATGACAGGTCTTTACTATACTTTGGTTACTAAGGACGAGGTTGACGCAGCTCAGGGACGCGTTGTTGGTCAGCGTACCGAGTCGGGTATGGATCCTAACGATTTGACCTATTGCTACTCTGTTGAGGGTGGTGCCGAGCTTGCTCAGGCTATCACTTGTGGCGTAGTTCCTGTTGCCGGCTCACTCTACGTAGACCAGTACGAGCAGGATAAGGAGCAGTTTGGTCGTGCCGTTAAGCAGGTTATGCAGAGCTGCGAGGGCGGACTGATGATTTTCGACCTCGTACACATCGTAAACCGCGATTGGTGGGATGTGTTGGAGCAGAATATGAAAGTGGAATAACAAATCACAAACTTAAAACTAAATAACTATGAAACATTTATCCCATTCTAAAGGGGGACGTGCTTTGTTGAGCGTTGTGGCCTCAACAATATTTGCCCTCTTTATGGTTTTGAGTCCAAGTGCAGCTTGGGCACAGAACGTTGTGAAGGGAACAGTTGTTGATGAAGCGGGCGAACCTATTATTGGTGCTACCGTTATGGTTGAGGGTACTACAACAGGTGCTTCTACCGACATCAACGGTAAGTTCTCTCTTACTGCCGAGGTTGGCAGTCATCTAGAGATTTCATTCCTCGGTATGGAGACAGTTTATGTTCCAGTCACTGCAAGCATGAAAAATCTCATTGTTGAGTTGAAGAATGAGGCTGAGCGTCTGGACGAGGTTGTTGTCGTAGGTTACGGTGTTCAGAAGAAGCAGTCTGTAACAGCCGCTATCTCTCAGATTTCTGGTAAGGATTTGGAGAAGGCTCCTATGGGCGACGTAACCAATATGTTGGCAGGTCGTGTTGCCGGTGTAACAGCCGTTCAGCAGTCAGGTCAGCCAGGTGCCGATGGTTCATCGCTGATGGTACGTGGTCAGTCTGTACTCTACATCGTTGACGGTGTGCCCCGTGATATAAGCCAGATTAACCCCGAGGATATCGAGTCTATCTCTGTCCTGAAGGATGCTTCGGCAGCTGCCGTTTATGGTCTGGATGGTAACACCGTTATCATCGTTACCACAAAGCGTGGTCAGAAGGGTGAGTCTACAATCTCATACAAGGGCTCTTATGGTGTCAGCCAGAATGCTAACCCTATGACCCTGCTCGACGGTCCTGGTTATGCTTATTGGTATAACAAGGCTTTAGAGTTGGATGGTAAGACCCCTATCTTCACCTCTGACATCGTTCAGAAGATGATTAACGAGGAGGATGGCTGGGGTAACACCAACTGGTACGACAAGGTATTCGATATCGGTCAGAATATGTCGCACACTATCTCTGCTACCGGCGGTAACGACAATATGAACTACTTCGCATCTATCGGTATGTTCGACCAGAAGGGTAACGTCGACAACTTCAACTTCCGTCGTTACACTATGCGTGCTAACCTCACAGCGAAGATTGCTAAGAACCTCACCCTCGAGGTAGGTCTTGCCGGTCGTATTCAGGACCACGACCAGCCTACATATAGTGCAAGTGATGCCGACTGGAACAACGTTGCACAGCAG
Source organism: Rikenellaceae bacterium (assembly GCA_015060005.1). Lineage (GTDB taxonomy): Bacteria > Bacteroidota > Bacteroidia > Bacteroidales > Rikenellaceae > Alistipes. The sequence continues at coordinate 207,046 of SUZI01000001.1, forward strand.
GCTATGCGTGTTCACCCTTACGTTCCTGAGAAGGTTACAATCGATGGCGTTGAGTACCACACAGCTACTCCTACTGCATCGGCTACAGTAAACCCTGTTGCTGCATACGAGGAGTCTGGCTCTAACAAGCGTCTGGCTACATACATCGAGCCTAACATCTCACTGCGTTGGGATATTCCTTGGGTTAAGGGCTTGTCTGCTAAGTTCTTCGCATCTTACGATATGACCTTCACTCACACTAAGCTCTTCTCTACTCCATACGACTTGGCTTTGGCTAACTTCGCATACGATGAGAATGGCTACATCAGCAAGATGAACTACACCGTTAGCCAGACTTATTCAGGTCTTGGCTCAGAGAACTCTTTGCAGGAGGCATCTTACTACAACTACTATGGCGTTACTCAGACCAGCCTCTCATACGACAACACCTTTGGCAAGCACCGTGTAGCTGCTTTGGCACTGTTGGAGACTCGCGACTACAAGAGCAACAACCACTATGGTCGTATGTATGACCTGTTGTTTGAGAACCTGCCAGAGCTTAACTTCGGTGATTCATCAAGCGACAAGCGTACTATCGGTGGTACAAGCGGCCGCAGCCGTCAGGTTGGTTTCGTTGTTCGTTTGAACTACGACTACGACAACCGTATCTACGTTGAGCTCTCGGGTCGTTACGACGGTACTTACCTCTTCTCTGGTATGAACGGCTCACGTTGGGGCTTCTTCCCTGCTGCATCTGCAGGATGGCGTATCTCTGAGGAGAAGTGGTTTGGTGCAGACTGGGTTGATAACTTGAAGCTCCGTGGAGGTATCGGTTTGACAGGTACATCTGCTGTTAGTGCATACCAGTACCTCAACACAATGACTATCTCTGGCGGTAACGCAGTAGTTATCGGTGGTCAGGGTCAGCAGAGCATCTATACATCGGGCGTAGCTAACCCTAACATCACTTGGGAGAAGAACCTCAACTACAACTTGGGTGTTGACGCAACATTCTGGGGCGGCTTGCTCGGTATCGAGGCTGACGTCTTCTACACATATAAGTACGATATGTTGGCAAGTGCATCGGGTGCTTATCCTCCATCAGTAGGTGGTTACTACCCAGCTTGGGAGAACAAGAATAAGCAGGATGTACGCGGTTTCGACTTCTCTATCTCACACAACCACCGTGCAGGCGACTTTAGCTATGGCATCAAGTTTATGGGCTCATACGCTAAGCGTCGTTGGTTGCTCTACTCTGGCGATGCAGACAACGCACCTGACTACCAGAAGCTTACCGGCAAGGAGGTTGGTTCTGTTATCGGTTTCATCGACCAGGGCTTGTTCCAGAGCGTAGAGGAGATTGAGAACTCTCCAACAATGGTTGGTAAGCCAATCCGCGTAGGTGATATCAAGTATCTCGACCGCAACGGTGATGGTAAGATCTCTTACGAGCAGGACCGTGGTTATGTAGGCACTTCAGTATATCCTAAGTTCACTGCCGGTCTGTCATTCAACTGCGAGTGGAAGGGTATCGACTTCAACTTCCTGTTGCAGGGTGCTACAGGTAGCACTATCGCTTTGACAGGTGTTTACTCAGGCGGTATTATGGATAACACCTCTATGACCAAGCCATTCTACCACGATGGTAACTCACCATTCTACCTCGTGGAGAACTCTTGGACACCAGATAACACAGGAGCTTACTTCCCACGTTTGTCATTGGATAGCAGTTCAAACAACGCTTACTCATCAACTCGCTGGTATCGTCCAGGTGATTACCTCCGTCTGAAGACTATGCAGCTCGGTTATACCCTCCCTGCAAAGATTACCAAGAAGGTAGGTATCCAGCGTGTACGAGTATATGTTGAGGGCTCTAACCTCTTCACTTTGAGCCACGTCGGTAAGTACAATATCGACCCTGAGTTGCCAAGTGTAAACAACGGTTACTACCCACAGCAGCGTGTTATGTCTGTAGGTTTGAATATCACTCTATAATCCGAAAAATTTGAAAACTATGAAAAACAGAATTTTAGTATTGTTCTTGTCGTTCCTATCTCTCGGATTAGTGAGTTGTAACGACTACCTGGAGCTTACTCCAACCGACAAGGTATCTGATAAGTCGGCGTGGGAGAACCAGGCTGCAACAGATTTGTATGTAAACAACTTCTACGAATATATCCACGTATATGGACAGTTCGGAGATCAGCAGTTCAGCGGCAACCTCACCGAGGGTTTGACCGAGACATTCAAGTATGGTAGCCCTATCGTAGGTAACCGTGCCGGCGACTGCAACTACTATGTATTTACCCCTGAGACACTCTCAAGTGCGGGTAGCTACCTCGATTGTTGGACCAATACCTATACTCGTATTCGTCGCATCAACGAGTTCTTGGCAGCTATGGAGAACTACTCTACCTACTCTGCTGAGGTAAACACTCTCTACGAGGCACAGGCACGTTTCTTCCGTGCATTCCTCTACTTCCAGCTCGCTAAGCGTCACGGTGGTCAGGCTATCATCTTCAAGACATTGGCTGAGACCGTGAAGAACACTCCTTTGACCTCTGCTGAGGATACTTGGCAGTACATCTACGACGAGTTCACCTTCGCTGCGGAGAATCTTCCTGCAGAGTGGAATGAGGCTAACAAGGGTCGTGTAACTAAGGGTGCTGCTTACGCTATGTTGTGCCGTGCTATGCTTTACGCTGAGCGTTGGGCTGATGCTAAGGCTGCTGGTGAGGAGGTTTTGAAGCTCGGTTACTCTTTGGCTTCTACTTATGAGGCTGCAACAGCTGGTGGCAATTCAGAGTCTATCCTGGAGTTCAACTACCTCGTTACAGGTCCTAACCACTATTGGGATCGCTATATGTGTATGTACCACGAGTACACTACCGCTGGTGGTGCTACTCCTACTCAGGAGATGGTCGAGAGCTACGAGGACAAGAATGGTAATAAGGTTGACTGGAGTGCTTGGCATTCAGCTGATGGCACTACTCAGTATCCTCCTTACGAGAGTCTTGAGCCACGTTTCGCTGCAACTATCCTCTACAACGGTGCTATGTGGAAGGGCGTAGAGCTCGAGTGCTGTGTTAATGGTACCTATGGTACATACGTAGACTACGGCGTAGAGCCTTATCCTTATGGCAAGACCGTTACCGGTTACTATATGCGTAAGTTCCGCCAGGAGGCAAACACCGACCTTACCAACATCGCTTCAACCTCTACTTGGGTTGAGTTGCGTCTTGCAGAGGTTCTGTTGAACTTGGCTGAGGCTGAGATGCGTCTTGGTAACGATGCTGCTGCTATGGGCTACATCGCTCAGATTCGTTCTCGCGTAGGTCTTCCAACAGACCTTTCTCTCACAGGCGAGGATTGCTTCGCTGCATTGCGTCACGAGCGTAAGATTGAGCTCGCATACGAGGGACACCTTTGGTGGGATATGCGTCGTTGGAAGCTCTCTGAGCAGGCATACAATGGCTACCGTGTTCACGGTTTGAAGATTACGAAGGAGGGTTCTGGCTACCGCTACTCATACGTTGATTGCGACGGTCAGGATCGTAAGTTCCTCACTCGTATGTATCGTCTTCCTATTCCTGATGCAGAGTTGCAGAACAACAATGCAATACAACAGTTTGATGAGTGGAACTTCTAACAGCTACCGATTATGAAAAAGATATTATTTTGGATGTTAATGGCAGTCGTACTCCCTATGACTGCTTGCCAGGAGCCAGAGGACTTAGTTCCAGCGGCTGCCAATAAGGGCATCAACAATCTGACTGTATATCCTACCTGGGAGGGCTATCACACAGCCGACAACTCAGGTTTCAACAGTAAGATTGACTACGAGAAGCATACTATTACTATTCAGGTTCCTTACAATATTCCTGTGGAGTCTGACGTAGTAACCAACTTGGAGGATTACAAGAAGGTATGGGTATTGTTCAACCTTGACGATAACGCTTACCTCTCTCCAAACCTTGTAACTATCGATTTGACACAGACCTACACTGTTACTCTTATCGACCAGAAGAAGGAGCAGAGCACCTGGACTATAAAGGCAGAGCTTGCCAAGAGCTCAGCTTGCGATATCGAGGCATTCTCTATCCGCGATTTGGGCATCTCGGCTCTTATCGACAAGAATGGAGGTACTGCATCGCTTATTTACTTCAACGAGTTGCAGAACGTCTTTGCTGACTACACCCTCTCTCCACACGCACGCATCGTGCCTGACCCATCGAAGACAGCCTTCTGGTGCTCACCTTCTGAGCCTATGAAGTTCACTGTCATCGCTCAGGATGGTGTTACTAAGCGTGAGTGGGTACTTCAGCAGACCGAGCCTGCAAAGTATGAGGCAGGTATACGTCCTGGCAGTGCTAAGGTGCTGTGGATGGAGAAGCTCTCTAAGTTGGGCGTCTCTACACTCGATATGACTACCGGTGTGGCTGCTACTGACGAGCACCTCATCATCAACACACGTGGCGAGGACCCAATCGTTGTCGATGCTAAGAGCGGTGCTGTTGTCGGCACTATCAACCTCGGCTCTGTTAAGGGTGCTACCTCTAACTACTATATGACATCTGACCATAAGGGTCATATCGTCATCAACAACTCTGTGCCTGATGATGGTGGTGTGTTCCGCGTATGGCGTATGCGTGATATGAACTCTACTCCAGAGCTCTTCATCGAGTTCCCAACAGGTGATGTTATCGGTAAGCACCTCTCTGTATGGGGCGACGTTTATGGCGACGCATCATTGCAGGCTGTATATTGCGGTTGGACATCTGCTGGTACTACCTCAAACTTCACATGGACTGTTAAGGACGGTGTAGCTACTCAGGCTCCTTACTGGTGCCAGATTAGCGGTATGACTAAGGGTTGGACCAACGGTGATGCTATCCGTATCGGAACTGAGACTACATCTGACTTCTTCGCTTGCGGTTACTCTGCAAACGAGTTGGGTTGGGTAGATGGTACAACCAACGCTGTTCGCTCTTCAGTCTTTGGTGTATTGACCAATAACGAGGGTATGTTGGCTATCGATGCTGTTGAGTTCAATGGTATCAACTACGTTATGGCATCTATGGAGACCTTCTTTACTTGGGGTGTTGCCGGTGGTGCTTGGGTTATGGAGGCTAAGTATCCTCAGACCTTCTCTGGCTCACTCGAGTTGGATGCTTCACTCGACCCAGACTGCGTAGTATGGGCATTGGACCGTGGCGACGGCGGTTATGGTCTCTACGGAGGTCGTGCTAACGACGGCACTAACGGTTCAGCTACTCAGGACGTTAAGCTGCACGTAACATCTGATGGTTACTTCATGTATGCTTACTTTATGTTCTGTAACGGTTACGTAGGTTGTGTACAGTTCGACTGTATCGCCGAGTAAACTATAAAATCCATAGCCCCTTGACTGGGGCTATGGGTACACGATACAAATACAATAACAAAACAATAAAACGATGAAAAAACTTCTATTCTGTATTGGATTGGTAGCTGCTATGGTAAGCTGCTCAGATGAGAAAAATCCTGTTTATGAGTATCCTGTACGTCCAGGCGTTACTGTTGTTCCTTCGGTTAAGGCTGAGGCAGTACAGGCTGAGGCTAACGCTTTGGAGTTTAAGGTAACACCTGCAAACGCTACCGAGGCAGCCTATTTGTGTATTGAGACTGTTGACGATGACGCACAGCTCTCTGCTGGCAAGGTTATCTCGCAGGGTGTAGCTATCGACGCTGCGGAGGTTGGCACCTACCGTGCTGAGGAGCTCTATCCTGAGACCGACTACAACATCTACGTTGCTGTACGCGATAACGACCGTTCTGCACTCACACAGATTAAGATGACTACCACCGCACCAGCGACAGAGCCAGATGAGCCAGATGTACCAGAAGGCCCTGTAACCAACCCTATGTATATCTGGGTTGATGCAGCAGCCAACTTCCCCGACTTCGCCAATAGCGAGGAGAACATCCGTCGCGACTTGACTTTGGCTAAGGAGACAGGCTTTACCGATGTTGTTGTTGACGTTCGCCCAACCAATGGCGACGTGCTCTTCACCACAAGCCACTGTAATCAGGTTGAGTGGTTGGGTGCTTGGACATCAAACGGTTATAGCAAGATTAAGCGTACCGCTACTTTCGACTACCTCGGCAAGTTCATCGAGATTGGTCACGAGCTCGGTTTGCGTATCCACGCAGGATTCAACACAATGGTTGGTGGTAACACCTCATCACTCGGCTCACAGGGTATCCTCTACCGCGATAGCAGCAAGAAGGATTGGGCTACTACACTTAATACCAAGAATGGCTTTGTAAATACTCTCGATAGCGACGAGACCACTTGGTTCTTCAACCCATTGCACCCCGAGGTACAGGACTACTTGTGCGATTTGTTGACCGATTTGGCAGCTTATACTGAGCTCGATGGTATCATCCTCGACCGTGGTCGTTTCGACTCAATGATGAGCGACTTCTCTGACCTTACTAAGGAGGCTTTCGAGGATTATGTAGGTGAGAGCGTTGATTTCAATCGCGATGTTATGCCTGCTGGTTTCACCGGAACTATCAATGCCGATATGCCATACGAGTACAAGCACCTGAAGAAGTGGTTGGAGTTCCGTGCAAAGGTTATCCACGACTTTATGACAAAGGCTGAGGAGACTGTTCACGCTGTCAATCCAACAGTTAAGTTTGGTGTATACGTAGGTGGCTGGTATAGCACATACTACGATGTAGGTGTTAACTGGGCAAGTCCTAACTATAACACAGGTGCTAAGTTCCCACGCTGGGCTACTTCTGAGTACAAGAACTTCGGTTATGCCGACATTATGGATCATATGCTCATCGGTGCATACGCTTCACCAGGTAATGTATATGGTACATCGGAGTGGACTATGCAGGGCTTCTGCCAGCTGGCAATGACCTACACCGCAGGCGACTGTCCATTGGTTTGTGGTGGTCCTGACGTAGGTAACTGGGATTACGACGACAAGTATACCGATGCACAGGAGCATCAGGCTATAACCAACTCTGTTAAGGCTTGCTACGACGCTTGCAATGGCTACTTCCTCTTCGATATGATTCACCTGAAGAAGGGCGATATGTGGCAGTATGCTAAGGCTGGTATCGACGAGGTTAAAGCCTCTTTGGAGTAATTAGCAACTTATTAAACGATGAAAAAACTTCTGTTTTCAATAATAGCTTTTGCGATAGCTATCCCATCTATGGCACAGACACCTAAGTTCCACAACGACTACTACGATTGTCGTATGGCAGCTTACGCCAAGATGCCTATCCCCGAGAATGCGATGATTTGGATTGGCGATAGCATCGTGGAGCAGGCTTGGTGGGAGAGTCTTATCAAGGAGAAGGATTTGGTTAACCGCGGTATCGGTGGAGATAATACATACGGTATGCTCCACCGCCTACCACTCTATCTGGAGTCCTCACCACGTAAGATTTTCATCTTTGCCGGCATCAATGACATCTCGGCGAACTACCCTGTTGACGACATTTTCGCCAACTTCGTCGCTATGGTCAAGATGATACAGGAGAAGGCACCCGAGTGTGAGATTTTCATCCAGAGTCCTATCACCCCGAACAACGATGTCCTGGCTTATGCCTACATCAAGAATAAGCAGGATAAGGTCCAGGAGCTCAACACCCGTCTGGAGCAGATGTGCAAGGATATGGGTGTAACGTGGGTTGATATACGCCCTGTGTTGCATAACGAGAAGGGCGAGATTAAGGAGGAGTATACCAAGGATGGTATCCACCTCTACCCTGCAGCTTATGAGGCGTGGGTTGATTACCTGAAGAAAATGAAGTACGTTCGTCGATAAGAGTATTAAGATAGACGGAATAAATTAAAGAGTCAGAATAAGGATATGAAACGTGTAGCAGCAATAGACTTCCTTCGTGCATTGGCAATCATCGGTATGGTTGCCTCGGGCAGTATGTTCTGGCACGCAGAGCTTCCTGCTGCTATGTTCCACGCACAGTTGCCACCTCCAACCTTTGTCTTTAACCCCGACGTTGCGGGCATTACGTGGGTAGACCTTGTCTTCCCATTCTTCCTCTTCTCGATGGGAGCCTCAATGCCTTTGGCACTGCGTCGTCGTGAGCAGAAGGGAGCGAGCACTATGCAGGTTGTGCAGAGTGCCTTACATCGCTTCGTATGGTTGGCAGGCTTCGCTATCATCTTGGGCAATACACGTATGTATCTGCTGGGCAACAGTCCGGAGTGGGTTGCCTCACTCGCCACGCTGTGCGTGTGGGTACTCTTCTTCGTGATGTTCATCCGTCTGCCTAAGATAGAGCAACGTCGCAACACTATCCTCAATTGGGTGGGTTTCGCCCTGTTGATAGGTGCAACCCTGCTCTATAAGCCACTCTTCGGCGTTGACGTTGCTCTGGAGCGTAGCGATATCATTATCCTCATTCTTGCCAATATGGCACTCTTCGGTACTCTCTTTTGGTGGTTCACACGTAACCACCCTACAACACGTATCGTCATCATAGCAGCTTTCGCTATGTTGAAGATGGCGTCGGGTGTCGAGGAGTCTTGGACAGCACACTTGTGGCAATTTTCTCCTGCCGATTGGCTTTTCCGTTTCGAATTTTTGAAGTATCTTTGCGTGGTTTTGACGGGCTCACTCGTAGGTGATATGATATATCGCTGGATGAGTGCTAAGAAGGAAAACGACGATACAGCAACCGATAACGGCTCGCTTTCGATAGCTATTGTCGCGACACTCATCGCAACAGTTGTGCTCCTTATGTGGGGTTTGTTCTCGCGTGAGGTTGAGACGGCGGTCTACCTGTCGGTAGCACTCTGCCTTGCCACCTGGTTTATGCTCAAGGGGCTTCGCAGCGAGCATAGCGTGCTCTACCGTGAGATATTCGTAGCTGCTATGGCTATGCTGCTCATAGGACTCATCACAGAGCCTATGGAGGGAGGTATCAAGAAGGACCACGCTACGGTAAGTTATTTCTTCACCACATCGGCTATGGCGGCTATGGTGCTGCTATCGGCCCTTATGCTGGAGATACGTTTTAAGCTTCGTTTCAAGGTCTTGGAGGCTTGCGGTGCTAACCCAATGTTTGCCTATGTGGCATCGGGCTACCTGCTCACTCCGCTGTTGACGCTATGCTGTGTCATCGGACCTATGAACGAATGGTTTCACTCCGGACCTTGGCTCAGCTTTGGTCGCGGAGTAGTGTTTGCACTGCTGGTAATAGCTGTTACATACCCCTTTACCCGCAAAAATTATTATTGGAAATCCTAAATTTTCGCCTGCTCTATGAAGATTACAGGAACATTTCTCGATGAGATTAGCCACGACATTCCTCACCAGAATTGGGGAGAGAAGGAGTGGGATGCCGACTTCGCCAATATGCGTTCTATCGGCATCGACACCGTTATTATGATTCGTTCAGGATACCGTAAGTTCATTACCTATCCTTCGAAATACCTTATCGGCAAGGGCTGCTATGCTCCCTCGCACGATTTGCTGGATATGTACCTCCGCTTGGCAGACAAGTATGGTATGAAATTCTACTTCGGCTTGTACGACTCGGGCCACTATTGGGATACGGGCGATATGTCGAAGGAGACCGAGTACAACCGCTTCGTCATCGATGAGGTGTGGGAGAACTATGGTCAGCACCACCCTTCATTTGGTGGCTGGTATCTCAGCGGTGAGATTAGCCGCCGCACCAAGGGCGTCATCGAGGCGTTCCGCGAGCAGGGCGAGCACTGTAAGGCTGTCTCGGGCGGTATGCCTACACTCATCTCTCCCTGGATTGATGGCAAGAAGGCGGTTATGGCTGCCTCGTCGTCGCTGAGCAAGGAGGATGCTGTGTCGGTTGCCGACCACGAGCGTGAGTGGGATGAGATTTTCGCCGGCATACACGGTGCTGTCGACGCTGTAGCCTTCCAGGATGGACATATCGACTACGATGAGTTAGATGCCTTCTTCGAGGTTAACAAACGTCTGGCTGACCGCTACGGTCTGGAGTGCTGGACCAATGCTGAGACCTTCGACAGAGATATGCCTATCAAGTTCCTGCCTATCAAGTTCGAGAAGCTGCGTATGAAGCTCGAGGCTGCGGCACGTGCCGGCTACGATAAGGCTATCACCTTCGAGTTCTCGCACTTCCTCTCGCCACAGTCGAGCTACACCTCGGCTCACCACCTTTTCAACCGCTACCGCGAGTATTTCTTAGGCGAGAAACTTTAATACGAAATGTTACATTTAGCCAAGTCCTCCCGTAATATAATTAGGACTAGCTATTAAAGAGATATACTATGCAAATTGATGCTTTGATTAAACAATACCACGACGAGCTCTACGACAGAGTTATCCCTTTCTGGTTGGAGAAGTCGCAGGATAAGGAGTTCGGTGGTTATTTCACTTGTCTGAACCGCGATGGCTCAGTTTTCGACACCGACAAATTTATGTGGCTCCAGGGCCGTCAGGTGTGGTTCTTCTCTATGCTCTGCAACAAGGAGGGCATACGCGAGGAGTGGTTGGAGTGTGCACGTCAGGGAGCAGAGTTTATGCTCAAGTACGGCCACGATGGCGACTACAACTGGTATTTCGCTATCACACGCGATGGTAAGCCACTCGTCGAGCCTTACAACATCTTCTCCTACACCTTTGCTGCTATGGCTTTTGCCCAGCTGCATAAGGCTACGGGCGATGAGCGTTATGCCGAGGTTACCCGTCGCACTTTCGCTCACATCTTAGAGCGTTGGGATAACCCAAAGGGCAAGTGGAGCAAGGCTTGTGCTGGTTCACGCGACTTGCGTGCATTGTCGCCTTCGATGATTATGTGTAACCTCCTGCTCGAGATTGAGCACCTTATCGAGCCCGATGAGGTAGAGAAGTCTATCGACCTTGTTCTCTCGGATGTTATGGATAAGTTCTATCGCCCCGAGCTTGGTCTTGTTGTCGAGCACCTCAATGCCGATGGCACACTGAGCGACACCTTTGATGGTCGTCTTATCAACCCGGGTCATACTCTTGAGACCACCTGGTTCCTGATGGATTTGGCACGTCGCCGTGGTGATGAGTCGTTGGCACAGAAGGCTGTAGAGATTGGTCTTAACACGTTGGATTTCGGCTGGGATAAGGAGTTTGGCGGACTCTACTACTTTATGGACCGCAAGGGCTACCCTACTCAGCAGTTGGAGTGGGACCAGAAGCTCTGGTGGGTACATATCGAGTCTACAATAGCTATGTTGGAGGGCTATCTGCTCACCGGCGACGAGCGTTGCAAGGCTTGGTTTGAGAAGTTGCACGACTACACCTGGTCGCACTTCCGCGATGAGGAGCACCCCGAGTGGTATGGCTACCTCAACCGCCGTGGCGAGGTGTTGCTGCCATTGAAGGGCGGTAAGTGGAAGGGCTGCTTCCACGTGCCACGTGGTTTGTATAAGTGTGAGTGCTTGCTCAAGGAGTTGAAAGAGAAGTTGTCGAAATAATAACCTGATATTGATATGAAGAGATTTCTGTTGCTGATGGTGGCTGTCGTGATGGTTTCCAACCTATGGGCTGCCGAGAAGAGAGTTTTGAAGGGTAAGGTAACGTGCGACGGTAAGGGTGTTGCCGAGGTTGTCGTAACCGATGGCGAACACTTCACCACTACCGATGCTAAAGGTCGCTACTGTCTGCCATCTGCTTCGGACAATCCACTCGTCTATATCAGTATTCCATCTGGTTATAACGTCGAGAGTAAGTATAGTGTTCCCCAATTCTGGCAGAAGATAACAGAGGGCAACGACACCTATAACTTCACTCTTCTGAAGAAGGAGCAGGATGACACCCACCATGGTTTTATCGTCATTGCTGACCCCCAGATTTGGCATAAGAAGGAGTTCCCTGCACTCGCTGATGGTGCACGCGATATCCGCGAAACTGTCGAGGGCTACGACATTCCATTCCACGGTATCTGCTGTGGCGACGTCATCTCTTACGACCATACCTTCTATGCTCAATACAACGCTACTATGGCTGCCTCGGGCATTGACTATTTCAGCACCCCTGGCAACCACGATATGACACTCTATAGCCGCACTCACGAGACCTCTACTCGTCTGTGGGAGGAGACTTTCGGTCCTACCTACTACTCGTTCAATGTGGGCGATGTGCACTATGTGGTCCTGAATGATAACTTCTATATCGGTCGCGATTGGTTCTATATCGGTTATATCGATGAGAAGCAGTACGCTTGGTTGGAGAAAGATTTGAGCTATGTTCCCGAGGGAAAGACCATCTTTGTTGTGCTCCACATTCCTACCACTTGCGACGAGAAGGACCGCAAGACATTCAGCTACAACAATATTGCCGGCGTTACAACCAATGCCAAGGCACTCTATAAGATGCTTGAGCCATACAACGCTCACATCCTTTCGGGCCATACCCACACTACCTTCAACCAGATTATCTCCGACAACCTCTATGAGCACGTCATACCAGCTCTTAGTGGTGCTTGGTGGCAGGGACCTCTCTGCACCGACGGCACACCTCGTGGCTATGGTGTTTTTGAGATTGATGGTGGCGAGGTAAATTGGTACTACAAATCGACAGACTACCCTGCCGACTACCAGATGACACTCTACGCTGGTGCTGAATACCCACAGCTCGAGGGAGCACTCGTTGCCAACGTGTGGGCAAGTGATACCAAGTGGGTTATCGAGGCATCGTTCGATGGTGGCAAGTCTCAGGCTATGGAGCAGTTTATGACTTACGACCCTGCAGCACAGACTATGTATGCCTCTAACGAGGGTATGGACCACTCATACGTCTATCCTACTCCGGCAGACCACTTCTACCGCATAGCTATCCCCGAGGGTGCTACCAAAGCAACCGTAACAGCGACCGATAGCTTCGGCAGACGTTATAGCCAGGAAATAAACCTAAAGTAACTCATTTCACATTATGAAACATTTTCTTCGATACACTGTGGCACTCATTGCTACGGTGATGCTATCCCTTACAGTTAATGCAGCCACAAGATACGATGTTGTGGTAATTGGTGGTGGTGTCAGCGGCACTACTGCCGGTATACGCTCCGCACGCCTCGGAGCAAAGACCCTCATCGTCGAGCAGGGCCCCTGGTTGGGTGGTATGCTCACCTCGGCAGGTGTGAGTGCTACCGACGGTAACTATCGCCTGCGTGGTGGTATGTGGGGCGAGCTGCGTGATAAGTTAGAGGCACACTATGGCTCTGCGGAAGCTCTCAAGACAGGCTGGGTAAGTAACCTGCTGTTTGAGCCAAGTGTAGGAGCCAAGATTTTCGCCTCTATGGCGGAGGCTGAGGAGTCGCTTTCGGTTGACTATCACACCTCTCTTGTAGATATTCACCAACTCAAGAATGGTTCGTGGCAGCTCACTCTCAGCAATGGCGCGAAGCAATGGAAGGTACGAGCTAAAGTCGTTATAGATGCTACCGAGCTGGGCGACGTCGCTGCCAAGGTGGGCATAGGCTATGATGTAGGTATGGAGAGCCGCAAGCTCACGGGCGAGGATATCGCTCCCGAGGAGGCTAATGGCATCATCCAGGACCTCACTATGGTTATGGTGCTGAAGGACTATGGCACGGATATGTCTATCGAGCGTCCCGAGGGCTACGATGCTAAGGAGTTTGCGTGTGCCTGCGTCAACGATAACTGCGTTACCCCAAAGGAGGCTAACCGCCTGTGGTCCAAGCAGATGATGATTACCTATGGTAAGCTCCCCAATGGCAAATATATGATAAATTGGCCTATCGAGGGTAACGACTTCTATGTCAATATGATTGAGATGAACGACGAGGAGCGTGCCGAGGCTGTTGCCGAGGCTAAGGCTCGCACAATACGCTTCCTCTACTTCATCCAGCACGAGTTGGGCTTCAACACTCTGTATCTTGCCGATGATGAGTTCCCTACCGAGGATTTGATGCCTCTTATGCCTTATCATCGTGAGTCGCGTCGCACCCACGGTGAGGTACGTTTCAAGCTTCAGCACATCACCCATCCTTACAACTATTCGCTCTACCGCACCGCTATCGGCGTAGGCGACTACCCTGTTGACCAGCACCATACACGATATACAGGCTGGGAGGCTCTTCCTAACCTCTATTTCCACTCTATTCCGTCGTATGGTCTGCCTATGGGTACTATGTTGCCAAAGGGTGTGAAAAACTTTATTGTTGCCGAGAAATCTATCTCAGTTAGCAATATCGTCAATGGCTCTACCCGTCTGCAACCTGTTGTGATGCAGATTGGCGAGGCATCGGGTATCATTGCCGCATTGGCTGCTATGCAGGATATTGAGCCAAAGGATGTCAATGTTCGTGATGTCCAGCGTGAGGTGCTGCGTGGCGATGGTTATCTGTTGCCATTCCTTGATATCCCATCATCGCATCCACATTTCGACGCTGTGCAACGCATAGGCGTTACGGGTATAATGCGAGGTAAGGGTATGACTGTGGGCTGGGAGAATCAGACCTGGTTCTACACCGACGAGAAGATTACCACTGCCGAGCTCGCTGCGGGCTTGGACTCTTATAACCCTAACTATAAGTACGTTACATCGAACAACAACTCGCACTATGTAACACTGCGTGATTTAGCCTCATTCTGTGGTGATATCACCGCCGAGCAGTGGGCAGAGTGGGGACTCGAGAACTACGACCTCACACGTGAGCTCACACGTTTGGAGTGTGCTGTTGTGCTCGATGCACGCATCAAGCCTTTTGACAACCAGGATGTTAATATAAATGGAGAATTTCTGCGATGAGACACATTTTACCTCTTATAATGCTCTTTGCGGCAAGTAGCTGCTGTGAGCAGGGTGGCAACACCACACTCTCTGCCACCGACACCCCTATGCACATCGAGGGACGCTATGCCTCTTTGGACGATGGCTCAATATCGTTCGATTGGAGCGGCGTATATATCGACATACATTTTACGGGCACATACCTCGCTATGGATGTCAGCGACACGAAGCGTAACTTCTTTAACCTTACGGTTGATGGCACAACGCAGGATAAGTTCACTACCGAGGGCGACCACTCTACCGTAGTGCTCTTCGATAACAAGGAGACTCGTGGCGAACACGTCATCCGCATCCAGAAGGCTACCGAGGCTGAGCAGGGACAAGTTACCATCCACTCATTCACTACCGACGGAGAGATACTCTCGGCAGACGATTTAGCTCTTCCACGCCATATAGAGTTTTATGGCGACTCACTCACCTGTGGCTATGGCACCGAGAGTGAGTCGGGTGATGAGCCTTTCAAGCCCGAGACCGAGAACTGCTGCTACACCTACGCTGCCCTTACCGCAGCTCATTTTGGAGCCGACTACAACCTTATCTCTCACTCGGGACGAGGTCTTGTGCGTAACTATGGCGATGCAGAGTCTACCTCGGAGTTCACCACCACTATGAGCTCACGTGCCTTCCGCACTTTTGATGAGGTTGTAGATTCTGCGTGGGACTTCCAGACGAGCCACTACTCGCCCGATGCTATTGTCATCACTCTGGGCACAAACGACTTCAGCACCCAGCCACACCCTGCCAAGGAGGTCTACGTCGAGGGCTACCGCAAGCTTATTGACGGTTTGCGTCAGGCGTGGGGCAAGCAGCTGCCTGTGTTGTGTGTTGTTCACTCGCCACACGCTGTTGAGTGTGTCCGCGATATGGTTGCAACGATAGAGAATTGTGCTATGGCTGATATATCAAAGGATGTCTACAACCGCACCACCGACCTCGGAGCATCGGAGCACCCCAATAAGTTTGGTCAGGCAAAGATGGCAAAGATTGTCATCGCCGAGTTTGCTGCTCTCACCGGCTGGCAAGCAGCTGAATAACAACCTTATATATTATAACAAAGGGGCTGTCCAACAAGTATGTTGCAACAGCCCCTTTGATGTAGAAGTTGTATAACAAGAGCTATTTTGAAGGCTGCGAGTAAGCGAGAGCAGAGTCAAGTTTACTTGAACTATGCCGAGCGAGAGCAGACAAGGGAAGAATAACATATTCTTTCCAAGCTGCTCGCAGGCTGAGAAACCGCAGTTTACTTGACGTAAATGAGGATTTCTCAGACAAGGCAGATGCCGAAAGAGCCTTGTTAGACAGCTTCTTTTATTGTTTACTTAATCTCAAGCACCATCCTATTCTCGTGTTCTATTGACCACTGCACCTGCCATACGCGACCATCTATCTGGTCTAACAAGATAAAGTTATACATATTCTGCGTAGGATATAGTTCAAATCGACCATTAACTACCTCCTCACCTTTCGCACGTGTGAGCAGATTGAGAGCAGACTCAAATCTATCCTCGCCATTGATATCATATTGTACTTGCCACAACCTACCATCAGCGGTATTTAACTTGATGAAATTCCATCTATTATCCGTTGGATAGAGCTTATAGACATCCTCTTGCAGACTTAATTTCTCTTTTTGAATTTGTGTATGAGCTTGCTCATTGACACACGCAACAAAAGCACAAAGTGCGACTATTGCTACCAAAATCTTTTTCATATAATCCGCCATATCTTTTACAAATCATCCATAGCTGCAGTCATAACAGCCTCTGTGTTAATCTTATCAAAGTACTTCAACACAACCACACCCGAAGTATAATTATATTTAGAGAGTGCTAACTGAATATCACCTTTTTCTGTTGAAAAGGTAGTAAACCAGGTACATCTGTC
Source organism: Rikenellaceae bacterium (assembly GCA_015060005.1). Lineage (GTDB taxonomy): Bacteria > Bacteroidota > Bacteroidia > Bacteroidales > Rikenellaceae > Alistipes. The sequence goes on from SUZI01000001.1 coordinate 223,731, forward strand.
CATAGACAATTCGTGCATCTTGCTTCTGTTATCATCAGCAAGGTATTTATTATCAAACTTTTCTACCACTTCCGATGGCTCACCATATTTTTTAGTAAGCATATCTTTCAGATGGTTATAATCTCTTTCAAGTGAACTCCACTCATCGTAAGTTGTAAATAATACAACAATACGATTTACCACATCTACACTTTCAAGTGTTGACACACCAATAGTGCATCCCTTAAAGCCTGCAAAATCGCCCTTCAAGAGAGCTGTTCCATCTTCCTCACCAAGGTAGCTGAATCCTGCAGCCTTCATCTTTGCCACATACTGAGATAGTGTTCCATCAATTGGTACTCCTTTGAAAGTTAAATGCTCCGACTCTGATGACTGAGCAAAAGCTACTGTCGCAAACAACGCACAAATAGCAACAAATAAAAATTTCTTCATAGTAGATGTTATTATAGGGTTAAACATAAAAAGCGTGCACACTGACCTTACACGCTATCAAGGACTACGACATCCCATTGTCTTAGTAAGGCAGGCACACGCATAGTGATACCTTGCCCAATAAGACAATTTATAAACCAGCCCATTGAATCAAGTGTCGTAGTTTGATAGCGATTAGGCAAATATGTAGAACAAAGATACATAAAATTCATCAATACACAAATCAAACATTATAACTTATTTAGTTAGACTTTATAGGTAAGTAAAACACCCACCCCTACTGCTTCATAGCAAGAGTTATTAAAGGCACAACCAATAGCAAAACGATTGCCGAGTAACAAATCAGATAGACTATACCCGCCAATATAGCGACTACGACAACCAACGCTACACCAGCCCAAATCCTCTCCGACCACGTCATAGGTTTGTGCCCGACTTTATCCTCTGTCTGCTCCATAGTTGTGCGATAAAAGCTGTTAAACATCCATCGCCACAAAGGTATGGGGGTGTTTTGTCAATTCTTGTCAAAAGGGCATTTTTTAATAGAAATATGTATAAATTTTGATATGTCAACCAAAAAGCATAACTTTGCTCGAGTATAACCTTAAATCATATCGTTATGAAAAAGATTTTAGTCCTCATAGCTGCGATGCTGACCGTCAGCACGGTTGCCGCACAACAGACTATCAATAACCACCTCGTAGGCGTTGCGACCACCGCCGATGGCACACAGCAGCTCACCGAGCCTTCGACATTTATCGCTGTCGACATCACCGTCGAGCAGGAGCAGATTATCCCTGGACCTTATGCTCGCTACGCCCAGAAGCTACTCGGCACACGTGCGAGCCTCGTAGAGCGTTCATCGTTCGCTGTTACCGACGCTTCGATAGGTCTTATACCCTACTGCGAGGCTGTCTCGGCTAAGCCTCTTGCCGAGGATAAGTGCGTTGTAGCATCACATATGGGCGATGTGGCTACCTTTGCTAAGATTCTTCCCGACCGCATCGAAAATAGTGTCATCGCTCCCGAGCAGGCTGCCGAGCAGGCTGCACAGATGATTTTCTCTATCCGCAAGCACCGTATGGAGCTCATCACAGGCGAGGCAGGCGAGAACGTCTTTGGCGGAGGTCTGAAAGACGCGTTGCAGGTGCTCGATGAGAAGGAGGCTGCTCTTATGGAGCTCTTCTTCGGAAAGCATATCACCACCACCACACATCAGCGTTATGTGGTTATGGTTCAGGCTGATAAGAAGTCGTATCCTCTCGCAGGCTTCAACACCACATCGGGTTTGGAGAGCGTAGCAAATGGCGAGAACAGCATCATCTCGCTCAACATCACCCCTGCCGAGAGTGCTGCTTTGAAGTACACTCCGCTGGCAGATGCTCGTGCCAAGAACACTGCCGAGGTACGCGTAGCTAACAATGCCACCTGTGAGGTTATCCTCAACGAGGAGGCTTTGTGCAGCATCGTAGTGCCTATCTTCGAGTTCGGAACAACAGTGAAGATTGCTAAATAGTTGTGGATAAGACCCAGCAGATGATAGAGTTACTCGGCAACTTGCGTCGTGAGATGAACGGTGCGGTTGCCGATTCTATGTATTATAGTGGCAAGAGGTACGGGCTGAACTATGGCGTCAGCATACCCACCATCCGCTCTATTGCACGCAATGTACAGCCCGATATGTCGTTGGCAACGTATCTACTCACGCAGCAGGTACGCGAGTTGCAGCTCGCCGCTCTGCATATCGTTCCTGTGGAGGAGTTTACTACCGATGACGCCACCTCTATAGAGCAACACATCACCAACTCCGAGCTTGCCGAGGAGGCTTCCTTTGCTCTCTTTGGTAAGTGTCGCTGTATCAATGCTCTATGCGAGCGTTGGATGAATAGTGGCGACGAGCAACTTACGTATTGTGCCCTGCTCTCTGCAGCACGCAATCCCATTGCCGACAGAGTAGCCATCGCCACGAAACTCCCTGCCATAATCACGTCTGATACATCCAATATCGTAATACAGGGAGCAATAGCATTGCTTTCTGCCATTGCAAATAGCCCTGATAAAGCGATAGTTAGCAATTTACTAAAGACTCTTCCCGACACGGCGGCAAGTGATAAAATCCGCGAGGAGGTCGCCTGGATGTTGGAGTATTAAAAGGCGATAAACCAATATAGAGAAAATCATCTTTTGTAATATGCAAGGGATGATTTTTTTGTGTTCAACCATAAGAACTGTTGCCAATTGCAAAAAAGTTTCTAACTTTGTATTGTCGTGGGAATGTTCTTGCGACAGACATATTTTTGATGAAAGTGTATTAGCTTTTATCCTTGAATGGAAATCTGGTAAATTTCAAAAGCACAAGGATAGCAACACACTCGTCGCTTCGTATTGTAGTATCGGGAGCAATTCTTGCTCCACACAATACGGGTGTGGGGTATTGTTTATTTGTGCTTAGGCTTACCAGAGCCTCCATTCGGATAAACTAATCGGCTCCACACTTTCTGTTTTTATAATCCGCCTAAGAAGCCGAGACGGGGAAAATTACACAAACTATGAAGAGATGGATTCTTCCGTTGCTGGCAATTATGTTCTTTGCCACCGACGCTATGGCTCAGCAGCGAGTTGAGAAAATTGAGTATCAAGAGTCATCTGCCCGCAACCTTGAGCCCGAACACTTGATGCTGCTCACACCATTGATTGCCGACTTAGAGGTATCACCAACTAAAGTAAGGCATACTGAAACAGAATCTTTTAAGACTATAATCATATCTCGTGAGGTCATTAAGATGATGCCCGAGTTAAAGAAAATTGCACTCAGCCGAGCTGCAAGAGCACATCAGGCAGACGTTATGGTTGGCACAACAATCGACGTAGAAACAAATGAAAGCGGACGATTGGAGATAACCGTTACAGGGTATCCTGCCGTCTACAAAAACTTCCGCAATGCCGAAAAAGAGGATTTGGATATTATCAAATATGGTAACTCTATTCCTCTGTCGAACAACAACGAGCGAGTAATACTCAGCCCCGACAGTAATTTCGAGATAGTCGAAGAGGAGAAACAGACGAAATAGCAACTTAAACTAACACACTACTAAAGCTATGAAAAGATTTTTATTTATTACGGTTGGTCTACTATTCTGTGTACTACCACAAGTTAAGGCACAGCAGGGTTTTATAAGTAGTTCAATGACCACAACAACAATTAACGAAGAAACAACTGTTGAGACTGTTGAACCTGAAAATATTGGACTTGAAAAGCCTACATCAACCACTTACGTAGGTTTTCAACAATCGGCAAACATACAAGTCGGACCAGACTTAGACTGTACTACAAATGTTATGGGTAACTATGTTGCTGGCTGGAGGTTTAACAATCTATTGTTTGTAGGAGGTGGTATAGGTTTGGGATATGCCTATGGTTTTACTGCCAGCCTATATGCAAATACCAGACTATACATCACAAAAACACGTGCTCAACCGTTCTACGACTTATCTCTTGGAGGTGCAATAACCGAGGAGGGAATTGATGCAACTATTAATTCGCAAATTGGTGTTAATTTTAGGACCTCTCATAAAAAATTAAGTCCATATGTCAGTGCAGGTGTACAATACTTTCCTGTAGTAGGATATTGTGCAATTATATGTAAATTAGGCTTAAATTTTTAGTTATAAGGTAATAGTATAAATACAGCATTAAGATAAGTATGGGTTGTTCAGACAACCCATACTTTTTATAGCCTTTTCATTACCTCACCTTAAACCTCTCTATCACCCTCTCTAATGTCTCTACGGTGAGCACACCACTCTCCCGCCAGAGTCGCTTGCCACCACGAAACAACATCATCGTGGGGACGCTCACTATATTGTAACGCTCCGTAAGGTCAACATTCTCGGCATTGTCCACATCGAAACGAAAGAGCGTTACAGCCGAGGGATTTCGCTCCTCCAACCTATCCAATATGAGGTGCATAGCCCTGCACGGACCGCACCACGTAGCAAAGAACTCAACAAGCGTCAAGCGGTTGTGAGCTATTATTGTATTGAAATCTTCAATCGTCATAACAAAAAAGTGAGTTGTTCCAATCAGAACAACTCACAATATCTATACCACAAACCGTAGCTTACAGCTCCTCACAAAATATCGCACGAGGCAACTCGCCGAGGTTACTTATAAAGACGACCTCTATACCCTTAGGTTTCTTCATTCCCTTACGCAGGAAACCCGACACTATTATACGTCGAAATCCCAGTCGTGCCGCTTCGGCTACACGTTGCTCTGTTCGTGGTGCAGGACGCACCTCACCCGAGAGACCTATCTCACCCGCACAGCAGACGCCCTGAGCCACAGGACGGTCATAATAAGAGGATATCACTGCCGAGACTACCGCAAGGTCCAGACCAGGGTCTGCCACCTTAAAACCGCCTGCAAAGTTCAGAAAAACATCTTTCTGGAACATCTTCATACCTACCCTCTTCTCCAACACCGCAAGCAACATACTCATACGACGTGCATCGAATCCCGTAGCGTTACGCTGTGGCGTGCCATAGACAGCGTTGCTCACCAACGCCTGCACCTCAATCAGATAGGGGCGTATGCCATCGACCGAGGCACCCACCGCTATGCCACTCAACGGCTCATCGTAGTGCGAGAGTAGTATCTCCGACGGATTTTCTACCGCACGCAGACCCTTCTCCACCATCTCGAACACGCCTATCTCGTACGTTGCACCAAAGCGGTTTTTTATGCCTCGCAATATACGATTTACACTGTTGCCATCGCCTTCAAACTGCAATACTACATCGACTATGTGCTCCAAAATCTTCGGACCTGCAATAGCTCCATCCTTTGTTATATGACCGATGATGAATATCGACGTGCCTGTCGTCTTGGCATACTTCAGTAACATAGCCGCACATTCACGAATCTGCGAGACGCTACCCGCCGACGACTCTATCGTATCGGTGTAGATGGTCTGTATAGAGTCTATCACCACCACATCGGGCTGGTGCTGCTTAATCTGCAAAAGGATGTTTTCTAACAGAGTCTCCGAGTAGATATAACACTCCTCGTTCTCTATACCCAATCGCTCAGCACGCATACCTATCTGCTCTGCTGACTCCTCGCCCGAGACATATAAGGTCTTAAGACCGTGTGAGGACAATGCTATCTGCAGGCTCAACGTCGACTTACCTATGCCAGGCTCTCCACCCAGCAAAACCAACGAGCCAGGCACTAAACCACCGCCTAACACGCGGTTGACCTCGCTATTTTGCAAGTCAAGACGGCGATGATTCTCGCTACGAATCTCGCTCACTCGCTGGGGAGGTGTCTGCGGCATATCGGCGACGACCGACGCCACCGAACTGCTCTCTTTGGCAATTACCTCTTCGGTAAACGTGTTCCACTCGCCACACGACGGACATCGACCCAACCATTTGGGGGCTTCAAAACCGCAGTTAGAACAGAAATATGCCTTCTTGACCTTTGCCATAACTAATTGAACAACCTTACAATATCATTACCGTTAGCATATATGAGCAGAGCCATCAGGAGTATAAATCCTATGTACTGCATCACCTCTAAGAACTTATCGCTTGGCTTACGACCTGTCAGGATTTCCCATAGTGTAAACAGAGCGTGGCCGCCATCTAAACCAGGTATAGGCAGGATGTTGAGCACCGCCAACATAATCGAGAGGAAGGCTGTCATCATCCAGAAACGCAACCAATCCCACTGTCCTGGGAAGACGTTACCGATAGCTATGAAACCGCCCAACTCCTCGTGCATCTTGGTCTTTGGATTGAATATGAGCTTCAGCTGCTCCCAATATGATGATATCTGGCTGCCCACCATCTTTACTCCCGCAGGGAACGACTCAAAGAAACCATACTGCTGCGACTGCACCTCCAACTGAAGTTGCTTAGCCACTATGCCAATCTTACCCTCTGCACTGACAGGCACACGCAGGGCTACCATCTCGCCTGCTCGCTTAACAACGACATCCACCGTGTCGCTCTTGTATCCCTCGCTCAATATCTCCGACACCTCTGCCGCTGCCACATTCTGATGCTCTCCCAATGAGATAATCTCGTCATCCGCCTGCAAGCCTGCTGCCAGAGCACTCTCCGACTCTACGCTACCCACTACGAATGGTGCAAAAGGCACATAAAGTCCCTTGTAGCCCTCGCTGCGACGCATCTCTAACAACTGCTCAAATGTGAGGTTGAGCTTTATCGTGTCCTGACCACGCAGCAGTTCCACCTCGCGACCGCTATCTGTGAGCAGGAGCTTATTACCAAACTCCTTGTAGTCTACTATCACCTCGCCATCCACTCTCAGCGGAAGGTCTCTGTCCTGGAATCCGAGAGCCTCACCTGCCTCGTTAAACTCATAGCCATATACCACATCCTCGTTAGCGAGATACTCCGTACCGCAGAAGTAGCATACACCCGAATAGATGATAAATGCCAATATCACATTCATCACCACACCTGCCAACATCACCATCAGACGCTGCCACGCAGGCTTTGCACGGAACTCGTCGGGCTTCACGGGCTGTGCCATCTGCTCCTTGTCCATACTCTCGTCAATCATACCGGCAATCTTGACGTAGCCACCCAGGGGCAGCCATCCAATGCCATACTCGGTCTGACCAATCTTCTTCTTGTATATAGAGAACCAGGGGTCGAAGAATATGTAGAATTTCTCAACTCTAATCTTAAATATTCGGGCTACGATATAGTGTCCGAACTCGTGTATCGCCACCAGGAGCGACAAACTCATAAAAAACTGAAGAATCTTAATTACAATTTCCATATCTCATTATAACATTTTATCTCTTTACTCCTGCTAAATACTCCTTCGCCAGAGCTCTCGCCTCGGCATCTGTTGCATCGTACTGCTCGAGTGTCGAATGCTCCACATAACGGGCACGTTGCAGGGCATACTCTATCGCAAGCGGTATATCCGTCAGTCGGCACTCCCCCGCCAAGAAGGCAGCTACCGCCACCTCGTTCGCACCGTTCATCACACACGACGCATTGCCTCCGCGTCGCAGACACTCAAAAGCAATACCCAATGCTGGATATTTTGCGTTGTCTACCTCGCTGAATGTCAGTGGCGAGTGTTTCACAAAGTCGAAAGGCTCGCTCTTTATCGCCGCACGATGAGGGAACAGCAGAGCGTAGCTTATAGGTATACGCATATCAGCTGAGCCAAGCTGAGCCTTCACTGCTCCATCCTCAAACTCCACCATCGAGTGGATTATAGATTGAGGGTGGATGACCACCGATATACGCTCCGCCTCCACGCCAAACAACCAATGAGCCTCAATAACCTCAAAGCCCTTGTTGACGAGTGTCGCCGAGTCTATTGTTATCTTGCGGCCCATACTCCACTGCGGATGACACAACGCCTGTTCGGGCGTAACCTCTGCCAATGCCTCACGTGGCACATCACGCAGAGCTCCACCGCTACACGTCAGTATCAGGCGACTCAGCGGCGACTGCTCGCCCACTAAACACTGAAATATCGCCGAGTGCTCCGAGTCTATCGGCACTATCGGCACGTTATGCTCCTGCGACAGACGCATCACAAGCTCTCCTGCCACCACTAAGCTCTCCTTATTTGCCAATGCGAGTTTCTTTCCCGCACGTATGGCAGCTATCGTGGGATGCAGACCTGCGTAGCCCACCAATGCGTTGACCACCACATCTATCTCCGACGAGCCTACCACCTGATTTATTGCCTCCGCACCCGTAAAGACCTTTATCGGATAGTCGCGTAGTGCCTCACTCAGCAGCTCATATTTCGACTCATCGGCTATCACCACCGTGTCGGCATCAAACTCTATCGCCTGACGTGCCAGCAGTTCCCATTGTGTTCCTGCCACGAGTGTCCGCACCTCAAACATATCGGCATAGCGAGCCACTATGTTGAGCGTCTGCGTGCCTATTGAGCCTGTCGAGCCGAGTATCGCAAGTCGTTGTTTCATCTCTTTGTGTTAGAATACCATATAAATCTCGGGGTCTACAGCCTTACCATCGCTCCACAGTTCCATCTCGAAGAGTGGGTTCTCCTCGTCGCCCACCTTCGGCATAGCGTTGTATCCCAGCACCTGTCCCGAACGCACCGCCTGACCGCGGCTCACGAGCGGCTGCACTAAGTTGTGATATATCGACACGAAGCCGTTGTAGTGCTGAATTACTATTGTCGTATATCCTGCCTCTGCCGAGAATACATCCACCACGCTACCCTCTCCCACACTCACCACCGATGAGTTAGGTGCCACACGCACACCTATGCCCAAGTAGTTATCTTTGTGCGAGAAGTGGCGAACTATGCTTCCACCATCCACAGGAGCCTCAAAGAGCTCTCCATCACGCTGACGTGGGGCAGCATTGAGCAAGAGCGAGTACTCTCCATCGCCCTCCATCTGTGCACGCAGCACCGAGTCTATCTGCGATGGCGGCACCAGCGTCTTGTCTAACTTCACTGTGTCGTTTATCTGGCTACGCACTGCGGGTGTACGTCCTACCATCACCATAGCCACATTGTCGCTATACTGCTGCATAAGGGTCATACTACGCTCCAGCGAGTCTATACGCATAATGTTCTGCACCAACTCGTCGTGTGTACGCTCTGCTGCTGTGCGGTATCCTGGAAATATGTCGAGTACGGGCGTATATGCCACCAAGAGCATAATGAGTGCGAATACCACCGCCACAAACGCCAGCAGACCACCCAACAAGCCACCCATCGATATGCGTATGCTCCATTCGGTAGTCTCGTTCGATGTCATACTCAGCGTCTTACGCGAGAACAGACCCTTTATTTTATCCGAAAACTTAGCCATAATGATAAGTGTATAAATTATGCAAATATAGCACAACCCCCGCCGATAAACAAATTTATAGGCTTATAAAATGATTTTCCCCATAATTAACTATTTTAGCGTAAAAATTATTACTTTTGTCAAATGTTAAACTAAAGCACACAAATTTATGGTAAAACCTACACTTCTCGTATTGGCTGCCGGTATGGGTTCACGCTACGGTGCACTCAAGCAGATGGACGGCGTTGGCCCTAACAATGAGGCTATTATAGACTATTCGATATATGACGCTATACGTGCCGGTTTCGGCAAGGTTGTCTTCGTCATCCGCCACTCTTTTGCCGAGGCATTCACCAAGATTTTTAACAAAGAGCGTTTTGGTGGACGCATCGAGGTCGAGGTTGTCTATCAGGAGCTCGACTACCTTCCCGAGGGCTTTTCTGTGCCCGAGGGACGTGAGAAGCCCTGGGGCACCAACCACGCTCTTATGATGGCTAAGGATGTCATCAATGAGCCTTTTGCAGTCATCAATGCCGACGACTTCTATGGTGCCGATGCCTATCGCGTTATAGGTGCTTACCTTGCCGAGCGAGGAGGCGAGAGCGGCCACTACTGTATGGTCGGCTACGAGGTCAACAAGACTCTCTCGGAGAATGGCACTGTGTCGCGTGGTGTCTGCTCGGTCAACGATGAGGGCTTCCTCACATCTATCGTCGAGCGTACCAAGATTGAGCGTAATGCCGAGGGCACAATTGTCTTCCACGATTTGGGCGAGGATGAGGCATTGGAGGAGCATACTCCCGTGTCGATGAACTTGTTTGGCTTCACCCCCGACTATTTCGCTCACTCCGAGGAGTATTTCAAGGGCTTTTTGAGCGATGAAAAGAATATGGCAAACCCCAAGGCTGAGTTCTTTATCCCACTTATGGTCAATGAGTTGGTTGGCAATGGCACAGCCAAGCTAAAGGTCTTGAGCACTACTGCCCAGTGGTTTGGTGTAACCTACCAGGCTGACAAGCCACAGCTCGTTGCCAAGATTGAGGAGCTTATTGAGGCGGGCGTCTATCCACGCAATCTGTGGGAGTAACTCCACATAGTTGTCCGACGCTATTTATACCATATTTATATAATATTACTCCCTGCTTTCGGCGGGGAGTTTTTCTTTTGACATACAAAAAAAGTCATTTTTTACAATAATTTTTCCCTATTGAGCGATACAACATAAGAAAAAACATTTTATATTTGTATCGTGAAGTAGCACCTGTCGTAATAAACGGGGCTATTTTGCAGACGTAAGACATATAATTTTTGGCGAGGATACTTTACCCTCCCCCTATAAAACTAACTTATAGGGGGGGGGTAAAATCGTAAATAGAACTTATAACAATACATTAATTACTTTATTTTTAACACTTTTTAATAATTTAAGCTATGAAAAAATTTCTTTTGATGGCTGTAGCAGCAATGGGATTGCTCTTTACAGCTTGTTCGAAGGACGAGGTTGCACAGCCCGTAGCAGAGAAGTCTACCGTTACTTTCTCTGTTGCTACTCCTGAGCTCTCGACCCGTGCACACGGCGATGGTTTATCAGCTACCGTTTTGAAGTATGCTGTTTACAACCGCGTTGATGGCTCTAAGCTCTTTGAGGGACAGCCTGAAACTCTCACAAACAAAACTGCTACCGTTGAGATTCCTTTCGTTAACGGTATGACCTATGACGTTTTGTTCTGGGCTGCAGCTCCTGAGTCTCCTTACACAGTAGATTGGGATGCAAAGACTGTTGGTTACACTAATGCTGCATTGGTAGGCAACTCTGAGAAGTACGATGCGTTCTACTATTTCCTCACAGGCGATGAGCTTCCAGAGATTACAGGTCCTGTAACAAAGACTGTTGAGTTGAAGCGTCCTTTCGCTCAGCTTAACATCAAGACCAACGACGCTAAGGAGGCTAAGCAGTCTGGCGTTGAGGTTAATAATGTAAAGGTTGTTGTTAAGAATGGTTACTCTTCTTTCGACCTTGCTGCTGGTGCTGGTAAGGATAAGAACGACGTTACTTTCGGTTTTGCTGCTAAGCAGGAGAATGCTAATACTGAGGGCGTACAGCTTTTGGCTGTAAACTACCTCTTCACAGGTGGCGAGAAGTCATTGGTTGACGTAGAGTTCACTTATACCGACGTTAACGGTAAGGTAGCTGCTGCTGGTGAGGTTATGGAGTTTGCTTCAGTTCCTGTACAGCGTAACTATCGTACCAACATCGTAGGTAGCCTTTTGACAAGCGAGGGTAAGTTCAACATTGAGACTAAGCCAGGATTTGAGGGCACACACGACCACAGCGTTGCTGTTGCTACTCCTGAGGATATTAACGCTTTGATTAAGAATCCTGATGTAACAACTGTTGAGTTGGGTGCTGGTGTATATAACATCGACCTCTACAACCTCAACGAGAAGCCGACTTTGACTATCAATGGTACTGAGGGTACACAGATTAAATTTGAGAATCAGCAGGTACGTGCAAGCCAGTTCGATGAGTTGGTAATCAACAACTGTGAGATTCTCAAAATGGCTACCAAGTCTTGGGGTCATTTGGTATTTGGCTCAAGCAACAAAGCTCAGGGCGTTTACACTATCTCTAACTGTACTTTCAACGGCGTAGGCACACAGGGTATCTACATCAATGAGAATACATCAGGTGCAACTTACAATATTTTGAACTGTACTTTCGACGGTGATTTCGGCGGCGAGGGTGCTATCACTATCCAAGCCAACCAAAATGTTAACCATACCGTAAATGTGAAGGGTTGTACTTTCAACAATATCCCTGATACAAGTCACAAACTTTTCTTGGCTTCATATGGACAAGGTTCATTCTATTATGACTGGACACTCAATACAGACCTTAAGGCAACAACAATTGACGAGGTTAATTCATTGATCAAATGCGGTGCTAAGACCATTAATTTGGCTGACGGTAACTACAATTTGTCAAATATTAATATTTTGCCTACTAAGGCTATCACTCTCGTTGGTGAGAACAAGGATAACTGCGTTGTAACAATTGCAAATCAGCTTCGTCAGAATGGTGATGGCAAGTCGCTCACTTTGAAGAACCTTACAGTAGATATTACTGAAGGTTTGGAGTACACCGAGGGCAAATTTGCGTGGATTCACTATTTCAAGGAGTTCAATATGGTTGACTGTAAGTCTAACGGTCGTATCCGTTTGAACTGCTACAGTGCAAACATTGACAACTGCGAGTTTAACGTAACTACATCAAACGGTTTTGATGGATATGCTATTTACTATTATGGTCCTACCAACTCAAAGGTTGTAGTTAGCAACTCTACATTCAACACTGTTGGTAAGGCTATCGTATTGTACAACGAGGGTAACCCTGTTCTTGATATGACAGTTAACAACTGTACATTCCTTTCAAGCCAGACAACTGATAAGGCAGCTATCCAGATGCACACTGAGTTGGGTATCTCTGGTAAGTTGACCATTAACAACTCTACAGCTACCGGTTTTGCTGCAATCAACAACGGTCTCTATAACGAGCTCAATAACCTGACAAAGGCCCCTACTCACAAATTCAACATCACTGTTGATGGTAAGGTAGCAAGCACAAAGGCTCTCGCTGCTGCTCTCGCTGCAGGTGAGACAAACATCGAGCTTATGCCTGCAACTTATGATGCAGGTCAATTCCAGGTTATGAACAAGACATTGTCTTTGAAGGGTATTGGTGATGGTGTTAAGATTTTCATCAGCCAGAATAATGCTGTTGCATATACAACATTTGACGGCTGTAATGTAACATTCGAGGACCTTACAATTGAGACCCTCGGTGGTATTTATAAGGGCTTTGCTCGTATGAATGGCATCTATAATAATTGTACTTTCGTAAATAACTACTTTACTTTCTCTGGTAAACACGAGTTTACAGGTTGTACATTCAATGCTCCTGCTCTTACAGGCTCTGATAAGAATGAGCACTGTATGTGGACTTATGGTGCTGAGGAGGTTGATTTTGTAAATTGCGAGTTCAACTACTCTGATCGTGGCGTAAACGTTTATGTTGATAATGGTGCTAATGCTCCAGGTATCACATCTGACGTAGCATTTACAAATTGTGTATTCAACACAACTAACGCATCTTCAGAGGGTGCTGTTGAGATTAACAGTTCTCCATTTACTGGAGGTGTAACTGTTGCTCTCACAGGTTGTATTGCTCCTGCTTACGGTAATGTGGCTTACATCTCTCCTTGGGATGGTTCTCTCGGTGCAACAGCAACAGTAACTGTTGATGGTGTTGCATTGTAATTTGCTAAATAATTAGCAATATCTTAGGGTTGCACCTCTTGGGTGGGGTGCAACTCACAAGTGGCAGAGAGGGCTGCAAATAGGGGCTAAGACTCCGTTTTAAGGCTATTTCTGCGGCGGCGGGAGATGAGGTCTTACTACCCATCCCGAAGACGAGGAGCTACAAAAGAGGCTTTTCAAATGTTAAATTAATTTGATGGTGCTGCATCTTCCTTCGTGAAGATGCAGTTTTTTATATTCTATCCTCCCACCCCAACAAACCACCCCATCCCCACGGTAATGCGGGTAACCAATCGGTTACCCGAACTCCATCCCCCACTCCGCCCTTAACAAAAAAGGGGCTGTCCAACAAGTATGTTGCAACAGCCCCCATTTATGTAGAATATGTTGAAATTGTATAACAAGAGGGATTACAAGGCTCGCGTAGCTCGAAAAACCGCAGTTTACTCAGCGTAAATGAGGATTTTGAGAGCGAGCACAACGCAGGAATCACCTTGTTAGACAGTTTCAAAACTGAAAAGTGAAAGGTAAAGACCCAAAAAGGCAATTGCTATTTGCTAATTACTCTTTACTAATTGCTCTTTGCAAAGTCTTTCGCGTGTCGGACATAAACAGATTATACTCCTCGCGTTCTGTGCGGCTGAGTTTCAGCGTGTCGCCAACCGACTTTGGTATGACTGCATAATCCTTCAGACGCACCCACACAGGCTCTACCGTAGCTTCGTAACGTAGCTCGCCCGAGCGGAGCTTCGTGATATCTATCGTGGCAACAAGACCGCCATCGCAGTAGCGGCGGTGCTGATTTGAGACAAAGTTACCCAACGAATAGAGCGTAACACCCTCCTCCGCATCGACCCAATAGGGCTGCACGACGTGGGGATGTGAACCTATGATGACATCTACCCCATTCTCACGCAGGAAAGCCTCCGTCTGCTCCTGCTGGCGGTTTTGGCGACGTTCATACTCGTTACCCCAATGCACGATAGCCACTATGCAATCCACCCTGCTGCGGTCAACAGATTGCAGCACACGCAACATATTATCTCGCTCCAGCATATCGACCACGCACCCTTTGGGGATAGGTATACCATTCGTGCCGTATGTGAAGTTGACAAAGGCGAGGTTTATACCCTCGCACGAGATATATTGCACCTTGTTCTGCTCATAGTCCCACGCATCGCGATAAGCTCCTATGCGTCGCAGCTGTCGGCGGTCGAGAGCCTCTGTGGTGGAGCGTATGCCACGTGCGAGGCGGTCGCAACAGTGGTTATTTGCCAATGCCACTAAGTCGATACCCATATCCACCATCACATCTGCCACCTCGACAGGCGAACAGAAGCAGGGATATCCCGTATAAGGCCCTGTAACCGAGAGTGTTGTCTCGAGATTGAGTATAGCTACATCTGCCGCACGAAATGTCGGGGCTACATACTGCATCGAGGCGGTGTAGTCGTAGCGACCACTGCTCTTGCGAGCACGCTCCACCTGCGGTGCGTGTTGCATAAAATCGCCACCCACGACGATACGCAGCGAGCCCACAGCATCTGCCTCATCGTGCGAGGAGATACCCTGGGCAGCTATGAAAGCCCCACAGATGACAAACAACAGCGAGAAAGCTATGCGACGCATCATAACGAGAGTGTTTTATGTAGTTTCACAACATCAGCAGCCTCACCCACATCGTGCACACGCAATATGGTTGCTCCTCGCTCGAGAGCCAAGAGGTTAAGTGCCGACGTAGCAGGCAACGACTCCTCGGGAGTTACGCCCAGCAACTTATAAATCATAGATTTACGCGACAAGCCCACAAGCACAGGCACACCCAATGCTGCCACGCTATCTAACCCTGCCAACAGCTGATAGTTCTGCTCCATACTCTTGGCGAAGCCGAAACCCGGGTCGAGGATGACACGCTCTACACCCTGCCCATTGAGCCACTCAAGACGCCGACGGAGGTACTCTACAACCTCGCACACCACGCCACGCGGATAATCTGTCAGCAACTGCATACTCTGCGGCGTGCCACGCATATGCATCGCCGCATAGGGCAAGCCATTGGCAGCAACGACACATACCATCTGCTTGTCAGCCTCTCCTGCCGATATATCGTTTATTATGACCTCCCCGAAACGCTCCGTAGCACGTGCAGCAATCTCGGCACGAAAAGTATCTATCGAGAGGGGCAGATTGGTCTGATTGCGTACCACCACAGCACCCAGCTCCACCCTACGCCACTCCTCCTCGGCAGAGACCTCAGCAGCCCCGGGGCGTGTGGAGTAACCTCCGACATCGAACATCGTAGCACCCTGCTCTAACGCCGCTGCCACGTGCTGCTCAACATCGTTCACCGAACATTTGCGACTCGCAGCATAGAACGAGTCGGGCGTTACGTTGACGATAGCCATCACCTGAGGCTCCGCGAGGTTGATGCCGCTAACGACGTGCTTCATAGAGGAGTATTTTGTGTAGTTGTTCAGCATCGCTCTCCAAATAGTCGCGACGCAGGTTGACAATAGTACGGGCAGCAAGGCGGTGCAACTCGTCATCGCTCAGCTGATGCGATATGCGACGCAGCACATCTTCACGCGACACGCCATCACGCTCCATCGTGCGACGCACACGCTCCTCTATAGGCGACAGGACAGCCACCGTAGTATCTACCTCGCTATCGAAGCCCGACTCAAAGAGTATTGCACTCTCCATGATTACATACTCGCTCCGCTGCTGAGCTACCCAACGCCTGAAATCAGCCCTCACAGCGGGATGAACGATAGCGTTGAGACGTTGCAAAGCCTCACTGTCGCCAAAGACGCGAGAGGCTAAAAAAGGGCGGTTAAGCCCCTGCTCGGTGTAACACTCCGCACCGAACTCGCCACATAGAGCATCGTGCAGAGCCTTATCCTCTGCCATCAGCAATTTGGCACGTGAGTCGGAGTCATAGAGCGACGCACCAAAAGCGGTCAAAAGTTCACAAAGTGTACTCTTGCCACTGCCGATACCACCTGTAATACCTACCTTATACATATATAAATATATAGGGAAATCACTCCTCCGCAGAAATGGGCACAAGAGGAATAGTGCCTACGGATATATCCTTGACGGCTTTGAAACGTCCCGAGATAGCACTACGCATCGAGTGAGGATTGATGACATAGAACTCTGTGGTATCGCCATCCACAAGATGAGGCTCGACGCTATACTCCAGCTCCTTGAGCGGAATATGGATGCTGCGACGTGTGAACTTACGTACATCCAGCAGGTCAGTACCAACAGCCTGCACACGACAAGGGACCTTGATGGTCTCCCCGGCAATCTCCACCTTGATATCATACTCGGTAACGTAGGTGTTACCCAACTTGAGGATATACCACAAGATGAACGATGCACAGAAAAGCACAACAAATGCTGGCGAGATATATCGCTTCAGCACACCCTTCACAAAATCTATTATCTGTCTAATCCTCATCATAACGGTAGCAAAGTTAAGAAAAAAGTTGTTCTCTTCTCTACATTATGGCAACTTTCTTACCACCCAAGCCACAAAAAAGGGTTGTAACCGAGTGGCTACAACCCCAAATTTATCTATTTCGTGCCGGATTACTGCTTCTTACCGCCCTTAGTCAAGATATCGTAAGCAATAGGAGTTGCCACGAATACTGATGAATAAGTACCGATGATAACACCAAGCAACAGAGCGAAGATGAAACCACGCAAGTTCTCACCACCGAAGATGAACATTGCCAACAGGGTAACGATAGTTGTACCCGATGTATTCATCGTACGTGAGAGTGTAGAGCAGATAGCCTGGTTGATGTTAGAACGGATATCACGCTTTGGATAGAGTGTGATGTACTCACGGATACGGTCGAAGATAACCACTGTATCGTTGATTGAGTAACCGATAATTGTCAGGATAGCTGCGATGAATGCCTGGTTAACCTCCAAGTTGAATGGCATAATGCTATACAAGAGTGAGAAGATACCGATAACGACGAATGCGTTGTGAGCCAATGCCAATGTAGCACCTGTTGCCCACTGCCAACGCTTAAATCGAACGGTGATGTAAAGACCGATAGCCAGGAGTGATGCGATAACTGCCAAGAATGCGTTCTGAACCATCTCCTTAGCGATAGCAGGACCAATCTTCTCCGAAGATACGATACCGAATGGGTTATCCTGTGTGCTAACGAACTCCTCGAGAGTGATAGGGTTCTTGTAATACTTGTTGAGTGTCTGCCACATCAAAGCGTCAACCTCCTTAGTTGTCTGCTCGTCAGTATCCTCATACTTATACTGTGTAGTGATACGAATCTGGTTATCAGAACCAAACTGCTTAACCTCCACTGAAGACTTAGCAGCGTCGTCGCTCTTGAGAGCTACATCCAAATCAGCACGGATAGCATCGATAGATACCTCCTGATCGAAACGAATCTGATATGTACGACCTCCTGTGAAGTCTACGCCCTGGTTCAAGCCCAAGATGCAGAGTGAGAGAACAGAGATAACGATAGCCGAGCCTGACAAGATGTAAGAGAACTTACGCTTACCTATGAAGTCAAACTTAACGTTTGCCAACCAGTTCTCAGACCAAGAACGTGAGAATGATACCTTACCCCACTTCTCTACAATCCACTCGAGCAAGATACGAGTGATGAAGATTGCACAGAACATAGATGTCAGGATACCGATAACCAATGTAGTTGCAAAACCCTGAACAGGACCGTTACCAAATACGAAGAGAACGATACCGGTCAAGATTGTTGTAAGGTTACCGTCGATGATTGCTGAATATGCGTTAGAGAAACCATCCTTGATAGCCATTGAAAGACCCTTGCCACCACGCAACTCCTCCTTGATACGCTCGTAGATAATTACGTTAGCATCCACAGCCATACCCATAGTAAGTACGATACCTGCGATACCTGGCAATGTCAACACTGCACCGAATGACACCAACACACCCATCAGCAGGAAGATGTTAAGCACCAGAGCAATGTCTGCCAACCAACCTGCGGTCTTGTAGAACAAGCCCATATAGAGCAGAACGAGCAAGAATGCCAATGCAAATGAGAGCAGACCTGCGTTGATTGACTCCTGACCGAGTGATGGACCTACCACTGTATCCTGGATGATGCGTGCAGGTGCAGGCACCTTACCTGAGTTCAATACGTTAGCCAAGTCGCCAGCCTCCTCGATAGTGAAGTTACCAGAGATTACTGAGCTACCGCCGTCAATCTGCTCCTTAACGCCAGGTGCAGAGTAAACTCGCTTATCCATTACGATAGCCAATGGGCAACCGTTCTCACCGAACTTCGACTTGTTCTGCTGATACTCCATAGCCAGCTGACCTGTGATGCGTGACCAAGCGTTCTTACCGTCAGCAGTCATAATGAGCTGTACCTCTGCCTGGTTACCACGACCTGGCTCGCGGCTATAATCAGCGTGTGCATCCTCTACTGCGTCGCCGTCAAGGATAGGCTTACCATCAACAGCACGGAGAGCATAGAGCATATAACGACCATTTGCCAATGGAGACTCAGCCCACATCAGACGCAAGTCAGCAGGGAGCAAAGCCTTCACGTCGGCACGTGCCAGATACTCGTCAACGAGATCCATATCAGCCTCAGCCACAGCACCTACTGTACCATAGTATGCATAGTTGGTATCAACCAATGTAAGGAATGACTTATTCTCCACTGGAGCAACCTCCTCACCCTCAGCAGCCTCCACAGCAACAGGAGCTGTCAGGTTGTCGATAGCATAGAGTGCAGTGCTAATCTCGGCGATGTCGTAGCAAGTCCAGAACTCCAAAGTTGCAGATGCCTGCAAGAGCTCACGAACACGCTCAGGCTCCTTGATACCTGGGAGCTCCACCTGGATACGACCGTTAGAGAGCTTCTGGATGTTAGGCTGAACGACACCAAAGCGGTCGATACGTGTTTTCAAGATATCCAAAGATGTCTCTACAGCACTCTCAGTCTGCTCATCCAGGAACTTGATAACCTGCTCATCTGTTGAGTCGATGTTAACCTCCGAACGACCTGGCTTAGCAAAAGCCTGAGCCAAGTTACCGCCCTCAGCCTTATAAGCTGTTGCGAATGCGTTAACAAACACGTCGTTACCCTTACCTACTGCGTCGTTAGCTGCGTTCAAAGCATTGTTGAAAGCCTCATCCTCAGCCAACTCATCGACTGCCAACGCCTTCACTAAGTCGCGAACATCGATGGTAAGCATAACGTTCATACCTCCCTTAAGGTCAAGACCGAGGTTCAACTCACGCTCCTTACACTCCTGGTAAGTGAAGTCAACCAACAGAAGGTCGTAAACTGTCTGATTCTGCATAGAATCGAGATAATGTTGCTCCATAGCAGCACGCTCCGCCTCCTCAGCCTGAGCAGCGTACTCCTGGGCATCCTTCTCTACGCCTCGTGTGATGAACGAGAACGAGAGCTGGTAGACGCTCGCGATAATCAACAATATCGCGAACAACTTAATAGCACCTTTACTTTGCATTGTTTTTGAATTTTATTGTTTTTAAGTATTTGTTTCTTAAGTCGTGCGACCTATTCGCACATTATAGGCGACAAAGATAGCAAAAAAAAGTCTGAATCACGAAACATTTCACTCGTTTTTCAGACTTTTCCTCAATATTTTACCACCAATTCACTCTCCGATACTCCGAAAGGTGTATTAAAAAAGATTGCAAACCCTATTTCTCGGCAACAATCCCCATCGGCACTGCTACCGGTGAAGCATCGAGTATCGCCGACAGCATCTCAGCTCCCTGCACAGAAAAATCCCCTGTAACCCAGAAGACTCCGCCCTCTATAATGCTGGCAACGGAAGGTGCAGATACCACCTTGCCATCCACTACGATAGCCAACTGATTGCCAATAGCCGCTGCGGTAGCCGCGGTAAACCTTTGAGCACCATCCTCCGAGAGCTCAACTTCAACATAAGCTCCATCGCTATTAGCATTTGCCGTTGTGTTTTTAATATCTGGAGAGCCGAGAATCACGCCCTCCTCACCCCAACGCAACGCATAGAGCAGATACTTATCTTCAGCCCACTTTTCAGGCTTATAGCTCCACGCCAAGAACAGATCTTCGGGCAACATCGAACGTATCTCATCCCGCTTTAGATAGTCGTCTATAAGCTGCATATTTGAACGAGAGACCGCTCCCACTACACATCCTTGGCTATAAGTCGTATCAAACAAATCGTTGAACGATATACGATACACCTCACGCAACATCTCATCGATAGCCTCCACGTAAGGCATCAAATCCTGCAACGATATGGTGTGATACATCACAAGTATACCATTTGGCTCCAATAACGTCTTAACCATTTCGGGTTGCTCCGACTCATACGTTATGCGAAGCTTATCATCGCCCATAATCTCAAATGCGATATTCTCACATCCCATACGCCCCATACGACAACGATACACATCTGCATTTGTCTCAACAGCCGCACGAGCAACTGTAGGATAGGCTTGCGACAGCAACTCCATCTCTACGACATACTGCTTAGGCTGCACATCTGCCGACTCCTTCTGCGAGCTTGTCAACCCCTTATATGCGATAAAGGCTATGGCAGCCACCGCAACAGCAATGATTAAACTCAAAAACTTTCTCATAGGTTATAGCATTAAATGTTTACAGATACCTCCTATCATACAAATATACAAAAAAAATCCGAATTCGCAAATTCGGATCTTCATAACACAGCACTTTGGTTAGCCATTCTGCCTGGTCTTTCTCTCGGCCATCTCCTGCAACACATGCTCCGGCACATAATCGAGCCAATAGTCATCCTGCACAAGCTCCTTATAGAGTTCCAATGCATCAGCATCCTTCTGTATGCGTCTATCGTGTGTGCTTGTATGATTCTCCCACACGACACCCTTCACTCGCGGATGTGTCACATCGAGTCCAAACCACTCTCTCACCCACAACAGATTATTACATTCGGCAGGGCCGAAACCGCCCTCGGTTATCATTATCGGTTTATGCTCCGATATGCTCTCCGTCTCATTAAGCAGCTGCGATGGATAGCCATACTCTATTGCCTGCGTAAAGTAGCAACTCGTACCAATCCAATCACAATATTGGTCACCTGGATAGTACTCTGCCATCTCATATTTTCCGAAACTCACAGCATTGCTGGACCACACAAATACATTATAATCCGTAATCCCTACCTGCTCAGCAATGTTGTACATTCTACGCCAATACTTCACATAGTTGGGCGCATCGTTACCCCATTTAACCCAATTTGAATTCATCTCATTGGCAGGACGAAACCACGCAGGACCGCAATCATCATCGCCTCGCTGCACCTGTCGCACCTCCTTGAAGTAGTCGTCGTAATATTCATCCATAGCACCTGCGGCAAGTTCGGCAGCCGAGTATGGAGGCTCCCAGCCATAGATGAAAAGCCTGTAATTACCATCGAAATTTTTACCCGAATATGTCCTGCGGATGTTCATTATCTCGGCATAGTTACGAGATGAATTTGTCGCACCCTGATACCATAGCATCAGCGAAATTGGCTTACCCACGGTCTGCTCATAAAGATCTACAGGACAAGCACTTGAGCCCTCTTCACCCTTGAATGATGTGCTATTGTTAAACGCACCGTGATATGCACCCTTTTGTGGCACATATTTCATCTCATTCTCATACTCTCCCCACGCCTCCATCTCATCGAACAACATTGGCTCGTTGGCATTATTGGGGGCATGGATGGTAAATTTCAGGTATCTACACTCTCTTAACCAGCAACTCGCAACGCCCCATCCTGTCTGTTCATCGAACGTCAGCATTACGGCACTGCTCCAACTCTGCTTATCGGCACTACCGCACACCTCCACATAGGCAGGCAGGGAGAAATCAGCCGTCGATACTCTACCGGCTATGGCGTGCAGTTTTACACTCCATATCGTACGCTTGTGCCCAAGGTCAAGCAGCAGCTCAACACTCTTCGCACCTCGCCAGCCAACACCCAGAGCACCCTCATCGGTCGAGCTACTCACCTCCCCATCTGTTAATTTCGTTCCATCAGAATAGTCTAAGCACGGATATTCATCGGCATAGCCCGACATGGGCTCCACTGAGAAGGTGTAGAACTTACCCACAGCAAGATTTGTCTGTCCGTCGGGTGCTTGCGGCACCGTAGGGCGTTCGGGTAAATCCTCCGGGATATAAGATGTCGATTCCGAACAACTAACAGCCAATAGCAATGCTGCCATTGCCACTGATAGTCGTTTCATAGGCACGATTATTCCTGTATTGATATGCATAAAGTTCATCCCTAAATAAAAACTCACACAAAGATAAAAAAAATAAATCCGAACATCGAAGTTCGGATTTATTTTCATGTGTCATATCTCGGGAATACTACTTAACCTCCTCGAACTCTACGTCCTCGGGCTGCTGTGCACCGCCCTGCTGCTGACCACCCTGCTGGGCGTTCTGTGCCTGCTGAGCCTGCTGCTGAGCTGAATACAAATCCTGCGATGCAGCCTGCCAAGCGTTGTTGAGCTCTGCGATAGAAGAGTCGATAGCTGCGATATCCTGGTTCTTGTGAGCCTCCTTGAGTTTAGCCAAAGCAGCCTCGATAGCCGAACGCTTGTCAGCCGAAATCTTATCGCCATACTCCTTGAGCTGCTTCTCTGTTGAGAAGATATTAGAGTCTGCTGCGTTAATCTTGTCAACACGCTCCTTCTCAGCCTTATCCTTCTCCTCGTTAGCCTTCGCCTCGTCACGCATACGCTGAATCTCCTGGTCTGTCAGACCGCTTGAAGCCTCGATACGAATCTTCTGCTCCTTGCCTGTACCCTTATCCTTTGCCGATACGCTCAAGATACCGTTGGCGTCGATATCGAATGTAACCTCAATCTGTGGCACGCCACGTGGGGCTGCAGGGATGCCATCGAGGTGGAAGCGACCGAGCGACTTGTTGTCGCGAGCCATAGGACGCTCACCCTGGCATACGTTAATCTCAACCGATGGCTGGTTATCCGATGCAGTCGAGAACACCTCGCTCTTGCGTGTAGGGATTGTTGTGTTAGCCTCGATGAGCTTTGTGAAGACACCATTCAATGTCTCAATACCGAGTGAGAGTGGAGTTACGTCGAGCAACAACACATCCTTAACCTCACCTGTGAGCACACCACCCTGGATAGCAGCACCGATAGCAACCACCTCGTCAGGGTTTACCGACTTGTTAGGAGTCTTGCCAAAGAACTGCTCAACCACCTGCTGGATAGCTGGGATACGTGTTGAACCACCTACGAGGATAACCTCATCGATGTCGCTTGCACTCAAACCGGCATCACGCAAAGCTATGCGGCAAGGCTCGATAGTCTTCTGCACCAAATGGTCGCACAACTGCTCAAACTTAGCACGTGTAAGTGGCATCATCAAGTGCTGTGGGATACCATTTACAGGCATAATGTATGGGAGGTTGATCTCTGTTGTTGTTGTCGACGAAAGCTCAATCTTCGCCTTCTCGGCAGCCTCCTTCAGACGCTGCAAAGCCATTGGGTCCTGACGCAGGTCGATGTGGTGCTCCGCCTTGAACGCCTCTGCCATATAGTCAATCAACACGTGGTCGAAGTCATCGCCACCAAGGTGAGTATCACCGTTTGTAGACTTAACCTCAAATACGCCATCACCCAACTCCAGGATAGAGATATCGAATGTACCACCACCGAGGTCGTAAACAGCCACCTTCATATCCGAATCCTTCTTATCCAGACCGTATGCCAGAGCTGCTGCTGTAGGCTCGTTGATGATACGACGCACCTTCAAACCTGCAATCTCACCAGCCTCCTTTGTAGCCTGACGCTGTGAGTCTGAGAAGTAAGCAGGAACTGTTACCACAGCCTCTGTTACCTCCTGACCGAGGTAATCCTCAGCAGTCTTCTTCATCTTCTGGAGGATGATAGCCGAAATCTCCTGTGGAGTGTACTGACGACCATCAATCTCCACACGTGGGGTGTTGTTGTCGCCACGCACGATTGAGTATGGAGCACGAGCTATATCGCCTGCTACGTTGTCATACTTCTCACCCATAAAACGCTTGATAGAGAATATCGTACGCTTAGGGTTAGTGATTGCCTGACGCTTTGCAGGCTCACCCACCTTACGCTCGCCACCGTCGGTGAATGCCACGATAGAAGGTGTTGTGCGATGACCCTCAGCCGATGTGATAACCACAGGCTCGTTACCCTCCATTACAGATACACAAGAGTTTGTTGTACCCAAATCAATACCAATAATCTTTCCCATAATTCTTTGTTTTTATTTGTTTTGTTACTATTTGCTTTGTCCTGTCAGCCCTTCTCATCGGCTGTCGCAATAGATATAAACAAAGGTTATACCAAAGATATTTTTCACGCAAAATAGTCGATTATGGCACAAATTACTGACAAAAAGCCCACCCCGACTGACAAAATGACCGACAAAATGACACAATAGTGAATTATTTTTTAAGGTTAGGCTGATACTGATAATGAGCTGAAAACAGAGAACTAATTATGCCAACCGCAAGGATGTAAAGGAGAAAAGACAAAAAAATCGGAACCTCCGTTATGGAGATTCCGATACAACATAAAAAAAAGACACTGACTACTCCTCTGCAGCAACCTCTTCCTTACCCTCGTTGAGGATACGCATTGCTGCGTCCAAGATAGCAGTATCATCCAATGTAACTACGCCACCATCAGGACCCTGCTCGATGTGGATACCTGCACAAGCCTTAGCCTCAAAGTGCTTACCACCAAAGTAGTTACGTACTGTCTCTACATCAATACCCAGCTCGTCAGCGATACGCTGAGAGCTACCACTGGGCAACTTGTCCTTAATGCGACGCAATTCGTTAAATGTAATAATCATAATTGAACTATTTTTAGGTTTATGTTTATTAGGTTTATAGCAGGAGTCAGCCACTCCCGCACAAATTCATCATAAAATTACTGCATTTTTTTATTATCTCCAAATTTTATTATCAAAAAATGTAAAAAAAGAGGTTATCAGCCCAAAAGAGCGACAACCTCAGACTTATAATAATAGGTATACTACTATTTACGCTTCTCGATAAACACCTGGAACAGGAGTGGAGAGTAAGGCTGAATCTCCGTTGTTACGGTCTCCGACTCTGTTGTATCGGTGGTGTAAGAGTTATTGTAGAAATTGTTATAGTACATACTATTATAATAGTTAGGATAGTAACCATATCCGCCATAATAGCCACCGTAGCCGCCATAACCACCATAATAGTTGTTGTAGTAGTTATTGTAGTAACCATTGCCATAATAGCTATTATAGTAGTTATAATAGTTGTAGTAGTCGTAATAGTTATTCGATGACGACGATGTCTTACGTGTTCCAGACACACCCGTAGCACCATACGCATTCGACGATGTCGTCAGGATAGCATTCCACGCACCGAGCTTGAGCTGCGGAACAGCATACTTCCAGGCATCGACATAAGAGTTGTCGCCTGCGTTATCCTCACCCGTAACGAAATCCAAGGCTGTTCCCTTATCCTCTGCTATATAATCCTCGTGCAGGATCTCCTTCACCTCGGGGATGTTGGTATCCACGATAAATCCGTCCAACAGACGTGTTACATACCATATCTTAGCGGTAGCAACCGAGTCGATAGCCTCAGCCTCCGATGGGTGCAATCCCTCACCAAAACGCTTGATAAGTGCCGCATCTACCTCCTGGTTAACCTGTGCCAGAGTCTTCGCACCATATAATTTACCGTGGCGATACTCGGTCTGTCCTGCAAAGAGTGTAGTATCCGCCAAGCAGTTAAACTCGAGGCTCTTCTTTGGGGTGTAGAGGTAGTTGACATACAGACCTGCGATAGAATCAACTGCCAAATGCCACTTTTCATCGTAGACAATCTCCTCCTTCTGCTCTTCATCGCCCTCGGCACGTGTTGCACGATAGAGCTTCGATGTCTGCTCCTCCTTCATATCCTCTTTAGGTGCTAAGTCGCCATTTGCTTTAGCGAAGCTCTGCACCCAAGCATCCTCATAAGCCAAAGGGTTAGTCAGATGACCACACACCTCCACTTCGACAATCATCGGGCGGTTGGCATCCAACACAAACTGTCCCTCATAACCGCCATCGCCACCCATCGACTGATCCTTTGTGCCGACAGATGATGGCAGATAAAGACGCATCTTCGTGCCATAACGAGCCTGGAACTCGGCGTTATCACCAATCTTCAGCTTGTTACGCAACGACATATATGTGCCCTCTGGCATCGAGGTGTTATCCTTACCGCAATATAGGAAGTAAGGTGCGTAGTGGGTATACGACGTATATGTGCCCTGCATCTGTGCCTGGTCCGAATCACGTGTAAGCACCACATTACCTCTCAGGTCGCGGCAGGTAATCTTCAGCCATACCCACGAATCGAGGTTACGCACAGGCAGCGAGTCTGCCACACCGGCATCCAGCACATCTACATAGTAACCGCCTCGTTCCTGATAGTTGTCCATCAGTTCGGGGTGGTTTGTCTGCATCCACGCCTCCATCGACACCTTCTCTACCTCCTCGAAAGGTATCTCCTCGGAGTCCACACACGCTCCCAAAACCAAAGCTACTGCCACAAGAGCAGCACCCATTATATTCTTTACAAAACTCATATCTCGTCTAAAAATTTTCATCACTTAACCGACAAAATAGTATAGCTCCACATCACAGGGCTCTTCGATGGGATGATACCCACGTCGTTGCTGCCATACGCCTCATCCATAGTCATAAAAGCCTCGACAACATCGCCCTCGCGACAGCCATATAACGACATCTCTGCCCCTTTTATTATCTTATCGCTACCCAATTTCAACACCAATGGCTCTGTCGACCAAAACTCTGGATTTAAGCCATCGCTCTGCATCTCTGCGAGTTTCTCCTCGTCGTTTGTGTAGTATATATCCTCGGTCTTGGGTGTTCCACCGTCGAAGATATATGCTGTCAGCCGCAGCTCCACCGTAGAGCCCGACACCACCTCTGGCTTCGAGAGACGCTCTTCATCGTAGTATGTTGCGATGTAACGATATGTATCCTGGCTCAGCTTCTCATAGAACTGAGGCTCCGAGTCGAGCGAGGTCTCAATATCCTTGTAGTCAATCAATCGTGGCACGTGGCTCGACGTGAGGAAACGCTCTATGCTCGTACGCTGCTGCTCGATGGTGTTGTCATCCTTCGTACAACCCACCGCACACACCAACGCAAGTGCCAACAATGATATCAGATATTTCAACTTCATAAGCATACAATCGTGCAAAGTTAACTATTTTTTGGTTTACAACCAACATCTTTGCCCATAAATCATCACATACGACGCAAAGCCTGTCGTACAGCATCCTCAACAGGGAGCGTAGGCGACTCCTGAAAGAGCGACTTGAGCACCTTCTCCGACGCACTCTTTTGGAAGCCAAGCATAATGAGAGCCTGCAAAGCCTCGTCGAATATCGGGTTGGCTGCCGTTGGAGCACTTACCATCGTAGGCTCATCCATTCCCAAGTCAATCATCTTACCGCTCAGCTCCACAATAATCTTCTGTGCTGTTTTCAGTCCCAATCCTTTCACATTCTTGAGCAACACAGCATTCTCCGTTGCAATGATGTTACGCAGCTCATTGCTTGAGTATGTCGAGAGAATCATACGTGCTGTGTTTCCGCCGACACCCGACACGCTTATAAGCTGTCGGAACAGCTCTCTCTCTATCTTCGTAGCAAATCCATATAGCTGCTGAACATCCTCACGCACAATGAAATGGACATACAGTCGTGCCTCGTCCGAGCCCTCCACAGCCGCATAAGTCTGCAATGAGATATTGAGATAATAACCTACGCCCGCAGCCTCCACAACAGCGTATGCAGGGGCTAACTCAGCTACTTTACCCGAAATATATTCGTACATAGAATTATTTTTTTAACCAACACCACAAAAATAAATATTTTTTTCTACCTTTGTCAATTATTACGCAATAATCGATAAAAAAATAACATAACAAAAACTATGAAGAAGATTTTTTTGACACTTTTTGTTGCCGCTGCGACATTGGTTTCTTGCGGTGATAATACTACCAAGCCAGCGGCTGAGGCTACCCAGGATGCTGCCACTATCGTAGCAGACTCTACCGTTATCACTATGCCTGCTGGCGATTTGGCATTCATCAAGGTGGAGGAGATTGGTTACACTTGTAAGCTCTTCCAGAGCGAGGGTGTTGCTTTGAACGAGAAGATTAACAAGTCAATGGAGGGTTTTGCTCAGAAGGAGAAGAACATCCAGGCAGAGGTTAACCGCGTACAGGGCGAGGCTGCTAAGTTGCAGGAGAAGTACCAGAAGGGTTTGATTACCACAGCTGACTTCCAGCAGCAGGGCCAGGCTCTTGAGACTCGTATGCAGAAGGCTCAGACAAACTATGAGAATCTTCAGGCTAACTATCAGAAGGATGCAGCTGCTATGCAGGAGGAGTTGAATGTATTGAACAACCGCATTGCAAACTACATCTCTCAGGCTGTCGAGGAGCTCAACGCTGATGGTCGCTACAAGATGATTATCGACGCCACTATGCTCGTGCACGCTTCACCCGAGTTGGATATGACTCCAGCGGTGTTGGCAAAGGTTAACGAGCTCTACGCAGCAGAAAAGTAGAATACACTACACGTCAAACGATAAATTTTGCGGATTTCCATTTGCATTTTGCGTGGAAATTCGCAAAATTTGCATTATAGAACCTACACTACGAAAAACTATGGCAAAGAATCTACTTGTAGTAGCCCTTCGCGAGGAGTTGGGAGGCGAGGCGATATGCGAGTTAGAGCAGTTGTGCGACATCTGCTTCACGGGTGTCGGCAAGCTGAGAGCCTTTGAGGCTACACTTGCAGCATTGGAGGCAGGCGAGTACGCCAACGTGATAAACGTAGGCACGTGCGGCTCGTCGAAACACCCATTCGCCACCGTTCTACGCCCAGGCAGGGTAGCCCAGGGCGACATCTATGTCGAGGGATTATTTGCCACCGATGAGGAGATTATCCCTACGGGTGATGCCGATGTTGCCATTGTCAGTTCCGACAACTTTGTCGGCGAGGAGACCCCAGCCTCACAGCTCAAGCTCCTGCAGCCATACGATTGTATGGATATGGAGTCGTACGCTGTGCTTCGTGCCATAAAGTTCTACGCCAGCCGCCACACAAACACCCCCAAGAGTTATATGCTCAAGGTTGTAAGCGACGGTGCCGATGGCTCTGTTGGCGAGTGGAGTCAACGTATCGAGCGTCTACGCCCCACTCTACTCGAGGCTACAAAGTCATTAATCGAAAAGCTATAAAACTATGATAACCCGAAGAGCCAACTGCAAGATAAATATCGGCTTACACATTCTGCGTCGCCGCGACGATGGTTTCCACGAGCTATCCACTGTGATGTATCCCGTTGATGGTCTATACGATGTGGTAAGCGTAGAGAGCACCGGAGGCGATGAGGTTGTGTTCTGCTCATCGGGTATTGAGATAGATTGTCTGGCAGAGGATAACATCTGCGTCAAGGCTGCTCGGCTGATGCAACACCGCTACGGTGTGGGTGGTGTGAAGATATCACTCGAGAAGAACATCCCCTTTGGTGCAGGGCTGGGCGGGGGCTCGGCTGATGGCACAGCTGTCATCACCGCCATAGACGAGCTATACAACCTGCAACTCACTGAGCAACAGCTGATAGATGCCGCTGCTGCTTTGGGTAGCGACACCGCCTTTTTTGTCCGCAACACACCTCAACTGTGTACAGGCAGAGGTGAGGTGATGACCCCCATAGAGCTCTCGCTTCGTGGTAAGTGGATTGTACTTGTCAAGCCCGATGTGCATATCTCCACACGCGAGGCATACGCAGGCGTTACTCCCCACCTACCCGCAACACCTCTCGAGCAACTTATCTTCGAGCCTCTCGAGCAGTGGCAGAAGCTTATTGTGAACGATTTTGAGTACTCCATCTTTGCCTCTCATCCCGCGTTAGCCGCCCTGAAGGCTCACCTTCTGGAGCAGGGTGCCACCTATGCTGCAATGTCGGGCAGTGGCTCTACCATATATGCCCTCTTTGAAACAGAAGAGGAGGCTCGTAGATTAAGCCCCCTCACACCTTATATATATAAGTTATAGCACTACTCGCTCTTCTCGCTACTCTCATCTATTGCCACCTCTTCCGACCTCTTGTCGCGGCGACGTGATGCTGGCTCGGGCTTGATTATGTGGCTCGATATGATGTTTGCAAGGTTCTTCGGAGCAATGTTTCGCTCAATCTTACCTCCAAAGGCTACCGATATACCTCCCGTCTCCTCCGATACTGTTATAGCTATCGCATCCGATGTCTCGGTTATGCCGATAGCGGCTCTGTGGCGTGTGCCGTATGACTTTGGCACATTGCTGTGCGTTACGGGAAGTATACACTTTGCTGCCACCACACGGTTGTTATGAATGATTACCGCACCATCGTGCAGAGGGGCATTCTTGAAGAATATATTCTCCAGCAGCGACACGCTCAA
Organism: Rikenellaceae bacterium; assembly: GCA_015060005.1. Taxonomy (GTDB): domain Bacteria; phylum Bacteroidota; class Bacteroidia; order Bacteroidales; family Rikenellaceae; genus Alistipes. The sequence goes on from SUZI01000001.1 coordinate 254,885, forward strand.
ATCGGCATTTATCGTTATTCCATTCTCTATGATATCTGCCAGGTCGCTCTTCTGACTCAGAACTATCAGAGCACCGGTCTTGGTTACCGACATATCGCTGCAAGCTCTTACGATAGGCTCGAGGTTCACCTCTTTTGGCTTATCCATATTGAATATGCGGTTTACGAAGTTAAATCCCTTCTGTCGCATACCCAGCACCTGAAGGAATGTTCGCAGCTCGGGCTGGAATATGATTATGATAGCCAACATACCCACACTCACAATCTGTCCCAGAATTGTCTGCAACAACATCATATTGAGGGCTCGCACGATAACCCACACCGCATAGATTATAATCAGTCCTGTAAAGATATACGGAGCATTTGTGCCTCGTGTCATTCTATACAGACCGAACATCAGCGATGCAACGAGCAATATATCGAGGAAATCGACAAATGTAAAAGGAATAAAATCCATATCTCAAAGTTTTCGTTTTACTCTATCTCAAAAATACGTGAGTCCTCATCCACCACACGAATCATCACCTGCATAGCATCCTCCGGCAGCAGCGGCTCAATCTTCTCGGGCCACTCCACAAGACACAGGTCGCCCGAGTAGAAATACTCCTCATATCCGAAGTCGTATGCCTCCTCCAACCGCTCTATGCGATAGAAGTCGAAATGGTAGATACGACACTCCGTACCCTCATATTGGTTCACAATAGCGAAGGTAGGGCTCGTCACGTTATCCTCAGCCCCCAGCTCCTCGACGATACGCGAAATGAGTGTAGTCTTTCCCGCACCCATCTCACCACGAAAGAGCACCACCGTGCGGCCCTCTAACGAGTCTATAATCTCGCGAGCCACGTCGTTGAGTTCCGAGAGCGAATCTATCTTGATTTGCTTCATCTATTATCTATTTTTTAGGTTCCAAAACTATGTATGGCACAATCATCTCCTCCATCGAGATACCACCGTGCTGGAATGTATCGCGATAGTAACGGATAAACTTGTTGGCATCGTTATTATATACTAAGAAGTCGTAGTTGTACGCAAATATGTAGCTCGACGAGAGGTTTATTCGTGGCAGCTGAATATCCTCGGGGTTCTGCACCTCATACACCTCACGCGAGTTATATTGCAGGTTACGACCTGTCTTATATCTCAAGTTTACCGACGTCTCTCTGTCGCCCGTAACCTTCACAGGATTATCTACGCGTATTGTTCCGTGGTCCGATGTGATTACTACGCGGTGTCCTCGCTCCGAGAGGAGCTTAAGTATTATGTATAGATCCGAGTGCTCAAACCACGAACGTGTCAGCGAGCGGAACGAAGCGTCATCTTCGGTCAGCTCACGTATGATATCTGTCTCGGTACGTGCGTGGGAGAGTATGTCAAGGAAGTTATATACTATCACCGAGAAGTCTGCATCGTATATTCGACTGATGTTATCTATCAGTCGACGACCTGCATCGGGACGTACCAACTTATCGAATGTCCAACGGTAATTCTTGCCGCTCATCTTTATCTGGCGAGCCAGGAAATCCTCCTCGTACTGATTCTTACCACCCTGCTCATTATCGTTTAACCACTTGCCCGGCATCAGTTTCTCTATCGCCAGCGGCATCAGACCTGCAAATATAGAGTTGCGGGCATACTGTGTTGCTGTGGGGAGTATGGCACAGTAGAAATCATCTCGCTCCACATCGTAGTAACCTCTCAGCATAGAACTTATGGCACGCCATTGGTCATAGCGGAAGTTATCTATCAGCAGCAGCGTTGTCTTGGTGTGCTTATCCACCTCGGGAAAGATATTTTTTCGCATCAGTGTATGCGACATCACAGGTATCTGCTCCTCGTCGACACGTTTGTTTATCCAGTCGTAGTAGTTGCGACGCACAAACTTACAAAACTCTTTGTTCGCCTCACTCTTCTGATACGACAGCACCTCCTTGACACTCTGGTCCGACGATTGTGATAGCTCCAACTCCCACGCTGTCAACTTACGATATATCGCACACCACTGCTCGAAGCTATCTGCCATCTGGCACATCGAACTTATACGACCAAACTCGGCACGATAGTCGGCTGTCGTCTGCTCTGTTACTAACTGCTGCGAGTGAACATTCTTCTTTATCGAGAGCAACACCTGATTAGGATTTACAGGCTTTATTATGTAGTCGGCAATCTTCGAGCCGATAGCCTTATCCATAATATTCTCCTCCTCGCTCTTCGTAACCATAATAACGGGTGTTGTTGGTCGCACATCCTTAATCAGAGGAAGTGTCTCTAATCCCGTCATACCGGGCATCATCTCATCGAGTATGATAAGGTCGTATGCCGCAGCACGCACCATATCGACAGCGTCGTAACCGTTGTTACACGTCTCGACATCGTAGCCCTTACCCTTCAGAAACAATACGTGAGGCTTCAGCAACTCCACCTCGTCGTCAACCCATAATATCTTTACCATAACATCATTCGTTTACTCCAAGAACGCTGCAAAAACCGATTTAATTGTAGGAAATGAGGTGGAAATATTCTCCTCTATCTTGTTGCGTGGCACCCACTCGGCACATATTATACCCTCGCTCTGCTGTGGCGAGAGCTCCGAGCGGCACTTTGCACGCATAGCATACCACGCTGTAAACTTCATCTCCCAGCGACCAAATAACTGATAGCAATGTATCGTACGAGCGAGCAGTCGTCCCACGCTCTCCACCTTCACACCTGTCTCCTCTTCTGCCTCACGTGCAGCACAAGTGGCATAATCCTCTCCCTCCTCGCGATGACCCTTCGGCAAATCCCAGCGTTCGTTGCGGCGAATCATAACGACATCTCCCTCGTCGCACTCCACCACGCCTCCCGCAGCCTCTATCCATACGAATTGCTCTGCTATCGACTCGAACAGGTCGCGTGGCGAGGGCGATAAAAGTGCCACCTTGTTGTATTTTCCAAGAAAAGTCGTTATCTTCGCTCGTGAAATAGTCTCTTCTGCCGAAAGTGTTACACAGTACCAGCCCTCGGCAGGTGCTGTTGGGGTGATAAGCAACTCCGCCTCGGCAAACGACAAGCGTATGCTACCGTCAGCCTCGAAGGGCAGCGGGAGCACGATTGAGCTATGAGCCTGGGGCTTTTGTAGAAGCATATCGTTCATATAATTTACGGTTTGAGCTATTTCAAATGCAAAAATAACAATTTTGAAGTTAAAATACCTATGTAAATATGAAAAAATTATCCTTTATTATGGCTATTGCAGCTTTTGCATTGGGTGCCTGCTCTCCACGTAACGAGCAACCGACACCCCTGAATATTGAAAACTCGCTCACAGCAGAGGAGATTGCTGAGGGTAAATTCACTCCTGCGGTGATGTGGAAGATGGGACGTCTCGGCTCTGTCGCACTCTCGGCAGATGGCACTAAGGCTCTCTACACCATCACTCGCTACGATATGGCAGAGAACAAGGGCTTGTCGCAGATTTATGTTCGCGACGTGCTGAGTGGCGAGGAGCTCACCCTCACCGACAACACCTCGACCAATGGTGATGCTCAGTGGAGTTCCGACTCCAAGAGCATATACTTCACATCTAACCGCAGCGGCGAGAATCAGCTGTGGAAGATGGCTGCTGATGGTAAAAACCCTGTTCAGATTACAAAGGTTGAGGGAGGCATAGAGTCTTATGGTATCAGCCCCGCTGGCGACCGTCTCTTCTACACCCGTAAGGTGCAGGCTGCCAACCGCAAGTCTTCGGACATTTACACCGATATGGACAAGTCTAAAGCTCGCATCTACGACGACCTTATGGCACGCCATTGGGACTATTGGGATGAGGGCTATTACAGCCACATCTTCGTTGCCGATCTGACAGCCGACGGCATCGCAAACGATAAGGATATCATCGGCGAGGATGCTGCGTGGGATGCACCTTTGGCTCCCTATTTCGATGCAGCCGAGATTGCGTGGAGCAACGACGGTACACGTCTGGCTTACACCTGCAAGAAGCTCACAGGCGTAGCCTATGCAATATCTACTGACTCAGACATTTACATCTACGACACTCGCGATGGCTCAACCACGAATATCAACAAACCAACCGAACAGCACAAAGCCGATTTCGTAGGCTACGACCGCTATCCTGTATGGTCGCCCGACGACTCACTGTTGGCATTCAGCTCGATGGCTACACCAGGCTATGAGTCCGACAAGGATCGCCTCTTCATCTACGATGTTGCAAGTGGTGAGATGCGTTATCTCACCGAGGGCTTCGACCATAGTGTGCAGAGTGTTACCTGGGTTGACAACTCTACCCTCTATTTCATCTCTCCACTCTTCGGTACACATCAGATTTGTAAGCTCACCATCCCTACCGAGGGCACTATCCCTGCTATCGAGACCATCACACGTGGCGACCACGACATAGCATCGATGAGCATCGCAGGCGATAAGTGCTATGCTACGCTGATGACTATCTCACGCGACAAGGAGATATACGATGTCAACCTCGCCGATGGCTCACTCACTCAGCTCTCACACATCAACGACTTTGTCTACGATAATGTGCGTATGGGCGAGGTGCAGAAGCGTTGGATTAAGACCACCGATGGCAAGGAGATGCTCACCTGGGTTATCCTTCCACCCGACTTCGACCCAACGAAGAAATACCCTACCATCCTCTATTGCGAGGGCGGTCCACAGAGCACAGTATCAAACGGTTGGAGCTACCGCTGGAACTTCCAGCTTATGGCTTCACAGGGCTACATCATCGTAGCACCTAACCGCCGTGGCTGCCCATCTTTCGGCTCTGAGTGGCGTGAGCAGATTTCGGGCGACTATGCAGGTCAGAACATCGAGGATTATTTAGCTGCTATCGACCAAGTATCGCAGGAGAGTTGGGTTGACCGCGACCGTATGGGCTGTATCGGTGCCTCTTATGGTGGTTACTCTGTTTACTACTTGGCAGGACACCACGAGGGCCGCTTCAAGGCGTTCATCTCACACTGCGGTATCTTCAATTTCGAGTCTATGTATGGTCAGACCGAGGAGCTCTTCTTCATCAACCACGACTACGGAGGTCCATATTGGGATAAGTCCAACAAGACAGCTCAACGCTCATACGTTGGCTCGCCACACAATTTTGTCGACAAGTGGGACACCCCAATCCTCATCATCACCGGCGAGTACGACTTCCGCATCCCTTACACTCAGTCGCTCGAGGCATTCACCGCTGCACGTGTTCGTGGCATCGACGCTCGTTTGGTTGAGTTTGAGAACGAGGCACACCAGGTCTTCAAGCCACAGAACTCTATGGTATGGAACCGAGAGTTCTTCGGCTGGCTGGACAAGTATCTGAAGTAGTCCAGACCGAAAAAGTCTAACTTCCACATAATGAATTTGCAAGGCATCCGATTTCACACGTCGGATGCCCTCTTTTTTTGCCCTGCGATGGTGGGATTTTCTGTGATAAAAAAGGGGCTGTTCGTTGAAAAAATTTCTCAACAAAATTTGAATTACATACTTTTGCCGACGTAAATTCCTAAAAAGGGGATTTGCGATTTTTGGGGTTAGTTATATATTTTATTGATAGTATGCAACTTAGTAGGTTAGCAGCAATATTTACTATGGTGTTATCACTCTGCCTCATCGCCTGTTCGAAGGGTGATGCCGAGAGTGTCGTAACGCCTAACGGAGGTGTCGAGGTTGGTTTGTGGCTTGGCGATGGCAAGACACGTACTACCATTAACGACGATGGCGTCAGCACATCGTGGAGCGTAGACGATAAGGTCGCTCTGTGGGCTGTGGGCAGCGATGGCAGCTATAAGCTCAGCAATCAGACTTTTAAGCTCTATTTCCGCGACCTGCCAGCCAGCAATGCCTTCTTCACAACTACTCTTGCGTCGGCTATGGCTGATGACACATACACCTACTATGCAACCTACCCTACCCCAAAATCTGTAAGTGGCACAACTGCTACATTCAACGTACCTACCATCCAGGATGGCACTATTTCGGGCGGTGCAGCTGTTTTGGTTGCTACTCCTGCCGAGGGTGGTGCACTTGGCACAGTAACCCATATCCCTGGCAATTATGAGGTTAGCAACGATGGCTTGACTCTTCAGATGAATCACGCCCTGCACGCCCTGCGTTTCTATGTCCCTGCTATGAAGTGGGGCTTTGCCAATGGTGAAGCAGTTGAACGTCTTGAAATAGCTATGCCTCAGCCTATTGCTGGCGACATATCTTTGGATTATAGGTCGCCTGAGAGTACCCCAACTTTCAGCAACCAATCCAATAATATGACTTTGATTCTCGCTGAGCCTTTTGAGGCTTCACAATCTGCATCAGAAATCAAGCACGCCTGTGCTTCTATTTTCCCTACGTCAGCTTTTTCTGATGGAGACCAGATAGAGGTTAAAGTCTATTCTGCAACACGTGCTGCACGCACAATTCTCTCCCTCAGTGGCAGAGGAGCTATGTTGGCAGGTCATATAACGCCTGTTTCATTGGACTGTTCCAATGTCGTTGACCGCCATTACATTCGTTTTATTTGGAATGGCAACAATCTTGGCGAGGATGTACACACTATCACATTCCACACTCAGGCAGGCGATGAAATTTATCGCATAACCGACGTTGCAAGTTTCGTAAAAACAGGCTACCACGATGTAGATTTCACTTTTGGAGACAAATCAATCTTGACTGCTATTGCAGGTCAAGAAATTGTGGTCAAATTTGAGTCCGTTCACGCATTGGTTAGCGACAAGATAACAATGCCTGCGGACCTTGCGACAGCCAAGCGTCACGATATCGGAATCACTGTTCCATATCTGTTCTTTGAGGACTTCAGCCTCTTGAAGGGCTATGATATCAACGGAGGTAATGTATCAGAAAAACGTCAAGGTGGTAAGAACATAGACGACACATTCTTCTATCCGGGTTGGACAGGTGAGCAGACTTCGGGTAAGGCAGGCACAGCTATCCGTATTAGAGCTCGAAATGAAACTACTTGGGGCTTATATAACGGTCGAGTAGATGCAGGTGCTATGACAGGTTTGAAGTCCGGAGCATCAGTCAAAGTTACGGTATCATTTGATTATAATGCTGTAACAGAGGAGAGCGCAGATGAATGTCTTTCACTCAGCTACGGATATACTACTAAGCAAGGACCAATCCAATCTTATTGGTGGTACAAACCGTTGTTTGGCTCACAGACAGGTGGAGAACATGTTGAGAATGCAAGAACGGTATCATTGCCAAGCGCATCAAACATGTCATCATTCTCGGATGATGTCTACCCAAGCAAGTATTACAGAATCGAGGGTTTTGAAATCAATGGTTGTACCAACCGACATCGACTCTCTTGGGAGGCAGCAGCATCCGGAACAACCAACCACTTGGTAAATTATAAGAACCACTGGGTATATATTGACAATATTAAGGTACAGATAGTGCAATAAAAACATAATAAAACTCCTTAACACCTAAACCATTAGTGTTGACATAACACCCCAAAAAATATTAACAATTTAATTATCAAAACAACTTAAAAAGTAAAACAAAAAGGTATGAAGTTTACAAAATTGCTTTTGTCGGCTGCTTTGCTTCTGGGCTTCGCAGCTTGCAACAATGACGGAGACGAGAGTGCCGAGGTAGCAACAGGCTATCTGACATTTGATGTCAGTGCTACGCAGGATGTTGAGAACATCACACGTGCACAGATTACAATCGGCGAGGCAACAGGTGGCTACACAGTACCTGCTGCTGCAGATTTCACCATCACTATCCTCGACGCGGATAATGAGCAGGTTTGGACCGGCACTATTGGCGAGTGGGACCCCGTAGCTACTCCACTTAAGGTCGGCGACTACACAGTAACCGCTCTCTACGACAATGGTAACGCAGGTTTCGATAAGCCTGTATTTGCCAGCGAGAAGGTTGCTTTCACTATCGTAGGTGCACAGGAGACTGCTGTTAAGATTCCTGTAACATTGCAGAACGCTATCGTTCGTTTCACTTACACCCCTATGTTCCTCAAGTACTACTCTTTCGATAAGGTAACCGTTACATCGGGCTCTACTCCTATCGAGTTTGCAAAGGGTGAGACTAAGGGTGCATTTATCGATGCTACCGACTTCAATATCGCAACTACCTTCACTTCACAGTCAGGTAAAGCAGTTGCTTTCAGCAAGGATTACCGTGCACAGGCTGCATCTTGCTACACCGTAGCATTCGACGCATCTAACATCGGAGGTATCGGAACAATCACAATCACTCTCAACGACGAGGTTACCGAGGTCGATATGGGCGAGATTGAGCTTAATGAGTAATAAAAAATAAAAACTAACAGATATGAAAAAGTTTCTTTCATTGATTTTGCTCGCATCGGCTGTGTTGACATCTTGTAGCAAGGATACGTTCAACTATGGCGGTGAGCAGCAAGTAAAGTGCGGTACACTCTCGTTTGCAGGAGAGATGATCGTTGATGAGAATGTAGAGTTGGTAACTCGTGCAGGCGAGGTCGACAACTACTCTATTTTGGTATACAATAGCGACGAGGTACTCTGCCTCGACACTACATACGGAGCTATCCTGAACAACACTCAGGGCGAGGTTTTGCTCCCAGAGGGTACTTACACTGTTGTGGCACAGTCTGCTAAGACAGTCCCTGCAGCAGCTTTCGAGACCCCAATCTATGGCGTAACAAAGGAGAATATCCAGATTAAGGCTGGCGAGACAACTTCTATCGGCGAGTTGGTATGTAAGCTCGTACAGTGTAAGGTCTCTGTTGCCTACAACGACGACTTTGTCAAGATGATTGCCGGCAACTGTACAACAACTGTCTCTATCACCGACTCTTCAAGTCAGGGTGGCGAGTTGGAGTACCCTGTAACCTACACCAACGGTAAGGTTAGCTACAAGAAGGAGAATGGTTTCTTCCAGGTTAACAATGGAGTTAACACCACTATGGAGGTTAAGTTCAGTGGTGTTATGAATGTTGATGGCGAGATTAAGACTCAGCGTATGGTTAAGGCGTTTGACAACATCGCACCTGCTACCTGGCGTCAGATTACCTTTGTTAAGAAGGTAGACGAGGAGGGTAACGCTACATTCGACATCGAGATTAACAACTACGTTGAGGATAGCACTTTGGGCGAGGATGTCGAGGGCTCAGAGGATACTATGGGCGAGGATCCTAATAAGCCACAGGGCGATGGCGGCATCGAGCTTGTCAGCACTTGTGCATTCGATATTTCGCAGCCTATCGTTATCCCTGCTATGAGCGACCCAACAGACCCTTCTACAATGAATATGGTACTTACTATGCAGGCTAATGTTCCTAATGGCGTACGTAAGTTCATCGTTACTATCTCTTCTGACAACCCTGCATTTGAGGATGCATTGGATTTGGTTGGTGGTCCTATCGTTGACCTTGTTAATCCATCAACGGCTGCACAGGGTATCTTTGGCATCGTTCCATTCCCTCACGGCTCAGAGTTGATTGGTATGACCCAAGTAGATTTCGACTTGAGCAAGGCTCAGCAGCCAATTCTCGGCTTCCCAGGTAACCACACATTCGTTATGAGCGTAGTTGACCAGAAGGGTTGTACAAAGGATGTAACAATCGTGATGAGTGTACCAGATTATGCATCACAGAACTAAATTAAGGAGATAATACACTATGAAAAAGATATATTCAATTATACTTATGGCAGGTGTTTTATTCTCTGCCATAGCTTGCTCGCACGACGCTGCTGAGCAGGAGATTGCACAGGAGGGTGCTATCTCATTGAGCCTGGGTGTTCAGGATGACGTTGCAACTCGTGCAACAGCTGACGAGATACTCCAGGACGCAGTTATCAAGATTTATAAGCCTGCATACGAGGGTTTGGCACGTCAGTACACCTACTCTACCCTCCCAGCACAGATTTTCCTCCCTGCAACAACAGGCACCGACAAGTATCGTGTTGACGTTACAGCAGGTGAGCGAGTTAAGGAGAATCCTGTTATCGCATCATTCGATAGCAAGAGCTACAAGGGTACTGCCGAGTTCACAGTAGCTGCCGGCGTAGCATCAACTACCCCTGTTGAGGTTATTGCAAGCGTTTGCAACGCTGTAACTCAGCCTTCATTCGATGCAACCATCGCTGAGGCTTTCGGTACTAACTATACACTCACCGTCGCTTTGGGTGAGGACAACCTCGTTTACGACTCAGCAAAGAGCGGTAAGGATGGTTTCTTCATCATCGCTGATGATGCTTTCGAGCCAGAGATGACCTGGGCATTTGCTGGTACATTGCTTAAGGATGGCTCATCATTCACTAAGGATGGTAAGTTCACCGTAGAGCAGGGTAAGCGTTACAAGATGGCGTTCAAGTACACTGAGAAGGATGGTACACTCACACTCACTTTGAGTGTTGATAAGACCGTTACAGAGGTTGAGGATGAGATTGTCTTCGAGCCTACTTCAACTGGTATCTCTACAACCAAGAAATATGAGACCTGGGCTACTCACACAACTCTTCACGCCGATGTTGACGAGTCAATGTACGATGCAACAAAGGTTTACTTCGAGTATCGCAAGTACACCGATGGTGGCACTGAGTCTTGGACTCGCCTGGGTGCAGCTACAAGAGTTAACGAGGGCGTATTCTCTTCAGTATTGAGTGGTTTGACTCCATCGACTGTTTATGAGTATCGTTTGGTTGTTGTAGCCCTGGCAGATAGCACCGAGACTATCGTTGATGGCACTAAGACCATCACTACTGACGTAGCACCAAATGTACCAAACGGAGGTTTCGAGGATATATCTAACGACGAGTCATCGAAGTACCCTTCATTCTGGAATCCTGCATCATCAATCATCGAGAACCAGACCGCTTGGTGGGGTTCAGGTAACGCAGGTTCGGGTGACTTTGGCTACATCATTGCTACAACCGATACTTCAGATTACAAGGAGGGTACACAGTCAGCACGTTTGCAGTCAGCTTTCGCTGTTGTAAAGTTCGCAGCAGGTAACCTCTTCAGCGGTAAGTTCGGTCAGGTAATCGGAACTTCAGGTGGTACTGTTTACTTTGGTCGTCCATTCGTAGGTCGTCCTACAAAGCTCCGCTTCTGGGCTAAGTATAGCACAGGTAAGGTAACTACCGCAGGTGGTCCTGAAGGTGGTAAGCTCACAACTGATGACTACGACTCTGGTCGTGTTCAGGTTGCTTTGGGTACTTGGACACCAGCCAAGTATGGTGGTACATCTGAGAGCCCTGTGTTGATTAACACTACCAACACAAGCACATTCGTAGACTTCAACACCGATGCAGCTACAATCGCTTATGGTGATAAGATGTTCAACTACACCGAGACCGAGTGGCAGGAGGTTGTAATCGACCTTAAGTATGCCGATTTGAAGACTATGCCTACTCACATCATCATCTCTTGTGCATCAAGCTACTTGGGAGACTACTTTGCAGGATGTAAGGAGAGTAAGCTCTGGATTGACGATATGGAGCTTATCTACGATGAGAATGTAACTGTAAAATAACACTGAACTATAAACGCCTCCCTTCGGGGAGGCACATTTTGGACGTATAAGAATGCGTAAACTGTTTCTATCAATCGTAACGTTATGTGTCGTGGGTATCTTCAACGCCCACGCACAGCGTTATGATAGAGGTTTCGACCTCAACTCTACGACCTTTGTCGAGAAGGGCTCTTGGATGGTCGGAGGCTCCGTAGGATACTCCACCCACAAGAATACCGACTACCAATTCTTCATCATCGAGGATATCAACTCCAACGGCTATCGTTTCTCGGTGAGTCCCGTCTTTTGCTATATGATTAAAGACAATATGGGACTCGGTATGCGTTTTTCGTATAGCCGCAATATGCTGAATGTCGACACGGCAAACCTCAGCATCGAGGATATCGATGTCAACGTGAAGGATTACCACACGCTGAGCCACAACTTCTCAGCCACAGCGGTATATCGTAACTACATCCCTCTCGGAGCGTCTAAACGATTTGCCATCTTCAGCGAGACACAGCTCGGCTACGGTCGTGGCGAGGCTAAGCTGATGGATGGACACGGAACCAGCATTCTGGGCACATACGAGGAGTCGTCAAACGTAACCCTCGGCGTATGCCCCGGACTCATCGCATTCCTAAGCGACCGCATAGCTCTTGAGCTTAACGTAGGTATGCTCGGACTCAACTACTCACACGTAGACCAGGTGCACAACCAGGTATACACAGGTAGTCGCAGCACCACAAGCATCAATTTCAAAGTTAACATTTTCGCTATCGGCTTCGGCATAGCGTGCTATCTATAAACAAGCTAACAGATTATGAAAAAGTACATCTTAACGGTTATTCTTCTGCTCTGTGTAGCTTCTGTAGACGCCCTCTATGCACAGGAGCAGACCAAGTCGAGAGCCAAGCGTGAGACCATCAAGCTTGGCGAGGAGATGCCTCACAAGGGCGACTCCACCACTCATCGCAAACGTCGTGCACTCACCCAGCACCTCATCATCCCCAAAGGAGAGTGGCAGGTGGGAGCTCAGATTTCACACGTAAGTATGTCGAGCAGCAACAGCGAGTATGCTCTGCTTATAAACGGGCTCGACGCCAATGGCTCACTCACAAAGATTGCCCCATTTGTATCCTACGCCATCAAGAACAACCAGGCGATAGGTCTTCGTTTCCAATACACCACAGCCGACGCAACCATCGACGCTGCGGAGTTGGATTTGTTGAGTGATGACCTCGAATTTGAGTTAGAGAACTTGCGTGGCAAGCTCACATCGTATCAGACATCAGTCTACTACCGCATCTACGTCGGTCTGGACAACAAGGGCCGCATAGGTCTCTTCAACGATGTAGCTTTGGGTTACACCAACAGCAAGACCAACTTCCGATACAATGCACAAACCGAAAACGCCTATACAAAAAGCAACCAAATAAAGCTTAGTGTGCATCCGGGTATCGTTGTCTTCGCTATGAACAATCTGAGTACACACGTCTCGATAGGTATTGGTGGCGTATCGTACAACAACACAAAATATTATCGCGATGGAGCATTAGTCGGCAAGCGAGACTTCTCGAAAGCCAACTTCAAGCTCGACATACTCGATATCAGCATTGGTTTATCACTACACTTGTAAAATGAAAAGGCTATGAAGAGATTTACACTATTTTCACTCATTGCAGTTCTGTTTGCGGGTTGTATAGAGAACGATATCCCACTGCCCGTCATCCATCCACGTATCACAGCTATTGATGCCGAGGGTGTGAGCGACGTATATATCAACTCCGAGCGACAAGAGGTTGTGCTGACCCTTGAGGAGCAGACCGACATAGAGAATGTTACTATCCGCAGCGTAAGTTTCGCCGACGAGCAGACACGTGCTTCGTGGGACTTGACAGGTACACACGACCTATCGAACAAGCTCTCCGTAACGCTCAGCATCTTCCAGGACTACGTATGGACTATCAGTGCCGAGCAGAGCATCGAACGCTACTGCACCGTAGAGGGACAGGTGGGAGCTTCCGTAATTGACGATGTGAATAGACGCGTCGTGATGTATGTTATGGATACTCAGGACAAGAGCGACATCACCGTTACATCGCTCAAACTCGGTCCAAAGGATATCACTACATACTCTCCATCGATGGAGCAGATGAAAGATTTCACCGAGGGACAGCGTGTCGAGGTTACCGCTCACGGCAGGACAGAGGTCTGGATGCTCTATGTCGAGCAGACCGAGACTGTCGTTGAGATGAAGTATGTCAATGCCTGGACAGGCGTCGCTTGGCTCAAGGCGAGCGGTATTGCCGAGCTTAAGAATGGCTTTAAGTATCGCAAGCAGGGCGAGACAGAGTGGATTGACCTTAGCGGCGACAAGCTCACCATCGATGGTGGTGCATTCTCTGCTGCTGCCGAGCCATTGGAGCCATTGACAACCTACGAGTGCTACGCATATAGTGGCGAGCATAAGACCGAGACCTACACCTTCACTACCGAGCAGGCACGTCAGCTCGTAAACCCAAGTTTCGAGGTCTTCAGCAACGCTGAGTCCGACAAATACTACTCATTCTACAACCCTGTCTCATCGATTATCGAGCAGCAGACCAAGTGGTGGTGTTCGGGTAACAAGGGCTCAACGACCGTTGGTGAGAGTTACTCTATCACCAACCCCGATGCTAACGAGAAGATGGATGGCCGTTACTCTGCACGTTTGGAGTCGGAGTGGGTAATCATCAAGTTTGCCGCAGGAAACATCTTCGTTGGTGAGTTTGTACGTGTCGTAGGCACATCGGGCGGCGTTATCAACTTCGGTCGTCCATTCGAGCAGCGACCACGTATGCTATCGTTGTGGCTCAAGTATGATTGTGGTATCATCAACCGCGTAGACCGTGTACCCGACAATGACCCTGTCAAGGAGGGCGACCCCGACCGTTGCCAGGTATTTATTGCTGTCGGCGACTGGGACTACCGTAAGTATGGTGGAACACCCGATTGTCCCGTTCAGATTAACACTCTCGAGCCATCTACCTACTTCAATCCTAAGTCGGAGGCTGTCATCGGCTATGGTAGCTTCGTGAGCAACAAATCTACCGACGGATGGATTAAGGTTGAGATTCCTATCGAGTACGTCTCTACCTCACGTAAGCCTACGCACATCATCGTGTCGTGTGCGGCAAGTATGTTGGGCGACTACTTCACCGGTAGCGACCAGAGCACGTTGTGGGTAGACGGTATGGAGCTGCACTATTAGAATAAGCTCAATCATTGGATTTTTGGAGGCTGTTTGACTGTTGCGTCAGGCAGCCTTTTCTGTCGTCCATTGTTTTGGCATTGGCAGAAAGTTTTGTATCTTTGTAAAAATTTATTTATATCCTATGAAGAGACACCAGTACTTTCTGCTCGTTGCAACCTTAATCGGAGCCCTGACATTTATCTCTTGCGGCGACGATGACACCATTATCCCCGAAAACCCACAGGAAGAGCCTCAGCCAGAACCCGAACCTGAGCCGGAGCCGGAACCGGAACCGGAACCCGAGCCAGAACCTGAGCCAGAGCCTGAGCCAGAGCCTGAGCCAGGCAATCAGGCAAAGCTGACAGGCGAGATTATCGGAACACGCTATTCGGTGGATTACGACAATGGCAACCAGCAGAGTGAGACGGCTAACACCAAAGCCAACGTCTTTGACGGCGACTATGAGACCTATTTTGCCTCGTACGACCGCTCGGGCACTTGGGTAGGCTTGGATTTAGGCGAGAAGCACGTCATCACCAAGATTGGCTACTCTCCTCGCCTGGCTCACGGTCATCGTGTTGAGCTGGCGGTGTTGGAGGGTGCCAACACCCCCGATTTCATCGATGCTGTACCTATTCACATCATCAAGAGTTCTGCTCCCGAGCGTCAGATGACCTACGCTACTATCAACTGCTCACGCGGCTTTAGATATGTGCGTTACGTCTCGCCAAACAACGTACGTTGCAACCTTGCCGAGCTGGAGTTCTATGGCACGAAGGGCGAGGGCGATGACTCAAAGCTCTATCAGTTGACAAACCTCCCTACGGTTGTTATCAACACCGCAGGAGCACAGGATATCACATCGAAGGAGTATGAGATTACAAGTACCGTTCACATCATCTCCGACAATGGCACATCACTCTTGACCGACACCGAGACAGGCGTACGTGGTCGTGGTAATGCATCGTGGAACTTTCCGAAGAAGCCTTACCGCTTGAAGTTTAGCTCAAAGCGTTCACCTCTTGGAGCTCCCGCGAAGGCTAAGAAGTGGACTCTTATCAACAACTATGGCGACAAGACACTGATGCGTAATATCCTCGCTTTTGAGGTCAGCCGCCGTGCAGGTCTTGGCTACACCCCATTCTGCCACCCTGTTGATGTCATCCTCAACGGAGAGTATAAGGGTTGTTATCAGCTCTGCGACCAAATAGAGGTTGCTAAGGGCAGAGTCGACATCACTGAGATGGAGCCAGAGGATGTATCGGGCGACAACCTTACAGGTGGATACCTTATCGAGATTGATGCCTATGCTGAGCAGGAGATCTCTTATTTCAAGTCAAACAAGGGAACTCCCGTTACCATCAAATCTCCTGACGATGAGGATATCGTAGCACAGCAGAGTGCCTACATCAAGAATTTCTTCGATTCTATGGAGTCTGCAGTCTTCGCATCTAACTTCACCGACGAAGCTAAGGGCTATCGCAAGTATTTGGATTTGGATAGCTTCCTGCGTTTCTTCATCGTGGGCGAATTTGCAGGTAACACCGACACCTATTGGAGCGTCTATATGTACAAGGATCGCAACAGCGGCAAGCTCTATACAGGACCTATCTGGGACTACGACTTGGCTTTCGAGAACGACAACCGAACATATCCAATCAACAATATCGGCGACTTCATCTATGCCTCTAAGGGCTCTGTCGCAAGTTGGAGCGTACGTGATTTGGTCAACCGTATCGTCAAGGAAGACACGGCTGCTCGCGACCGTCTTATCGAGCTTTGGGATGGTATGCGTTCAAGCAACCTTACCGAAGAATCTCTGTTGGAGTACGTAGGTCAGACTGCAGCTATGCTGGAGGAGTCTCAGCAACTCAACTTCAAGCGTTGGAAGATTCTGAGCGAGCAGGTACACCAGAACTATCAGGCTCTCGGCTCATATAGTGCCGAAGTATACGTCATCAAAAACTATATCCGTCAGCGACTCACCACTCTTGACGGACTTATTCGTAACAAATAACGCTTATGAAACTCAGGCACATCATCACCACCCTGCTCTTCGCAGCTATCATATCACCCCTGACGGTTGTAGCCAAAGAGCGAAAATCTGCAGTCGATTACGTCGATATGTTTATCGGCACATCTAACTCACGTTGGATGTTAGGTCCTTATGCCCAGGAGCCTTTCGGTATGGTGCAGCTCGGACCCGACAACCAGGGCAATGTGTGGATGGGTGGCTACGAGTATGCCATAGGCAGTATCTCGGGCTTCAGCCATATCCACGCCTGGACTATGGGTGGACTGATGATTATGCCTACAACAGCCGATTTGGCTCTTGGCAACAACTCTGTTGACTCGCCTTATAAGGGTGCTAACTCGGGCTATCACTCTCGTATCGTCAAAGAGTCCGAAAAAGCCTCTCCAGGCTACTATTCGGCTTACCTCTACGACCACGAGGTCTTGGCGGAGCTTACAGCTACCACGCGTTGTGGCGTGCACCGCTACACCTTCCCCGAGCGACGTGAGTCTCGCGTGCTGATTGACCTGCTCTTCCCTACCGAGTGGGACTATGGTTTCAGCATTAAGGATGCGAAAATCACAAAGGTGAGCGATACGGAGTTGGAGGGCTATGCAGCTTGTAACTCTGGCAACTGGAGCAATTGGAACGACTATAAGCTCCACTTCGTCATCCGCTTCAGCGAGCCTTTCCATACCCTCAACGGTTGGAATGAGGGACGTGAGCAGCAGAACATCACAGAGATTTCGGGCAAGAACGATATCGGAGTTTATGCCCTCTATACTACCGAGAAGGGCAAGCAGATTACCGTCTGTACAGCACTCTCGCTTGTGAGCATCGAGCAGGCACGCCTCAATATGGAGGCAGAGCTCGCACCTCTGGGCTACGATTTCGACCGTGTGCATAAGCAGACACGCCAGAAGTGGAGCGACCTGCTCTCAAAGATTGAGGTCAAGGGTGGCAGCGAGGAGGATAAGACTAAGTTCTACACCAACCTCTATCGCTCTTATGCCGGCAAGCAGACCTGGAGCGACGTTAATGGCAAGTATGTCGACGCCTGCGAGAATGTGCAGCAGCTCACGTCGGGCGAGATGTATGGCGGCGACGCCTTCTGGAACTCATTCTGGAATCTAAATGGATTGTGGTCTATCATCACACCTCGCTATATGGATAATTGGGTTACCACCCAGCTCGAGCTCTACAAGCACAATGGCTGGACCTGTAAGGGTCCCGCAGGTCTGGAGTACTCGGGCATTATGGAGGGCTCTCATGAGACCGCACTTATGGTCGCAGCCTACCAAAAAGGCATACGCGAAGATGGCGAAGCTATCTATGAGGCTGTCCGCAAGAATGTAACCCATACGGGTATCTACCACCCTTGTCGTGGCTGGACAGGCAACCCTCAGTTAGACCGCTATATTGAGTACGGTTATATGCCTACGGAGGATGGAGTGGTATCGAAGACTCTCGACTACGCCTACGATGATTGGTGTGTAGGTCAGTTGGCTCTCGCTATTGGCAAGAAGGAGGAGGGAGAGGCATTTATCAAGCGTAGTATGAACTACCGCAATGTCTTCCACCCCGAGCTGAAGTATGTCGTACGTCGCAATCGCAATGGCGAGTGGGACAAGAATTTCGACCTCTTCTCCAATCAGGGCTTCATCGAGGGCAACTCTTGGCAATATTCGTGGTACGTACCACACGATATCGAGGGACTTATCGAGCTCATTGGCGTTGAGCTCTTCAACGAGCGTCTGGAGGAGGGCTTTGCCAAATCCGAGAAACACCGCTTTGCTGCTCACGTCTTCGACCGCACTATGGGACAGTCGGCAGAGTTCTATATCAACCACGGTAATGAGGTTAATATGTGTACCCCATTCCTCTTCAACTACTCTGGCAAGCCTTGGTTAGCTCAGAAGTGGTCGCGTGCTATCCTCGATAGCTACTATGGCTCGACACCTTTCCACGGTTGGGAGGGCGATGAAGACGAGGGTCAGATGGCTGCTTGGTATGTTATGAGTGCTATGGGACTCTTCGAGATGAATGGTGGCGTGGGAGCCAATCCCGAGCTGGATATCACCTCGCCTCTCTTCCGCGAGATTACCATCCATCTCGATGGCGACTACTACTCGGGCAAGACCTTTACCATTAAGGCTAAGGGCAACTCCGATGAGAATATCTACATTCAGCGTATGACGCTCAATGGCGAGGCTTGGCACTCGACACGTATTCCTTTCGAGGCGATAGTTGCCGGCGGTGAGCTCACGCTGTGGATGGGTAGCGAGCCACGCTACGACTACTTCGATTAGATATTCACTTAATGCACATATTTTGTAAGGTTATAGGTTAATAAAAAACGACAGAATATATTATGGCTATTAAATGTATAGGTATATTGACCTCGGGCGGTGATGCTCCGGGTATGAATGCGGCGATACGTGCCGTAACGCGAACAGCGATATACAATGGTTACACCGTCAAGGGTATCAAACGAGGCTACCACGGCTTGATGACAGGCGAGATTGTAGAGTTCCAGTCCAAGAGCGTCAGCAACATCATCCAGCAGGGAGGTACTATCCTCAAGACAGCTCGCAGTAAGGAGTTCCGCACTGCCGAGGGCCGTAAGATAGCATACGAGAATATGTGTAAGGAGGGTATCGACGCGTTGGTTGTCATCGGTGGCGATGGCACATTGGCGGGAGCTCTCACCTTTGCTGCCGAGTATGACGTGCCTATCGTCGGCTTGCCTGGCACTATCGACAACGACCTCGATGGCACCGACGAGACTATCGGTTACGACACCGCTCTTAATACTATCGTCGATGCTGTTGACAAGTTGCGTGATACCGCTTCGAGCCACGAGCGATTGTTCTTTGTCGAGGTTATGGGTAACACCGCAGGCTATCTTGCACTCAATGGTGCTATCGCTTCGGGTGCTGAGGCTGCTATCATCCCCGAGCGTGAGACCGAGGTCGACCAGTTAGCTGAGCTTATCCACAACGGTTTCCGCAAGAGCAAGAACTCTGCTATCGTGCTCGTTGCCGAGAATCCTGCTACGGGAGGAGCTATGGGCTTGGCTGAGCGTATCAAGAAGGAGTTCCCCGAGTTTGACGCTCGCGTAACTATCCTCGGACATCTCCAGCGTGGAGGCTCTCCTACTGCCAAGGACCGTATCCTCGCATCGAAGATGGGTGCAATGGCTATCGAGGCACTGAGCGAGGGACAACGCAATGTGATGATAGGCATCAAGAATGGCGAGTTGGTCTACGTGCCTATCAAACGAGCTATTTCGCACTCCACACACGTCGATTTGCGTGGCTTGGATATCATCAGAATACTCTCAATGTAAACCACTAAAACCAGATAAAAATCCTAAACAACCCAAACAGATGAAGAAAATTGTCGGCATAGGAAATGCCCTCACCGATATGTTGGTCAACTTGGCAAACGACAATGTCCTCGCCGAGTACGATTTAGCCAAAGGCTCTATGAATCTGGTAGATGCTGCGTTGCAGACCTCTATCTCAAAGTCCGTTGCCGGACTACCCTACTCCCTCTCGTTGGGAGGCTCCGCGGGCAACACCATACGTGCTATGGCATCTATGGGCTGCCAGACAGGCTTCATTGGTGAGGTAGGTAAGGATACTACGGGCGACTTCTTCGAGCAGGCACTCCGCAACCTGAGTATCGAGCCACATATCTTCCGTGGCACACATCGCTCTGGTAAGTGCGTATCGCTCATCTCTCCTGATGGCGAGCGTACTATGCTCACCCACCTCGGTGCGGCTTTGGAGATGGTGCCCGAGATGATTGATGGCTCGCTCTTCGAGGGCTACGACTGCCTCTATATCGAGGGTTATTTGGTGCAGAACCACGCCCTTATCACTAAGGCTGCTGCCGAGGCTAAGGCTATGGGGTTGAAGGTGGCTATCGACCTTGCGAGCTTCAATGTTGTGGAGGAGAACCGCGACTTTTTGATTAACCTCGTTAAGGAGTATGTCGACATAGTCTTCGCCAATAAAGATGAGGCTATCGCCTTCTCGGGAGAGCAGGAGCCGCTGAATGCTCTGCAATATATCTCCGAGATGTGCGACCTGGCTGTGGTAAAGATTGGCACGGGTGGTGCTATCATCAAGCAGGGCTCGGAGGTTGTCCACGTAGGCATTATGGCTGCCGCCAAGCGTGTTGACACCACAGGTGCAGGCGACTTCTACGCCGCAGGCTTCTTAGCAGGTATGTGCGAGGGCTTGTCGCTGCGTCAGTGTGGCACGTTGGGAGCTATCGCAGCGGGTAAGGTCATCGAGATTGTCGGCACTACGCTTAGCAAGGAGGCTTGGAGCGATATGCTCAAACTATTTAGACGTGTCAAGGCTGAGAAATATATGTTCTAAACTCACACAATATCGCACCACGAGATACGTTATTATTGCAAAACACTAAATAATCATAGACTATGGACAATCACAGTTATGCACCTTCGTACGACACGTCGAGTGCTGTTTCATCGCTTTTCAAGAGCGTCTATCTGCAGATGGCAGCAGCTCTTGCCATCACAGGTCTCACTGCGTGGGTTGTAGCCAACAACGAGCAGATTCTCTACACTATCTTCAGCAGCAGCTTCGGTGTGTGGGGACTCTTCATCGCACAGATTGTGTTGGTGTTGTGGCTCTCTGCTCGCGTGTGGAAGATGTCTATGTTCTCGGCAACCATACTCTTTGTACTCTATTCAGTGCTTACGGGAGTCTCTCTGTCGGTCATCTTCCTTCTCTACACTCAGGCATCTATCGCATCGGCATTCTTCACTACTGCCGGTACGTTCCTCGCTATGAGTCTGATAGGTTACACCTCTAAGTTCGACCTCTCGAAGGTTGGCAACGTGCTCTTTATGCTCCTTATCGGATTGGTCATCGCCACCGTTGTCAATATCTTTATGAAGTCCGAGGGCTTGTATTGGATTATCACCTACGCAGGTGTTGTCATCTTCACCGGTTTGATGGCTTACGACACCTATAAGTTGCGTCAGATATTTACCCAGTATGGTCAGGTTGACGAGATGGGACAGAAGTTAGCCCTTATGGGAGCTTTCTCGCTCTACCTCGATTTCATCAACCTCTTCATCTATCTGTTGCGTATCTTTGGCTCATCACGCGACTAAGTGATACCTCACAAGAACATCAACGGTGGTTGCCCAACAGGACAACCACCGTCTTGTTTATGTATAGAGTTGAGCAACCCTACTCAAACCGCACCGCCTTATACAAAGCCTCAAGATATTGTCTTTTATTCTTCAGCCCCTCGTCTGTCATTCGCAATGTGAAGTATATCAACTTATCACCCTTTTTCAACACGTGATGTACCGTATGATATTGTCTGCCATCAATCTCGCTTATGAACGAACCCTCTGATATGTATCCCCTCTCAGCATTAAACAATCTTCGAGCCTTTCGCTTCGACATCTCTTTGTGGGGAGCTGGAGTATTCGCATTGCTCTCATCTGTCAAATCCTTACGACTACGCAGCTGCTCATAAAATATCTCTATAGCCTGAGGATTCCGCTCTGATGGCTCAATAGGATCAGAACTCCTCCAACAAGCAGCTACAATATTGCCCTTATATTCGACTGTTGCCACATTACTCGGATCAAATGCAGGCGAGAGTATTAATAGTGCCTCTCCGTCATCGGATAATAATTGGCAATCATCAACTGCTCCACGGGAATAACCACTCGACCACGCAGTAAAACCTTCGGGCAGAGTAAGAATTAAGCCCTTCTCTGTGGCAGCCTCCGCTATATCATCAAAATATCCCCACGGCGTGCGAATCCTCAACTGGTCATCAGTATAAGTCGGCTTTTCAACCGTAATCTCCCTCTCAATCTTTAGCTCTTGGGCAGAAGCTGTAGAAGCAGAGACTATAAGCATAACTGCAAACAAATATATAAAAGGATTTTTCATAAGTTGTTTGTTTTAGAGTTTTACACACAATAACCAAGAATCCAACGCAAGTTAATATATTTTTTCATAACAAACAATGGTTTTAATAAAAAAATAATAATTTGATAAGATAAAAAAGAGCCTACCTACGATTTCATAGATAGACTCATATTAGTTATTGCTATATAACACAAAATTCCTTTTGCACAATTGGACTATTTATGCTTCAGACCTCGCGATATGCACTGTCGCATCAGTATCAGATAACGGGCCTTTGGCAGACGGAACGTCAGGGTGTAGAAGGCGGCAATCAGAAGTGTCGCACACCACTTGACCTTCTCCATCAGAAGCACCTTACGCTCACGACGGAAGTAACGAGCACGGCGACGCTGACTCACACCTATATTAAAACAGAGTCGCTCAAAATACTCTTTCGTGAGTTTGCTCTCGGGCACTATATGATACATCACAGCCTTTGGCACGTAGTAATATTTAGCTCCGGCAATCTCCAATCGCTCAAACAGGTCGCTCTCCTCGCCACCGACTAAATCCTCGCCTACATAACCCAGCGACGTATCGAACACCCCATAGCGACGTATGGCATTGCGGCGAATAGCCATATTACCGCCTCCCGGAATTCTGCCTTTGGGGAATGGCTTTATCTCATCACCAAAATACATCGTGTTAGCTATTGGTCGCTCGGTGTATGGCGACATCCACGATGGCTTCTCGGTCATATACTCCGCCACGATAGGACCTCCGCCAGCCACAGCATCCTCCACCTTATCGAATAGCTCGATGTAGGCATCCACAAAGTCGGGTGCTATACGCTCATCGTCATCGAGTATGGCTATATACTCGCCCTCGCTCTCACGTATGCCTCTGTTGCGAGCGTATGAGAGTCCCTGGTTGAGCTCGTTGACCATCTTAAAGTTAAATCCTGCGTGCTCGGCTATGAATTGCTCCACACGCTCGGCGGTGTCATCTGTTGAGTTGTTATTGACAACCACACACTCCCAATCATAGCGTGAAGCATTCTGTTCCACCAGCGACTGAAGCGTCTGCATCAGCAGTGCAGAGCGGTTGTACGTAGATATTATCACCGAAAGACGTATCATAAAATCACGATTTTGGTAATGCAAATATATAAAAAGCATTGAAATTTTTTAATATCTACATCATATTTTGTTCCGTTTAGGGCTATGGTTGCTCAGTTTTCAGTATCTTTGCAGCCGAAAAAGTTAGGTTATATGGAACAGTTATCCCCAAAGAGAACACCTTCGATTCTCATCTCATTCATACCCCTTACGGTGCTTGTGCTACTGCTTGCAGTAACAATCCACCTCTTTGGCAGCGATGCTATTATGGGCGGCAGCCAGCTCTCACTCTTGGCTGCTTCGGCTGTGGCATCGGCTTTGGCTATCGTGATATACAAGGTGCCTTGGCGAGAGTTAGAGGAGTCTATCATCACCAATATGCGTAGTGCCACGCCCGCACTTATCATTCTGCTGCTCATCGGAGCTATCGCCGGAAGCTGGATGGCAAGCGGCGTTATACCTACCCTCATCTACTACGGACTCAATATCCTCCACCCATCCTACTTTCTGGTCGCTTCGTGCATTATCTGTGCGGTAGTATCGTTGCTCACCGGCTCTTCGTGGACCACTATCGCCACCATAGGTATCGCACTCATGGGTATCGGACGTGCCCTCGGTTTTGAGGAGGGATGGATTGCCGGAGCTATCATCTGGGAGCTTACTTTGGCGATAAGATTTCGCTTATGAGCGACACTACAGTCCTCGCCTCATCCACCTCCGAGGTGCCTCTTTTCACCCATATCAAATATATGCTTCTGACCACAATGCCTTCGCTCATCATAGCCCTTATCGTCTATGCCATCGTGGGCTTCAGTGGCTCATCTGTCGAGGCTACCGACACTGCGTTCATCCAGCAGTCGCTCTCTTCGACCTATAATATCACTCCGTGGTTGCTGCTTGTGCCTATAGCTACGGGTCTGCTCATCTGGCGTAAGCTGCCGGCTATCGTTACACTCTTCAGCTCGGTTATCCTGGCATCCATAGCCCTTGTTATAGCACAGCCCGATGTCATAGCACACATCAGTGGCGATGGCGTTAACCTCTTCTCCACTTTCAAGGCTATCATCCTCTCGACCACCTCCGACATTGCGGTCGATACGGGCAATCCAACGATTAACGAACTTGTTGCGACGAGCGGTATGGGTGGTATGATGGATACCATCTGGCTCATCATCTGTGCTATGTGCTTTGGTGGTGTGATGTATGGCAGTGGTATGTTGGACGCCATTTCGCGAGCCTTCCTGCGTATCGCACGCCGCACAGTCAGTGTCGTTGCCTCTACGGTCAGCTCGGGTATCTTCTTCAACCTCTGCACAGGCGACCAATATATCTCCATCATCCTCACGAGCAAGCTCTTCAATAAGCTCTACGACGAGCGAGGCTTGGAGCGACGTCTGCTGAGCCGAAGTGTCGAGGACTCGGCTACCGTTACCTCGGTTCTCGTTCCGTGGAACTCCTGCGGTATGACACAGTCGACAGTGCTGGGTGTTGCGACAATAACATATCTACCTTATTGCATTTTCAATATCGTCAGCCCTCTGATGTCTATCTTGGTGGCTGCCATAGGCTATAAAATATTCAAACGTACGGGCGATGAAGCATAAACTCATCATTTTCGATCTGGATGGCACTCTGCTCAACACCATAGGCGATTTGGCAGCAGCGTGTGAGGCTATGCTTCAGCAGCGAGCCCTACCACAGCATACTCTTGCGGAGTATACATCCTTTGTGGGCAACGGCATCCGCAATCTTGTCAAGCGTTCACTCCCCGAAGAGTTCCGCACCGATGAGTATATCGACTCTGCCAAAGCCGATTTTGTGGAGTACTACACCCACAATATCCACGTTCACACCCAGCCCTATGAGGGTATCCCTGCTCTGCTCGCCTCTTTGTCTGCTGCGGGAGTCAAGATAGCTGTCGCATCGAATAAGTTTCACGAAGGCACACTGCAACTGATTCGTTATTTCTTCCCCGACATCAACTTTGTAGCTATCTATGGCAACCGCGAGGGTTTCCCTCTCAAGCCCGATGCACAGCTCATCGAGGAGATTATATCGCTGGGCGATGTCGCTCGTGAGGATTGTGTTATGGTAGGCGACTCGGCGGTAGATATTCAGACCGCCCACAACTCACACATCACATCTATCGGTGTCAGCTGGGGCTTTCGCTCTCGCGAGGAGCTTATTGAGGCGGGTGCTGACCATATTGCGGATAGTGTCGAGGAGCTGCAAACATTACTCCTGCGATAGATATTTCTTTTTTACAAAAAAAATTGAGTGGGCGATGTTATATTTGTCCACTTTCGACGTATTATAGATGAACGAGCCTCAAAAACAGGGCGTGCAACGATGAGAAGCGAAGAACTAAACAGAGAATTTTTACTCGTTAAAGATGCGGCATATCGCTATGCCGTCAGCCTCCTGCACGACGCTGTGGTGGCTGAGGATTTGACGCAGGACCTCTACGAGAAGCTCTATAACCGTCGTCTGCTCATCCGCTCCAAGGGCTTTCGTTCGCTGGTGATGACCTCAATGCGAAATATGTGTATGGATACGCTCCGCAAACGACATAGAGCCTACGATGAGGTGGAGTATGAGCAAGCCGCCGGCGAGGTTTACTCGCCACCCGACTATCACGAGACAGGAGATATCATCCGCCGCCTCATAGCTCAGCTACCAGAGCGAGAACGCGAGATTATTCACCTGAGGGATTGCGAGCAGATGGAGTTTGAGGATATCTGCGAGATAGTGGGCACAACGGAGTCCGCTGCACGAATGGCTCTCTCGAGGGCTCGCACCAAAGTAAAAACAGAACTTCTAAAGATAATGAATTATGGATTATAGAGAACTTGCCAACAAGTATTTACGAGCAGAGACCTCACTCGAGGAGGAGCAGCTGCTACGTGAGCACTCTGCCGAGGCTTCATCGGATAATGAGCGTGCAGTAGGGGCTATCTTAAGCCATAATGCCGCACAGCGTGAGCAGGGTGTCAACATCCGCCTGCGTCAAAAGGGCTCTTCGGTGTGGAGCATAGCATCGGTGCTCAGTCTGTGTGTCGTAGCCATCGCACTGACCATCACCCTTCGCCACAGCTCTACTGCCGAGCCAAACATCTATTGCTACGTCAATGGCGAGGCTGTAACCTCCGAGTCGCAGGCTCAGCTCTACGCCCAGCAGGTGCTTAGCAATATGGAGAGCGAGGAGCTATCCAACGAAGACTTCTTCGGAACACTTTTCACCTTTGAATAAACCGTAAAACTATCAACAATATGAAACGTATTATCACAACACTTCTACTTGTGGCGAGCATCATCTCTCTCGCCGACACTACATCAGCACAAGGCATAAGCATCTCTTCGAAGGGCTTATTCTATAATAACGACGGCAACAGGGAGTCTCTCTCGGTCTGTACCCTTGTCCGCCGCGACAAGCAGAAGGGTGCCTGGGTCTTGGGCTCTGCCTCGATGATTCCATTCTTCGAGCTTGGCTGGAACGTGATGTCAACTCCCGACTACTCTATCTACAACGGCAGCGATGGCAACTTCTTCGATTTGAACAATTGGAAATCGACACAGGTTACCATCAACCTGCTCAACGCCTCCATCCGCTCTCGCTCACATAAGGTAGGTTTGGATATGGCTCTGGGTATCCGTGCCAACAACTACCGCCTCAGTGGCGACACCTCATTCACTCGCGTCGATGGTCTTGTTACCCCATTTGAGATTGAGGGCAGCACCAAGAAGAGTAAGTTCAACGTCGCTTCACTCCATATCCCCGTTGAGTTTTGGGTGGGCAGACCCAGCAAGATAGCATTCGGCTTCGGTGGCTACGTCGATATGGTTATGAACTCTCACACCAAGATTAAGTTCACAGGCGGCAAGAAGCATAAGGAGCACAACTACCCCGTCAACTTCATCCAGGCAGGTGTAACAGCCCGCATCAAGGTTAAGGGCATCTCAATATATGGCTCCTACAACCCTACATCCCTCTTTAAGACGGGCAGAGGTCCCGAGATGCAACAGTGGTCATTTGGTATTGGTATTTGGTAACAGACGCTATGAAAAACAACATTATAATTATCTTTGTCATCATCCTCACTCTGCTGGGCATACACTCAGCTAAAGCACAGAGTAAGGAGTTTATGACAATCTACGACTATGCCAACAGCAACCTTGTCGGCAAGTATAATATCAAGACTTCGCAGATACCGGGTGAGCTCATAGCTCAATCCGTCAAGAAGGATGCCGATAGGGTTTTAGCCCGTAATATCGATGTGATATACCAGATTTTGGTCAATGGCAACTCCTACTACAATGGCGTACGTCATACTTTCCACAGCGATATCAGCCAGGCTATCAGCGGTGAGTGGACTCTCTCCGAACCTCACTTCTCCTTTGGCAGGATATATGAGAAACGTATGGATATTACACTCAACAACACCACGTATGTCATCTTTTCGCGAGAGCTGGGCGACGATAAGCGAGAGTATGTGGTCTACATCCACAACACAAAGAGCCACAATAGTAACCTCACGTGCATCGTCGGCAGACTAACACTGAGCGACGTTACGTCGATGATTATCAAGGAGTAACAACACACAATCAAGGGGCTGTCCAACAAATTAGTTGCGACAGCCCCTTTTTATAGAAGTTCGGCATAAATGTGCTTTTCTCAGACAAGGCAGATGCCGAAAGAGCCTTGTTATACAGCTTCTTGGCAATACATCTCTACATCTTGTCGTGTTATCCTCTCGCCACTGAGTATCATCAACCTCTCCACCACATTACGCAACTCACGAATGTTACCACTCCAGGGCATCTGCATCAACATCTGCATAGCCTCCTCGTCCACACGTTTGGCACTGACATTATGCTCCGCTATGCTCTGCTTGATAAAATGCTCAACAAGTAGTGGTATGTCGCTTGTCCGCTCACGCAGAGGCGGCACTTTGATAGGGATGACACTCAGACGATGGTATAAATCTTCGCGGAAATTACCACGTGCTATCTCCTGACGTATATTCTTGTTGGTTGCTGCCACCACCCTCACATCTACCACCACATCCTTGTCGCTGCCCACTCGACTTATCTTGCTCTCCTGCAATGCTCGCAGCACTTTTGCTTGTGCCGAGAGCGACATATCGCCTATCTCATCCATAAACAGCGTACCTCCGTTGGCTTGTTCAAACTTACCCTTACGCTGCTTTATTGCCGATGTGAAAGCTCCTCGCTCGTGCCCAAACAGTTCGCTTTCGATGAGTTCCGACGGTATCGCAGCACAGTTCACCTCCACGAATGGTGCTGTTGCTCGCTGACTCCGCTGATGCAGATATCGGGCAACAAGCTCCTTTCCCGTACCATTCTCACCTGTTATGAGCACACGTGCATTGGATGGTGCTACTCGCTCTATGAGTCCTCGCACGTGCTCTATCGCCGGCGAGCAACCTATTATAGGCTCAGCCGCCGCACGACTTCGCTGTCGTGGTGTCGTTGCCACCTCTGGCACTATCTCCTCTTTAGGCTCGGTTATCCTTCGTAGCGAGTAGAGCAACCTATTCATATCGACAGGTGTTGTCAGATAATCCTCAGCCCCATCTTTCAGTGCCATCACTGCTCCATCTATCGAGCCTTCAGCCGTAATTATTATATAGGGTATGCCCAATTTAGCCACCGCTCCGCACCTCTCGCCTGCCACTATCGCATCGTAGCCACGTCGTGCACACACTCGCTCGCTCAGCTCCGATGGCTCAGCCACCGTTGTTGCAAAACCCTCAAACTCCAATCTCTCACGCAGAATGTTTCTAATACTTTTTGCCTGCTCCAATATTAAAACCTTAGCCATATTTTGTTTTTTGACATTTTTGCATTTACTTTGCAGTATCAAAGGTAACCCTTTATTCGGCGTTTCCAATCTTGCAATACTATGAGTGCCGAAGTTAAAAGGAGTGCAAAAACCTCTCCTAAACGTTCATTCTTGCCGACTAAACAGATGGCACTTTTGACCCTATGAGTTATTGTTTTGACTCTCTGGAGAGCTTTATCCGATTATTTTTATGGAAAAAAATTACAATTACAAACGTCGTAAACTCTACCTTCCCGAGTATGGTCGCCATATTCACGAGATGGTCGACCAGCTTCTTCTCATCGAGGACCGCGAGGAGCGTAACTCCCAGGCACGAGCAGTCATTGCCGTTATGGGCAACTTGAATCCGCTGCTGCGTGATACTGCCGATTTCACCCATAAGTTATGGGATCACCTCTTCATTATGTCTGATTTTCAGTTAGATGTGGACTCTCCATACGAGCGACCCACCCGCGAGGGCTTGATGATGAAGCCTCGCCGATTGGAGTATTCTCAGGAGCGTATCGCTTTCAAGCACTATGGCAAGTATGTTGCCCACACGCTCAAGGCTCTGCGTGATGAAAATAACCAGGAGGCATTGGACGTAGCTATCGGCTCTATCGCCCGCTATATGCGTTCCAAGAGCTTCGAGTACAACCAGGAGCACCCTAACAACGAGGTCATCATAAAAGATATAAAGATTATGTCCGAAGATGGCATAAAGTTAGATGAAGTTGCTCTTAATAATCTCCGAAGCGACTATAAACAGCACCTTTCGCCACGTCAGACAAAGCCTCAGCAGAAGGGCAACGCCAAGCAGATGCAGGGCAAGAATCACCCATCGCCGAAAAATCGCAACCAAAATAAGGCTGCAAAGAGATAATTAAACCACGACTTAACACAATTCGGAATTCAAATTTGCGTTTTTATGGTAAAAATCGTAGATTTGTATTTTGTAATTAAACCCAATTATAATGAATAGACTACTTTTTACTGCCTTATTGTTTATCGGACTGCTCACTTCGTGCAGCAACAATGAGGTTACAGTTAGCGGACGTATTGTAGGTACTGCAGGTAAGATGGTATATCTCGAGAAGAGTGCAACTCTCGACCAGAGTATCGTCGACTCTGTGAAGATGGACGCAGCAGGCAACTTTGAGCTTATCCTGTCGGATGCTCCCACTACCCCATCGCTCTACCACATCATACACGAGGGTCAGCGTATCCCATTGTTGCTCACCGCAGGCGAGCAGGTTGAGATAAACGCTGCTGGTAACATATCGCACACCTACGAGGTAGTTGGCTCCGTAGAGTCGGAACTTCTGCGTCGTTTCAACAAGGAGTATATGGCTGGTGCTGCGAAGCTCACACAGATTGCTGCCAAGTATGCCGCCGCTGCCGATGAGCAGACGCAGGCTGCACTTAATAAGGAGTATGCCGCAGTCTACACCAAGACCAAGCAGATGCAGCTCCGCTTCATCAACGAGCACAAGGGCAATATCGCGGCAGTCTACGCACTCTATCAGCGTCTGCCCAACGACATCTACCTCTTCAAGGGCGACAGCGACATCATCTACTATAAGACCGTTGCCGACGCTATCAGCAAGAGCTATCCTAACTCGCCATACCTCTCTATTCTGCGTAGCCAGATAGCACGTATGGATGCTCAGTTGAGCCTCATCTCGCAGATTACCGAGACGAGTATCCCCGAGCTCATTATCCCCGATATGTATGGTAACGATGTCGCTCTCTCTTCACTCCAGGGTAAGGTTATCCTCTTGCAGTTCTGGTCAGCCGAGTTGGGTAATTCCAACGCTATGAACGCCGACCTGAAGCAGATTTATAGCCAATACCACGACAAGGGCTTCGAGATTTATCAGGTAGCTATCGACACTTCGCGTGCCACCTGGATTAACTCGGTTCAGGAGCAGGGCTTACCTTGGATTTCTGTTTGCGACTTGATGGGCCAGCAGTCATCTGCACTCTCTATCTACAACGTGCAGACCCTGCCTTACAACTATCTATTTGACGCTGAGGGCAATATCCTTGGCAAGCAGCTCACCACCGAGCAGCTCGAGCAGAAACTTCAAACCCTCTTCTAAACGATGTATTATTTCGCCTCGGATGTTCACCTTGGAGCGGGTGATGAGCAGCAGGCTCGTCGCACCGAGCAGCTCTTCGTGCGTTGGTTGGAGAGCATCGAGGATGATGCTGAGGCAATATTTCTGATGGGCGACATATTCGACTTCTGGTTTGAGTATAGTCGTGTCATACCCAAGGGCTTCGTTCGTGTTTTGGGCACCCTCGCTCGCCTTGCCGATAAGGGTATTACTATCCACTTCTTCACCGGCAACCACGATATGTGGTGTCGCGACTATTTCGAGAAGGAGTGTGGTATGCACCTCCACCGCAGGGGCGAGGATGTAACCCTCTCGGGCAAACATCTTCATCTGGCTCACGGCGACAACCTCAACATCGGCAACAAGCCTATGCTCCGCTTGATGAACTCTGCTTTCCGCTCATCATTTATGCGAGCCCTGTTTTCGTGGCTTGTCCACCCCAATTTGGCACTCCGCTTCGGTAAGTGGTGGAGTGGCAAGTCGCGTAAGAGCCACAACAGCAGCAACATCACGCCCGCCTCACTCGGTTTCCTGATTGAGGCTGCCAAGCAGACTAAAGCACTCTCTCCTTCTGTCGACTATGTCATCTATGGCCATATGCACCTTCCTCATATCCACCGCGAGGCAGACTTCTCGGTCTACTTCTTAGGTAATTGGGAGGATGGCAAGGGCTCTTATGCCCAGATGGATGGTGAGGGTAATATCGAACTTAAAACTTTTCAGTAATGCGACAATATCTCGACCTTTTACGTAGAATTAAGGATGAAGGTGTGGTCAAGAGCGACCGCACAGGCACAGGCACACGCAGTGTGTTTGGACATCAGATGCGTTTTAACCTCGCCGAAGGCTTCCCACTTCTGACTACGAAGAAGGTCTTTCTGAAGGGCGTTATTCACGAGTTATTGTGGTTTTTGGCAGGCGACACCAACATCAAATATCTGGTCGACAACGGAGTCCATATATGGGACAACGATGCCTACCGCTACTACAACGAGCTCTGCATCCGCCACGGGGTACTACCCGTTACTATGGAGGCATTTTTGGAGGCTTCGCAGCAGCAGATAGCCTCTCCTATCGAGGGTTACACCTTTGGTGATTTGAACCATATCTATGGCTATCAGTGGCGTAGCTGGCCTAAGCCCGATGGCAGCCATATCGACCAGATACGTCAGGTCATCGACACCATCAAGCACAACCCCGACTCACGTCGTATGATTGTCTCTGCGTGGAATGTTGCCGAGGTAGAGAATATGGCTCTGCCCCCTTGCCACGTCTTGTTCCAGTTCTACGTTGCCGAGGGCAAACTCTCGTGCCAGCTCTATCAGCGTAGTGCCGATACTTTCCTTGGTGTACCGTTCAACATCGCATCGTACGCTCTGCTTACGATGATGATTGCTCGCGAGTGCGGCTTGGAGGTGGGCGAGTTCATCCACACTTTGGGCGACACACACCTCTACCTCAACCACTTCGAGCAGGTCGAGGAGCAGCTCAGCCGTGAGCCACGTGCATTGCCGCGTATGATACTCAATCCCGATGTAAAGTCAGTCTTTGACTTCTGCTATGAGGATTTCACTTTGGAGGGCTACAATCCCCACCCTGCCATCAAGGCACCAATGTCATTCTAAGCACTCTGGCTATGGTAAGTATTATTGTTGCTATCGCCGCAAATGGCGTCATCGGAGATAAAAATTCACTTCTGTGGCATATCAAGGAGGATATGCGTTTCTTCCGCCAGAAGACCACCTCTCATCCTGTCATTATGGGACGTAAGACCTACGACTCATTGGGCAGACCACTCCCCAACCGCACCAATGTGGTTATCTCTCGCACCCTCAACCATATCGAGGGCTGTACGGTGGTCCACTCTTTGGAGGAGGCTATCGCTCTCTTCCCTTCGGAGGAGGAGATTTTCATCATTGGTGGAGCACAGATTTATGCTCAGGCTCTCGACGTTGCCGACCGTATGTATATCACCCGTATCGAGCACTCATACGAGGGCGACACCTCATTCCCCGAGTGGGATCGTGCCCAGTGGCGACTCGTTGAGAAGGAGTCAATGCTCTGTGGTGAGAATTTCCGCTATCCCTTCTCTTTTGAGACCTACATTCGCATCAAATAGTCCATTTCAAACATCTAAAATTTAGGTATTTATACTACCACTCATAATACCCTAAAGGAGTAACTTTGCCACCGCAAAGTTACTTTTTTTGTATGGGTAAATATATCGATTTACTTCAGGAGGATGTCCGTTTTAAGGAGGGTTTGAAGGCGTGTATGAACTGTGGCGTCTGCACCGCTGTGTGCCCTGCTGCGGCCTTCTACAACTACGACCCGCGTCAGCTGATAAGCATCGTGCAACGTGGTGAGGATGAGGATATTGAAGCTCTTCTCAAGAGCGACACTATATGGTATTGTGGCGAGTGTATGTCGTGCCGCCCTCGTTGCCCACGAGGCAACACCCCGGGTTATATCATCCAATCGCTACGCACCCTCTCGCAGCGTTTAGGCTTCTTTGTCGAGAGCGAGAAGGGACGTCAGCAGTTAGCCATCAAACGCACCATTGGCGAGAATATCCTCCGCACCGGCTACTGCCTCACACCTTTGGCTATACGCCCCGATATGCACCCCGAGCAGGGCACCGTGTGGCGTTGGATTGTCGAGCACGACCAGGATATATTCCGACAGTTCACCCCATCATATTGTAAGGTGGGTGCTGGAGCACTCCGCAAGACCACCGATGAGACTCTTGCCGAGCTGGAGCGTATTTTCGAGGTTACCGGTGGTAAAGCTATGTTCGACAGTATCGAGCACCACTCCGACCGTAAGGCTCGCGAGATGGGCTACAATGGTGCCGACGAAGAGTATTTTATGGATGTATACACCCACAACAGCAACCAGCACTATTAGCCTATGAAACGTTCTACCTGGACTGATTATCAGAAAGATATAGCCGACAACGACTACTATTATGCCCGCAGCTGCATCCGCCAAAATTTCTTTCCGGGCAGCGAGAAGGCTTTCCTGAATATTGTCGGTAAGGATTTGGGGCGTAATATCTACGATGACCCTCTCCACACCTCGTGCACGGGCATCGGCTACCACGCCGACATCGTACCATTAGACACCATTATGGCTGTCGTGGCTCGACAGTTTGCCCTGATGACTGAGGCGGGCTATGAGAATTTCACCTCATCGTGCATCACCTCGTTTGGCATCTACACCGAGCTGCTCTCTACGTGGGAGGAGTTCCCCGAGACCGAGGAACGCACTCGCGAGAATCTCTATAAGGCTACGGGGCGAGAGTTCTCCAAGCCTAAGAATTTGGCTCACACCTCCGATGTCATTTTCCACCACCGCAAGGAGATTGCCGCTAAAGCCAAGCGTCGCCTTATAAATGCCTTCACGGGCGAGCCTCTGCGTGTCGTTGAGCACATAGGCTGCCACTACGCCAAGATATTTCCCAAGGCAGGCATCGGTGGCTCGGAGTTCCCTTATGTGCTGGCAGGTATGGTCGAGGAGTGGGGCGGCGAGATTATCGACTATCCCGAGCGTCGTCATTGCTGTGGCTTCGGTTTCCGCAACTACCTCGTTCAGGCTAACCGTGGCTACTCTATCGCCAACTCACACAAGAAGTTAGAGAGTATGGCACCCTACAAACCCGACTTCATCGTAACCAACTGCCCGGGCTGTTCGATGTTCCTCGACAAGTGGCAATATACCATTGCCGAGATGGAGGGCACGACCTATGGTCAGAATGGCTGTGGCATACCTGTGCTGACCTATGAAGAGATGGCTGGTCTGGTGCTTGGCTACGACCCGTGGGAGCTGGGTATGCAGATGCACCAGGTCGACGTGGAGCCTCTGCTCGACAAGATGGGCGTAGAGTATGACCCATCAGCTAAATATCTGGGTATCAATGGCAAATATATCGGCAAACCCGAGGCTGCTGTGGTCAATAGCCGAGCTAAGGATACCCTCTATAAGATTAGAAAATAGTCGTTATGAAACACATTATAATCATAGGTAGTGGTGTTGCGGGGCTACGATGTGCTATCGAGCTCTCGCATTTGGGCATACGCACCACTATTCTCGAGAAGCAGAGCACCATTGGTGGCAAGGTACGAGGCTGGTATAAACTCTTCCCCTCGTTCACCTCTGCCGACGATGTCGTTGGCGAGTTGTTACGCCAGGTAACCTCTTCGGAGCATATCACCATCCGTACCGAGTGTGAGGCTGTCGGTATTACCCCTCACGTGGTTACACTTCGCGGTGGCGAGCAGTTGGAGTGCGATGCTGTTGTCGTTGCTTCGGGCTTCGAGCTTTTCGATGCACGCCAGAAGGAGGAGTATGGCTACGGTATCTACGACAATGTCATCACCTCTGCCGATTTGGAGGATATGTTCAACCGCCGTGCTGTCAAACTCACTAACGGAGGCTCACCTCGCCGCATTGCCTTGCTTCATTGCGTAGGCTCACGCGATGCTAAGGTGTGTCAGCACCACTGCTCCAAGGTGTGCTGTGTTACGGGTGTCAAGCAGGCTATGGAGCTCAAGAAGATGTTCCCCACTGCCGACATCTTCAACTTCTATATGGACATACGTATGTTCGGACCGGGCTACGAGGAGATGTACCGCGAGGCACAAGCCGACTATAATATCCACTTCGTGCGAGGTCGTATCTCCGAGGTGAGCCCTACTATTGACAACCGTCTGCAAATCAAGGCTGAGGACACCCTTACGGGACGACCGCTGAAGATGGGTGTCGATATGTTGGTTCTGCTCATCGGTATGAAGGCAGGTGCGAGCAATGCACTTTATGAGAGTGAGTGCAATCTGCGTCGCCACGAGAGTGGTTTTATGCAACCTCGCGACCACTTCTTGGGCAACACCGAGAGTAACGTCAAGGGCATCTTCTATGCCGGCACCGTAACAGCCCCCAAGACCATAGGCGAATCACTCAACGAGGCAGTTGTCGTAGCACACTCGGCTGCCGAATGGATTAAACACACAGCGTAACGATATGATAAATTTCGGTTTTTCGATAAGCAGACCACGCACCATCGACATCGACCGCAACAATCTCCACAAGAGCAATGAGATTATCGCTGCTATGCCCGAGCTACAGACTTGCATAGGCTGCGGCTCGTGTACTGCGACCTGCACTGCGGGCAACCTCACGGAGTTCAACTTCCGTAAGGTACACACCCTGGTGCGTCGTGGCGAGTATCAAGGGGCATACGAGGAGATGAACAAATGTATGCTCTGCGGCAAGTGCCGTCTGGTCTGCCCTCGCGGAATTAACACACGCGGTATCGTTATGCTCATCAAACGCAAGATAGGAGATTTTTAGGATGACATTTTACGACTCTTTCTGCATACCCTTCATCGTAGGAGCTATCTATATGGCTCTCAAAGTGTTGTGGAAATACCTCTCGTGGCTTAGAAATCTCCCTGCGAGCGACTTGAAACTCATTGCTAAGGGGCTCTTCACCCACCGCACCCTCACCGCTACGTGGGAGGTGGTACGCGAGTCGCTGCTCCACGCTCGCATCTGGCGTGTCGATGCCCGTCTGGGCTATATGCACACCTCGCTCGCCTTCGGATGGTTTCTCCTAATTGTCGTGGGCTGGGTGGAGACAATCGCCTATCTGGGCTTCCGCTGGATACCTCTGCAAGGACACGTCTTCTTCAAATATTTCGTACCGCTGAACAATATCACCCAACACAAGCCCGTCTTCGACTTTTTGATGGATGCCCTGCTGCTCTTCGTGTTGTCGGGTGTCGCTTTGGCGTGGTGGAAACGCCACCGCTCACGTTCTCTGGGTATGAAACGCACCACACGCCACAACACCTTAGACCGCGTGGCTCTCTCTGCCCTGTGGGTTGTCTTCCCCGCACGTCTTGTCGCCGAGAGTATTACCGCTGCACTTTATGGTGGTGGCAGCTTCCTTACTACAGGCTTTGGCTCACTGCTCGACTATTTCTTCAAAACCTCCACTCTGCGTGCTCTCTATGAGCCATCGTGGTGGGTATATTCATCGGCGTTGGGGCTCTTCTTCCTCACTATGCCCTTCTCACGATATATGCACATCTTCACCGAGATACCCCTCATCTTCCTACGTCATTACCGCCTACGCCCTACGGCAGAGGAGAAGTCGTACGACAATTTCGAGATTGAGGCGTGTTCTCGCTGTGGTATATGTATCGACCCATGTCAGTTACAGAGCCAGTTGGGCAACCACGAGGTGCAGTCGGTCTATTTCCTGCGAGACCGCCGCTATAAGATGTTACAGCAGAAGGTCGCCTACGACTGCCTTATGTGCGGCAGATGTGAGCAGGTGTGCCCTGTGGGCATCAACCTCAACACCCTCCGCCTCAACTCTCGCGTTGCGATGCGTAACACCCCCAACGAGGGACGTTATAGCTACCTGCGAAGCATCGACCCATCGCAGGGCAGCGGCAAGGTGGGCTATTTCGCAGGCTGTATGACTCTGCTCACCCCCAAGACACTGCACTCTATGCAACGTATCTTCGACGCTGCTCACGTCGATGTGTGGTGGGCTGACCGTAGTGGTGGTGTCTGCTGTGGTCGTCCTTTGATGCTCTCTGGCGAGATTGACGCTGCACAGAAGATGGTCGATAGAAATCGTGAACTCTTCCTCGAGGCTGGCATAACGACGCTTGTTACGTCGTGCCCTATCTGTCTGCGTGTCTTCCGCGAGAGCTACAACCTGGAGGGCATCGAGGTGTTGCACCACTCCGAATATATCCTGCGACTCATTCAGCAGGGACGTCTGCAGCTCCGACACACAACCGATAGCTTCACCTACCACGACCCTTGTGAGCTGGGACGTGGCAGCGGCATCTACGATGAGCCTCGTGCTGTCATCGAGGCTGTCGGCACACTGCTCGAGGCGGAACACAACCGCCGTAACGCCTTCTGTTGTGGCTCGTCTGTTGCCAATACCGCTATCAGCGACTCCCAGCAGCAGACTATAGCCTCGAAGGTAGGAGCAGAGCTCGAAGCTACGGGAGCCTCTACCATCGTTACCGCCTGCCCACTCTGCAAGAAGGCTATTATGCGAGGTAGCACAACTCCTGTTGCCGACCTCTCGGAGATTGTCGCCGAAAGTATTTTACACTAATACACTACTGATTATCAATCACTTGTCATTTACGTATATAAAAAAGTCCAAAATAGTTTTGCGATATTAAAATTTTTCACTATTTTTGCACTCACAAACGATGAGATATCGGGCATTCGGCCCATATAACGATACATCGCGGGGTAGAGCAGTTGGCAGCTCGTCGGGC
This sequence comes from Rikenellaceae bacterium, assembly GCA_015060005.1. Lineage (GTDB taxonomy): Bacteria > Bacteroidota > Bacteroidia > Bacteroidales > Rikenellaceae > Alistipes. Next base: position 293,929 of record SUZI01000001.1, read on the forward strand.
TCATAACCCGGAGGTCGGAGGTTCGAGTCCTCCCCCCGCTACCATAGAGGAAATCCGAAAGGGTTTCCTCTTTTTTATGGTAGCGGGAGGAGGACTTATGTCCTCAAATATATTTATATTGACATTCCCTCCCCTCTGTCCCCTCTCGTGGTCTTTACAAAGGAGCCTTATAGAAATATTTTTTCTTGCATCACTTCTCAACATTTTGACATTTATAATTTTTCGCTTATCTTTGCACAGAGATTTATAGGGAGAGCCACGATGTGTGGAACGGTGGCTGGGTTGCATTACGTGTGTAGTGCAACTATGATGAGCGATTCGACTTCGCCCCCTATAAATCTTTTTTCATTCTCCCATCCCACTATCATTTCCCGCAACTAAAACATCACAGCAATTAAAGGGCATTTGAAAAAGTTTTACTATATTTGTAGATGTGATATTTTGCAAAATCAAAAACTACAAAACCATATGAATCGCATCTTCAAACTTTTGCTCGTCGTAGCTGCTCTGAGTTGCTCTGCAGCATACGCTCAGCACCCTACACGCCCTATCGACCTGGTACGTCCTATGACAGGTACTGCCGACCCGGGCAATGTTACCCCTATCGCCACCGCACCTTTCGGTATGGTTGGTCTTGGTCCCGACACCTTCTATTGGGGCTCGGGCTACAAGCACTACCACGGACATATCAAGGGCTTCAGCCACACCCATAAGAGTGGTCAGGGTGGAACAGACTTTATGGACATTATGTTTATGCCCCTCTCCGAGCCCGACTGGCTCGCTGGTGAGGGTTGTCCTTCGGAGTTCTCCGCACCCTACTCTCACGACCAGATGGATGTCAAGCCTGGCTACCACCGCGTTAAGCTGCTCGACAGCAATATCGACGTTGAGCTGACAGCGACACCTCGTTGCGGTATGCACCGTTACACCTTCCCCGAGGGACGCAACCGCCAGATTTTCCTCGATATGAAACACGGAGGCAAGGGTTCGTGCACCATCATCCCTGCTGACGATTGGGACACCGTTCGCACCTCAAAGATTGAGATGGTCAACGACCGCACCATACGTGGCTACCGTATCTCCAACGGTTGGGTACCCGAGATGCACGTCTACTTCTACGCCGAGTTCTCCGAGCCTATCAAGGATATCAAGCTCTACGACCACTGCCGCCTGCAGAAGGATATCACCTCGCTGGAGGGCGATGATGTTCGTGCCGTCTTGGAGTTTGGCTCAGGAGCAGAGGCTGTTGTTGCACGCGTAGGCATCTCTCCGACGAGTATGGAGGGTGCACGTCGTAACCTCAAGGCAGAGATTAAGACCTGGAAGTTCGATAAGGTCGTTGCCGCAACGCAGGAGCTCTGGAACAAGACTCTCTCGGCTGTGGAGATTGCCGATGCCGACACCCCACAGAAGGAGATGTTCTACACCAGCCTCTACTTCGCTCATATGTACCCACAGCTCTACTCCGACGTTACGGGCGAGTACCGCTCGTCGGACATCAAGGTACACAAGGGTAACTTCAACTATTATGGTGGTTGCTTCAGTCCGTGGGATACGTTCCGCACACAGATTCCTCTTATCACCATCCTCCATCCCGAGGTTATGAACGACTTGGTGAAGACTCTCCAGGCACACTACGACAATTGCGGTATGCTACCCGTATGGCTCTTGGCAGGTCAGGAGAATATGTGTATGATCGGCTATAATTCTGTACCCACCATCGCCGACATCTACTCTAAGGGCATCCGCGACTACGATGTAGAGGCTATCTACGAGGCTATGAAGGTCTCAGCCAACAAGGACACCTTCGGCTACTTCCTGCGTCAGTTCCGTGGTGCGAGATACTACAACCAATATGGCTACGTGCCATGCGACTTGGAGGTAAGTTCGGTATCCAAGACTCTCGAATACAGCTATGCCGATTGGTCTTTAGCACAGATGGCGAAGGCTTTGGGCAAGAAGGATGACTATGATATCTATATGGAGCGAGCTAACCGCTACAAAAACCTCTTCGATAAGGATGTAAACTTTATGCGAGGCAAGGATAGCAAGGGGCAGTGGCGTACTCCATTCGACCCATTCTACTCTAACCACTATCAGCCCGATGATGACTTCTGCGAGGGCACATCGTGGTCGTGGACCTTCTTCGTGCCACACGACCCCGCAGGTTTGGCAGATTTGATGGGTGGCGAGGAGGCTTTTGTCGAGAAGTTGGATTCGCTCTTCGCTGTCAGCTCTCACGTTACAGGCCCCAACCCTGCGTCGGATATCACGGGCCGCGTAGGTCAGTATGCTCACGGCAACGAGCCTGCCCACCAGATACTCTATATGTACAACTACGTCGGTCAGCCTTGGCGTTCACATAAGCGTATCAGCGATATTCTCTACACTATGTATCGCCCAACGCCCGACGGTATCTGCGGCAACGACGACAGCGGTCAGATGTCGGCTTGGTATGTGATGAGTGCTATGGGTATCTTCCCTCAGATGCACGGCAACGGAGTATATTGCGTCGGCACACCTATGTTCCAGGATTTGAAGATGCACCACCCAAAGGGTACGCTTACGATACTTGCTCCCGAGGCATCACGCGAGAACTGCTACGTGCAGTCGCTCAAGGTCAATGGCGAGCCATACACCAAGTCGTGGTTCACCCACGAGCAGCTTTTTGGTGGCGACGTTGTGCTGGAGTTTGAGATGGGTGCCGAGCCTAACAAGGCATGGGGTGCTGCTCCCGAGGACCGTCCTCGCTCTATGCGTGACGAGAAGTGGGAGGAGTAATCCCACACTACCTAACACAAAAATAGGCATCCACTACCGAGCGGATGCCTATTTTTCATCTGTATACTCCTATTGGCACCTCGACAGAAACGCTATCGAAATGACTATAACAGCAATAAAGAACGTAACGTAGAAGAATGCTCCACCTTCGTTTGATACCTTCTCCTCCTCTGTGGGTGTAAAGTTCTTCAACTCCTCCTCTCCTTTCTGGAGCAGCTTACTCAGAGATTGAAATATGGTAAGCATATGGCGGTTAGCCAGCTGCACCTCCGTTCCCGAATCATACGAGCCTATGATTCTCTGCATCTCTAAATCGATCTTCGTCTGACCTTTAATCTCTTGCGAGAGCGATATTATGGCTCTCACACCAAAGTTTATACCCAACTCGCGAATACGATAGGTATAGATTCCCATAAGGTCATCCTCTGTTGTCTCAGGCGACTCCATATCGATGTCGACATAGATTTTATGCAGTTGCTTCACACAACGCTTCACGTGCTCTATATCGGCATCTATGGTAACGCTCTTTGTTGGATTGGCAATTCTCATGCCTCACGACTATTACTCCTCTGGCAGCGGAGCTATAAAACGCTCAGCCTTACGAGTCTTAAGTACCTTGTTTATCGCCTCACATACCATAGGCTCCAACACCTGACGGTAAGCCAATAGTGTCAGGTGGCACTCGTCTGTTGTCCATTTCTGAGGTATTCCGCCACGCTCGTCTACCAGTGCTGAATAGTAGTCGAGATAGAGGATACCGTTCTTCTCGGCATACTCCTTCATCATCGCATTGAACTGAGGGATGAGCGTTGCACAGTCGATATGCTTACGCCAAGGATACTGCACGCAAGGTGTTACCGAGCAGAGCACCACCTTGATTTTATGCAGTTTTGCCAGCTCACACATCGACTCTATGTTCGAGAGCATATTCTCCAGTGCTATGTAACCATTGTTCTGTGCTATGTCGTTTGTGCCCGCCATAATAACGACCACCTTTGGATTCAAATCGATAATGTCGCGACGGAAACGCACCAACATCTCTGATGTTGTCTGACCGCTGATGCCACGACCTACAAAGTTATTACGAGTGAAAAACTCCGAGTCAACGAATGCCCAGCCATCGGTTATTGAGTTACCCAAGAATACAGCCTCTGGCTGCTCTACAACCGACTTATTAGCCTCTGCATAACGCGAAAAACCTGCCCAATCCTTCTCCTGTGAGTAAGCTGTCAGTGTCAAAAAACTCAATGCCATCAAAATAAAAATACGTTTCATAACTTTATCGTTTATAGTTAATAATTTTTAGCTCTACCACAAAAATACAAATTAACACTCTAAAAATACCATATTTCGCTGAATTTTATTAAATTTGCGTGATAAATTGCGTCGCAATAACATATACAAATTATATATGAAAAATTTCAAAGCTACCGCCTACACGCTTCAATGTGTAGCGACAGGACACGAGTTTGAAGATTCGGGCTGGATTTTGGAGGATCGTGAGTCCGAGGGTCCATCACTCGTTCGTGCCATCTATCAGCAGAAGAAGCTCACCCTGCGTGGTGATGACTATGGTTTCTATAAGTTCTGCGATTGGCTTCCTGTAAAACGTCTTTTGAAGGGCTCTGCAGCCCCCGTTACCTATCGCAGCCAGGGTTTGGCTAAGCATCTGGGGCTGGAGAATCTCTACATCACCATCAATGGCTACTCTCCTGCTCACGGTGCTGCTATGACCACCTGTTCATTTAAGGAGACCGAGGCATATAGTGTCTGCGGACGTATGGCTGAGGATGAGAAGCGTATCATCGTCGTTGCATCGGCTGGTAATACTGCTCGTGCTTTCGCTAAGGTATGTTCCGAGAACAACATCCCTCTGCTGCTCTCTATTCCTGCCGACAACCTCTCTGCTATGTGGTTTGATAAGCCTCTGAACCCTTGTGTCAAGCTCATCGCTTGCGAGAAGGGAGGCGACTATTTCGATGCTATCCGTCTGAGCGATATGGCACTCCGCTCGCCTCGTTTCTATGCCGAGGGTGGAGCCAAGAACGTAGCTCGCCGCGATGGTATGGGCACTACCGTTCTCTCTGCCGTAACCACCATAGGTCGTATTCCCGACTACTACTTCCAGGCGGTAGGTAGCGGCACAGGTGCTATCGCAGCGTGGGAGGCTAATATGCGTCTTATCGAGGATGGCTCTTATGGCAACAATATTATGAAACTTATGGTTTCGCAGAACGCACCTTTCGTTCCTATGTACGATGCTTGGTGTGCTGATTCGCGTGCAATGTTGCCTTACGATGCCGATAAGGCACGCCGCGACGCCACTATCATCGACGCCAAGGTGCTCTCTAACCGTAAGCCACCATACAGCATCTTCGGTGGTCTCTACGACGCTTTGAAGGCTACCAACGGTGAGATTTTGGTTGCTACCAACCCTCAGGCACGTAAGGCTGCCAAGCTCTTTAAGGAGTTGGAGGGTATCGATATCCACTCTGCTGCTGCCATCAACACTGCGGCACTCATTAAGGCTGTTGCCGATGGTAAGGTTGAGAAGGATGCTACCGTTATGCTCAACATCACAGGTGCTGGTGAGGAGCGTTTCAAGCAGGAGCACGAAATATGCTACTTGGAGCCCTCTATCATCTTCCCGCTCAATGTCGATGCCGATGAGGTTGTAGCTAAGGTCGAGGCGTTGTTTGAGGAGTAAAGGGCAGTTTTTTCATTTTACTTCGCATTCAGAGTGTAATGTTTATTGTTTGAGATGTCAAACTTAAATTTATAATCATTGGATTTGCAAGACTTGGTTTATAAGGTTTAATTATCTAAGGTTTAATTATCATCTTGATTGTAAATTTAATTTTGAATTTTGAATTCTGAATTTTGAATTTTGAATTATTTATATGTTATATCCTATCAGATTTAAGCCACTGCTCAAGGAGCGTATTTGGGGTGGCAAAGAGCTTTTAGCCAAAGCTAAGGCTGGCAAGGCAGCCAAGATTGACCCTACGAAGCCTTATGGCGAGAGTTGGGAGTTGTCGGCTGTCGAGGGCGACGTGTCGGTTGTCGAGAATGGTTTTTTGAAGAAGAACAACCTCGAGGAGATTATCGAGGTCTATATGGGCGAGCTTATCGGCGATAAGATTTACGAGAAGTATGGTCTTACCTTCCCTCTTTTGATTAAGAGCCTCGATTGCCACGATGTGCTCTCTGTGCAGGTACATCCCGACGATAAGTTAGCTGCCGAGCGTCATAACTCTTACGGCAAGACCGAGATGTGGTACGTCGTAGGTGCCGAGGCGGGAGCTGCCCTCTACGTTGGTTTTAAGGACAACAACATCACTCGTGAGGAGTATCTCGCAGCAGTCAACGAGGACCGCTTGCACGAGATTCTCAATAAGATTGAGGTTAAGGTCGGCGACACCTTCTTCATCCCTGCCGGCACCGTTCACGCCTTGGGTAAGGGTATCGAGGTTGTCGAGGTACAGCAGACCTCCGACGTAACCTACCGCATCTACGACTGGAATCGTACCGATGATAAGGGTAACCCACGTGAGTTGCACACTGCACTCGCTGTCGACGCTATCGACTTCGCACGCGATGCAGAGTCATGCATTATGCGTTACGAGGAGAAGACCAACCGCTCTGTTAACTTGGTTGATTGCCCATATTTCACCACCAACATCATCGCTTTGGATGGAACATACGAGCGAGAGTTGGTCGAGTTAGACTCATTCGTTCTCTATATCTGCACCGAGGGCGAGGCTGTGGTTACTATGGGCGAGCATAGCGAGAAGCTCGATGCTTTGGACTTAGTTATGATTCCTGCCGAGGCTGACAAGGTAACCGTCAGCGGTCGAGGACGCGTTATGGAGATTTACATCAAGTAAAACAACAAAAAGCGTCATTCCCCGACTTACGCAGTAAGACGACGGGAATATACTGCAGAAACTAAGAGCCGAAAAGAGCATAAAGGAAGGGTGTGTCTACGTTTAGACACACCCTTATTTTCTGAAGTTGTATAACAAGCGAGATTTCAAGGCTGCGAGTAAGCGAGAGCAGAGTCAAGCTTGCTTGAACTATGCCGAGCGAGAGCAGACAAGGGAAGAATAAACATATTCTTTTCAAGGCTTGCGAAGCCCGAAAAACCGCAGTTTACTTAGCGTAAATGAGGATTTTGAGGGCAAGCGTAACACAGAAATCTCCTTGTTATACAGCTTTAATCTTGAATATACACTTCTTAACCTTACCCCTACCTAACATCGGTGCGTGTCCATCTTCTGGATAGAGGATAGTGAACTGTCCCACCTTCAGGCTGTAGAAGCACTGTGGCACGTCGGTAAAGAACTCTATATCCTTCTGCTCATCAAAAGGTGCCTCCGACTTGGTGCAATCCTTCTTCTCGCTCCATCCGAAGAGCTCCTCCTCGCCACGCAGCAACAGCTGTATGTCGATATACTTACGATGCAACTCCAATCGAGCCTCCTCTGTTGGCTTGAGCTCCAACTCCTGCACCGAAAGAAATATGTCATCGCCTTCTATGTCGTGGCGACCACACTCCATATAGGCTATGTCGTGCTGCTCAATAAAATCAAACACCTTTCTGAAGCGAGGGTGCAGCTGAGCATATTGCTCCTTGTTTTTCAATGTGTCGAGAATCATATCTTCCTATTTTTTATGTTTATCTTTTTCATTAAATCTCACAAACAGAGGGTAGTGCAGGGCCATATCCGCATCATACAACACCTCGTACGATAGTACCTCTATCGACTCCGACACAAAGACGTAATCCATTCGGAGCTTATCCTCATATCCTCGGTATGTGTGTGAATATCCGTGTCCTTTCTCCACATACGCATCCACCAACTCATCCGCAAGCGTGTGATATACATACGTAAAAGGTATATCGTTCAGCGAGCCAGCCACCACACAAGGATATGGCGACGAGGTGATATAAGGCATCAGCGAATCCATCTCTTTTACGCGAAAATCGCTCTGCTCACTCCACGCCTGCATACGCTCACCGATGGTCCTCTCGGGCACCACTCGCTCTCCTACGGAGTCTGTCGCATAGTTGTCTATGTGTAGCGATATGTTGTATATGCGTATCGTATCATCCTCTGCCACTATGTCGCACCATATCATATTATGCAGCGAGTCCACCTCGTGTCGTTTAGCAAACGGGTAGCGGCTATATATCGCCAATGCCTCGTTGCCCCTCTTTTGGGTATATGTCATCTGCTTAAATCGCTTCACTCTGAGCAGGCTGTCTATGCTATCCACCTCATAGGCATTCTGCAACGTAACGATGTTGGGCATCTCACGGAATATAAAGTTATGCAGAGAGTCTAATCCCTCTTTTTTATCCTTCAACGAAAACTCATCCATATTGTAGCTCAACAACTTAAACGAGCGTGGATATTTTGTCAGATGCTGCTTATCTATCTCCATCTTATAATACGACGGCAGCGAGAACATACCCACCACCAGCACTACGCCCATCACCGCTGCATTTATCATTCGCCAGCGTGCCACCCAGTATAACACCAATATGAGCATTGCCACATATAGATACAACGAGTACAAGCCAAGTGCTGCAAACATACCCATTGTCTCTGGCGAGAATTTCGATACAATCAGCAGTGCTACGAAGAAGAATATCACCACTACCGACACGACCACCACCACCGCATCTATTAGGGTCATCAACCCCACGCTGCGACGCTGTCGTTTACCGGCATCGGCATAACTTCCGTAATAGTCTCCTCTTCGTGCCATACTCCTCCGTTAGAAATATATCTTTCGTTGCTTCTTCCACCAGAGCAGCAGAGCCAAGCCCCACAACATACCTCCCAGGTGGGCAAAGTGAGCTACTCCGCTCGCCACGCCCGACACTCCGAAGAAGAACTCCAGCAAGCCATACACTATCACAAACCACTTAGCTTTTATTGGCATAGGTGGTATAAGCAACATTATCACGTTGTTAGGGTGCATCAAGCCAAATGCGAGCAACAGACCGAACACCGCACCCGAAGCACCTATCGTAGGTATGTTGGCAAACTTAGCCAACTCTATGAGCTGTGGCACCGACGTAGCCTCAGCCGCCATCGAGCTGTACTCGAGATATCCCACGCCCATCTGCACCAATGCAGCACCTATTCCACACACCATATAGTATATGAAGAAACGACGTGAGCCTATCTCATACTCCAACACGCGACCAAACATCCACAAAGCATACATATTGAACAGCAGATGCCACACATCGGCGTGCATAAACATATATGTGAAGACCTGGAAAGGCTTAAAGAGAGGGCTTTCGATATTAAACAAAGCACCATACTCCAACATCTCATATCTTATGGGTAGCAACGTCATCGCTAACCACACCATCACGTTGGCAATTATCACATTTATCACCACAGGTGATGATAATCTCTGTCCTGCGAACATATTATCCTAATTTACTCTTTATAAAATCGGAGGTTATCTCCGCCATTATCGCTTTTCCCGATGGCGAGAAGCTGTAATTACCCGTTGCGAGCAGCTGCTCCACCACCGCTTTTGCCTGCTCCGATGTGCAGCCCACCATTCTGGCTGCTCCACGACGTGCTACTGCCTTGAGCATACGCTCACGTATCGCACCCTCGGCACTACCCGTCGTCTCCACCTCTTTGAGCAACTCATACAACAAGCTGTCGGCACTCTCGCCCACGCTCGTCGAGGGCACACCACGCAGCTCTACGCTCTCCTCTGCGAGTAGCTCCATATCGAAGCCCAACGAGAGGAACTCCTCCTGGTTATCCTTCAGCAACGCATAATCCTCCCTCGAGAGTGTTACTCTTTCGGGGAAGAGCAACTGCTGCGACACTCCTCTGCCACGACATACGCTATCATACGTCGAATCGTATATCACTCTCTCTTTGGCTCTTCTTACATCGACCAACATCACTCGCACACCACACTTAGCTATTGCGTAGCCTCCTGCGAGCATCATCACCTGCTCCACCGATGCTATCTCCTCCGACGGTATCAGGCTCTGCTCCGATGCCACCACCTCACGATACTCCAACTCACTCTTGCCACCCGACACTGCTGATGAGCACACCTCGCGATACTCTCCACCACTTGGGCTATCTATCCCAAAGTCGCTCTGCGATGGCATCGCGCCCCACGGTATATCTCTCAGCGACATAGCACCTCTGGTACTCTTTCCTGCTGCACCACTCTGCACGTCGCTCACACCGTTGTATGGCACATCGTATGCACTCATATCGAAGTCCACCTCCTCTATCGAAGGCTCACTCGTCACCTCAAAAGGATTGTAGTTACTCTTCGATGCCGAGCGAGGCTCGCTATATAATTTACCACCCTGCTCCATTGGGGGTATGTCGACAGCCATCTCGTTATCGAAGTCCATCAACGACACACCACCACACTTCGCCAGCGTACTACGCAGCGAGGCATTCAATATCTGGTTTATATCGTCGTTGTCGGCAAAACGCACCTCTGTCTTGTGCGGCGACACGTTGACATCCACCCTGTCGGGCTCTACCGTGAGATAGAGGAAATACGAAGGTGTAGCACCATCTGCTACGAGGTGCTCGTATGCACGCAATATAGAGTGATATATCTGTGGCGAGCGGAAGTAACGACCATTCACAAAGAGATACTGCTCCGTATTTTTCTGCTTCGCTGCCGCCGGACGACCTATGTAACCCTTTATCTTCACTATCGAGGTATCTACATTGACCTCCAGCAGGTTACTCTTTATATGACGTCCCACCACATCTATTATTCGCTCCGAGAGCGAAGCTGCCGGCAACGTCATTATCGGCATATCGTTCGACATAAGTTCGAATGATACTCCCTCGTTGCAGAGTGCCACTCGGCGAAACTCTCGCTTTATGTCGCCCACCATCTTCGTTCTGTCCTTTGAGAACTTACGTCGTGCAGGGGCTGTGTAGAATAGGTTTCTCACCAAAAACTGCGAGCCTACGGGACACATTGTCGGTATCTGCGACACAAACTCGCCACCATTTACCACCGTCAGCGAGCCTATCTCATCCTCAGCTTTACGTGTGCGAAGCTCCACCTCTGCTACTGCCGCTATCGATGCCAATGCCTCACCTCTGAAACCAAATGTATGCAGACGATATATGTCATCGAACTCGGCTATCTTACTTGTTGCGTGTCTGTCAAATGCCAAACGTGCATCCATAGGCGACATTCCGCAACCATCGTCTATTATCTGTATGAGCTCCAATCCCGCATTACGGAAGTTCACCTTCACCATCTTTGCACCCGCATCGATAGCATTCTCCATCATCTCTTTCACTACCGATGACGGATTATCCACCACCTCGCCCGCAGCGATTTGGTTGGCTACAATCTCTGGTAAAAGTTTTATTCTGTTCTCCATATGTTGGGTTGGTTTCTAACAATTACTCTCGCTCCATCTGCTCGAGCTTCTGGAGCTTCTCGTCAAACATCTTTGCCACCTCTTCCTCCGAGAGGGGGTTGCCCTCGTTATCGGTTATCTCGTATGTCTGACCGCCATCGAAGACTACTCCATCCACCACCTGCATCTGCTCCGTATCCGATAGTGGTTCCGACTCCGCATATTGCTTATTCTGCTCATCCTTAGGCTCAAAGAAGTTTGCCACCGATGTCAAAGCCCATATCGCACCGCCCACTACTGCTAAGAGTATGATGAGTCGAGTAAACTTCGACTTACGATTCTGTCCCTCCTCTTCTGCACGACGACGCCGACGAGCATCTCTACGCATACGTATCCTGTCGCCCGGACGCAACTCACCCTCCGCCGAGAGGGCATCTCCACGCTCTGCACGACGCTCATCCCACTCCTCCTTTGCAGGGTCGTAGTATCGTGGTGTGTAGTTAAACTTACGTGCGTGTGGCTTATGTGGTGTAAAGAGTCCCATAACGCTATCTATTATCTAAAAAAGTTCTTCATTCGCTCAAATATATTCTGCTTCTCGACGCTCTCTGCCTTACGGAAGTGAGGCTGCTCGGCGAGTTGCTCCACCAACTTACGCTCCTCTTTATTCAAAGAGTCGGGTATTGTTATGTCTACCACGATGAGTATATCGCCTCTACCATAGCCATTCACCTCTGGCAGACCCTTGCCACGCAGACGCAACACCTTACCGGCGTGTGTTCCAGGGGCAATCTTTATCTTAGCTCTGCCATCTATCGTTGGCACCTCTACCTCGCCACCGAGTATACAGGTCGTTACAGGCAGATTAAGGTTGTGTATCAAGTCGTTACCATCGCGTACCAACTCTGCGTTTGACTCCTCCTCTATCACTACCAGCAGGTCGCCATTTATGCCTCCGTTACGCGAGGCATTACCCTTGCCCGATACGGTTACAGCCATACCTTCGGCTACGCCCGCTGGGATGCGTATCTCGACAACCTCATCGCCACGCACCACGCCTTCGCCCGAACACTTGCTACATTTGTCGGTTATCGTCTTACCCGCACCGCCACACGTAGGGCATACGCCCTGAGTCTGTATACGACCGAAGAAGCTATTCTCTACACGTGTTACATAACCCGCACCATTACAGGTCGAGCACGTAGCATACGATGAAGAGTCTTTTGCACCCGTTCCACCGCACTTGTCGCAAGCTATGTTCTTGGTTATCTTGAGTTTCTTTGTTGTGCCATTGGCTATCTCGGCGAGCGTCAGACGCACCTTCACACGAATATCCGAGCCACGGTTTACGCTTCTGCCACGCGATGATGAGCCACCGAAGCCACCAAAGCGACCTCCGAATATATCTCCAAACTGCGAGAATATATCCTCCATCGAGAATCCGCCACCAAATCCACCGAAGCCACCGCCTCCGGCTGCACCGCCCATTCCGGCGTGTCCAAACTGGTCATAACGTGCTCTCTTGTCGGGATTTGACAATACATCATACGCCTCGGCTGCCTCCTTAAACTTCTCTTCAGCCTCCTTATCACCCGGATTTTTGTCGGGGTGATACTTGATGGCAGCCTTACGGTATGCCTTCTTTATCTCATCGGCATTGGCGTTACGCTCAACGCCCAACACCTCATAATAATCTCTTTTCTCTGCCATAATTACTCACCAACTACAACCTTTGCGTAACGCAAAACCTTGTCGCCCAACATAAAACCTCGCTGCACGACATCAATCACACGACCCTTCTTATCCTCGCCTGCAGCAAATCGTGCCACAGCCTCGTGGAAGTCGGGATTAAACTCCTCGCCCATAGCCGCGATAGGTGTTACTTTCTTCTGTGCGAGCACCTCCTCAAACTTATGCAGAACGAGCTTCTCGCCCTCACGCAGAGCTGTTATATCATCGCTCTTCTCCGAAGCCTCCACAGCACGATACACGTCATCCAGCACCGAGAGCATAGCCGTCAGCACATCCTTACCGCCACTCTCTACCAGATCCATCTTCTCGCGAAGAGTACGCTTGCGATAGTTATCAAACTCCGCCTGCAAACGTATATACTTATCCTGCCACTGAGCCACCTGCTCCTCGACGGATGGGGTGTTGTCAGTCTCTGCCACTGTGTCAGTTGCTGTCTGCTGCTCCTCTGCCACTGTGTCAGTCTCAGCTGCCTCAGCCTCCTGAGCCGCCTGCTCCTGGACTGGGTCTATCTTCTCATCAACCTCCTGATTGTTAACCTTTTGCTTTGTCATATCTAATTGTTTTTCACTTATACCTTTATATTATAGCACAAATAGTATGCCTTGCCACCTAACCTATGATAAATATGGTTGGTCGCTTGGCAATATCGGGCAGTGGCATACGTCGCCACTCGGCTATCGGCTTCATCGCTATGTACTCATTGGGCGATGTAATATCACAAGCTATCACTAAACGCAGGTCGGCAGCACAGCTCTGCACTATCTGCTCTGCGAGCTTCACATTGCGGTAAGGTGCCTCAATGAAGACCTGTGATTGCCCCTCCGACTTCACCTTCTTCTCTATGATTTTCAATGCCTTACTCCTCTCCGCAGGCTTTATCGGCAGATAGCCGTTGAAGGCAAACGACTGACCATTCAGCCCCGATGCCATCACCGCCAACAAGATAGAGGATGGACCCACCAGAGGTACTACTCTTATGCCGTGGCGATGACACGCCTCGACAACCAATGCTCCGGGGTCTGCCACACCTGGCACTCCCGCCTCCGAGATGACGCCTGCCGAGCGACCAGCAAGCAGCGGCTTTATCATCGCCTCGATAGCTACACCCGAAGGGGTGTGCTCGTTGAGCTCAACGAACTCCAAATCATCTATCTTCTTCGCAATCTTATACTTAGAGAGAAATCTACGTGCCGAGCGGGTATTCTCCACGATGAAATAATCCAATTCATCGACCACCCTCTTGTTCTCTGCCGGTAGCACATCCTGGGGCTCACGCTCATCCGAAATCGGACACGGAATCATATATAAAATACCCTTGCTGCTCATCACTTTACATATACTCGTTTAACTCGCGACGCAACGGTCGAGATTATCTCATAAGGGATTGTTCCTAACACACGTGCCATATCCTCGGCTGTATTACCCTGGTTAGCCGAGAAGATAAGTACCTCACTACCCTCTTGAACTCCCTCAATATCAGTTACATCAATCATACAGCTATCCATACACACTCTGCCCACTATCGGTGCCGGCTTACCAGCGACCAACATCGACCAGGCTCCCGAGCCGAGATGGCGATCTAAACCGTCGGCATAACCCACAGGGATTGTCGCTATAAGTGAATCACGCTCAAGCACTTGCGAGCGAGCATAGCCGATAGACTCTCCCGCCTTGCGACAACGCAGCTGCACTACGCGACTTCGCAATGTAGAGACCACCTGCAACTCCTCGTTGTGGCAATATCCATAGCCATAAAGTCCCAATCCCAAGCGACACATATCAAACGCCGCCTCCGGAAAACGCTCTATTGCAGCAGAGTTGGCAGTATGACGCAACACCTTATATGGCAATGAGTTAGCTACCATCATAGAGAGCTTATCGAAGAGCTCAATCTGACCACGCGTATAATCATCCTGCTCGGGCATATCGGCACAAGCTAAATGTGCAAATATCGAAGCCACCTTCACATAACGGTTAACCTTCAACATATCAATGAGTTGAGCCATATCCTCCTCGACAAAGCCCAGACGATGCATACCCGTATCGAGTTTCAGATGAATAGGATATGAGCTATGACCATATCGCTCAACGCTACGGCTAAATTCCTTCAACGAAGTGAAGCTATATATCTCTGGCTCAAGCGAATAGCTAACCATCTTATCGAAACTGCCAGCATCGGCATTAAGCACTACGATAGGCATCGTAATACCCTTCTCACGAAGTGTGATACCCTCATCAGCAAAAGCGACAGCAAGATAATTAATTCCTTGATGTTGAAGCAGTTGTGCAACTTCTACGTCGCCCGCTCCATAGCTGCTTGCCTTAACCATTGCAACCAACTTATGATTTTTCGGCAGATGGCGACGGAAGTAACTGATATTGTGAGTCATAGCTGCGAGGTTGACCTCTAATACCGTAGTGTGGCTACGCTGCTCAAAGCGGTGGCATACACGCTCAAAATGTGATGAGCGATTACCCTTCAACAGCACCGTACTATCGGCTATATCTTCCTGACGCAGAGCGAGTAAGAGTTCATCTGTCGTAGCATAAAAACGCATCGGAGACTCGAAAAAGTGAGCGTATGATGAGATTTTTTCTCCCACGCCTATCAACAAATCCACCCCTGCACGATTAACCAAAGCTGCCACCCTCGCATAGAGTTGTTCGTCGCTCATTCCACTCTGCAGGATATCCGATATGATAGCCACCTTACGACCACCCAAAGCGACCTCGCTGAGCATCTCCAAAGCAATCGTAAGTGAGTTAATATCAGAGTTATACGAGTCATTAATTATCTTCGAGCCGGCAATACCCTCCTTGACTTCCAAACGCATCGCCATATCGCGATACTCAACATTCTGGCACTCATAGCCCACCTCGCGACACAACGTCTTAACTAACTGACTATCAATCGCTATAACATCGTTCTGCGACAGTGTATCGCACTGTGCATCAGCAGCATCCACAACCCTACAATTCGGACTAACAACTTGATTGATAACAGGTTGCAGCTCCGGATAGTGGCTATGATATATCAGACAGGTAGCATTACGAGCCAAAATCAGCTTCTCGCGTATCTTCTCCTCGAGCGATGAAAAATTGCTCTGGTGGGCATCGCCAATAGAGGTAAAAACAACCGTATCTGGCTGAATCATAGACTCTAAGCGTTGCATCTCACCCACCTCGGAGATGCCAGCCTCGATGATTGCGACATCCTCGTCGCCCTCAATCATCAACAAAGAGAGGGCTACACCCAACTGAGAGTTGTAGCTCATTGGCGACGTAAATAGCTTAGTATCAGTAGGTAACGAGCGAGCAATCCACTCCTTAACGATAGTCTTACCGTTGGAGCCCGTTATGCCGACAACCCTACCTGAAAAGCTCTTACGATGGGCTGATGCCAACTGTTGAAGAGCCTCCAATGAGTTGTTAACTCGCACATAACCAACACCTTCGGCAAGCCAAGACACATTATCTCGCTCGACCATAAATGCCTGCACACCACGTTGTAACATCTCGGGGACGTAATCGTGTGAGTCGTGGTTCTTTCCACACATAGCAACGAACAAAGCCTCGGCAGCGAAAACACTTGTACGTGAGTCAGTTACAACACTCGTAACCAACAAATCCTCACCGACAAGCTCTCCGCCACAGATACGTGCTATGTCCGACAAAAAGTATCGCATATCGTTCCCTAAAAGGGCTATATTGTTTATTATATTAGGTAATCCGTTTACTAAAAGTGGCTAATCGTTGTGAAATCTTACCACCGTAATACCTGCACCTCCTCTGTCGGCGTGTTCATCTTTTGCCGACTCGACAGCAGGGATAGTTTTGAGGTAACGACGTATCTCCTCCTTCAAAGCTCCCGTACCCTTACCGTGCAAAATCGTTACTCCTCCAACACCGACCATCAACGCATCGTCAATCAAATCCTGCACCACAGCCAACGCCTCGACAGCTCGCATACCTCGCACATCGACACTATCCTTAAAGTTGAGCTTACGCGAAGAGATATCGACCGAGAGAACGGTACGTGGCGTTACAGGGCGAACAGATTTCTTATACTCGGCATTAGAGGCAACCGTAAGGCTTGCCACGTTGACCATAGTAAGTATCTGACCAAACGCTACTTGAGCCTTCCGACCCTTAATACTCTGGACAACACCCAAGACCTCCTGTCCCTCTATTCGTACCTTGGAGCCTACCTCGACCTTACGCTTCTCAACGACAACCTCCGCCTGTGGCTCTGCCGCAGCCTCGCCACGACGTTTCTTGCCCTCCTCACGACGTTGCTGGCGACGACGCAGACGCTCCATCTCGCGGTCTACACGCTCATCATCCTGCGTATTATCAACGCTTTCAACAGCACTCTTGAACTCCTCTAACTCCTTACGTGCCAAGCGAGTAAGCTCCTTCTCGGCTTGTGCCTCGCGGATAGTGCGGATGGTATTCTCAATCTCACGATTGGCGTCGGCGATAAGTTTCTCTGCCTGCTGCTTAGCCTCACGCAAAATCTCACGTCGCTCCTCCTTGATACGCGAGAGCTGCGAAGCATACGAAGACTCCAACTCCTCGACCTTGCGGTCGGTGAGACGTATGCGATCACGCTTCTGCGACCAATAGTGCTTATCACGTGCTATCTCTCGCAGCTGACGCTCTAAATTGATGTGGTCGCTACCAGCTTTCTCGCTTGCACGACGTATGATATCCTCACTCAGACCTATCTTACGAGCTATCTCGATAGCAAACGAGCTACCGGGCTTACCCTGCTCCAACTTAAAGAGTGGGCGTATGTTCTGCACATCGAACATCATAGCTCCGTTGGCAACACCCGCGTGTCCCGTAGCGAAATATTTGATGTTGGAGTAGTGGGTAGTGATGACACCATAACAGCCTCGCTCAAGCATACGCTCTAACATAGCCTCAGCCAACGCACCACCTATAACAGGCTCAGTACCAGAGCCAAACTCATCGATAAGCACCAACGTACGCTCCGACGCCAACTGCAACATATTCTTCATATTGAGAAGGTGTGAAGAGTAGGTCGACAGGTCGTTATCCATAGATTGCTCATCGCCTATATCTATACATATATGGTCGAAGATGGGCAACTCGCTATTCTCGCCCGCAGTAACGGGGAAGCCGCACTGAAACATATATTGAACGATACCCGTAGTCTTCAGACATACGGACTTACCACCAGCATTAGGGCCCGAGATAACCAAAATATGTTTATCGCTGTCGAGTTCCATATCCAAAGGCACCAACTCCTTATGTTCACGACGCAGAGTCTGAGCCAACAGAGGATGGAATGCACGACGCAACACCAAACGACCATCCAACGATACGATAGGTTTACCAGCACCGTTCTCGATAGCCCATCGTGCCTTGGCACGCACAGCATCCATATCTGCCAAATATTGTGCAGCACCCGCCAGAGGCTCTGCGTCGGGGCGTATCTCATCGGTAAACTCGGTAAGCAGACGGACAATCTCACGTCGCTCCGAGTACTCCAGTTCCTTCAGTGCATTGTTGAGTTCAACGACCTCAACGGGCTCTATGTAGAAGGTCTTACCCGTAGCCGACTCGTCGTGGATAAAGCCATTGAGTTTACGTTTGTTAGCTGCCGACACGGGAATCACAGCACGACCATCGCGGATAGATATCATAGCCTCAGCGTCGACGATACCGGCTCGCTTAGCCGAAGTCAAGACCTGCTGCAGACGCTTGGATACCTGTCCCTCGTGCTCACGAATGGCACGACGGATGGAGAGCAATTCGGGGGAAGCTCCATCGCGGACATTAGCCTCATCATCAATGAGTTGATTGATACGACGTATGATATCGGGGAAGATGCAGACACTCTCGCTACGCTCTCGCAAACGAGGATATTGAGTAGCCGAGCTACGCATAACAAAGCCTACCATATTGCCCACCGCAGTCAGAGCCTGACGCAGCAGAGCCAGCTCCTCGACATCGAGAAACGCACCCTCAACGGCAATCTTCTCCATAATACCCTTCAAATCGGGGTATTCATCACGCGGAGCATCCGACTCGAGCATCAGGATGACACGCATCTCATCGGCTATATCCTGCCTGAACTCCACATCGGAGCGAGAGGTGGAGAAACACTCCGCCTCGATAATGGCACGTCCCGCTGCCGAATTACACAACGCAGCTATCTGCTCACGCAGGCGGTCAAAGCCAATCTTCTGCTCAAATGATTGTGGATATATCATCAGCCCTACTCCTTATCTGCCTTCTTCTCGGCTCTTTTCTCTTCCTTATCTGCCTTTTTCTCAGCCTTCTCCGCCTCCTTTTCAGCCTTCTTCTCAGCTTTCTTTGCTGCCTTAGCCTCCTTCTTGGCTGCCTTCTCATCATCGCTACCAAAGAGCGAGAAGTGAACGTAGCGTGTTGGGTGCTCCTTCAAATCGGCAAGCAACGTAGCCAGATTCTCACTCGAAGCGGCGAGGTTATCGTAGAGAGCCTTATCGTAGAGCAATGAGCCTACACTACCCTCCTTATTCTGTACCGCCTCAAGCACGCCATTAAGCTGTTCGATGGTAGCCTCCAGCGAGGTGATAAGCTCAGCATCAGCCAACTCCTGAGAGAATGTTGCCATATTGTCGACAATGGCGTCAACCTGCTCGGCATTCTCGCCTAAAGTCTGAGTAAACTCGCTCAGCGAAGCCAAAGCAGTCTCTAAATGCTCCTTCTCCTTAGCTAAAATCTGATTGATGTTACCCGTAACACCATCGACATTGGCAACAATATGTGTAATACCCTCGGTGTTCTGCTCGAGAAGGGTATTCAGATTATCAAGCGTTCGGACCAAGCCCTCGGTAACAGATGTAATCTGCGACTTCAAATCGGTGAGCTCCTCGCCAGCGATAGCCATCAAATCGGTAGCCTCCAGAGTCTCTATCTTACCATCATCGGGGATATACTCCGTAGACGAGCCATAGATAATCTCGACAGCCTTGCCACCCATCAATCCATCGTTGAAGATACGTGCCTTGGAGTCAACAGGAATAGCATAGTTCTTATCAACCGAGAGCTCCACATCGACGCCATCGGCTGGATTTGCACTCAAATTAACTGCAGTAACAGTACCTACCTGCACGCCATTGATGACCACGTGAGAGGCAGTCTGGATACCTCCAACCTGCTCATAGTGAGCATAATACTTGTTGGCGGTACTGAAAATCTCGGAGCCTTGCAGGAAACGTGCTACAGCCCAGCCTGCAACCAAGACCAATACGGCAAAAATGCCGACTTTAACTTCTCTTTTCATATCTAAATCTTTACTTAATTACTTGAGTTTACTACCCTGGAAACTAACGATGTAGGCATCACGGAATGTCTTTTTGACCTCGACTAAAGCCTTCTGAGCCTGCTCACGGGTTGAGAACTTACCGTAACAATATTTGTAGGGGTATTTGCCTGTGCCCTTATAGCATACGACCTTACCACGATAGGTCTTAAACCAAGGGTCGTTGCTCTTGAGTTGCTTGTCGGAAGCCGAGAGCTGGATGGTAAAACCACTTGTGAGCGACTCATTAGACTTCGCACCGCTCGACTTCGAAGAGTCGGTCTTGGCAGGGGTGGTCTGCGACTTGGCAGGGGTCTGTGGCTTCTGCTCGACCTTCTTTTCAACCTCAGGCTCACTCTCCTCATCAGCCGACGTATCGGCATCGGCACTCAGCTGAGAGATGCCGTTGATGAGTTTGACATACTCCTTGACAGCGTCGCACAACATACGAGCATAAGCCGCCTGTCCCTTCTCGGACTTCATATAGGCAAGCTCCTGAGGGTTAGACATAAAGCCCACCTCGGTAAGGATACTTGGCATATCGGTAGCGTAGAGTACCTTCAGCAGCTCACTCTTCACGCCACGCGACTTTCTACCACCAGAGGTGTAGTGTTTCTGCACCATACGTGCCATAGCCTCACTATACTGACCGTATGTATACTGGAGGTTTTGAATGTAGGCACGCACCATAGCGGCGGTATTCTCATCGGACATATCGATAATCTCCTCCTTATTGTTGGCTATGATAGCATCCTCGCTATATTGAGTCTCCTTGACACTCTCACCCATAATAAGAGTCTCGGTACCATAGACGCTACTCTTCTTCGAGGCGTTGGCGTGGATAGAGATGAAGAAATCACCACCTGCCTTATTTGCTATATTGGCACGGGCAGTCAAATCCTCCTTCAGAGTCTTACCCAAAGCCTTATCGGTCTTACGAGTATAGACAATCTTCACACTGGGCAGCTCCTTCTCCAACAATGCACCTAACTTAAGAGCTATCTTGAGGTTGATATCCTTCTCCTTAACACCACCATAGGTCGCACCAGGGAAATCACCACCGTGACCAGCATCGATGACAATGACATTCACACCCGGCTTATAACTCTGAGCCGAGGCAATAGTGGCAACAAGAGTGAAAATCATAGCCACAAAGAGAAAAGATAGTGTGCGTTTCATAAAAAACTATGTTTTTATTAGTGGTAATACGTAAAAAAACGTTATATTTGTCGGTTAAAATACGCGTGCGAAAAGCAGCCAAAAGCCGTTTTGAGCCGTTTTGCCGACACCGTCGGCAAAGGTACAAAAAAATATTGATATTTTGAGTAGATTTAGGGTTAAATATATCGTTTTAGTAGCATCTTTGCTACTTATATCCCAATTCGTGTCGGGTTGGGGTGAGACGCCTCGTTCGATATCGCTCCCATCGCTGAGCGAGAGAGAGGCGTTGCAGGATACAACAAAGAGTGATAGCCGCAGCGAACGACGTCGTCGCCGCCAGGAGCAGAAGGAGCAGCGAGTGCCAGAGATAGAGCCACTGTCTCAAGCCGAGATGATGATAGATACAATCATCGAGGTGGACTCGCTAATCGAGAAGTTTGCCGCAGTACAGCGTATGGAGGCTGATACCGCAACAAACAAAAAGACTCCGCTCGAAGCTCCTATCAAGGGTAAGGCGGTAGACTCACTCTACTACGACTTGACACAAAAGAAGGTATATCTCTACAATCAGGGCGATGTGGCATACGGCGACTTCAACCTCAAAGCCGACTATATGGACATTGACCTCAACACAAACAACATATACGCATACGGTAGTTCCGACACGATAGATGGCGAGTTGCAGGTGAAGCGTCCCGAGTTCATACAGGGCTCGAGCACGCTCAATATGGATACCATAACCTACAACATTGAGAGTCAGCGTGCGAAAATCAAGGGTATCGCGACACAGCAGGGTGATGGATGGCTCATAGGTCATAGTGTGAAGAAGATGGAGGATAACAACATCAACATATCGGATGGTATGTACACCACGTGCGACCACACCGACCACCCCCACTTCTACTACCGAGCACGAAAAATCAAGGTCATACCTGGCAAGAAGGCTATCTTGGGTCCAGGATGTTTGACCATAGAGGATGTGGAGATACCATTCTTGGGTCTGCCAGAGGCATTCTTCCCTCTGAGCAGCGGTCCAAAGTCGGGTATATTGATGCCGACATACGGCGAGGAGGCTAACCGAGGATTCTTCATACGTGGCTTGGGTTACTACTTCCGCATAAGCGACCACATAGACCTCACACTGACGGGAGGTTACTACACACTCGGCTCGTGGGAGGTGAGTGCGATATCGCGATATGTGAAGCGATACAAGTTCTCGGGAAATATGAACTTCAACTACTCGAGCGTAAGAACAGGAACAAAGGGCGACTTGGATTATATGGAGGCTAACACCTTCCAATTCCAATGGACTCACCAGCAAGACCCCAAGGCTAACCCGGGCTCGACATTCTCGGCATCGGTAAACCTTACATCGAGCGGTTATAGCAAATACTCGGCAACGAACCTGAACGATATGTTGGCGACACAGACCAACTCATCAATATCGTACTCGAAAAATTGGGCAGGAACACCTTTCTCGTTCTCGATGAATATGGCGATATCGCAGAACTCGCAGACACAGGCTATATCGGCGACACTGCCTAACGTATCGTTCAACGTATCGAAGTTCTTCCCGCTCAAACGTAAGGTGAAGCTCGGAAAAGACCGCTGGTATGAGAAGATTTCGATGAGCTACTCGGGTAAGCTGACAAACTCGATAACAGCGAAGGAGAGTACTCTCTTTGAGCGTGAGACATTTGACAATATGCGAAACGGTATCCAGCATACGATACCTGTACAGGCTTCGTTCAATGCCCTGAACTACATCAACATCACACCTTCGTTCAACTATACCGAGCGTTGGTACTTCAAGAAGGTGGAGCAGGAGTACAACTACGAAACGAACAAAGCAGAGAAGTTAGACCCCGAATATGGTTTCTACCGTTTGTACAACTACAACGCTGCGGTGTCGCTGTCGACAACGATATACGGAACGTGGCAGGTGAAGGATAAGTACAAAAAGATGAAGCTGCAGGGTCTGCGTCATACGATAACACCATCGATAAGCTTCAGCTACTCGCCTAACTTCAGTAATCAGAAGTATGGCTTCTACAAGACTGTGCAGGCGGACTCGACAGGTCGCGTAACGGTATACTCTCCATTCTCGGAGAACGCATTTGGTGTACCACCTACGGGAGAGAATATGTCGATGAACTTCTCACTCTCGCAGAGCCTGGAGGCTAAAGTACTCAGCAAGCGAGATACATCGGGCGTGAAGAAGATTAAGATAATCGATGACCTCACACTCGGAGCATCGTACAACTTCCTGGCGGACTCAATGAAACTCTCGACAATATCTATCTCGTTGCGTTCGACGATATCGAGCAAGTTCGGTATCAACCTGCGTGCGACATTAGACCCATACGAGGTAACACCCGAGGGTAAGCGATATGACAAATTGACGTGGAGCAGAGGAAACTTAGGTCGAATAGTGAGCACAGGATGGAGCTTCGGCTATACGTTCCAGTCGCGAAACTCTACATTCCCGGCTCTGAACGATATAAACAGCATACCACCCGAGTACACCAACCCATTCTATGACCCGTATGGCACGATGAACCCGATACTCCGCAGGCAATATATGGCACAGGCTTATTACGACTTTGCCCTGCCGTGGAACTTAGGATTCAACTACAACATCAACTACAACCTATCGTATGTCAACAATGGAACGACAGGATATGAACGTAAAATTACGCAGACGATAGGTTTCAACGGTAGCTTGAACATATCGCCCAAGATGGGTGTAACGCTCTCGGGAGGTTACGACATAGGACAAAACAAGCTGACGACATCGGCGGTGAGCATAACGCGAGATTTGCACTGCTGGCAGATGTCATTCTCGTGGATTCCGTTTGGACACTACAAGAGCTGGAGCTTCCACATAGGTGTGAAGGCAGCTTCGCTGCAAGACCTGAAGTACCAGAAGAGTCAGTCGATGTATGATAACTTCTACTAAAAAGACATAACGCTATGAAGAGATTTTTGGGATGGGCAATGCTCTTTGCCCTCGCAACAGTGATGACCACATCGGCAGCCGAGGCTAAAGGCAAGGATGATGGTGTGCTGCGAATATTGGCTATTGGCAACAGCTTCTCGGATGACGGAATGGAGTATCTGCCACTACTACTGGAGAATATGGCGGTAGAGAATGTGGAGGTGGCACGATTGTATGTGGGTGGATGCTCGCTTGAGCAACACGTGAACTTCTACAAGCAGAACAAAGCTCCTTATCAGTTCTACTACTCGGCGACAAAACGCATAAAGGGCAACAGAGCCAAGACCAACATACCGCTCAGAGCTCCCGAAGCAAACCTCTGGCAGAAGAGCGAGGGCGTATCGCTCGTCGAGGCACTTAAGTGGGGCGAGTGGGATATCGTAACGATGCAACAGGTGTCGGGACTATCGGGTATCTACGACAGCTATCAGCCTTATCTGAAGGAGTTGGTGGCGATAGTGAAGAAGTATCAGCCCGAGGCGAAGATTGCGTGGCAGATGACGTGGGCTTACTCGTCGGATAGCCATCACGGAGATTTTCCACGATATGAGCGTAACCAGCAGAAGATGCTCGATGCGATATATGCGACCGTAAAACAGATGATGCAAGATGTGGAGTTTGACTACATAATACCATCGGGCACAGCAGTGCAGTCGTTGCGTCTATCGTCGGTAAATAACACCCCACTCGACCTGACACGCGACGGATATCATCTCGACTTAGGAGGAGGTCGCTATGCGGCAGCCTGCGTGTGGTATGAGACACTCATAAAACCCTTCACACATCGCTCAATGGTGGGCAACACGCTCTACACCGAGCAGGGAAATGTGAAGGTTACAAAGGATAATGCACACTACTTCCACAAGGCGGCAAAAAAGGCTGTGAAGCGACCTTTCAAGCCTCGCAAAGTGAAGTATAGCAAGCGATAGAAAAGTAAAAAAGAGATGGCGAGTTTTCTTCAGGTAGAGAACATATCGAAGAGCTACGGCGACAAAGTCCTCTTCAGAAACATAAGTTTCAACATAAACGAAGGGGATAAAATCGCACTTATTGCCCCCAACGGAACGGGCAAGAGTTCGCTATTGAAGATACTTGCCGGAGTAGACTCATCGGACCGAGGTGGCGAGATAAAGTTTATGCGAGATATAAAGGTCGCATTCTTAGACCAGAACACCTCGTTCAACCCCGAGAGGACACTATACGATGAGGTATACTCACGACTTGGAGCAAAGTCGGAGATAATACGTCGCTACGAAGATGCGATAAAGCGTGGCGACGAAAAGGCAATAGAGCGTGCTATGGCGGAGATGGATGCCGCCGATGGCTGGAACGTGGAGCAGAAGATAAAGCAGGTGCTATCATCACTCAAGCTGACACGTTTAGACCAGAAGATGGGCGAACTGTCAGGAGGAGAGGCTAAACGAGCTGCGATAGCTCTGATGTTGTTGCAGGATGCCGACTTCCTGATTATGGATGAGCCGACAAACCATCTGGATATTGATGTAATAGAGTACATAGAGAGCTATCTGCAAAAGGCTCGCTGCACACTGCTGATGGTAACGCACGACCGCTACTTCTTAGACCGAGTATGTAACACGATATATGAGTTAGACCGTGGCGAATTGCACTCATATAGAGGTAACTACTCGGAGTTTCTACAAAAGCGAGAGGAGCGATACAACAATATGCAGGCGGGCATAGACAAGGCTCGCAACCTGCTACGCAGAGAGCTCGAGTGGATACGCTCGACACCTCAGGCACGCACGGGAAAGGCTCGTTACAGAGTAAACGCATTCTACGACCTGAAGGAGCGTGCGTCGGTGAGCCTGGGAAGTCGCAGCGTAGCAATAGATGTGGCAACATCACGCTTGGGAGGCAAGATAATAGATTGCGAGGATGTAACGCTGAGCTTCGGCGAGCGTCGTATGCTCGATGAGTTTAGCTATAAGTTCTCACGATACGAGAAGGTGGGAATAGTGGGTAAGAATGGCGTCGGTAAGAGTACATTCCTCAACCTGATGACAGGTTTATTGCAGCCCGAGCGAGGTAAGATTGAGCGAGGCGAGACGTTGCGAATAGGCTACTACCGCCAGCAGGGCATAACATTCAAGGCGGGACAGACCGTATTGGAGTTGGTGCAGGAGATAGCCGAGACGGTGAAGACAGCCGATGGAGGTACGATATCGGTAACGTCGATGCTAAACCGATTTCTCTTCCCGGCGGAGAGTCTGAACAAACGAGTGGAGATACTCAGCGGTGGAGAGCAACGCAGATTGTACCTGTTGACGGTATTGATGCATAACCCTAACTTCCTGATACTCGACGAGCCGACAAACGACCTGGATATATTGACGCTGAACATCCTGGAGGAGTATTTGCAGTCATTCAAGGGATGTCTGCTCATAGTGTCGCACGACCGCTACTTCTTGGATAAGACGGTAGACCACCTCTTCGTATTCCGAGAGGGAGGTGTAGTGAAGGATTTTGTCGGCACATATAGTGAGTACCGCGAATATATGCGTGAGGTGGAGGCAGAGGAGAGTGCAAAAGCCAAAGCCGCAGCACCAAAGAGTGAGCCACAGCCACAACGTCAACGCTCACAGCGTCGCCTCTCATACAAAGAGCAACGCGAATTGGAGGAGTTAGAGCAGTTGCTGCCACAGCTCGAGAGTCAGAAGGCACAGATAGAGCAGAAGCTCTCGTCGGGCGAGTTACAGCACGACGAGCTGATGCAGCTGTCGGCCCAGATGTCGGAGATAATGGAGCTCATAGAGCAAAAAGAGATGAGGTGGTTGGAGTTAAGCGAGATATAGGATTATGCAGTTTCGTACAACAGTAAAAATAGAGGGTCTGAAGCGGAAGATTGGTCATAGCGAGCCAATCCTCTCGTTGGGCTCGTGCTTTGCAGATAACATAGCATCACGCTTAGCGGCAGCAAAGTTTCGGGTAACAGCATCGCCCTCGGGAGTGTTGTTCAACCCCGAGTCGATAGCCTTAGCCATAGAGCGATATAGCAAAGCCATAGCACCCGTAGCAGAGGAGCTACACGAGGGAGATGAAGGGTGGTATAGCTTCGACTTTCACTCGTCGCTCTCGAGCAGCGAGCGTGAGGTGGCTCTCGCCCAGATGAGACAAGCTGTTGAGCAGGGAGCAGAGGCTCTACGCAAGGCGAAGGTGGTGATAATAACATTTGGCACAGCGTGGGTATACCGACTCCGAGAGAGTGGATGTGTGGTAGCCAACTGCCACAAGCAACATCAATCGCTATTCAGTCGTGAGATGCTCAGCATAGAGCAGATAGTAGAGCGATATGCAGAGCTAATGGAGGGAGCATTGGCAGACAAAGAGGTTATCCTGACCGTAAGTCCCGTACGCCACCTAAGCGACGGATTAGAGGCTAACTCACTCAGCAAGGCTATACTGCGTGTGGCGGCAGACGCTCTCACAAAGCAATACGACAACGTACACTACTTCCCATCGTTTGAGTTGCTGAATGATGACCTGAGAGATTACCGCTTCTATGGGGATGATATGACACACCCATCGGCGGTGGCAGTAGATTACATCTGGGAGCGTTTTGAGGAGTATGCCTTCTCGGCAGCGACGATAGATATAATAAAGCGACTGCGTAAGATAGCAGATGCGGTGGCTCACCGCCCACTCAACGCCGATAGCACAGCTCACAGAAACTTCTGTCTGAAGATGATTGGCGAGATAGCGGCGATGGAGTGTGTAACGAGTGGAATAGATTTCTCGGAGGAGAAACGCCACTTCAAACAATTTTTGTAGCGATATGAAAAGAGGTATATTATATATGATTTTGATGGTCGTGGCGGTTATGTGTGCTACGACGACGTGGGCACAAAAGAAACCACGTGTAGTGGTAAACATTGTACTCACAACGATGAATGGCGATGACCTGGAGCGATATGCCGATAACTTCTCGCAGGGAGGATTTCGCAGGCTCACAACAGAGGGCGTAACATTCGCTAACGCCACATACGGGTATATGCAGACGCTGACACCCGTATCGTTAGCGACACTCTCGACAGGAGCTACACCCTCGACACACGGCGTGGTGGGTGAAGCGTGGTGGGACCACATAACAAACAAACGTACGACACTCGTTGATGACTCGTCGGCACACAGCCTGCGTTTCAGCACAGGCACAGGCAACTACTCGGCAAAAAATCTCTTGGCAGAGAGCTTTGGCGACGCAGTCGTAAAGAGTAGTGAAGAGAGTCGCGTGGCGACAATAGCCATAGAGCCTATGTCGGCAATAGTGATGAATGGCAAACGAGGTGTGGCATATTGGATGGAGACACTCAAGACACATTGGACAACATCGTCGTGCTACGTAGATGAGTTGCCAGAGTGGGTGGCGACATATAACCAGGAGGAGTGGAACAAAGTGTATCAGTTGGAGCGATGGAACACCCTGCTACCCTACGACAGATATCACAACTCGCAAGTGTCGAAAATCGAAGGTCTGCACAGCAAGGAGGGTAAGCGAATAGATTTCGTAGGTACGGATGATATGCCGACAGTTACATCGCTGCACCAGAAGATGTATTACACGCCTGCCGGCAACAGTGCCATATTTGCCTTCGCAAAGCAGACATTTGGCAAGTTGCAGATGGGACGCGACGAGGCGGTAGATGTGCTCAACATAGTATTGGATACACCCGAGAAGATAGCAACGGTATATGGAGCGGAGTCGGTAGAGTATGAGGATATGCTCTATCGTTTGGACAGGGATATAGAGGATTTTATAGCTTTCACAACAGCTCAGCTATCCTCGCCCGAGGAGATGGTCATCGTACTCACAGCAGCTCACGGAACAAGCCCATCGTACAACGCCACAAAAGAGCCTCAGAGCAGATTTAATGTGATGCAGGCAGAGGTGATAGTAAACGCATATCTCGGCTCGCAGTATGGTAACGCAGAGTGGGTGCTGGGTTATGAGAACCGTAACATATACCTCAACCACAACCTCATAAAAGAGAAGAAGCTGTCGATACCCGCCCTGCAGCACGAAGTGGCAACATTCTGTATGCAGCTCAAGGGTGTGTCGCACGCCCTGGCAGCAGACGCACTACGCAACAGCTACTTCGGTAGCGGCTATGCCCAAAAGATACAGAACGGATACTATCCGAAACGCTCGGGCGACGTGGTCATAAACCTAATGCCCGGATACATTGAGGAGCAGCAGACGACACGCTCGGCATCGGGCTCGATGTATCGTTACGACGTACACGTGCCACTTGTCGTATATGGCGGCGGAGTGCAGCCTCGCATGGTGGAGGAGAAGGTCGATATGACATCGGTCGTGCCAACCATAGCAAAGATGGTGGGCATAGCAGCACCAACAGCAAGCGAAGGAGAGATATTGAACGTAAAATAGATTTTGTAAGATAATGACGGATGCAATACAGGAGGGCATAATCGAGGAGTTTGCCCTATTTGATGATTGGCTCGACAAGTATGATTACCTGATAGAGCTGAGCGACACGCTACCCACGATTGACCCGAAACATAAGACAGAAGAGTATAAGATACAGGGCTGTCAGTCGAGTGTGTGGGTGGATGCCCGAATGGAGGATGGAAAGATATACTTCGCGGCAGACAGCGACGCGATAATAACTAAAGGTATAGTGGCTCTGCTCATACGTGTGATGAGCGGTCGCACACCAAAGGAGGTGGTCGAGATGGAGCTATACTTCATAGACCGCATAGGATTGAGCGAAAACCTCTCGCCTACACGCAGCAACGGTCTGGTGGCGATGGTGAAGCAGATGAAGATGTATGCATTGGCACTAAATGCACAAAACACAGAAAACAGAGCATAGAATGACACCAGCAGAGATTTTAGAGGTGGAACACCAGATAGTGTTGACGCTGAAGAATATATACGACCCCGAGATACCGGTCAACATATACGATTTGGGACTCATATACGAGATAGACTATGACGCCGAGGCGGTGGCTAACATAAAGATGACACTCACTGCACCAAACTGCCCTATGGCAGATATGCTCATAGATGACATAAACACCCAGGTGCGAAAGATTAAGGGCGTGGAGAGCGTAAACATACTACTCACGTTTGACCCACCCTGGGACAAGAGTATGATGTCGGAGGAGGCTCTATTGGAATTGAATCTATTGTAGGTAACAACTTAAAGCGGGCGAAGATGTATAACAGGCTGAAAAAAGGAGCTTCATATTATATGTGCGGGGCATATCTGAACTCGCTCGACGCTATGCGTCGTGCCGAGATATACACCACCGTGGGGTATGAACGTCTCGAGCGTAAGAACCGCGACATAATAGCCTTGCTGGAGTCTAATAAGAAAAATTGGCAACAGACATTCTTCGCAATGATGCTCAGAGTGCTGGGCGGCGTGGATAACAAGGAGGCATTCACGACACTTGCAGCGAGAGTGAGATACTCGGTACTCGTACGCGAGAGCAGCGTGCCACACAACATAGAGGCACTGCTCATAGGAGCATCGGGGCTGTTGGAGCTGTACAAGCACGATGAGTATATACTCAACCTGAAGAGAGACTTTGTATATCTGTCGACAAAATATGCTATTGAGCCTATGTCGGCAAAGGAGTGGCGACTGAGCCGCATATATCCCAACAACCACCCTATCCTGCGTCTGTCGCAGATAGCGACATTCATCAGCCAGACTCCCAATATGATGGACCGAATATTGGAGTGTCGAACAGCAAAAGAGGTGAACAACCTCTTCGCGGTGGAGACACAGCCCTACTGGCTAACGCACTACATACCGGCATCGTCGTCGCCCAAAGTGAACAAACGGATGGGGCAGACAAAGACCAACCTGCTGGGTATAAACCTTGTGGCACAGATGCAGTTTGCATACGGCTCATACATATCGAGCGAGATACTGCGTTCGAGAGCTCTGGCTCTGCTCGAGGATATACCAGCCGAGGAGAACTCTATAATAAAGCAGTGGAACAGCTATGGCAAGTTGGCAAATAGTGCTTTCGACAGCCAGGCTCTGCTACAACTCGCATTTGAGTACTGCCACGACAAGCGATGTGAAGAGTGCGTGGTAGCCCGACGCATCATAGCACAGCAAAAACGTGCCGAGCGAAGAGGCGAACGAAAAGGCGAAGAGGCTAAGCGATAGCGGTTTTGTGGGCTGCAGGCTTGTGAGATTTATAAGAAAGTATTACATTTGTAAGATTTATAGAAAATAACACAAAAACTAATATATATGGATTTCTTAAGTAAGATTATCAAACTGTTTTTCGGCTCAAAAGCCGACAAAGACCGTAAGGAGATAGAGCCATACGTTCAGAAGGTTTTGGATATCTACCCATCGATAAAGGCACTCTCGAACGATGAGTTGCGTGGCAGAAGTGCAGCACTGATGCAGAAGATTGCTGACTTCATAGCCCAGGATGAGGCACATATCGTAGAGCAGAAGGCTAAGTTGGAGCTCGCAGGCACAACACTTGCCGAGAAGGAGAAGATATCGAAGGATATTGACAACACAACGAAGCGTA
Organism: Rikenellaceae bacterium; assembly: GCA_015060005.1. Taxonomy (GTDB): domain Bacteria; phylum Bacteroidota; class Bacteroidia; order Bacteroidales; family Rikenellaceae; genus Alistipes. The sequence continues at coordinate 325,876 of SUZI01000001.1, forward strand.
TAGATGAGAAAATCGAGCAGGTGCTGGATGAGATTCTGCCCGAGGCTTTCGCTATTATGAAGGATACCGCTCGCCGATTTACCGAGAATGAGACAGTAGAGGTTACAGCAACGCAGTTCGACCGCGACTTAGCAGCCGAGAAGGACTTCGTTACAATCGAAGGCGACAAGGCTATATACCAGACACACTGGACCGCCGGTGGTAACGACATAAAGTGGGAGATGGTACACTACGACGTACAGCTCTTCGGTGGTGTGGTACTCCACAAGGGTAAGATATCGGAGATGGCAACAGGTGAGGGTAAGACACTCGTGGCTACGCTGCCTGTATTCCTCAACGCTCTGGCTCGCAAGGGTGTGCACGTAGTAACAGTGAACGACTACTTGGCACGACGCGACTCGGAGTGGATGGGCCCTATGTATGAGTTCCACGGATTGTCGGTAGATTGTATCGACAAGCACCAGCCTAACTCTGACGCACGACGCAAGGCATACTTGGCAGATATCACATTCGGAACAAACAACGAGTATGGTTTCGACTATCTGCGTGATAATATGGCATCATCGCCAAAGGACTTGGTGCAGCGTAAGCACCACTATGCTATTGTCGATGAGGTCGACTCGGTATTGATTGACGATGCACGTACGCCTCTCATCATTTCGGGTCCCGTACCAAAGGGTGAGGACCAGATGTTTGAGAACTACCGCCCTGCAATTGAGCACCTCTACAGCTTGCAGAAGAATATGGTAACGACACTCGTTGCCGAATCACGTAAGCTCTTCGCCGAGGGCAATCTCGACGATGGCGGCTTCCTGCTCTACCGTGCTCACAAGGGTCTGCCAAAGTATAAGCCACTCATCAAGTTCCTCTCGGAGCCTGGCGTGAAGGTGCAGTTCCAGAAGACGGAGAACACATTTATGCAGGATAACAACCGTCGTATGCCAGAGATTACCGAGGAACTCTACTTCGTAATAGACGAGAAGATGAACTCGGTAGAGCTGACAGATAAGGGACACGACGTGTTGTCGAAATACTTTAACGAGGATGGTTTCTTCGTATTGCCCGACATCGGAACAGAGGTTGCCGAGTTGGAGAAGCAGGAGCTCACCACAGAGGAGAAGATGCAGAAGAAGGATGAGCTCATAAACGACTACTCTATAAAGTCGGAGCGAGTACATACCGTAAATCAGCTGCTCAAGGCATATTCGATGTTCGAGAAGGATGTGGAGTATGTGGTGATGGACAACAAGGTAAAAATCGTTGACGAGCAGACAGGTCGTATCCTCGACGGTCGTCGTTACTCCGACGGATTGCACCAGGCTATCGAAGCCAAGGAGCGTGTGAAGGTGGAGGCTGCGACACAGACATTCGCAACAATCACACTGCAGAACTACTTCCGTATGTATCACAAGCTCGCAGGTATGACCGGTACAGCCGAGACTGAGGCATCGGAGTTCTGGAACATATACAAACTCGATGTCGTGATAATCCCTACAAACCGCCCTGTGATACGTGATGACCGCCAGGACTTGGTATACAAGACAGCACGTGAGAAGTACAATGCGGTAATCGACGAGGTTATACGATTGGTCGAGGCTAAACGCCCTGTGTTGGTCGGTACGACATCGGTAGAGATATCGGAGCTGTTGAGCCGAATGTTGAAGTTACGTGGCATAAAGCATAACGTGCTCAACGCCAAGCAGCACCAATTGGAGGCACAAATCGTAGCAGAGGCAGGTCGTGCAGGACAGGTTACCATAGCAACCAATATGGCAGGTCGTGGTACCGATATCAAGCTCACCGATGAGGTGAAGCAGGCAGGAGGTCTTGCCATAATAGGTACCGAGCGACACGAGAGCCGCCGCGTAGACCGACAGCTGCGTGGTCGTGCAGGACGTCAGGGAGACCCAGGCTCATCACAGTTCTTCGTATCGTTGGAGGACCAGCTGATGCGTCTGTTTGGCTCTGCACGTATAGCATCGCTGATGGATAAGATGGGTGTCAAAGAGGGTGAGGTGATACAAGCCGGAATGATGACCAAGGCTATCGAGCGAGCACAGAAACGAGTGGAGGAGAACCACTTTGGTGTGCGTAAACGTCTGCTCGAGTATGATGATGTGATGAACTCACAACGTGAGGTGATATACACACGTCGCCGCCACGCACTTTATGGTGAGCGAATAGAGATTGACCTGAACAACGTGATGTATGACTTTGCGACAAGCTTCGTACAATCACACGAGGGTTGGGACTTTGAGGGCTTCTCATTTGAGCTGATACGCGACGTGGCACTACAGCCAACATTCGACGAGCAGACATACTCATCGGCTAAGCCAGCAGAGCTCATCGAGCTGATAGTTGCAGACCTGCGTAATCTCTATGCACGTCGTGCAAAGGCTGTGGCAGACACCATACGTCCTACGATGGAGCGTATCTACAAGGAGCAATCTGAGAACTTGGACCGCCGAATGTATTTCCCTCTCACAGACGGACACTTAGGCTTCAACGTGCCTGTGGAGCTCGCCAAGTGTAAGGAGAGCGACGGTGCCGAGGTATTCAAGGCGTTCTCAAAGGTAGTGATGTTCACCACGATAGACGACGCCTGGCGTGAGCACCTCCGCGAGATGGACGAACTGCGACACAGCGTGCAGAATGCACAATATGAGCAGAAAGACCCATTGTTGATTTACAAGCTGGAGTCATACAACCTCTTCGCAGCAATGCTCGAGAAGGTAAACCGCGATACACTCGCTGTGCTGAACAAGGCTTATATCCCTGTCAGAGAGAACAACCCGGAGTCGTTGCAGCAAGACCGTCAGCAGAGAGCCAAGGTCGATGTGAACAAGCTCCAGGCATCGCGTATGGCAGCAGCGGCAGCAGCAGGTCAGGGCGACAAGAGCAAGCCAGCACCGATAAAGGTGGAGAAGAAGGTGGGACGTAATGAGCCTTGCCCTTGCGGAAGCGGAAAGAAATACAAGAACTGCCACGGCAAGTTAGCATAACAGCAAAGAGTTATGGGTTACCAGGAGGAGAAACAACGTCAGCTCGACGTACGATACCTACAGATGGCACGCATATGGGCAGAGAACTCATACTGCGTGCGTCGCAAGGTAGGGGCACTCATCGTGAAGGATAAGATGATAATCTCGGATGGCTACAACGGAACACCATCGGGATTTGAGAACATCTGCGAGGATGAGGCAGGTAAGACAAAGTCATACGTACTGCACGCCGAGGCAAATGCTATAACAAAGGTGGCTAAGTCGGCAAATAACTGCGACGGCTCGACACTATACATAACAGCTGCCCCCTGCATAGAGTGCTCGAAACTGATTATCCAGGCGGGAATAAAGCGTGTGGTATATATGGATGACTATCGCTCGGAGGAGGGATTGGAGCTGCTCCGCCGCGTGGGAATAGAGTGCGTGAAAAGAGCAATAGAGGAGTAACAGTAACAACCTTGCGATAAGAAAATAATAAGTGCTGGCTCAGGGAGTCAGCACTTATTATTTTATATAGGTATGATTAAAATATCAACGCAATAGTATCCGTTAGGCGAGTCCAATAGAGGTCGACAACAGTAAGGAAAGCCTTATAGATGCCCATACGCACTGTGAGCAATATCATCGTCGCATTGAACAGCCACGCAGTCAGTAGGAATAGCGTAGAGCGGAGATAGCCCACATTGATGATATCGGTCTGGTAGGGACGTGTCTGACGCAAGAAGCATAGCACGTAGAAGCCCAAAGTGAAGCCGATGATGATATCGAAGATGTAGAACATCTGAGCATCACCCAACAGACGCAAAAACATCATTGCGTAGGTCAAAACAGGCAGGCAATAGGGAGCCAACGAGATGAAGAGGTTGCCCACGCTACCACTATGATAGATGACGCCACCCTGGCTGTCGGTAGTGTTTAACGAATGAATCTTATGAAGAAACATCATACTGACAACAGCGTGAGACGACTCGTGAGAGAGTGTCTGCAGCCACTCTTCGTTGCGAGCATAGAAGTTCAGCTTACGGAAGAGGAAATAGGCAGCAAAGCCATAAAAGAGCCACTGATAGAGCTTAATATTATCGTATACGCCTGTCGCCACGGGTAAAAACTCCACAGCCGAAAGGAACAACAGAACGATGACGATAGGATAGAATAGCAATCTCAGAATCTTGACGATAATCATAACATAACACAAAGCGAGGCTACCACAACGAGATGCTGCGTAGCCTCGCAATAAGATTTAACAGCTAATAGATTAGTCGATAAGACAAGCTACACGGAAACCAACGGTACGCTCCTGGCTCTCAATCTGGTCATACGGTCTGTCGTGCAAACGATGCTCAACGCGTGCTCGGTTTTGACCATTCTGGTAATCACCACCACGATATACCTTAGTGCTTGACCAGCTTGGTCCCTGTGGGTCGGTCTGTGGTCCTGCCTGATACTTGTCCTCGTACCAATCGCTACACCACTCCTGGACATTACCACTCATATCGTAGATATCGAGGTCGTTACGGAAAGCCTCAGCCACAGGATGCACCCTCTTACCTGAGGTCTCCTTTGTCCAACCAAGGCCATCGATAGTATTGCCACCACTATATACACCACCACGCGACTTATTACCACCACGAGCAGCAAACTCCCACTGAGCCTCAGTAGGCAAGACATACTTCTTACCGGTCAGCTGGCTCAACTTCTCACAGAACTGCGACGCCTGCTCCCAAGTAACATAATAGATAGGAATATTATCGCCCACAGAATTTGCAGGACGTTTAGCCTCAGCAGCCAGGTCGTTAATAGTTGTACCCATAACAATAGTCCACTGACGCTGAGTAACCTCTGTCTCGCCAATGTAATACGAACTCAATGTTACCTCGTGCTTAGGGTGAGCATCCCTCAATGCAGCATTTAGGCTCTCATCCTTAATGATATCATCAGCACCCATCATAAAAGTACCACCCTCAACGAAAATCATTTTCATATTAAGACCATTGGTCTCCTCGACATAGGTAGCACCCTCAACCGGAGTTGGCCAATCAGCGAGAATCTGCTTAACATTGGCATCATCAGGATTATACTCCAAAATCATCTCATAATACTCGCGAGCGGCATCACTAAAGCCATTAGCTGTTCGCTCAGCATCTGCCTTACTGAGAATGTTAAGACACATCTTAATGTTAGTCAACAATGAACTCTGAGAAGTATCGCCCGAGAGTTGAATATAAGTATCAAGCTTAAGCTCCGCGGACTTATATTCTCCGGCTGCAAACTTCGCCTTAGCTCCCTCAAGCAGTTCTGTATGGTCTTGAGCATATCCTCCCACAGAATAGATAAGAGCTAAAAGTGTGATAAATAAAAATTTCTTCATAGCTTAGATATTGTTAGTTAATAATTTATATTCGACTATTTTACTCTGTAACGACCTCAGGTTGCTCGTCAACTATTACACTATCGCAACGAACAGAGTCAGTTTGTATCTCTTCCACACTCTCTGTCTGCTCTATTGCCGTCTGTACTGCAACATTTGCCTTGGTCTTTACAACATCCGAGAAGACATAACCTACGATAAACATAGCCAAGCCCACAATAATAAGCAGAAGTACCAAAATAACTACAAGACTCTTACGCGAGTGCTTAGGTTTTGGCTCACTCTTCTTATCCTTCTTCTCCTTCTTCTCTGGCTTAGACACGGTATCATCAGACTCTTTATCAGAATTCTCATCATCATCGACCGGCACGATTTCGATATCACCCAAAGACTCTTCCGCTGACCCTTCTAACTCCTCTTCAGGCACACTCTCTGCTTCATCGGGGAAGTTGATATCAACCAACACAACGGTTACATTATCCTTGCCACCAGCTTTATTCGCCGCATCAATCAACACGTTGGTCTTCTGCTCAACATCCAAATCGGTTGAGAGGACATCAGCCATCTGGTGAGACATAACCATATCGCACAGACCATCAGAGCACAACAGAAGTGTTGAATGTGGCATCAGCGGGAAGGTAGCAGTCTCTACATAGTTGTCGCAGTCGCCCTCCAAGAACTGAGAACCTACGTCGCGACCGATAATATTACGTTGTGGATGACGCATAGCCTCCTCCTCGGTGAGCTCGCCTATCTCCTCACGGTAACCCACCAAAGAGTGGTCGTGCGAGAGCTTATGAATCTCGCCATCGGCAAACTGATAAAGTCGTGTATCTCCGACGTGTGCCATATTGATGCGTTCCTGCTTAACCTCCACAAGTACAGCCGTAAGCACACAACTCATATTTGCAAGGTTTAAGTCCTTCTTACGCTCCTCAAAGATGACATTATTTGCGTAGATGACAGCCTGCTTCAAAAGTTCAACACGCTCGCCATTGGAATACTTCTCAAGGTACTCAACAATACTATCGCGAGCCAAAGCAGAAGCGACCTCTCCACCCTCATAGCCACCAACACCATCGATGGCAGCAGCAAGAATGTGGTCGTCATCCCATATATTCTGCACCACAAACGCATCCTCATTGTTGGTGCGAATCATTCCCATATTGGTATTACCAAAGAATGTTATCTCTTGCATAACTAATCTTGTTTAATAGTAAATATAACAGCTAACATTGCATCCATAAAGAAAATCTTCGAGTTGTTAGCCAAATCCACCCACTGAGGGATACCACTACTAATTGACATAACTCGCTGGTTGAGCTTGACAGGAGCAAACGCTGCCACCTGGAACTTACCATTCTCGTAGCGTATCTGAACATGGGAATTTATAATATCATCATTCTCTATTATGAAGAATGCTCTACCTTTACGTGTCTCTCCACGACCGGATATATTAATAAGGTTATCAACCATTTGATAGCGGTAATTCTTACCCTCGCGTGAATATGACAAAACAGCCAACGCCTCATCTTTAGCATTCAGTTGAATCTTATTTTTATCGGTATTGAGCGACTTGTCAAAACGAACTCTAAAAGTACCCTCTCCAACGCTATCAATATTCTTCAGAACATCGGGATTGAGGTTAACATTAGATATCACATTAGAGTTGTCCAGACGCATCGACACCTGAACATTAGCCTCAACACTCACATTTGCTCCGCCCTCATCGGGTGGCACAAGGCGTGCCATAGTGCGGATAGAGCCTCGAGTGATGGTTACGCCCTCCAACATTGCATCATAACAAGGTACAAACTGGAAATACCAACTATTACAGATAGGTTCATACTCCGAATACTCAGACTGCATATCCTTAATAATCTCGTAGAACTTTGACACTGTCTGCTTAACAACAAGTCCCAGAGCATCCTTACGCTCAGCATAGTCGGTAGCATCCATCAGAACAGTATAAGACATCGGATAGAGCATCTGGTCTCCAAAAGACTCCTCCTCCAACTTAAACTTGAAGTGATTTATCAACTCCTTCATTATCTTCTTATTGGTCAGAGGACTCTCACCATCAGCAATAGGAGTAGGGTTAGAATCTCTCGATGGAATCATTCCGTCCATCAATTTTTTCAAACTTCTTACAAAACCCATAATATATCTTCATTAAAACGTTTACACTAACTATTTCAACCGTTGTTTAGTCCTCCTGGCTAAATAGGAGATGAACAAACTTACTCAAAACGATATAATCACCATCCTTCAATGGCATAGGAACCATAGTATTCAACAACTCCATAGGTACTCCACCACGATAGATATGAGTACGCTTACCTGCCGCACGTGAACCACCCTGCTCTAAGTGCAGAATAAAACCTCCGTGGTCAGAGTATGTGATATAGGCGTGAGCACGGCTGACATACTTATTCTGAGCTGCTCCGACACAAGCAGGATTGTCATCAATAGCGATGTGGTTCTCGCGACGTGGACCAGCACCCATATTAGGCTGACTGCCTCGACCTATGTTATAGCGAGCCATCGGAAGAGTCTTGATATGCTCGCTATCGAGATGATAACAACTCTCTATGAGAGAGCCATTGCCTTCAACCGAATAAATGACAGCCTTACGAATATTGGAAGTTACTTTATTGCTCTTGATGTGGAGGAAAATATTATTAAATATCTCCGTAGTGAGCAAATCCTTATAAGGCTTTCCCGAGCAGAGTTTAACACTACCGAAACTTATGCCAAGCTGCTCATCAAGTTTTGCAATCAAAGTGTTCTCAAACCTATTATCCATCAAGGCATCGAAGAAGAGGTTATCGTTGGCAACATATACAGTCAACTCCTTCTTCTCGAAGTTGGTATTACCATCGGAGTTCTCCTTCAATTTAGCGATAATAAGTTTCAGCAAGTTAGCCTCCTTCTCGATAATATTCTTACCCAAAATGTTCTGTCCAGCAGGTTTCTCTTCCGCCGCAGCCACCTCTACAGCAGGGCTCGCAGGAGCGACCGTCTTACGGCGAGTGGTTGGCTTTGGTTCTGCCTTTGGTTCGGCCTCCTCTTCTGGTTCAGCCTTTGCCTTTACGGTACGCTTACGCACTACAGGTTTCTTTGCTGCAGGCTCCGCATCATCCGCTTTCGGAGTCGTACTTTTGCGAGTTCTCTTTACGGGTTTCTCCTCCGCAGGAGCCTCTACCTCTACTTCGGGTTTAGTATCAGTTGTCTCTACAACAGGTTTCTCTACTTTTTCTTCCGTAGGAGTGCCTGCCAATATATCTGCTATCTTTTGAAAAAATCCCATATGATGTGCTTAATTATTACAAATCATTAATTTTATCGATAAGAGCTTGAATCTCCTTCTCAAGTTTAGCAATAGTCTTATCCTTAGTATCAATCTGACTCTTCAAAGTTGTAATCTCGTTCTCCTTGGCTTTAATCTGATTCTTCAAATCTGTAATCTCCTTGTTTTTACGAGCCAAAGCCTTGCTATCGCCACCCTTCTGATCGAGTTGCTGCTCCAAAGACTCAACCTGAGATTGTAGGTTAGCAATCTCGGTAGTCTTAGCCTCAAGCTCTGCCTGCTTCTCAGCAAGGAGAGTAGAAGCCTCGCCATCATTACCACCCTGCATCTTAAGTTGCTCATCCTTAGCCTTAAGCTGCTGCTCCAATGAAGCTATCTCCTTCTCGTAAGCCGAAAAATCGGCAGACGCAGCCTGCTCTGTAGGGGTTGTCGCTGATGGCTTGTCGCCCATCATAAAGTGCATATAACCCAATGCACCAGCCGCCAAGAAGAAGACAACAGCCAAAATCTGCCAAAGCATAGAGCCACCCTTAGCAGGGGCAGAGCCCTTCTTAAGTTGCTCATTCTCCGACTGCAACGCCTTTATCTTCTGCTCTAAAGAGGTGTTAGTCTCCTTAATGCCCTCCAAATCTGCACGAGTATCGGCAAGAGCCTTCTGCGTTGCCTCTAACTCCGCCTTCAAAGCTGCGACTACATCATCTGAACCGCCACCAGCAGGAATCTGCAATAACTCCAACTGCTTAAGCAGCAAAGCATTCTTCTTCTCTAGGTCTTCGACCGTCTGCTCCAGCTCTACTACCTTATTACGCAACGTCTCAAGCTCCTTGCTGTCCGCCTCGCTTGGGGCTTTGCTCTCATACTCCTTGAGACGCTTTTTACACTCTTCCAGCTGTGTCTGGGTTGTCTCCAACTGCTGCATCAGGATTTTATTCTCATTCTTAAGAGCCTTTACCGTAGCAGAATCATTAGAGTTAGATGCCGAGCCACCCAAAAGATTTATCGAAACGTGAGACTTAACAAAGTCGAAAAGCTCGCGGCCATCAGCAAAACGCTTATCGAGAGGCTTCTCCAAGCACTTCATAATAAGCTGTTCAAGCCAATCGGGATAATCCTTGACGTATGTCTCGCCTGGATGAGTACGCTCGAAAGCAGCCTTACGCAACTCAAAGATTGGCTCCGGAGCGGTCTCCTTGTGTGCCTTACCCAAGAGATACTCTGCCTCAACAAGATTTGAGTTATTCTTGTCCAATGGGAATGGTACACGACCCGCAAGGAACTCATACAATACAACACCAAAGCTATAAATATCAGACTGGGTGCTCAGCAGAGCATCGTTATCCCACTTCTCGGGTGCCTTAAACTCGGGAGCTCCATTCTTACGGCGGCTACTACGTACTACACTATCGCCCTCGATAGCCAGACCGAAGTCCAACAGAACAAATGTTCCATCCTCGCGACGGATAATATTACCCGAATGGATATCGTTGTGGATAACACGATACTTCTGCAACAGACGCTTACGTGTGGCATCATCGATAAGAAGCTTTGAGCCATCTTGTGGATCATCCTCCAAGTTATCCTCCTCACGATCCATACAGAACTTATAGATATCGTGGTGGCAATATGCCAAAGCACTACCGATATTCATCAACAGATTCATCACATCCTCAATCTCCACGAAAGAACTTTGGCTGTTAAGATAGTGAATGATATCCTGACCATCGACATAGTCCATCTCGACAATAGCACGCTGCTCTTTTAACAGAGGCTGATAGATGTGTACTATATGAGGATGATTACCATTACCCAAGCGGAGCAAGAGACGACACTCCTCCAAGAATTTTTGGTAGGTCGCATCCGACTCACCCTTAGCAATGATAGCATTGAGAACGCGGATAGCACGAACATAGCCTAACGTGTTGTGGCGTACTTTATATACGGTAGCAAAACCACCCTGCCCCAACTCGTCTAATAGTGTGTATTCCTCTAAAAAAGCCATAGTTAGTAGTATATTTTAGTTATTATTTATTCGAATAGTCAATCTCGTAGCCTGCAGCCTCCAACGTAGGCAGGACATATTTACGTGTGAGCTCCACAGCACGTCCCGAGCCACTACCTCGCTCAATACGCACCGTGATAGCTATCGGGTGGAACTTACTCTCGCCCTTCGCCTTAACATCGACGAAGCAGGTAAACCAGGCATCCTCGATAAGGTTCCAAGCTGAATTTCGGTGAGCTCTACCTCGTTCATCAACCCAGATATGGGTAGCCGTACCTGTCTTACCACCAATGAAGTGGTTCTCGCCAGCAGTAGTCTCTGTTACACCTGTCCACTTAGCATAAGCCTCCTGACGCATATAGGTTTCGAGGTTACGTACACCCTCGCTGTACTTAGGATCAACGATGCTCACGTGGTCCACATCATCCGTTGTAAGGAAGCGTGTAACAGGCATCTGACCACCATTAACAACAGCCGCAGCGACACGTGTCATCGAGAGTGTAGTAGCCTGCAATGGGTTATGGCCCCACAGAGCCTGCCACAACTCGTGCTTCTGCATACGCCACTTGTTAGGAGCTGCCGTCTTATCCTGCTCCGAGAGCGACTCAAACTCCGCCATATAATCGCGGTAGCGAGCTGCAGACTCATTACCTAAAGACTTGAATTGAGCGATCTTCTCCATATTGAGATTTGACTCATCATAGAACAAGCCGTATGAAGACTTACCATAGAGATGAACACCCAACTTTGCATAGATGTCGGCAAGCATATCGTATGCCTGCACACCATTGGCGTGGCTCTCATTTATCAGGCGGATGAAATATACGTTAGACGATGCGATGATAGCTCGACGCATATTAACCTCCTGCTTTGGCTGTGGGTTATAGCGGTAACGGGTACTTGCAGGCTCGAAACCTGTGGTCTGACCACGATAAACGGTATACTCGTGCAACTTATCATCGGTAGCCTCGTTACCCAGAGCCTGGATAGCTGCCAAAGATGATATGACCTTAGCGGTAGAACCCGGGTGCACAGGGTGGAACAAGCCCATATCGATGTCGGTATATGCCTGCCAGGTGTTACGGTTATGCTCATTATCATCGTAGAAGTGAGGAAGGCTCGGATCGCTCAACACCTTCTGGTTAGGCAGTGGGTAGAGCGACGAGGTGAGCAAATCACCCTTCTCTGCATCCATTATGACCACCGAAGCACGTGAGTAGTTCTCGTAACGCACCTTACCGGCAAACTCAACCTCCATATATTGCTTTATCGCATCCTGCATCTTCTTCTGCAGAACAGCATCCACGGTAAGCTGTATACTCTTTGGAACAATGTCGCCATCCTTCGCTCCATCGTTTAGTTCGGCAAGCATAGAGCCGTGAACACCATCCTTGAGATATGGCAGCAGGGCACTATAATCACGCAACTGCATCCTCACATCGATGCTCTGCGATGCCGAGTACCACGTAGCAGGCGAGTACTCTTCGGAGCTGAAGGTTACCTTCTTCATTCCATTCACATCGTCGTAGCCACGAAGTATATTCTGGTGGCGAGACTCTGCCATATATCCGTGAGTCTCACTACCCCAATATACCTTGGAGTTAGCATCGGCAAGCATAAAGAAGAGGTGGTCGCCGAAAGGATAGTAACGACGCAGAACAAGGTCGGAGATACTATCAGGGTTGAGTCCCAACTCCTCCTTATAGAGTTTGTAGTAGTTGACAGTATCATTTTCGCCCTTAGCACCATAGCGGATAACGTACTTATCGCTACCGATAAGGTCTCTGTCCGAGGTAGCCAGCAGGATACCGTTGCGGTCGTAGATGTTACCAACACGCATCTCAGAGGTAAGCTGAGCGATACGTGGGTTATACTGCACAACAGGCAATCCCGCACGACTGTTTACATAGACAGGGCGGATAAGAATCTCATCGCGGTCGACAACCATAAAGAAGAAGAATGCGGTGCCGATGAAGAGGATGATGAGGCTATATATTCCACTCAGTATTGCCACCGAGTAGCTATACTTGCTGATACCTCGCTGACGTGCCTGCATAGCAGCACTCTCCTCTCGTGTAGCGTTAGCTGCGTGGTTCGAGATAGAGAGGATGACACCGTATGCCGCCAAGTTAAGCACAAGACTCACCTTACCGAAGCTGAAGAATGGCACGGTGATACCCGTCAATGGGATGATACCCGTACTACCCAGCGTGATGACAACAAACTGCACCGCAGTAACGATTGCCACACCCAGACAGAGATAGAATGTGAATGGGTGGGAGCTATGGTAGCCGAGCAAAATCGTTCGACGCATAAGCATTGCCAGCAACAGGATAACAGCCAACACTCCGATGAAGCCCAACTGCTCACCTATACTCTCCAGAACCATATCGGTATGGAACGCAGGGATGTAGGTAGGCGTGCCATCGCCCAAGCCCTGACCGAAGAAACCTCCCGAAGCCAAGCCCCACATACCCTCAGCAACCTGAGTATTCTCGCCTGGGTCGTGTGCCACGTTGGCACCCGTAGTGTCGATTGTTCCCCAGGTGTTGGTACACATCTCAACACGACTTGCCAGACGTTTGGCAGCACTTGTATCAGGGTTGAAGAAGCCTAAGATGTCGCCACCAAAGATGAAGGCAACGATGATGAAGTTGAAAAGTATTGCCGACTCGAAAATCTCCTTACGCACATAGCCCACGAAAATCCACACAGCAAACCACGCCACGCAGAAGATGAACATATTACCCAGCAGATGACCTACATACAACGCCAGCAAGAACGACACAACGCCGAAGAAGAGCATTGCCAAGTCGCAAGTGAAGATGCGTCGTAGCTGTGTACTCTCGGTAGCATTCTCCAAGTCAATCTTCGACTTAACGATAGAGTAAAGTATGATGAATGTTGTCGCCAAGACCAACGCAGGTCCCATATCTCCCAAAGCGAGGTAGAGTCCCATAAGACCTATCAAACCGACAACAATCACAACCATCATTCGCATCTTGGCACCGAACAGACCTATGTTACCCTGCTCCGAGTAACGTATAATATGGTCGGCATTGGCTGCGAAGAAGGCTGCCATAAAGAATACTATGAGATATTTAGCAATCTCACTTGGCTGGAACATCAGACCAAAGAGATTGAGGTTGACCTTCATACCACCGACATCCGAGCCAAAGAGGAAGAGCATAGCTGTCAGCAGCAGTGCCAGCAACAGATAACCACTACCCTTTGGAAGTCGCTTGAAGCCTCGCTCAACATAGTCGCTGAGGCGTGTCAGACATATCAAATCGAGCAACAGCAGAGGCAGACACATCACCACGATGGCGAGCGAGAGCAACTTACCGATGACGCCACTCTTCTTGCTGCCGAGTGTCTCGGCACAATAGCGTACCTTACGACGGAATGGCTTGAAGAACCAAGCAATAAGAGCCAATGGGAAGTCGAAACCGACCTTCAGTCTATCCTGGTAGAACTTGGTGAAGTCTATAAGTTGGAACAATCCGATAACAACGATACCACCCAGCACGCCCTGTGCCATCTCGACACCATACAAGCGGTCATTGAGAGGATTGTTGATAGAGAACATCATCAATACGCACATTCCCGTGAGCATCATCATAATAGGGATAAGACCACTATCGGCACCCTTCTTACGACGGTTTACAAAGAATGAGAGCAACCACCACAAGCCATAGAAGAGAGCTATGTAGAGCACCAACTGATTCTTGAACTCGGCAGGGGTACGCACCAGGATAGTCTGGTCGGCACGTATGCTACGCAGGGTGTAACCGTCAAATACGCGTATGCGGTGGTCCCACTCGGCAAACTCTCGCTCGATAGCTCCATCGTCGCCCACAGTACCCAGAGTACCACCGATAGTACCCTTCGCTGTTCCATACTCAAAACCCTCACGCAAAGGCACTACACTATAAGCATAGGCGGTATCCAAGCCCGAGAAACGAGCCACACCATCCTCATCAGTCTTTGCCCAGGCGATAACATACGAGCTGTCGCGGTGAAGTCTACCCTCCTCGTTTGCCACTAACTGATGGCGGCTCAGACGTACCAACACGCCACTGACATCACGTTTCGTAGGGAGGAACAACTTAGCGAAGTAACCCATCGAATCCTTCACGTCGCGTGTAACGTGTACCTCAACAGAGCCTGTATGCTCCTTGCCATCGATATCCTTTGCCTCGGTAACATTCACCGCTGCGTACAATGAATCGCACTCGGCACCCAAGCCCATTGCCATACGTGAGCGGTTGAGTTTTTCACGGAAGCACTCTGGTACATTATCCTGGAATATAGGGGTGTGCTTCTGAGCATCGTATCCCTTGACCAACACGCTATCGTAACGGAGCTGCCAAGCTCGCTTATTCAAGTCGCCAATAGACTGCAGACGAGCCTTCTTGACATTGGCTGCGAGGTGCTCACTCACGAATGCCGACTCCTCGGCATCGAAATAACCGTGAACGGTCAACACCTTATCAATCTGATTAGCGGTAACCTCGCCGCTGAGGCTTACAGCACGCTGCTCGCGAATCATCTCATCGGCACGAGCAAAGCGGTCGGAATAGTTTGAATAGAGTAACAGAAATAGTACGCCAAGGATAACAGAAACGACGACTAAAGAGTACTTTTTCATAGATTTTTTATTGTTGGTTTCTTCCACTTGTAGGGCGATGACACCCAAAGCAAAAAGTTGGTAAATGGGTTAAACACTATTATTCAACAAAGTTATGTATTTTTTGACAAAATAACACATTTGTACCAAGAAATATTACTGAAAGTAATAAACTTTTTTGCGTAATGATAGCATAATTACAAAAAGGCTATCCAACCGCCTGGTTGAATAGCCTTTTTAGTTATCGTAATTCGACGTTGCTTAGAATGGCAAATCCTCCACATCCTCATCCTTCGGAACAACAACAGGAGCAGGAGCAGGAGTTGGAGCAGATACTGACGCCGGAGCAGGAGCAGGGGAAGGAGCTGTGGCAGGTACACTTCCTGCACTATCCGGACGACGACCGAGAAGCTTCATCTCATCTGCCAGCACCTCAACCGAATATCGCTTAGCTCCATCCTTATCGGTCCATTCGCGGTTACGCAAACGGCCCTCGATATAGATCTGGCTACCTTTACGCACATACTTATCGGCGACATCTGCCAAGTTACGCCACAGAGAGATAGTGTGCCACTCTGTAAGCTCACGTGTCTCATTGGTCTGACGATCGATATAACGCTCTGTTGTTGCCAATCGCACACGAGCGTACTTTGTGCCCGACTCCATAGTACGTACCTCGGGGTCGGCACCAACATTTCCTACTAATATAACCTTGTTTATCATATTTTTTGAACTTAATTAACTTGTTGGATTAACATCAAAATTCAATTTTCCCGCCAAATCGCGACGCACAGTACCCACAAAATCGTGATCCGAGCCCTCTACGAACTCAAGCTCCACAGGTGCGTAGAACATACGTTGACGCAACACCTCTGGCAGACGGGCAGCACTGCGGCGGAACTTAACAGCGTCCTTCTCGGTGGTCATCAGCTTGGCATCGGGATGCTTCTCAAGATAGGCAGCCACCTCACGCAACTCCTCCATAGTGTAGACGTGGTGATCCGAGAAATTGAAAGCCTTAATGACCTTATAATGAGCCTTCAGACCTTTGACAAATGCCTTCGGATTACCTATGCCCGACATAGCCACCACCTTATCGTTCTCCCTTAGCACAACATCGGTTGGAAGGAACGAAACGGGCACAGAGTGCAACACGCGGGTGAAGTAGACCTTCTGATAGGCAAACTTCTGCAAATCCTTACGCCACAACCTGCGGTCGAGGTCCGACATCTGCTCGGGGCACTTCGTAACAATGAAATAATGACCTCTGCCGAGAGCCGAAATCTTATCGCGAAGCGTACCTGCCGGCAGGTAGTCATCATTCTCAAAATGGCGTGTCGAGTCGACCACGACGACATTGACACGTGCGTCGACGTGGCGATGCTGAAAACCGTCATCCATAACGATGACATCTATATCGGGATGCTCCTCTATGATACGGTTGATAGCCTCCACCCTTCGCTCACAGACAACGACCAAAACGTGAGGAAATTTGAGCTTAATCTGAAGTGGCTCATCGCCCACATCTCGGTACGAAGAGTTGGTCTCAACGATACGATACCCCTTCGTGCGACGACCATAACCTCGCGAGAGAAGGGCTACCTTACGGTCGGAGCTGAGAGCCTTGACAAGAAGCTCAGCCACAGGCGTTTTACCCGTACCACCGACTGTGATATTACCTACGCAGATAATGGGGACAGAGAACTTATGACTCTTGATGATATGGGAGTCAAAAAGCCAATGGCGAATCGAAATCACCACGTAGTAGATATATGATATTAATTTCAGAAGAAACTTCATATTATCACTCTTCTCGGCAAGTCTCTTTTCCTACGAATGGAGAGGCAACTACACAATTTTGTCAAAGATAAGGAAATATTCTGAAAAAAACAACCGATATGATTTTTTTCGTTCATCCGCAGACTAAAAAACATCAAACGTGCGTTGTTTATTGTGGTTTTTTTGTACCTTTGTCAATATGATTAAGCGAATATTTTTCTATACACTTTTGTTCGGCTCGCTACTCAGCGTAGGATGCGGCAGCGGCAACCAATCTGACGATAAATCGAAGGCCCTTGCAGAGAAGGAGCCCAACCTCGTATATGACATTGATGCCGATAAGTATCAGTTAGTTAGCGACACCGTTCGCAGTGGACAGACCATCGGTCAGATACTCGATGGCTTCGGCATATCAGCCCTACAAATTGACCGTTTAGATAGAGCCACACGTGAGGTTTTTCCACTGAGAAACATACGTCCCGACCGCCCCTACACAGCCTTCATCAAGACCGACTCTGTGGTGGGCGACGAGGAGTACACACATCTGGATTATCTGGTGTACGAAAAAGATAAGATAAATTATGTAGTCTTTGGCTTTTTCAACGACTCCATCACCATATCGCTCGGCGAGAAACCAGTCAAAGTTGTCCGCCAGCGTCGCGAGGCAACAATAGAGAGCTCGCTGTGGGGTGCGATAATGGAGCAGGAGCTACCCTACGCTCTGGCAGCCGAGATGGAGGATATATATCAGTGGACAATAGATTTCTTCGGCATACAGGCGGGAGATAACTTCACGGTGATATACGACGAGAAGTTAGTCGATACGACATTTGTCGGCATAGGAAGAGTGTGGGGTATGAAGTTCAACCACGCAGGAAAAGATATTTATGCCATACCGTTCAAGCAGGGAGACAAGATACAATATTGGGAGGCTGATGGTGCATCACTGCGTAAGATGATGCTGAAAGCTCCGCTGAAGTTTACACGCATAAGCTCCAAGTTCTCATATCGCCGACTCCACCCCGTACACCGCGTATATCGCCCTCACACAGGCGTAGACTACGCAGCACCTTCGGGAACGCACGTACACGCCGTGGCAGATGGAGTGGTTACATTCAAGGGCTGGAATGGCGGTGGCGGTAACACCCTGAAAATCAAACACGCAGGAGGATACGTAACAGGCTATATGCACCTGAGAGGCTATGCCAAAGGTATCAGCGTAGGAACACGAGTATCGCAGGGACAGCTCATCGGTTATGTGGGTAGCACAGGAACTTCGACAGGTCCACATCTGGACTACCGCGTATGGAAAAATGGCACACCAATAGACCCTCTGAAGATACCCCAGGAGCCAACAGAGCCTATCAGCAAGGAGAACAAAGCTGCATTTGAGTATGTCCGCGACTGCATAATAGCTGAGCTCAATGGCGAGGAGCCCAAGGAGGTGATTATTCAGCTCGATAGCGTAGTGATAAAGTAGTGGAGGAGAAGACGAAGAAAATAGCCAAATTTATAAAGGCTCATCACGTGATGACCTTGGCAACAACGGTAGCTGACGAGCCCTACTGCTGTAACCTGTTCTATGCGTATGACCCACAGAGCCTGGCTCTCATCTTCACCTCGGACAACACAACACACCACGCCGAGATGTTTGCACAGAATAGCCAGGTGGCAGCCTCGATAGTGCTCGAGACACGCGTCGTAGGCAAGGTGCAGGGAGCACAGATATGTGGCAGGGTGAAGCCTGCACAAGAGGGCGATAAGATGCTATACATCAAGCGTTTCCCCTATGCCATAGTAGCCGATCTGACACTGTGGCGATTGGAAATGGAGTATGTGAAACTGACCGATAACACTCTCGGCTTTGGAAAGAAACTGATATGGCAAAAAGAGGAGTAATAATAGTTGCCGGAGGCGTAGGGCAACGTATGGGAGCTACTATGCCCAAGCAGTTTATGATGCTGGGGCAGGAGCCCATATTGGCACGCACGATAAACCTCTTCAGCGAGGCTCTGCCCAAAGCGGAGTTGGTTGTCGTCCTGCCCGAGGAGCATATCGCTCTGTGGCGTAACCTCGCAGCACGATTTGATGTTGCACCACACAAGATTGCCCCGGGAGGCAAGGAGCGTTTTGACTCGGTAAAGAGCGGCTTGGCAGCACTGAGCGACGAGGTGGAGACCATAGCAGTGCACGATGCAGTAAGACCTTTAGCGACAAAAAAGCTCATAATACGCCTTGCACTTGCAGCCGAGGAGGCTGAGGCTGTCATACCCGTAGTCGCCCCACACGACTCCATCCGACAGGTCGAGGGTGAGAGCTCTCATATCGTAGACCGCTCACACTTCAGGATGGTGCAGACGCCGCAATTCTTCCAGGCAGAGGTGCTTCGTAAAGCCTACTCCCAGACATTTTCGCCACTCTTCACCGATGACGCATCGGTGGTGGAGGCTGCCGGACATAAGATTACACTTGCCGAGGGCGAGGAGCAGAATATAAAGATTACCACACCAATAGATTTGACGATAGCCGAGGCTATCATAGCCGACAGAGATGAAGCGTAGCTACAAGTTCCATACCGACCGTTTTGTGATGATATTCAGCGTGATTATCATCCTCGTAGGTGTGCTGGGCGTGTGGGTGTTGTATGAGCTCTACACAGGAGGATATGTGTCGGCGTGGTTCTCATCGGTGATAATAGCCATAGCCCTGCTTATGTTGCTCTCCGTGCCACGACGCATCGTTCTATTAGACAACACATTGGAGGTGCAGTGCATATCGGATATTACGGAGATTCCGCTCGACGAGATAGAGCACATACGCACCATACCACGGAGCAAAATGAGGTGGATGCTACCAATCATCGGAGTGATGGGATTCTTCGGATACTATGGCAGATTTCTCGACGTGAGGAGGTGGAGAACAGTGCATCTGTATCTCTCGGAGTGGAATAATTTTGTGGAGATAGTAACAATTCACGGCTCACACTACTACCTGTCGTGCCGCGAAGCAGAAGAGCTCATCACCACAGTGAAAGAGCTGCAAGCTCGACAACCATCGAGACAATAGGGCAACTACCCTATCCAAGAGCGACATCCAGCAACATCATCAGAGCAAAACCTACAGCAACACCTACGGTGGCGATGTTGGAGTGCTTGCCCGACTGCGACTCGGGTATAAGCTCCTCAACGACGACATAAATCATCGCTCCTGCCGAGAAAGCCAACAGGAATGGCAATATAGGATGTAGCCAATCAATAAGCAGGATAGTCAAAATGCCGGCTATAGGCTCAACGATACCCGACCCCACACCATACATAAAGGCTCTACGACGTGAGCCGAGTTGCTCCTTGAGTGGCATAGAGACTATAGCTCCCTCGGGGAAGTTCTGTATAGCGATACCTATGGAGAGTGCCATAGCTCCCGCTATGGTGAGTCCTACACTGCCATTCAATGCTCCGGCGATAACCACACCGACAGCCATACCCTCGGGAACGTTGTGCAGTGTAACTGCAAAAAAGAGCATTGCCGAGCGACCCAATCCACTCTTAACACCCTCAGGCTCAGTAGAATCAAGGTGAATATGGGGAACTAAGCTATCGAACACAAGCAGCGAGAACATACCTGCCAGAAAACCAAAAACGGCAGGCATCCACTCGACCATACCCATCTGCGAGCTCATATCGAGCGAAGGGATGAGTAGCGACCACACCGAGGCAGCCATCATAATACCCGATGCGAAGCCCAACAAAAGTTTCTGCACCCACGAAGAGAGTCTGTCGCGGAGCAGGAAGACCATAGCCGAGCCTAACGTAGTACCCAGAAAGGGCAATAAGAGAGCAACTGCAACTGCCTGTAACATAGCCTATTATTTCAAAGTTTCAAGATAATCAACAAAACATCCAAAATCGGAGTGAGAGTCCACAAACTCATCGTAAGAGAACGAGCTGTCGCCCGCCTCGGGGATGTCGGAGACCATCTTCACGACAACGACAGGGATGTCGCTCAACAGCTCCACCGCCTGACATATAGCGGTAGCCTCCATATCGAAGAGTCCCGACTCAAAGCCATAACGAGCCTTAGTCTGAGCAATAATCTCGCCATCGACGAACGAGTCGCCCGTCCACACAACAGCATCGTCGCGTCCCAACAAAGGGTAGGGCTCGGTGAGCTCCGGCACGAAATCGCCAGGTATGCGGCAGTCGTGGTAGCGAGCAATGCGTGGAGCGACAATATCGCCTCGCTCACGTCCTATGGTCGAGGCTGCATAGCCAACGACAGCCACGCGGTCTACCTCAAAGTCGGCACGTGTAAGAGCCAATGCAGTAGAGGCTGCTGCGAGAGCCTTGCCTACGCCGGTACGTACAACTGTGTACTGATTGACGGTCTGACGCTCTGAGAGTGCCTGAGTCATATTGCGATACTCACGCTCGGTAGGGGTTATGACAAGATATCTCATCGGTGTACAATTTCGTTATAACATTTTTTCGTGCTGTAAAAATACTCATTTTCTGAAAAAAGTAAGCAATATTATACCACAAATTGTTGCATTAGAGCCATTGGCGTACTTTTTGCTGTCCGAAACCCGAAAGTTATAACCAAGCGATGGAGCGATTGAAAATATATCAGGCAACAGACCCCACGTGCGGCTGGTGCTGGGGAAACGAGCCACTCATCAGGGCATTGGACTATCTCTATGGCGAGAAGATAGACCTCGAATATATTATGGGTGGTTTGGTGGAGGATATAACCACTCTCTACCATACCGATGGCAACACTGAGCAGAAGATAAAAGAGGCTAACAGACGTATCCACGCAAATAACCTCGCCGCAGCAGCACGACACGGTATGCCCGTTAGTCGAGAGCCGATGACACTCTACACCGAGCAATATCGTTCAAGTTTTCCGCAGAATATAGCATACGAGGCAGCCAAGCGGATTGATATCTACAAAGCAAAACGTATGCTACGCAGGCTGCGTGAGGCTACACTATTGGAGGGCAAACGCACCTCGCAGATGGACCAATTGGTCGAGATAGCAACCCAGGTGGGACTCAATGCTGCCGAATTTCTTGAACAATACACCTCGGGCGACGCTCAGGCAGATTTTATGCAGGACAGGATGCGATGTCAACGCAATGGCATAAACGGCTTCCCTTCATACGTCGCCATAGCCAACTCCACGAAGGTCATCTTGAGCGGATATCAACACCTCTCGACGCTACACAACGTCATTGCAAGACTCTCGGGCGGCAAGATAAAACCACGCCGCATAGGCCCTACGCTGCGAAATGTCGCCACATTCATCAAGCACTACGAAAGTGCCTTCCCCGTAGAGATTGAGGTGGCATTCTCGCTCGATAAGGCAAAGACCGATCTTATGATAGATACCCTGCTCAAGGAGGGAAAAATCGAGGCAGAAGCGGTGGGTAATGGCACTCGACTGCGGTACGTATCTCAGCGAAAAAAGAGTAAGGCTGTGGCAACCGATTAGCGACCACAGCCCAACGCTTTATTATGTAGGTTTCAACTACTTGCGACGCTCCTCAACGAGCCAGCCGACTTGCTTATTAAAGTCAACTGCTGCAAGCAAATCCTCCAACGAGAGGTGCATACGATAACGCCAATAGTGGTTAGGGTTAGCAGGCACGTTGATACGCTCCGCTGCAGCGTCTGCTCGACGCAACGTCTCATCGATAGCCATCCAATCCTGCAAAGGAAGTATAGCGAGCATAGAGCCCGAACGCATATGGCGACGTACAATATCGCAGGCGAGCCATCCCGGACAATCCTGAGGAGGATAACCCTCGTAGCAGAGCTGATGCCACCAATAGTTGTTACGCAACTCGCCACTCTCCTCGCTCCACCAGCCACGGATAGGCGACATATCGTGTGTCGAAGAGGCTGCCACAGAGAAGTATGGGTAGGCATACATATTACCGAAATCTACACCCACATCCTTTGGCATACGCTCAATCTCCAACGAGAGGATACGCTGCTCGCTCATCACGTCGGCTACACACGCAGGAATCATACCCAAGTCCTCGCCACAGGTGAGCATCTTCGACGCCGAGAGCAGGGCTGGCAAGCGACGACGTGCATTATCGCCCCAGAAATCGTTGTGGCGACGGTAGTAGAAGTCGTCGTGCATACGCATATAAGCCTGCTTCGACTGCTCCGTAAGCTCGTTGAACTTCTCGGTCTTATAACCCTCGATACGTGGGAAGTATCTGCCAGGCATATTTGGATACTCTAACAGCAAGACGTTTGCTGACGAGTGATTCTTCGCTGAATAGTAGTCTACGTCAAACCACGACTCAAAGCCGAACGAACGCACCTCATCGGCGGTATATGGCATCGATGGGTTGAAATGACCAAGGATAGCACTCACAGCATCCAGCGGCACCTCCCATATACGGAAGAAACCTAAGATATGGTCGATGCGGTAAGCATCGAAGTAGCAAGCCATCTTCTGCAAGCGACGACGCCACCACAGGTAGCCATCCTCCGCCATCTTATCCCAGTTGTATGTAGGGAAGCCCCAATTCTGACCGTCGGCGGCAAAAGCATCGGGTGGAGCACCCGCCGACATACCGCAGTTATAGAGCTCAGGAGCACACCACACATCGACACTCACGGGCGAGACGCCGATAGGAATATCACCCTTGAAGCCTACGCCTAAAGAGTGAATATAATCACGCACCTCGCAGAGCTGCCTATCGAGCATATACTGTACAAAACCGTAGTAACCTACCGCCATAGCATTCTCCTTGGCAAACTTCTCGACGCTGCGGAGCTTGAATGTAGAGAGCTTCTTCCACTTAGAGAAGTGTACGGTCTTGTAGGTATCACGCAGCACGCAGAATACTACGTAAGGGAGCAACCAATCCTTATTCTCGGCAAAGAACGCCTGATACTCTTTCGATGCAAGGAACTTCTCGCCACAGAGGTCAAACACCCCGTGCAGGAGACGATTCTTCAGTGCGATGGTTGCATCGTAGTCAACGACATCCAGGGCGTTGAGTGCAGCACCCTCCGCCGAACACTCCTTCAGCAGAGCCTTCACCTTACGCTTCGCTGCTGCATCGAGATAGCTCTCTGCCGCCTTTGCGACAGCCGCTGCGTTGATGTATATCGGATGTAACGCGAACGAAGAGAGGGCATTATATGGATATGAGTCCTTCCAGGTCCAGGTGAGTGATGTATCGTTGATAGGCAGCAGCTGTATTACGGACATACCTACCGATGCAGCCCACTCGCCCATCTGCTTCAAATCGTAGAACTCACCACAACCCCAGTCGCCACTGCTACGCAACGAGAATACAGGTATAGCAACGCCTGCACCCTTCCATCCCATTGCATGACGCATACGCAAGCCACGTACTACGACTGCCTCGCTCACCGTAGATGGCATACGTCGATTGTCGCCATCCTCAAAATAGCTCAACGAGCCATCCTCGTTGAGTGATATAAACTTATACTCGGTAGAGAGCACATCAATAGGGAGTAACACCTCCCACACGCAATCGCCTACATACTGCATAGGGACAGCCTTTGTGGTATCCCATCCACCTAAGAGCATTGACTCGCCAACGATAGCAAGCGACTCGCTCTTCTGCACAAGAGGAGCCTCCACCTGAACGAGCACCTTACCCTTTGCAGGCTGGCACGCCTTCTTTGCTGCGGTGTGAGCAAAGACTACATCGCTGAAGAGTGATGAGTAGAAAGGCTGCTCTGCTGGAACATCCCACCAGGCATCGAAGAGCTCTATGTTGCTGAGCTTTGACTTCGGCACTATGTGATTCTGAGCCTCTACACGTGCACCGCCACCTGCGTAGCAACACTCATAGTGATAGCTCTCGCCACCACCTATCTGGGTGCTTGCCATCCAATGACCAAACGAGGTGTACTGCATAGGCAGACGCTCGCCAGCGGCGGTAACCAAGTATATCTGCTCGCCAAAACGAGTTTGATAATCTAAATGAAATATAACGTTCATAATCTATGTGGTTTTTATCTCTTACAAAGATACGAAAAATATTAACTCGAGCAAACCTCTTCCCACCAACAGTCAAAAAAGGCTGTTCAACGGATTGAACAGCCCTATAAATGGTTGATTTGGATATATTTGGCACATTATAAACACAGCACCAAACCTCAAAATATCGAACTAAAGCGAGGGTTTACAAGGCTTGCGAGAGCGAGAAACTGCAGCTGCCTATTCGCTCCATACCCCAAAATATCGAAATAAAGCGAGCTATTTTGAAGCAACGACAGCAGTCGTAAGCGGAGCATACTTTGCGTATGTGAGCATTACGACTGCCGAGTTGATGCCGAAAGAGCCGCTTTAGGCGATATTAAGAATGATGTATAAGCGAGGGTTTACAAGGCGTGCGAGAGCGAGAAACCGCAGCATATCTATTCTCCCTACCTAAAATATCGAAATAAAGCGAGCTATTTTGAAGTAACGACAGCAGCCGTAAGCGGAGCATACTTTGCGTATGTGAGCATTACGACTGCCGAGTTGATGCCAAAAGAGCCGCTTTAGGCGATATTTTTAGATGATGTCGAACGCAATCTCCATCATATTAGTAAAACTCGTCTGACGCTGCTCTGCCGAACAAGCTTCACCGGTTACTAATGAATCAGAGATGGTACAGATGGCAAGTGCCTTATTGCCACTGCGAGCTGCATTCATGTAGAGGGCTGTTGCCTCCATCTCAACTGCCAGCACACCCATTTTCTGCCAAGCCTTCCAGCTGTCGGCACTGTCGCCATAAAAGACATCGCTTGCAAGGAGGTTACCCACCTTATAGCTTACGCCAAGCTCCTCAGCCTTAGCTGCCGCCTTACGCACCAAGTCGAAGTCTGCGATAGGAGCGAAAGTACCAGGAAGGTTATACTGTGCACCATAGTTTGAATCGGTACAAGAACCCATACCAATAACTACGTCGCCGAGCTTCAAATCGGGGTGGAAAGCACCTGCCGAACCTGTGCGGATGATACTCTTCACGCCGTAGAAGTTAAACAACTCGTATGTATAGATGCCGATAGATGGGATACCCATACCGTGGCCCTGCACCGATACACGCTTACCCTTGTATGTTCCGGTATAGCCCAACATACCACGTACAGAGTTATACAAAACAGGATTCTCCAAGAATGTCTCCGCCATAAACTTTGCACGCAATGGATCGCCCGCCATAATGACCTTCTCGGCGATCTCACCCTCTTTTGCACCAATGTGCGGTGTAGGAACTTTTGCCATAGTCGTATTGTTTTAGATATTATCTTTCTCTATATCCTTAAAATAGCGGTAGGTGTTTACCTTCAACTCGCCCACAGCAGGCTCATCACATACCAAAATGCCCTTTGGGTGGAGCTGCAATGCTGTGATAGTCCAGGCGTGCGACACTGCACCCTCGACACACTGCTGCACGGCACGTGCCTTCTTGTGGCCCAGAGCCAACACCAGCACCTGCTTAGCAGCACAAACAGTACCGACGCCAACTGTCAGAGCCAACTTTGGCACTTTGGTTACGTCGTTATCGAAGAAACGCGAGTTCACGATGATAGTATCCTCGGTCAACGTCTTGATGCGGGTACGTGAGTTGAGCGATGAGAAAGGCTCGTTGAAAGCCAAGTGGCCATCCTCGCCTACACCACCGATGAAGAGGTCTATGCCACCTGCAGCCTCGATACGTGCCTCGTATGCAGCACACTCAGCGTCCAAGTCCTCGGCATTACCATTAAGGATATTGACATTCTCAGCCTTGATATCGATGTGTGAGAAGAAGTTGTTCCACATAAACGAGTGGTAGCTCTCAGGGTGCTCCTCTGGCAAGCCCACATACTCGTCCATATTGAATGTAATAACGTTCTGGAACGACACCTTACCCTCCTTACAGAGGTTTATCAGCTCGGCATACATACCCAGCGGTGTAGAGCCCGTAGGCAAACCCAACACGAAAGGCTCCGATGTCTGGGCAGCCTTAGCGTTAATCTGTGAAGCTACGTAGTGAGCAGCCCACTTACCTGCACTCTGTGCGTTTTGTTCGATAATAAGTCTCATAGTATTTAGATTTTCATTCTTACAAACACCTCAATAGCCTGATACTCCGCCATACCCAGCTCGTCGTACAGACGTGCTGTGTTCTGCGTACGCTCCTCGGCACGCTGCCAGAACTCGCGGCTATCGTCGCCAGGGAATGGCACGATATCCTTCTGTGAGAGGTGGCGATAGATGGCGTGACGCTTCTTGATGAGCTCGTCGGGACTCAATGGCACCGCCATATCTACCATATCAATCTCCCACTCCATCCAAGCACCGCGATAGAGCCAGATGACGCACTCCTCGAGCCACTGCTCGCCCGCAGCCTTCAGACGCATCATAGCCTCCAGCACAGCCTCGGTACATACGCGGTGAGTGCCGTGTGGGTCTGCCAGGTCGCCTGCCAGATATACCTGGTGAGGCTTCACCTGCTGCAACAGAGCGGTGATAATCTCTATATCCTTATCCGTACGCTCGCCCTTCTTGATACCTCCTGTCTCGTAGAATGGCAGGTTGAGGAAGTGAGCCTTCGCATCAGCATCCAAGCCGAACGAACGCACCGCAGCACGTGCCTCGGCACGACGTATCGCACCCTTGATGTTGAGCAACGCACGTGGCTCAGGCTCGCCCTTACGCTTCGAGGCGATTATCTCCTGCACCTCGGCTACTCTGTCGCCGAAGCCCAACTCGCGTGCTGTATCCATATGCTGAATGACAACGTCGTCGTGAACAGCTACGTTACCCGATGTCTCGTATGCTACGTGTACGTCGTGTCCCTGCTCCACTAAACGGATAAATGTTCCACCCATAGAGATAACATCGTCGTCGGGATGTGGCGAGAAGACTATGACACGCTTCTTTGCCGGTGTCGATGGCACAGGACGTGTCGAGTCGTCGGCATTAGGCTTACCACCTGGCCAGCCCGTGATGGTATGCTGCAAGTCGTTGAATACCTTGATGTTGATAGCGTCGTACGTCATCGCCGTAGCATCCAACATCTCGCCCAACGAGTGCTCAATGTAATCTTTGTGTGTCAGCTTCAATATTGGCTTCTGCACCACGCCACACAGCCACAACACAGCCTTACGCACGAAGCGTGGGGTCCACTCGCAAGGGCCTACCAACCAAGGTGCCTTCTTCACGGTGAGGTGGTCGGCTGCTGGGTCATCCACGATAGCCTCTATATGTGGGTGATTTTGCAGGAGTGAGGCAGGTATGAGGCGTGTAGCATCGCCCTCGACGCACTTAGCTATGGCGGCTGCCTTATCCTCGCCCCAAGCCATCAGCACGATACGCTTAGCACTCAGCACGGTGTTCAGACCGAGTGTGATAGCCATCTTTGGGGTGTTCTCTATACCGAAGAATATGTCGCCATAAGCCTTACGCGACTGGTAAGTGAGCTGCACCATACGTGTTACCGACTTGGCATACGTGCCCGGCAGGTTGAAACCTATCTCGCCATGCTCGCCCATACCCATAATCATCAAATCGATGTTGCGGGCTTTGCAGTCATACTCGGCACAATACTCCGATAGCTGCTCTACGGGGATGTTGCCCTCTATGAGGTGAATGTTCTCCGCCTTGATATCCACGTGGTTCAGGAAATCCTCGTGTATGCGGTAGTTACGGCTCTGCTGCTCCGAAGCATTGATAGGATAAAACTCGTCGATGCTGAATACCTCTACATTAGCAAACGACACTTCGCCCTTCTTATGACGTGCTACCAACTCGCGGTACAAGCCAAGAGGTGTGCGGCCTGTTGCCAAGCCGAGTGCAAAGAGCTTGCCGTCAGTGGCGTTGTGTGTAGTGATAGCCTTCACGATAAGTGAGGCAACATACTCAACGCCCTCACTCTCGGTACTGAATATCGAGGTAGGGATTTTCTCGTAGCGGTGGATGATGTCGCGAGGTGTTCCCTCAAGAATCAAACCTCCATCCTGGGGTAAAAAATACTTACTGTCCATTATATTTTTGTTTTAACGTTTGTACACATTTACAGTCCTACAAATTTATAAAAAATTTCGCTCATTATGCAAAACTTTGTAAAAAATATTCAGAAGTGTATATTTTCTGCTTAGATTGGACAAGCAAAGGGGCAAGGCTGATGCCGAAAGAGCCATATTAGACTGATTATACAAAAAAAGAGTGTCGCCCAAACGAGCGACACTCCAAGAAATTATCAGTAGTTATCTACTAGTGTACATTCTGATCCTCTTCGTCAATCATTGAGTTTGCCTCAATCTCAGCAACAGGAATCATATATACGAAACGGTTATCCTCCTGACCTACATTGTATGCACAAGCAGGCAAGTGGTTAGAACCCTCGTAGTTACGAACCAAAGGAATGTTCAAACGACGGTTATCGATGAACTCAAGACCCTCACCCCAGAACTCGATACGCTTCTGAATGTTGATCTCAGTGATAACATCAGCCTTAGTCTTTGCACCAGCGTAAGCATACTCAGCATCACGTACTACGATAAGGTCTGACAATACCTTGATAGCGTCATCCAACTTGTTCTGGTGAGCATAGATCTCTGCCAAGCAGAAGTGAGCCTCCTCAGAACGCAAGTAGATATAGTCACCAAGCTCCCAACCTGCACCATAGCCATCAACAACATTTGCACGACCAGCACCAACAAACTTACAAGCCTGGTACCATGGAAGACCACCTCCATCAGGACCTACCTGGTAGTATACCTCAGGATACAAACCGAGCTCGGCAGCCAACTTTGCATAGTTGTCAGGGCATACGAACCAGTCACGACGAATATCTGTTGAAGGGATGTGTGACATCAATCTTGCGTCAGCTGCACGCCATACACCGATACCAGCGTAACCATCACCAAACATATCCATCTGTGAGAAGTATGACATATAAATTGTAGAGTTATCAACAGTGATATCGGCACCAAAGATAATATTAGGAAGGTTGATATCGCTGAAGCCCTGCATAAGCTGAGCAGCTGTTGCCAACTGAGAGTTATCAATGATAACCTTAGCATACTTCTCAGCCTCAGTCCAGTTGTGCATAATCATATGAACACGCATCAAGTAGTTAGCAGCTACCAAACCGTCGAAATCAGTAGGAGTTGCTGTCTTAAGCATACCATTTGCTGCGAAGAAATCATAAGCTGAAGTCAAGTCAGAGAGGATAAGCTCATAAACCTGACCTACTGTAGCACGTGGCTGGTCACCCTCAGTATCCTCCTTAATGATAGGTACACAAGGAGCGTCAGCGTTAGAGCCAGAGTACTTGGTGTTCATACCCCAAGCTGTACCCTCAGCACCCATGTAATAAGGGAGTGAGAAGAGGTAAGAGAGGTGCAAGTAAGCATAACCACGAGCAGTCTGAGCATAAGCCTTATACTTCAAAACCTCAGGATTAGTCTCATCAGCTGCGATAGAGCTAAGAATGCTGTTAGCGTTAGCAATATGATTATAATGCTCTCTCCAACGGTTCTCTACAAACCAATAAGAATAATCTGACCAAGAAGACAACTGATAGTGATAGAGTGACATACCAAAACGGCCTGTCATAATCAAGTCATTACCCAACAAAGATGAGAGGTAGTCAAAACTCTTCTGACCAAAGTTGTTGTGCTGCTGGTTAGAATATACGTAGCTTTGAATATCTGTATGAATACCCACAACAGCAGCATCAAAAATCTTACCAGGATCTTCAGCTGCAATAGCGTCCTTTGAATCTGGAGTCACGTAAGCTGTAACCTCTGCATCCTTGATACAAGACGAAAGTGTTGCTGCAACACCTACCGCCAAGATTAAAAATATCTTTTTCATATTAAATGTCTGTGTTTAAGGTTACTAAAATTAGAAAGTAAGATTAACACCACCAGAGATTACACGGATAGGAGCGTAACCACCGAATGAACCGTTACCACCGCTCATAGATACACGTGGGTCAAATCCCTGACGCTTAGACCACATAGCGAGGTTATCACCTGTTACATATACGCGGATACCACCGATACCCAACTTCTTCATCCAAGCCTTAGGGAATGAGTAACCGATAGTTACGTTACGCAAGCTCAGGTAAGAAGCCTTGATAAGGTGAGCATCTGAAGTCTTACCATATGTATTAACAGCGTCGTTAGCGTTCCAAATTGGATACTCACCGCTCATAGTCTCAGGGTTGAAAGTCTTCCACAAATCACGGTTGTGACCTACATAGAATGAATTGCTCAAACCTGATACATACTCAGAGTCGTATGCCCAACCACCAATCTGGAATGCAGTTGCGATATTAACATCGATACCGTTCCACTTGAATGATGTGCTCAAACCACCTGTGAAATCTGGAATAGCCTCCTTACCGAGATAGAACTTCTCAGCATTTGCATACTCCTTAGTGATAGTAGGAATCTTCTCACCTGCCTCATCAAGCTTGTACTCACCGGTATTCTCATCCTTCTCGTAGCCATGCCACTGTGGATTACCCATCTCATCCATACCAGCATACTTGTATGTGAAGTAGTCGTAAACGCTCTTACCCTCCATAAACTTGAAAGAACCATTTACGATACCCTCCTCACGATTCTCCTCTGGCAAAGTAAGCAACTCGTTCTTGTAGTGTGAACCAACCAATGTAACAGTCCAGTTAACCTTGCTGGTCTTAACCAAATCAACGTTCAACTCGAACTCAACACCCTGGTTAGCCATAGCACCGATGTTCTCCCAGTTGTAAGGACGACCAGATGCGATAGACTTTGGCTTCTGGAAGAGCATATCGTCTGTACGACGGTAGAAGTAATCAACCGAACCTGATACGCGATTCCACAAACGGAAATCAACACCAGCGTCGATAGTAGCCTGCTTCTCCCAAGTCAAATCAGGGTTACCATAGAATGAAGGAGTGTAACCGAGCTGTGAACCATCCCAAGTTACAGACCAAAGGTCCTGATAAGGAGTGTAGTTCAAAACGTTCTCATTACCCTGAGTACCGTATGAAGCACGAATCTTCAAATCGTTAACCCACTCAGCATCCTGCATCCACTTCTCCTGAGAGATACGCCAACCAAGACCTACTGACCAGAAGTCACCCCAACGATCCAAGAAACGTGAGGTACCATCACGACGGTAAGCAGCTGAAGCATAGTACTTGTTAGCATAGTTATAGTCTGCCATAGCGAAGTAACCCTCGATGTTGTGGTGTGAAGTAGAAGATGTGATATACTCCATCTGACCACCATTGATAAGCTCTGGGTTAAATGGCTCGAAGAACTGAGTCTTCTGACCCTCAAGACCAGCGCCCTTATACTCGTAGTACTCGTGACCAATCTTAGCAGAGATGTTGTGATCACCTACCTGCTTGTTGTAAGCCAAAATCTGGTTGAAGTTGGTTGTAGAAGAAGTACCTGAGTACTTAGTACCACGACCGTTGAATGACTGACCATCACCGATAGTAGGAGTATAGTAGTCAGTATCGTAACGGTGAGTATAATCGTAAGAGTAGTTAGCTGTGAAAGTGAAGTCCTTCAAGAACTTAACCTCAACGTATGCACGTGAAGAGAGGTTGTGATACTCACGGTTTGTGATGTTCTCCAACAAAGAGCAGATTACGTTCTGGTTTGTTGCAGTTGGACGAGAGATAGTACCGTCAGTCTGACCAGTACCAGCATCGTACATAGGAGTACCATTGTCATTATACTTGAGGTTACCCTCAGCATCGTAAGCGTGAACTGGATAGATAGGAGCCCAGCTACGTGCTACGTCGAATGGGTTAGAAGCCAAACCTACACCCTCCTGAACACCATTCTGCTCAGTCTTAGAGTAAGAGAGGTTAGCACCAACACGCAACCACTTCTTCAACTGTGAGTTAACGTTAACACGAGTAGTCAAACGGTTATAGTCAGAACCGATGATATAAGACTCGTTATCGAGGTAACCCATAGAGATATAGTAGTCAGTCTTCTCTGAACCACCAGCTGCAGATACCTGATACTCCTGACGGAATGCTGTCTGGAACATAGCATCAGCGAAAGAATCGTCGTAACGAACCTTAGCGTTAGGGTTCAACTTACCGTCAACACCTACCAAATCCTCACCTGCAGGGATGATAAATGCGTTGTAGTTACCTACCGCACCGAGCAAACCAGCTGTTGCAGCAGCATTTGCAGCGTCGATATCATTACCATTGATTGCCCACTCAGAGTTACGCATACCATACCAAGTCAACTCATAGAACTCGCCAGCGTCAGTAGCCATATCGTAATCCTTATAAGCACGGCTTGTTACACCCCAAGTACCAGTGAAGTTGATCTGGATGCGATCCTGAGAACCCTTCTTAGTTGTAACCATTACAACACCGTTTGCAGCACGTGAACCATACAAAGAGTTTGATACAGCGTCCTTAGATACTGTAATAGACTGGATGTCGGCTGGGTTCAAGTCTGACATACGACCGTTGAAAGGTACACCATCAACTACGATCAAAGCACCATTGCCTGCAGAGAGTGAACCGATACCACGCAGAACGATAGATGAGTCGCTACCTGGCTGACCAGATGAGCTAAACACCTGCAAACCTGCTACGGCACCCTCCAAAGCTGCAGAAACTGAAGTAGCCTGTGAGTTGCTGATAAGACCCTCCTTAACAGTACTTACAGAACCTACAACATCCTGCTTACGCTTTGTACCGAAAGCTACGACAACAACCTCGTCGAGCTTCTCTGAAGATGTCTTCAAAACGATGTCCAAGTTAGTCTTACCTGCAACAGGAACGATAGACTCCTCGTATCCGATGAAAGATACCTCGAGTGTACCATTAGCTGGTGCTGAAAGTCTAAATGCACCGTTAGCGTCGGTAATAACACCTGTCTGGGTACCCTGAACCATAACAGTTGCACCTGCTACAGCCTCACCATCAGTTGTAGTTACCGTACCGCTCACTTGCTGGTTCTGTGCAAGAGCTGTGAAGCTCAATGCCAAAACCGCTACGATAGAAAGTACAATTTTCCTAACCATAAGCATAATTTTTTGTACGTTTATAAAATAAGTTATCTGTGTTTTCGCTATTAATATCCAAGTCGGAATTATAAGCAAATATACAATCGCAAAGTTATAATATAAATCTCAAACCACAAAATAAATTTATTAAAAAATTACGCTAAATATCAAGATTAACGTATTTATTTCAAAGCAATTATAAGTTGTAAGGGAATAAACGGGATTAGATTACAATTTGAAAGCAACAAAATTTTAAGCTGATGGGCGAAACTCCGCCACTTCTGTAGGATTTCAGCCATTTCGGGATTGAAAAAGTGGATTTTTACGCCATAAACGAGGCTAAATATGGCAAAACAGAGTACTCCTCATAAAAATTGTAAGGAGGCTGACACTTATATATATAATTAGCGGCGTCTACATATAATAATAGCGGCGTCCCCCGCAAGGAACGCCGCCCATAGATATCTAAAGCCCGAACTATACCAAGCCCGTGAAGCCCATAAATGCCATAGCGAGCAGGGCTGCAGTAACCAATGCGATAGGCACACCCTTAAACGCCTTAGGCATATCATCCAGCTCTAAACGCTCGCGAATACCCGCAAAGAGCACCAACGCAAGAGCGAAACCGAGAGCTGTCGACACCGAGAAGGCAAAGCTCTGCAAGAGAGTGTACTCCTTCTGAATCATCGTGATAGCTACACCCAACACAGCACAATTGGTGGTGATAAGAGGCAAGAAGATACCCAACGCCTGATAGAGCGAAGGAGAGACCTTCTTCAGCACAATCTCAACCATCTGCACCAGCGACGCAATGACCAAAATGAAGACGATAGTCTGCATATAGCCGATATTGAGCGGATTGAGGATATAGGTCTGGATTGGCCACGCAACCAACGCTGTAAGACCCATAACGAATGTTACAGCGGCACCCATACCCAACGAAGTGTCAACCTTTGACGATACTCCCAGGAATGGACAAATACCGAGGAACTGTGCAAAAACTACGTTATTAACGAAGATTGCACCAATGATAATTGCAAAATATGAAATCTCCATAACTACTTCTTCAGATATTTGTTAAACAAAGCCATCAGGTAACCCAGAACGATGAAACCGCCCGGAGCCAACACGAATACCAAAGGCATATAATCGGTAATACCCAAGTTAACACCAAAGATAGCACCGCTACCCAAAATCTCACGTATTGCACCTATAAGGGTCAGGGCGATAGTGAAGCCCAAGCCAATACCCACTCCATCTAAAATAGAGTCCAGTGGACCATTCTTCGATGCAAAAGCCTCGGCACGACCTAAGATGATACAGTTAACCACGATAAGCGGGATGAAGACACCCAGAGCCTCATACAAAGGTGGCATAAATGCCTGCATCAGGAGCTGAATCATCGTCACGAACGATGCGATAACGACGATAAAAGCAGGGATACGCACCTTATCGGGAATAAAATTCTTTATAAGTGAGATAACGAGGTTTGACATTATCAACACAGCTGTTGTCGCTGCACCCATACCCAAAGCATTGATAGCCGACGTTGTCGTACCCAACGTAGGACACATTCCCAACACCAGCACAAAAACAGGGTTCTCCTTGATTATGCCCTTCCAAATCAGTTGCAACTTATTCATTTATGCCTCCTTTCTGGGCAGCAAAGCCCTCATTAGCAATTTCTAAAGCACGATAAGCTCGTGCCACAGCGTCGTAATATGCTTTTGTCGATACGGTAGCTCCGCTCAAAGCATCCAACTCGCCACCCTCCGACTTCAGGCGATAAGCCTCCACATCGGCTGGCGAGACACTCTTGACAGAGCTGAGCAGAGGATTCTCCTCGGCACACATCTCAAAAGCCTGCTCCAGAGTCTCGTGAAGCTCCGCAACTTTAACATTGAGCACGTTAGCCTCCGCATCGAAAGCCACCGCTAAGCGAATAACGCCAGCATAGCCCTTATCAGTCTGGCTCTCAACAACGTAGCCGACAACTGCATCACTCTTTGCAACGTGCACCTTAACAGGCTGCTCGTCAACCATGAGCTCTACAACCTCTACCGTAGCAGCCTCTGGCAGGAGAGCCTTGACAGCCTCCGCCATAGGGTCTACCACCTCGGGAGCCTCAGCCGCACCGCTAACCTCGCAGAATGCACGGTATGCACGCGATATAGCATCGTAATATGCACGTGAAGAGATTGTTGCAGCGGTCAGAGCATCCAACTCGCCACCATCCTTCTTCACCTGGAACTTAGCAGCATCAGCTGGCGACACAGCCAACGCCGATGCGAGCAGAGGGTTACCCTCGTCGCACATCTTGGTGCCCAATCCTGGGGTCTCGCCCTGCTTCAGCACGTTGACATTGAGGACATTACCCTCAACATCGAAACCTACCATCATACGAATCTCACCCGCAAAGCCGTTCTTTGTCATCGACTCCACAGCGTAACCGACAACCTTACCGTCAGCCTTAGCCTCATTTACGGTGATATCCATACCATCAAGAGCTACCACAGTAGCCTCCGACGAGTCAAACGCTGGGAGGACATTCTTCAACGCCTCACTTTTAGCATTCTCCTCCTGATTCTTAATCTCCTGCTCTGTAAGCACATATACGCCACCCACAGCCGCCGAGGCTATGAGCGTAATGGTAAACAGCACAGCTACCATATTAAAAAGTGTACTCTTCATAACTCTACCCTCCTTATTTAGCTGATGTTTTACCAAAACGGCGTGGCTTAATATACTTATTCAAAAGTGGAGTTACCGCATTCATAATGAGGATAGCGAATGACATACCCTCAGGATATGCACCCCACAGACGAATAACCATAGTGATAAGACCTATACCGATACCATATATTACCATTGCTTTGTGTGTCATAGGCGAAGTAACGTAGTCTGTTGCCATAAATATAGCACCGAGCAACGCACCACCTGCCAGCAGATGGAATGCTGGGAACTCATAAAGCACAGCACCCTTCTCGCCGCTCAGCAACACTACTGCAAAGGCGAAGATAGCCATCGTAAGCAGGATGCTTACAGGGATATGCCAGGTGATGACCTTACGCCACAACATATACAAGCCACCGAGGATAAGTGCCATAGCAGCAATCTCACCCATAGAGCCAGGCATCATACCTATGAACATATTGCTCAGGTCGACACTACCCAGAGACTCTGCCAAAGAGCCATCGGCAGCCAACGCCTTCACGCTTGCCAGAGGTGTAGCGCCCGACATTGCATCGACGTAGCCCGACACCGAAGGCTGAGCGAACGATGTCATCTGCACAGGGTAAGCAATCAACAGGAACACACGACCCACAAGTGCTGGGTTGAAAGGATTCTTACCCAAGCCACCATAGGTCATCTTACCAACACCGATAGCGACCAACGCACCCACCACGATAATCCACCAAGGAATAGATGTAGGGAGGTTGAATGCCAACAATAGACCGGTAACAATAGCCGAGAGATTGGTTATTGTCTGACGACCGCCCAAGAAGAGTCGCTGGAAGATATACTCAAATACCACACAACTCACAATGGCGATAGCCGTAACCATCAATACGCCAAGTCCATACACCCACGCAGATACCGCCAATGCTGGGAGCAGGGCGATAATCACATCCCTCATCAACGACTGTGTCGAGTGAGGGTTGTGCATATGAGGTGCAGGAGCAACTATAAACTTATTTGCCATATCTGTTTTGTTTTAATTCGATTATTTATTAGCTGCCTGAGCGGCTGCACGAGCACGGATAATACCCATAACGGTCTGCTTAGCCAGACGCACATAGTCCAACAATGGCAAGCCTGCAGGACAAGTGTACTGACAGCAACCACACTCGATACAATCGGGTATACGCTCCTCCTCGGCACGATCCCACATCTGACGCTGCGAGAGCTTAATCAGGAGATATGGCTCCAGACCCATAGGACAAGCCTCCACACACTTTGCACACTTTATACACTCCTCGACCTCAACACGGTGAGCCTTCTCGCCTGCAAAGGCAGTGATACCCGAGCAACCCTTCGTTACAGGAGAGTCGAGGTTTACCATAGCACGTCCCATCATAGGACCACCATTTACAACCTTCACGTCGCCATCCTTCAGACCGCCACCCATCTCTACAAGCTTGGTGATTGGTGTACCCATACGAGTCAGGAGGTTGCGAGGTGTTGCCATAGTCTCGCCTGTGATTGTTACAAC
Source organism: Rikenellaceae bacterium (assembly GCA_015060005.1). Classification (GTDB taxonomy): domain Bacteria; phylum Bacteroidota; class Bacteroidia; order Bacteroidales; family Rikenellaceae; genus Alistipes. Next base: position 364,190 of record SUZI01000001.1, read on the forward strand.
ACGCTCGACGAGTGGCTTATTCTTCTGCACAGCCTCATATACCGCCAGCGAGGTAGAGGCGTTACATACCACCGCACCCACGTGGATAGGCAGAGCTGGTGGAGGTGGCACCTGGCGACCTGTTACAGCTGCTATGAGCTGCTTCTCACCGCCCTGAGGATACTGCACCTTCAATGGCTCAACCTTAATATCGAAGCCCTTCTCGGCGATAATCTTCTTCAGATTAGCGATAGCGTCGGGCTTATTGTTCTCAACACCAACGATAGCGTGCTTAACGCCGAGAGCTTTAGCGATAATCTCCACTCCGATGAGCATCTCCTCTCCACGCTCCAACATATTGCGGTGGTCCGAGGTAAGGAATGGCTCACACTCTACGCCGTTGATAATCAAATACTCGGCTGTACATCCCTGAGGTATCGAGAGCTTCACGTGTGTTGGGAAGGTAGCACCTCCCATACCTACGATACCCGCCTCCTTAATCTTAGCGATGATTGCCTGTGGCTCGAGGTTGCACTCGCGAATGATATCTGCCGAACGGTCAATCTCTGGCATCCACTCATCGCCCTCACGCTTGATGGTAATCATCATCTGACGTATACCCTGTGCGTTAGGCAACATATCGACTGCGGTAACTGTTCCCGACACCGACGAATGGATGTTAGCCGACATAAAACCGGTAGCCTCAGCTATGAGCTGACCTACCAAAACCTTGTCGCCCTTAGCAACCTTAGCTGTTGCGGGGGCACCAATGTGCTGTGCGAGAGGAATATTCACAACATCGGGCAACTCCAAGACCTCGATAGCCTTATCCTTGCTCCAGCACTTATTATCTGACGGATGAACACCGCCAATAGGAAATGTCTTCATAGTTCTGAATATTTTTCTACGCATTAACACTCTCGTTCTTTACCTCAGCCTTTGGCTCTGCTGGTTTTGCAGGTGCTACCTTAGGCTCCTTTGGCAGTGGGTCCATACCCTTCAGCACGATAGCTCCCGTAGGGCACTCGTTGACACACTTGCGGCACAACTTACACTTCTGCGAGTCGATATATGCCAAACCATTCTCTATGGTGATAGCACCAAAGGCACACACCTTGGCACACTTACCACAACCGATACAACCCGCCTTGCAAGCCTTCATCGTTACTGCACCCTTATCCTTTGAGGCACAAGCAACATATACTGCACGATTCTTAGGCCACTTCTTACGAAGCTCGATAATCTTCTTGGGACAAGCCTTCACGCACGCACCGCAAGCTGTACACTTGTCTGGGTCGACCTCTGCGATACCTGTCTCTGGATTAACCTTAATAGCGTCGAAGGCACAAGCCTCGACACAATCACCATAACCCAAGCATCCGTATGCACAAGCACTCTCACCCACATAGAATGAGGCTGCTATAACACACGACTTGGTTCCGTTGTACTCGTTGGTACGTGGTCGCTTGCTACAAACGCCACCACAACGCACGGTTGCCACGGTAGGCTCCTTCTTAGGTGCTACCTTGCCCAGATATGTCGCGATACCCTCCATTGTTGACGCACCACCTACGGGGCAGAACAACGCAGAGATGTCGTCCTTCGATACCAGAGCATCAGCCAGACCACGACAACCGGCAAATCCGCAACCACCACAGTTTGCTCCGGGCAACATCTTCTCGACCTCGTCGATACGTGGATCCTCCTCCACCTTGAACTTCTGAGCTACAAAGTAGAGAACGACAGCCGCAAAGATACCCAACAAACTGAGTGTCAGAATAGTAAATAATACCGTCATCTTGTTTGTTTTATAATTATGAAATTTATTGTTTGTTCCAACTTACTCCTCAAGGCATAGAGCAGAGCATAATATCCAGCCACGCTGAGCAGTGTCGCTACCACAGCTATACCCTCGCCTACGCCCGCCACGTGCAGGGCTACAAGTACCACACACATAACAAAAAAAGGTACTACGTATGCCCACAGGACAGACTTCGCACCCATTGCTCGGCTTGCCAAAGCAACCTCGACACTCTCCCCAACGCTGTATGTGGAGGCATCGGCAGTCGCCACCTCAACAATCTTATCTGCCGACTCGCTCACGCCACACGCCTGGCGTGCACCGCAACTACCACACGCCGAGTTAACCGTCATACGCACGAAGACTCTATCGCCACTCACACGCACAACCTCTCCCTCGTGTTTGATAAGTTGTCTGCTCATAGATTATTGATTGTTAAAAAAATACTACAACTCCGAAAATACTTCGACCTTGCTCCGAAAAACCTAACAATTCCGCAACTCCGCCCCTAAATTCTGCCACTTGCTCCAAAACGCAACTCTGCCCCTAAACTCCGCAACTTTGCCTCTAAATATGCCACTCGCTCCAAAACGCAACTCCGCCCTTGAACTTCGCAGCTCCGCCTGGGGTTTAATAACCGTACTTGTTGACCAATGGGAATAGGCACTCGTGGCGGAATGAGTGAGTCGAGAGACGCAGCACAGGAGGATACTGATAACGTTTCTTCACGTTATCCATCAACATCTTGTGTATCTTCTCCACGACAGCCGAATCGAAACCTGCATTGATAATCTCCTCACGGTGCTGACCCTGCTCAATCATACGATAGAGGATAGCATCCACAATCTCGTATGGAGGGAGCAAGTCGCTATCCTTCTGGTTAGGACGCAACTCCGATGATGGCTCCTTATCGAGTATATTCTCTGGTATAGGGTTGTCAAATGTCTGATTGATATAGCGTGCCAGATCGTAAATCTCACTCTTGTAGAGGTCGCCCGTTACGCTGAATGCACCGGCGGTATCGCCATAGAGGGTACACCATCCCAGAGCATTCTCACTCTTGTTCGATGAGTTGAGCAGCACGTAGTCCTCTTTATTCTGCAAAGCCATAAGCAGAACGGTACGTATACGCGACTGTATATTCTCCTCGGTAGAGTCGAAACGAGTACCACCTGTTACAGGCTTCAGTGTGCTCATAATAGCGTCGTACACGTCGTTTATAGGCAGTACGCTATACTCTATACCCAAGTTATCAGCCAGCTGCTTAGCATCCTCCACTGAGCTATCCGACGAGAACTGCGATGGCAGCAAGAGAGCCTTCACATTCTCTTTGCCCAGAGCTCCGACAGCCAGACAAGCGACGACAGCCGAGTCGATACCACCCGACAAACCTACGCCTGCCTTCTTATAACCATTCTTGTGGAAATAATCTTTCAGACCAAGGCACGCAGCCTTATAGACCATACGTGTACGGTGGTTATACGATGTAAATGGAGCCTCATACTCGGTATGCTCTGCCAAAGTATCGAAGATGACAAAGTCCTCCTCAAAATCCTTCATCAGCAGTTCCAGCTTACCGTTATGATTCATTATACCCGACATACCGTCATATACCAAATCACCTGCACCACCCACTTGATTTACGATGATGATATTTCTGCCCTCGGTATATGTCAGGCGGCGAGCCATCTCATAGCGAGTTGTGAGCAAACCCTTGCCATAGCGGCGAGAGTTGATGTTAACAACGAAGTTCGCCTCCTTATCCAACTCCTGCATATGCGATATATCGTTACCGACCATAATGGCTATGTTACGACCACAGATACGGATAACCTTAAAGCCCTCGCCCGGAGTGATGAAGCCCAACTCACGACGAGCCGAGACATATTGTTTCTCAACGATTGTATCGATGCTGCGGTTACGCAGGACAGCTGCTGCACTCACCGGACCACGCTCTGTGAGCAGTGGTGTGCCGACGATGGCTGTTATGGTATCGCACCTCTCGGCGATAGCCTCAAGAGCCTCCTCGCACATTGTCAGGAATGTTGTCTTACGCAGTAAATCATAGGCTGGAGTGCCGCTGAGTGCATATTCAGCAAAGAGGACAAGGTCTGCCCCCTCCTTTTTAGCTCTCTCGATAGCCTCTATGACCTTACGAGCATTTCCCTCGATGTCGCCTATTGTATAGTTTAATTGGGCAAGTGCAATTTTCATATCAATTCTTATTATAAGAAACTATGCCGCAAAGGTAATTATTTATTTTATAAATAGGTAAGTTTCATCGGCTTTTTTGTCGCCAGCAGACTCAATATTCAAAAAAAGGGCGTGTCCAACAGATGTTTTGGACACGCCCTCTAAGTGTAAAACGAGGTTACTACTCCTCGTTGTCGGCTACCAGGATACGACCGCAATACTCGCACACGATAAGTTTCTTACCCTGACGAATATCTACCTGACGCTGTGGAGGGATATGGTTGAAACAACCACCACACGCATCACGCTTCACGGTAACGACAGCCAGACCATTGCGTACGCTACGACGTATACGGTTGTAAGCCACCAACAGACGCTCGTCAATCTTCACCTTTGCTGCCTCAGCCTGAGCCTCCAACGCTGCCACCTGGTCAGCAGTCTCAGCCTCAATGCTCTCCAACTCAGCACGTTTAGCCTCGAGGTCGGCACCACGCTCAGCAGCTACTGCCGCTGCATCATCGAGAACAACCTTCTTACTCTTCAACGCCACAGCATACTCCTTCAGACGCTTCTCAGCGAGCTCAATCTCCAGCTCCTGATACTCTATCTCCTTGGTGATAGCGTCGAACTCACGGTTGTTACGCACATTATTCTGTTGCTCCTTGTAGTGAGAAATCTGAATCTTAGCCTGGTCAATCTCACGCTTACGTTGCTTGGTCAGAGTGTTATACTCCTCAATCTCAGCGTTGATATTGTCGATTCGGGTGTTCAAACCGACAAGCTCATCCTCCAAATCCTCAACCTCCAATGGAAGCTCGCCCTTTACTTTGTTGATTTCGTCGATCTGAGAGTCAATCTTCTGCAGCTCATACAGAGCCATAATCTTCTCCTGCATCGAGTAGTCAACTTCAGATGTTTTCTTCTGTGCCATATATTGTTAAGTTAATTTTTAGACCACGTCAACCTGCTAACCGCCGAGCTGCCCTCACCCTCCAAGACAACCACACTGTCGCTACTCTCTGACGGTGTAATTTATGGGGTTACGCGAGTGCACACTCTTGCGAGCGGCAAAGTTACAAAAATTTTTTGATAAAATATCAAATAAAATGTCAATTGCACAAAATTCGCTCTCAAAATGCCCTATATCGCACAAAATAAGGCGATTTTCGTGTCGCATAAAGTCGTTATATCGCAAATCGGCTGTCAAATACAGGTCGGCATCCGATGCCAAAGCATCATCTATTAGCGAGCCGCCAGCACCGGTGCAGATAGCTATGCGACGCACCTCCGACTTAACTATGTCGCTGTGGCGTATAACCTTCACACCGAGGGTCTGCATTACCTGCTGCAGAAACGCCTCGGTTGCCTTTGGCGACGACAGTTCGCCGACCACACCAAATCCCGCACCTGCATCATTTGTTGGCTGCATAACTCTCACTCCCTCAAGCGATAACATCTGTGCTACACGCCAGCTCAAACCGCCCACCGTGCTGTCGAGGTTGGTGTGGCAGGCATAGAGCACCAGACCGTGGCGTATAGCCTGCTCGACAGCACGCTCTACATAGCTTGCCGAGTTAAAGCGTTTAAGTGGATGAAAGATGATAGGATGATGCGTGATAATCATATCACACCCTTCGTCAAGTGCCTCAGCTATAACCTCATCTGTTACATCCACCGCCAGCAGCACCCTCTCCACCTCGTCATCGTAGCGACCCACTATAAGTCCCGAATTATCATACGATTCCTGCAACGACAGAGGGGCAAAGTTCTCTATAGCTGCGGTGATTTCTCTAACTTTCATACTACGCCGGCAATTAAAATAATGACTGCTCATAAAATGGGAAGAGCTCCTTATTCTCATCGTCGCTCTTCTTACGGCGGGGAGCACGACGTGGCTTCGCAGCCTTCTCCTCAGGCTCTTGTGGCACCTCCGACTCAATCTTCACCACTCGAGAACTCTTGCGAGGCTCTGTCGGCTCATCTGTCGCAGGCTCCTCCCACGCTGGCGTGTCGGAGTCGAGCAGCTGCTCATCCTCCGCAGAACCCAGACCATCTCGCACCTCAACCAAGATGGAGCGTATACGCTGCAAATGCTCCAGCAGGTCTGCCTCACGCGACAGCCCCTTCGACGATGCACGCATCACCTTATTCGCCCCCTCGAGCGTCATACCCTGCTCTTTCACAAGGTGATAAATCTGCTTGAGTTTCTCCACATCTTCGGGGGTAAACATACGATTACCCTTCTTGTTTTTGTGGGGACGCAAACAATCAAACTTAGTCTCCCAATGGCGAATCAGAGAGCGGTTGACATCGAACATCTCAGCCACCTCACCCATAGAGTAGTAGAGTTTCTTAATAGCCATAATTATATCTGCTTTTCTTTTGGTTTTATCAATGTAAAATCCTCAACGACTGAGGATAAAGGTTATTCACACGTGCCCCTATCCGCTTCACGAAGCCCAATGCTCTGCCGCGACACACCACCAAGTTTATGCCCTGCTCAAAAGGCTCGGCAGAGATATCCTGTCGACGCAAAAACTGCAACGCCACATCCTCGGCAACCTCCACCGCAGGCACCGCCTCACGCGACAAATCCACATAGAAAGCCAATGCTCCGTCGGGCTTCAACGCACCCTTGAAAATCTGTCCCATAGCCACTCCGCTATATATCACCGAGAGCACACCCGAGAGCGACTCTATGATGGGATAGTGTGAGGCTCTGCAAGCATATATCATCTCGCCTGCCGTGAAGAATTTCTTTCCCTCTGCATCAACCACCCATCGGCTCAGCTCCTTCGCTTGTGAGCGGTCTACGGGTGTTATCACACGTCGCTTAGGCTTTGGCAGGGCTCTCGCCGACGACTCTTCCGCCTTACGTGCCACAGCCATAAACATTCCCTCGCCCTTCACTCTGTGAGGGAAGAAACGGAAGGTCTGGAACACTCCAACCCTACCACACACCACATTCCAATCCTCACTCACAGCGATAGGCTCTGCCTCGCACAACTCTTCGCTCCAACGCTCCATAGCTTTGAGCAAGATATCCTCATCCTCAAAGTGGTTGAATGTGCAGGTGCTATATATAAGCAGACCGCCACACGCCAACGCCTCGAAGGCATTTTGCAGTATCTCCCACTGTCGCTCGGCACACATCATCACGTTAGCCTCGCTCCACTGCTCCGTAGCATCATCCGACTTACGGAACATACCCTCGCCCGAGCAAGGTGCATCAACTGCCACCACATCAAACCACTCTGCCACCTGTGCTAAACGAGAGGAGTCATTACAGGTGATTATCATATTTCCCAAACCCCACTTACGGGCATTATCCGCAAGCACCGCAGCTCGGCTATGGTTTATCTCGTTGGCAACAACAACACCCTCCTGCCCCACGAGCGAGGCATAATGGGTGCTCTTTCCACCTGGTGCAGCACACACATCCAACACCTTCAATCCGCGACACCCCTCTTTGCCACCACACGCCTGCTGTACAATATACCCGGCAAACTGCGAACTCGCCTCCTGCACGTAGTAAGCTCCTGCGTGAAAGTCGCTGTCCAATGTAAACGAGGGACGTTCATCGAGAGAATAGCCCTCCACAGACCACGCAACAGGCTTGGCAGCCCATCGTGGCGAGGTCATCTTGCAGGGGTTGAGCCGAATAGAGGTCGAAGGCTCCTCGCCGAGCGAGGCAACCAAAGCAGCAGCCTCATCGTCGCCCAACTGCTCCTGCATAAGGGATATAAATCTCTCGGGAAGTGTCATACTTATTTCTGTGCAGTCATCTCCTCCAACTGGCTGCAGATGCGGTCAATGATTGATGGGTCGGCAACAAAGTCATCCACATCCTTGTCGATGACTAAGAGCTTACCCTCGTAGATATTGTTAATCCAATATTCGTACTTCTCGTTCAGACGGCTGAGATAGCCCTCATCAATATTCATCTCATACTCTCTGCCACGACGCTTTATCTGCGACACCAGAGTAGGTATGCTGGCACGCAGGTAGATAAGCACATCGGGCTTAGGGATGAGATTTGTCGAGAGCTCAAAAATCTTCATATAGGTGGCAAAGTCGCGAGAGGTCATAAGTCCCATCTTATGCAGGTTGTCGGCAAAGATATGGGCATCCTCATATATGGTGCGGTCCTGGAAGATATTCTCATCGCCCGTCGAGAGCATATCGACAGTCTGCTTTATGCGGCTGCCGAGGAAGAATATCTGCAACTGGAACGCCCAGCGGCTCATATCGTTATAGAAGTCGCCTAAGTATGGATTGTCAGTCTCCTCATAGTAGGCTTTGGCACCATAACGCTTAGTCAAAATCTCGGTAAGAGTGGTCTTTCCGCTACCAATATTACCGGCTATTGCTACGTACATAATTGTTTATATGTTTGAGTTTTAATAATTTACATCGTTAATTGAAGAAATCTCCCACCTTAGCCACCGAGCCAGGCATCGTGAAGACCACCACACGGTCATAAGCCTGCATAGCGGTATCGCCCTTTGCTATAAATACCGTATCGCCACGCACGACACCACCGATTATGACATCCTCGGGCAGATGCAAGTCCTTGACCAACGCCTTCGTAGCCGGCGAGTTAGGCTTCACGATAAACTCCATCACCTCGGCATCGCTACCCGACAAGCAACGAACGGTCTGTACATCGGTCGACATCGTGAAACGGAAGATATTCGACGCTGTAACACGTTTCTTGTTGATAATGGTATCTATTCCTACACTCTCCGCAAGGCTTATATAGTTGAGATTTTCCACCTCGGCGATAACCTTCTTCACGCCCATACGCTTCGCCTGCATAGCAGCCAGAATATTGGTCTCGCTGCGACCTGTAACCGCAACAAAAGCATCCATCGAGGTCAAACCCTCCTCCAGCATAGCATCTAAGTCGCGGCCATCCTCGTGGATGATAAGCACCTTATCGAGCTCCTCGGCAAGGCGATATGCTCGCTCGCCATTATAGTCTACCAACTTGATATTCATATCATTCTGGAGCTCGTGAGCTATACGCGCTCCGATACGCGAGCCGCCCAGAATCATCATATTCTTAACCTCCACATTGCGGTGTCCCGAGAGCTCGGCAACATTGCGAGCAATCTCCTTACGCGAGATGATGTAGACTATATCATCCTCGAAAAATTCGTCCTGACCACGAGGGATGATAGTCAGTCCACCACGTGCGATAGCCACCACACGGAACTCATTCAACGCACCCTCGCCACTGAGCTCTGCAAGGCTCTTGCCCAGCAGCGGAGAGGTAGCCTCCAGACGGAACACTACTAACGAGAGTAAACCGTTTGAGAAGTCAACATAGTCGGTTGTAGAGGTGTAACCCAGCAGGTTGATAACCTCCGAGGCTGCAATCTTCTCGGGGTAGAACAGATAGTCGATACCCATATCGATGAAGACCTCCTTGTTGTTGGGCTCGAGATATTCGTTATTATCGATGCGTGCGATAGATTTTTTCGCACCGAGCTGCTTTGCCATAGCTGCCGAGAGAATATTCATATTCTCATCGGGGTTGACTGCGATGTAGAGGTCGCAACGACGCACACCCGCACGACGAAGGACAGCAAAGGCTGTCGTGTCGCCTGCCACGGTAATCAAATCGGCTAAGCTACGCACATCATCCAACGCCTTCTCATCACTATCTATGACGGTGATATCGTGGCCATTACCGCTCAACATACGAGCCAAATGGCTACCCATCTCTCTTACTCCCGAAATAACAATCTTCATAAGCCTTACGTATTATCTCGACATCGCACAACCCTCTCCACAGAGCCGAGCCATTCGACATCGGGTAAGTCAAATGCACACTTTTTGCAAATTAACTCACAAATGTATAAATTTGTCGGCAGATTTTCAACTAATTGTGAAATTTAATCGTAGATTATTATGTTTTCAGTGGGAGATATAGTGATTGTGATACTTGTAGCGATAGGTTTTGTAGGTTTCTTTTTTCTCGGCTTGTCGCTCACGCAGATATTCAAAGGGCACGACATTGACTCAGAGATAGCGACCAACAAGAATATGCAGCGATTGGGCATAAAATGTGCTGTACAGGAGTCTCGAGAGGACACAGGAACAGATTGTGCCGACATAGGATGCAGTGGAAACTGCTCATCGTGCGATATAGAACATAACACCGCAAACGCACAAGAGAAGAAGTGATAAAAAATGGGCGTGTCTAACAAGTTTGTAGACACGCCCATTTTGTTAGAAGTTGTATAACAAGAGCTATTTTGAAGGCTGCGAGTAAGCGAGAGCAGAGTCAAGTTTACTTGAACTCTGCCGAGCGAGAGCAGACAAGGGAAGAATAACATATTCTTTCCAAGCTGCTCGCAGGCTGAAAAAGCGGAGTTTACTAAGCGTAAATGAGCATTTTTCAGACAAGGCAGATGCCGAAAGAGCCTTGTTAGACAGCTTCTTTATGATAAAGTGCTATTATTCAAATATTTGCGTCAAAGCCTTTCCTCGCCATACATCGGGCTGCTCGATGCCCAAGGCATAGGCAATGGTTGGTGCAGTATCAAAACGCATCACAGCACTCTCGATATGAAATCCCTGCTTAACGCCTGAGCCACAGAAGATTAGCGGTGCATCCATCTCCTCAGCGGTAGTACCTCCGTGTCCCTTGTTTATACCTCCGTGGTCAGCCATAACGATGAAGAGCGTATCTTCGTAAGTACCAGCCTCTTTGGTAGCCTCGACAATCTGAGCAATGTGATTGTCAAGCACCTTCAGACGTGCCATATACTCTGGTGAGCCCCAGCCATATTCGTGGCCCTCAACGTCGGGCGAGTCGTAGATGACAATCGAGAAGAGAGGCTTATTTTGCTTTAACTCAGCAACATACGCAGCGGTCAAATCGTCGCTCAAGCCATCACGCATAGGCACGTGGCGGTGATAGGACACTGCGATGCTGTCTATAAGACAGCCGTGCACCTCCCACTCATAGAAAGCCGATGTACGAGCCTCAGAATCAGCACGATGAATAGCAGTGAAGATAGTCGGAACGATGCCATTCTCGCCCACCTCGATAGATGGGAAATCGGGCACACGACTACCCCACGTGTGGTATCCGTGCATCTCGGTAGGGACACCCATATATGTTGATGCCCAATTCACAGCACTCGATGATGGGAGCACGCTGCGTGATTTTAGAGTCCACGCACCACGTGCCATCATATCCTTCAATGTGGGCATCTCGGCAGCCTCGACAAGATTACCTGCAAGACCATCTAAACCAATGAGTACCACGTGTTTAGCAGGAGCTGAAGTCTCGGTGAGCGAGGTGTTATCACAACACGCCACAGCAAGAGTCGCTACGCAGAGCGACAGGAAAAATCGACAAAGGTTATTCTTCATAATATGTTTATTTTTAATTAGTTACACCATTACCAACCCATCTCGCGAGCATACTCTATTGCTCGGTTAAGGGTATCGTTGAAAGGTTTTGTACGAGAGAAATCATCGGCTACTCTATCGAAGAAATCGTCGGCTGTAAAATAGCTCTCATCTACCAGACGCTCAACGAGATAGGCACGCAGACGATAGTACTGCGAGAACTCATCCTCTGCCGACCATCCGTTGGGCACTCGCTTGTAGGCTCCATCCCACACCAAGTCGAAACCCTGAGCCGCCTCGATAGCCTCGACAAAAGACTTGCCCTCGGTCATAAACTCCTCACGCACACTGCGTTGCTCGCCCGCCGAGGGGCAATATGCACCGCTGCAAAGCATATAGAAATTTCGGGCAGGCTCAAGATGAACGTAATAACCGGCAAAACCCGACTTTTTACCTCGCGGAGAGACGAAGACACCAAACCAGGTTTTGTAGGGAGTCTTGTCCTTCGAGAAGCGGGTATCGCGGTAGATGCGATAGGTTACATCTTTCGCCTTTAAGCCCTCGATATTGGGGTCAAATCGTGCGATAACATCGACCAATCGTTCAGCAAAAGCGTCCATTCGTTGCTTAACTGTGCGATATCGTTGCTTATTTTTCTCAAACCACTCGCGATTATTGTTCTTGGCGAGCTCGCTCAAAAATTCGATAATACTCTTCATCGGTCAAACGAAAAATTTTACAGAGTCAAAGTTAACAAAAATTGGGATGCCAACCAAAAGTTAATAGTTTTGCACAATGAATTTCGAGTATTATCTGAGAAAAATTAAGTGAATTTTAAAGAAAATGATGTGGGTATCTACACGCAGAACCAAACGACTTATGCGAGTTAACAACAATTTTTATTATATACAAAAACCTGCCTAATAACATTGTTAGGCAGGTCCGCTCTTTAAGTTCCTGTAGCCGAACGTATTTCTATTAAATTTTACACGCCTGGAATCTTCAACATCTTATTCCTGACCAAGAAATCCATGATAAGAATGTATCATAACCAACCTTACATTGACATTGTAGTTCCACTCATACAATATATGCCCATTCTTAAGCTATAAGAAAAACTTCATATCACCGTAAATAATCGAGTTAATATTAAGAACATCAAAATCCCCATCAGAAATTTCTACATAAACATGCTCGTCATCAAGAACGATCATATGAGTATAGTATTTATTTTTTGTCTTACTTCTATATCGAGCGACCTCCTGGAAGGTATTATTATTTTTCTTTAAAATTATAAATATTCCATTTTCATATCCTATATACCCATGTTTAGTTGTAGAGCCGCATAAAAAAATATATTTGCCGTCAAAACTTCTCTGTATATCAATAATTGCATCTCCTTCATTAGGTACTATTGCAGTCTCTATTACGATACTACCTTTAGATGATTCATCCCACGAAGCTACATATATAGGGCTCTGATTTTGTGAAATTGCCGTGATCCCCTTATCTCCCCAATGTTCTGGCTTCACATATTCTGTATTATTCATAATATATATATATTTTTCTTGGTAGTCATATTTCATACTAATATCTGAAAGACCTTTTAATGTAAATATTTTGCTAGTCATTTTATACGTGTCAATAAGACATAGATGTGAGGTATTATATAAAGGAACATCGTAATGAATTCCACTATCTATCTCCAATAATTGACCTGCGAAAACCTCGTATTTAGGCGATGTATATACGACATTTGGTTCATATGCGTATGTCGTATCAATAGTTAGTAATAATTTGTTGGGATATCTGGCATTTTTTAAATAAGTCTTAGGGATTAATAGCTGTAATAGGTTCTCTTTTATAAACAATGGACTAAAAACCGTCTTAATATCTGCTATATTTCGCCCAATTTTTATTTTGTTCATTGCGGCAAGGTGTGTGGAATAGTGTGCTCCGTGAATGATGGTAAAAAATCCTATATCCTCCGGAGACATTCGGGAGCAATAGAAGACAACGTTATCCCCGTTCTCAGTATTATCAAATACTGTAGGGTATGTGTAAATATCACCATTCTCTTCTATTTCAATATTAGGGCGACCATTTTCTCTATACATAAATGATGGTATATCTTCGCTCATAATTTTATAAGGATTATGAGCGTCTGACTCAAACCAACGGATATAATTTCTCAACCTATTTTTTGTTACATAAAAATACTGAATTTGTTTATTTTGAAATAAATCAAATAGTTCCTCGTCATAACAACTATCCATACCGTCTACAGTCACAGATGCGTCAGACCACTTACCATTGTAATTGTAACGTATAACATATCTATTACCAGAAGAAGTTGAAGATATTTGCATAGTGCAAGCTGATCCACTTAATTTATTCATATCTAAAGACAACAAACATGGCGAAAGAATTTCTTCATACGCAGATGATATGAGCCCATACCTACCATATAGTTTTGTAACATATACACCAGATTCAACTGCAAAAATTTCATCATATTTCGGAGCTATTTGTTCTATACCATCATCTGATATGAGTCCATACTTACCATCTAGGCTTGTAACACATACTCCGTCGCGCACGCTCTCAATCCTATCAAATTTTGGTGCTATTAATTCCTCCCCGCCAAGTGACAACACGCCATATTTACCATCAAGTTTCGTTATACAAAAATCAAATAAAATACTTTCATAGAACATTCTGTCAATGCTATCATATTTGGGAGTTACCACTTCTTTACCATCAGATGACAACACACCATATTTGCCATCAAGTTTCACACGAAACATTTCGTGATAATCTTCATCGTTGTCATCATACATCGTGCCTAGCAATTCGATACTATCATATTTTGGTGCTACCAATTCTACGCCTGCAGATGATAAACCATATTTATCATCAAGTTTCGTAAGATATAGAACTTCATACCGACCTAACCTTTCGACATTATCATATTTTGGTGCTATATATTCCACGCCAGTAGATGATAGAAAACCATATTTGCTATCAAGTTTTGTAAGATATAGCCTTTTAAATTTTTGGATTCTCTCATCATAAAAACTATCAACTTCAACACTATCATATTTTGGTGCTATTACCTCTTTACCGTAAGATGATAATACACCATATTTATTTTCTTTTTTTACAATAGAATGTCCATCAACAAATTTTCTAGCTTCCTGATATTTAGCTTTAATTACGACTTTCCCATTTGCATCGATATATCCCCACTTTCCTTTTTTACAGAATGGGGTACGAACTTGGTCTGTTTGTGAATTCGATTGGACTACAGAGCATAGAATCATCATCAAAATTAATAAAAATCTCTTCATAATATTATAATTTATAGTTAGTTAGCTTAGTCCGTAGCAACTCCCGTGCGGTGGATTAGGGTATATAAAAAAGAAAGTGTGGAGTTGAATTTCGTTTATTAAGTAGAAGGTTGTGGAATGACCCGACCAAAATAAACGCGACAATGCCCCACACTTGGATAGTATGGGATGTATGCACTTAGGGTGCATAGCCACATAGCTATACAAGAAATGAGTGCTGTTCGTTCATCCCTTGGTCTTGAAAACTTCCACATTTTCTACTTAGGACTGCGAAAAACACTTTCAATATGTCTGCTATTTATCCAATAGCATCACAAAATTAAAAATTATTTTCGAAACGAACAACACTCGTGTAGGACATTGCCATATAACAACAAAAGAGCCTGTCTAACTTTTGATTATTAGACAGGCCCTAATACCTAAAGAGTCTTGTTAGGCAGCTTCTGTTTAGTTGAGCAGAGGAAGGAACGAGTAGTTCTTTGAATAGTTCAACATCTGCTCGACGTAGTTGTTATTATAGAGGAGCTCGATGTCGACAATCTCGCCATCCTTCTCTGTAAGGACAAAGTCGGGATTGACAAAGCCGCTATATGGCTCGATATTGAGCTTGGCATAACGCTCTAAGACCTCCTTATGGAGCTCCAAGTCAATCTTAACGGCGTAGTCCTCAACGAGCTTTCTGCCCGCCTCATAGTCGCCCTCAGACTTGATACGCTGCACCTCGCAGAGCAACTCACCGAAGAGCTGACGCAGAGCCACGAAATCGTTCACAACGATATAGCTCTTGCCATCCTGCTTAACCCATTCGATGATATTCTGCTCCTTGCCCTTCTCATAGCACCACTCGGCAATGAGCTTACGGTTACGCATATGCGACTCCTCGACATTCTTACCCAGCTCGATACGTGAGAACTGTGTCATCATACCATTCATAATATAGTCGGCATAGGCTGCATAGGCTGCATCCAACGATGGGATGAGTCCAAGCTCAACCAACTTCTCATCGCCCAGATAATACAAAGCAAACAAATCGGCACGTGCCTCCTCCAGAGTAGAGGTGTAGCTCTTGAGCTCGCCACCCTTAGTACCCGGAGCCAGCTGACCAGAGCCGTGGCCCAAGCACTCGTGCAAATCGGTATGCAAATCATCCGCAAGCTTACCATAGAGCTTTACACGCTCACGGTCCTCCTCACGGAGCATAAACTCCTCGTTGAAGCCATTACCCTGGGCTGCCTTATCGTAGGCGTAGGTGATATTGTCGATAGTTACAGACTTAGAGCCGTACTCCTTACGAATCCAATCGGCATTAGGGAGATTGATACCGATAGCGGTTGCAGGGAAGCAGTCGCCACCGAGCTGTGCAACGGTGATAACCTTAGCCGAGACACCCTTGACCTCCTTCTTACGGTAGGCAGGGTTGATAGGTGCGTGGTCCTCAAACCACTGAGCATTAGCCGAGATGACCTGTGTGCGGTGGCAAGCGGTGCTATCGACGAAGTTAACGATACCCTCCCACGAAGCCTTACGTCCGAGTGGGTCAGAGTAATCCTCGATAAAGCCATTGACGAAATCGACATTTGACACATTGTCGCCCACCCACAGAGTATTATAGCGGTCAAACTCACGCAGGTCGCCCGTACGATAGTAGTTGATAAGTGCATCGATAATGCTCTTCTGTGGCTCCTCGGCAACATCGCGTGCCTTCTCCAACCAATAGATAATATGCTGGATAGCATCGGAATACATACCGCCGAGCTTCCAAGTAAGTTCGACAATCTCGCCATCGGCATTCTTCACGACCTTAGAGTTCAAGCCATAAGAGATAGGGCGTGGGTCGTCAGCATCTGCCATATCGGCGTAAAACTTCTCGACCTCAGCCATAGTAACACCCTCGTAGAAGTTACAAGCCGACTCGGTAACCATATCGACGCCATCGGTCTGATTGAGGCTCGTAGCATAGAGCTCAGGGACAAAGATAATGTCGCAGAGCTCGGCGTGTGAGATAGGCAACTCGAGATTTGAGGCATACTTAGAGAGCATCTGCTCAAACCACTCGCGAGAGAACTCGGGGGTGAACTTATCGTTAGAGTAGTGGTGGTGGATACCATTGGCAAACCACACTTTCTTGAGGTACTTCTCCATAGCCACGAAATCCTTCACCGTACGGTCGCCAGAGTAAGAGGTGTAAATCTGCTCCAACGTGTGGCGGATAGCGAGGTTATACTTAAAGTGCTGGTCGAAAAGGATATCACGACCACAGCGTGCAGCCTCGGCAAGATAATAGATGAGCTTCTTCTGCTGCAAAGGTAACTCGTCGAAGCCCGGAACCTCATATCGCAACACCTTGATGTCGTCGAAGCGGTCAACAGTCCACGAAGCCTCAGCCGCAGGGTCTTGCTCTACACTCTGCTGTGGTGCCTCCGAGCAAGAGAGAAGCATCGAAACGGAAAATGTCATAGTCATTAGCAAATAAAAAAAGCGACTCTTTTTCATAAGTTTGGTCGTTGTAATTAAAAATTCGTACAAAAGTCCATTACATCGGCAAAGGTAATACTTTTTTCGCAGATACACATAAAAAAAGCTGTCAATGACGATTGACAGCCTGATAATTATTGCGGCTATTGCGGTAGCAACTATCTGCACAGCGGACTGCGTGCCTCAAACCACGGATTTTGCAAATCCTCCTTATTATATCGCAGAGGCTTATTATCGGGGTAAGAGAAGGTGGCACCTCCTGCCTCCGAGAGGATAAGCTCGCCGGCAGCGGTATCCCACTCATAGGTATGGGTAGTACGCACATAATAGTCTATCTCGCCCTCAGCCAGGAGGCAGAACTTATAGGAGCTACCCTGCTCAACGACCTCCAAGTCGGGATGCAACGCACGTAACTCCTCGATACGCTGGTGAGTCTCGGGCGTCTGATGTGAACGTGAGACAGCGACACGGAAGCCCGTATGAGCCGACGAGGCAACAGGAAGGCGTACCATCTTCGCCTCCATATCGCTCCGAGTATAAGAGGGGTTCTCCTGGGGTGCTACATCGCGGAAGAGGTAGGCTCCCGTACCCTTGACAGCAACATACATCTTCTGATGATAGGGGACATAGAGCACCGAAGCAACACATTCGTTATTGTAGAGCAGAGCGATATTGACGGTGAACTCGTTATTGCCCTTGATGAACTCCAGAGTGCCATCCAAAGGGTCGACAAGCAGGAACATCTCCCAATTGCGACGCTCATCGTAGAGAATCTCGCGGCCCTCCTCGCTCAAAACAGGGATACGGGTGGAGCCGAGGTGCTCCTTAATGGTCGAATGGGACATACGGTCCGCCAATGTGATAGGGGTCTTGTCGCTCTTGAGGCTTACGTCATAACTCTCACGGTGCTGATAGATTTTCATTATCGCATCGCCCGCCTTAACAGCTGCATTGAAGCACTGTGGGAGGAGATGATTTTTGATTTGTGTCTCGATTATCTGATCACTCATTACAAGTTAATTTTTCGCTGTTTTTATTTTTTGTAAAGATAGTAAAATTTTATCAAAGGCGGAACTTTTGAAGGTAAAAAAATGAAGCAATGTGATTAAAATAACACAATAGTGTAACTTTGAGCGAATTGGCAGGATAGAGAAGCGACGTCTGGTAGGTGGCGACAGCATAAAGCGACGCAAAACTCGCCGCGACGACCAAAGCCCAGAGCCCTCCCAAAGAGAGATACAACACTCCAAAAAAGAGCACTGATAGCAACAAGCACAGACGTAGCAACACGTTGCCTGATGAATGAAAACGATAGATGACAGGAGCGTAGATGGTAATCCTATGGCTAAACGACTCATTGGCGAGGATATCCTCCGAGAAGCCACCAGCCTGCTCGGTAGCATAGCGACCAAAGAGCCACACCGAGGGGCAAGAGGCGACAGAGAGCAAGTCGACACTATGCTCGGACTCGGCGACAGTAATCATAAGAGCCTCGATAGCGTGCCTATCGAGCACGACATCGGAGCGAAGAGGCAGGAGATAGTCATACGAGGCGACAGAGAGTGCTACATTCAAATCATCGTACACCCCAACAGAGCGTACATCGACAAGCACCAAACGGTGAAAATGATGAGGGCGGGAGCGATAGAGAGCACGAATGGGCTCACCTCCCACAATATTTGCAACGGGATTGACTCTGATGAGTCGAAAATAGGAGATAATCTGCTCGACCAAAGCGGCATTGGAGTGAGAGTCAACGACAACGATAAGCTCATAGCGGTCGTACTCCACAGCCAACAGGCGTTGCAGACGCAAGAGATCGTACTCACCACAACAGATAGCAGAGCAGCCAATAAAAGAGATATCCTCGCAACATCCTGCACACTCATCGAGAAGTAATCGCGTAGAGCGGTAAGCTCGCACAGAACGCTGCACGAAGCGGAAAATAGGCAACAGAAATAGTGCCGAGAGGATGGCGACAAGGATATCTATCAGGTGCATACCAAGTTACGTTTATATGAGCTAATCAAGGGCTCGGTACGACTCAACTCCTGCTCCGAAAAGAGAGTCCGCAGAGCCGAGAGCGAATAACCCTCGACACCCAGATAGCGACACAACTCACCCCGCTCACGTGGCGACAGCGTCTCAATGCGGCGACGTATCTTAGCCCTGCCTAAAGGGCAGCCCAGAGAGGAGAGCGTATAGAGCGTCTCACGCACAAGCATAGGATTACGAGCCGAAATAGCTATATTTTGCAGATGTCTCTCGGCAATATCTATACCAAAAGAGCGTACGATAGCCAGCCCTAACCGACGCAGGTTGGTATTGTGTGAGAGGAGCAAAGGCTCGTAGGCAACAGGGAGCACACCACGTCGCAAAAGGGCGACAACACGTCTTATGTCGAAGGGCGAGAGCGAGTAGTGTAACGTGCCGATTATCTGCATAGCACGCGAAGGTCGTGCCGAGAGTAGAGCAAGCAGTGCCGAAGTGCGGACAATCTTGTCGCCCGAGTGGGCATAGCGTCGCAAAGAGTGCACATCGCGGCGTGGCAGAGGCAGAGCACCTGCCCACAAGAGCCACTTGGCACGTCGGACACCTCGCGAAAGACGTATGCGTCGCAGGACAAGAGTATCGAGCCGATTACGCTCAACAGTTCCTCGGAGCAGCGATAAATCGGTAGCATAGCTATGGCTCACGACAAGGTAGATAGCACGCAGAAGCAGCTTGCGGCGAGCACGCCCCTCGACAACAAGGGTAACATCGCGGTGCTCAAGCAGGGCGTTGATGATATGCGTTACGTATCGCTGCATAAGAAGCACACGCTCACGCTCGGGCATCAAACGTCGCCGCCACCGTGCTACGGTAGCCACAAGCGTGATACACAAGAGAAACACGATATAGATGTAGACAAGCATAGGGCTAAACATTCACACCAAGGCTCTCGGCACGCTGGCGTATCTTACCATAGAGCCGATGCAGAGAGATAGGGAAGGTCATATACTGGTCTACCCCACTCTCAAGCAGGCTGACCACAGCACGCTCGGACTGCTGCCAGCCAATGACATAGATAGGGACACGCCCAAGAGTGTGGCGACGTAAATCCTCGACAAAAGGTAGCCCCTCGATAAAAGGGCTGAGCGAGAGGATGATAACAAGGTCGGGCATAACCGTATGGCACTGCTCGATGAGATGGTGCCACGACAAGCACCACCATACACGCGAATGGGAGTGGCGTGCCAAAGCCTCCACAAAGTGAGCCGCTGCCCTGTCGGCAGAGAAAATAATGAGTCGCATAACAGAAAAATGTGTGAAAATGAGCAATCGAAAAATGTGCCAAATGAAAAAAATGTGAGGAAAAGGTTGTGATAAAGAAAAAATTCGTATATTTGCGAGCCGATTATGGCAAAATGTAATTTACTTGTAAAATGTACGTTATAGTAGAGATCGCAGGTCAGCAATTTAAGGCTGAGAAGGGTCGTAAGCTCTATGTTCACCGTCTCCAGGGCGACGTAGAGTCGTCAGTGAGCTTCGACAAAGTCCTGCTTGTAGACAACGACGGTCAGGTTAAGGTAGGTGCACCTGTAGTAGAAGGCGCCTCAGTTAAGTGTAAGATCTTGAAGCACCTGAAGGATGACAAAGTCCTGGTATTCAAGAAGAAGCGTAGAACTGGTTATCAGAAGTGCAACGGTCATCGTCAGTACTTGAGCCAGATTCTCGTGGAGGATATTGTTGCATAACCTTAAAATTTAGAGAAAATGGCACACAAAAAAGGAGTAGGTAGTTCAAAGAACGGCCGTGAGTCTGAGAGCAAAAGACTCGGATTGAAGCTTTCTGGTGGTCAGTTCGCTAAGGCTGGCAACATCATCGTTCGTCAGAGAGGTACAGTACACAACCCAGGTGTAAACGTGGGTATGGGTAAGGACCACACTCTTTTTGCATTGGTTGACGGTACAGTCGAGTTCTGCAAGAAGGCGTCTGGCAAATCTTACGTTAGCGTAACTCCACTGGCTGAGTAAGCCAAGGAGCGACGAGGCGTGGAGAACACGCCAGAAGGTAATAACCGAAATGGGCGGGTTGAGTTTTCAACCCGCTTTTTCGTTTCAGGTAAACAACAACAGCCCACTTTTATCGAGAGGAATGTGCGTTTTTTCGACTATTGCAAACACTATATTCAAATATTTGTATAACTTTGCTCCGAGATTAATATCCATTCTAAAAAAATGAAGAGCGTTAACACAATAGCGGAACTGAGAGCATACCTCCGAGAGGTAGATGCCGCAGGAGTGGGATTTGTCCCTACGATGGGTGCCCTGCACGCAGGTCATCGCTCGCTCGTGGAGCGTGCACGCAAGGAGTGTCAGACTGTGGTGGTGAGCGTATTTGTAAATCCTACACAGTTTAATGACAAGACAGACCTTCGCAACTACCCTCGCACACCCGAGGAGGATTTGGCTCTGCTAACAGAGGCAGGTGCCGACATAGTATTTATGCCATCGGTGGAGGAGATATACCCCGAGCCCGACACACGTCAGTTCGACTTCGGAGAGATAGATAAGGTGATGGAGGGTGCTACACGCCCCGGACACTTCAATGGCGTGGCACAGGTGGTGAGTCGCCTGTTCGACATAGTACAGCCCGCAAAAGCATACTTCGGAGAGAAGGATTTTCAGCAGATAGCAGTGATAAAGGCGATGAACAGCCAGCTGGGAATAGAGGTAGAGATAGTGGAGTGCCCTATAATACGCGACAGCGACGGATTGGCTCTATCATCACGTAACACCCTGCTCGACGAGGCTCATCGCAAGGCTGCACCACAGATATATGCAACAATAAAGCAAGCAGCAGAGCGTAGCAAAACGATGACACCCGCAGAGCTAAAAGAGTGGGTGGTAGCAGAGATAGAGCGTGGCGGTATGATGAAGGTAATATACTTCCAGGCAGTAGATGCACTATCGCTACAAGAGGTGAAGACGTGGAGCGAGAGCGAGCGTATACAAGGCTGTATAGCAGTTCAGGCTGGTGCGATAAGACTCATTGACAACGTAAAAATTAAGTAGGTTATGATGATAGAGGTACTCAAATCAAAGATTCACCGTGTCCGCGTAACAGAGGCTAACCTCAACTACGTAGGTAGCATAACAATCGACGAGGAGTTGATGGAGGCTGCTGGTATGATTGAGGGCGAGAAGGTGCAGATACTCGACATAAACAACGGAGAGCGTTTCGAGACTTATATAATAAAAGGTGAGCGAGGCAGCGGCTGCATCTGTCTGAATGGTGCGGCAGCAAGAAAAGTGGCGGTAGATGACTTAGTGATAATAGTATCATACGCCCTGATGGATTTCGAGGAGGCTAAAACATTTAAGCCTTCGGTGATATTCCCAGACTCAGCAACAAACAAGTTGGTGAAATAGCCGTTTGAGAATAATACAATGACAAAAAAAATACGACCCGCAAGGTCGTATTTTTTCTTTACTGTCGGCATAGCTCGGCATCGCGTTGCAGCTGCCGTTGCAGCTCCTCAATGGAGGAGAACTTCTGCTCATCGCGAATCTTATCTAAAAGCTCAACCTGGATAGTCTCGCCATAGATGTCGCGGTCAAAGTCGAAGATATGAGCCTCCAAGAGGCGTGTACGTCCATCGACAGAGGGACGCAAGCCCACATTAGTCATAGCACGATAGCACTCTGTACCAATACGTACCATAGAGCGATAGACACCATTATCGACACGTTTATCGTGAGCATCAATATTGGCAGTCGGAAAACCCATACGCCGACCTAACTGCTGCCCCTTGATAACCGCTCCCTTAATTATAATCATAACCTAACAATTCATATTACAAATTACGCGTCAGCTTCTGCACCAACGAGAGCTCCGAGAAGAACTCCTTAGCCAGAACTCTGACAACAGTATACGATGGGATAGCCAACAGCATACCCCACACTCCTGCCATATAACCAGCCATCAAAATAACCAAAAAGACCTCCAGCGGATGTGCCTTAACTCGCTTAGAGTAGATGGCAGGCTGAAGCACGAAGTCATCGACACCCTTGAGGGTAAAGAGCGTCAAGACAATGATAGTTGCAGTAGATGCCGCCGTATAACCCTCGATAGGGGTCATAATACCCAAAAAGAGGCAGACCATACCACCAATGAGTGGTCCTGCATAAGGGATGACATTCATCATACCCATAATCAAACCCATCAACAACGCAGCATCGGTAGTCATACCAAAGAGGCGGAAGATAATCGTAATGAGAACCATCAAGATAGCACTCTCGGTCAAAATACCGACGAAATAACGCGACAGGAGATATGTTATAGAGTCCAGAGCGTGTACCACATTCTCCTGAAGATGTGAAGGGAACATCGCACACACCATAGCATAAAACAAACCATCCTCCTTAAGGAAGAAGAAGGTGATGAATGCAACGGAGAAGAATGCGACAACAGTCGAGAGTGCGATACCCACAATAGAGGTTACAGTACTATTGAGGAAATCAAACGAGAAGAGAGCACGAAAGACCTCAGCCAGCATAGTCAGCAACGATGTG
Organism: Rikenellaceae bacterium; assembly: GCA_015060005.1. Lineage (GTDB taxonomy): Bacteria > Bacteroidota > Bacteroidia > Bacteroidales > Rikenellaceae > Alistipes. The sequence continues at coordinate 387,913 of SUZI01000001.1, forward strand.
TCGGAGGGCTGAAGTGCAAAAGTACGCTCCAGATAGTGCTGAACCATCATTATAGGCGACTCGACCTTATCCAGCACCGCAGAGAAATCTATGCGGGCAAGCTCATTTATCTGATTGAGGATAACGGGAACAAAGATAGCGACGACAGCAACAATGACACCCATAATGACTACGAGCGTTGTAGCCGCTGCAGCCCATCGTGGCATAGTGTAACCCTTGATACCCCTATTAGCCAACAAGTTGACCAAAGGACGTCCTATGATAGCAAGAACAGCCGAGATGAGGATGAAGACAACAATCTCGATGAAATACCAGACCAAAAAGAGTACAGCAGCCGTTATCGCCACACCGACGATAAACTTGAGTATATTTTGGCCCGTAATATTCATCCCTCAAACAACAACAATCTCTTACTTCTTTGGCAGACGCAACAGAGGAGTCTGGGAGCCGACAACCTTATCGCCAATCTCCACCAGCAACTCGCTCTCCTTAGGAACTAACACGTCAATACGCGAGCCAAACTTAATAAATCCAAAGACATCGTTCTGATTTACCTTATCGCCAACCTTGACATACGACACGATACGTCGTGCAATCATACCTGCAACCTGGCGGAACAGAACACGCTTGCCATTGTCCATCCTAACGACGGTAGTGGTACGCTCGTTCTCGGTAGATGACTTAGGGTGCCAAGCAATGAGGAAGCGGCCCGGGTGGTACTTATAGTACTCTACCTCGCCACCAACAGGCAGCCAATTCATATGGATATTGGTGATAGACATAAAGATAGATATCTGCATCATCTCCTCCTTGACATACTCGTCCTCATAGACAACCTCGGTAACAACAACACGACCATCACAAGGTGAGAACACCAACTCCGAATCGTGAATCTTAACACGACGTGGCTCACGGAAGAACGCAACGATGAAGAACCACAACGATATCAACACCACACCACTGATAACCATAGTAGTCATTGTATGGTGCTGCTTGAGCAGATACCACACCAAGCACCACAACAACAGGCACACAAGTCCCGACACTGCGATTATCTTATAACCCTCTTTATTAATCTTCATATCTTTTTAGTTTTTAAGGTTTTCCATTTAGTTAACTTAAGAATGTCTCGCAGCACACCAGGTAGATGAACGAGAATGGGATAGAGAGCAGCAAGGCATCGAAGCGGTCGAGCCAGCCACCGTGCCCAGGCATAATACGTCCCGAATCCTTGATGTCGATAGAACGCTTGAACAACGACTCGACCAAATCACCAAAGACACCCGCAACAGCCGCTATGAGTGCCATACCTATCCACTTGACCATAACACCCGTCTCGTTGATGTCGGTCATACCACAGAGCTCCATATCGGAGATGATATCCTTAGCGGCAATGAAGCCCATAAGAGCTGCTCCAAACAAGCCTCCAACGAAACCCTCCCACGACTTCTTGGGTGAGATACGCTCGAAGAGGCGGTGCTTGCCGAGTGTGATACCAAACAGATAGGCAAACGAGTCGTTAGCCCAAATGATGAAGATGTAGAACAACACTATCTTGGCTCGCCACACATCGGGAGTAAGCATAAGCGGGATGAACAGCAGCATCGACATAGGCATAGCCACATAGATGAAGCCCATAAGCGTCGTACCCACATTGGCGATAGGTGTAGGGCTCTTACGGAAGAGCTCATAGATGAACATCAAAGGTAACGAGATAGTGATAAAGAGGAACAAACCGAAGATGATGAGCAGATAGTCGCCACGAATATTTCGGTCCCAATTTATCAGAGGGCTCTCGTCCATAATGAGCATCAGCCAGAAGGCAATGACAAGCAGTATCAAGCCTGCCGCAATACCCAAATATCGCTGAGGGGCATAGCCAGCCTTAGATGCCATACGATAGAACTCACGCTGACCTCCCACAATAATGGCTGCCAACAGAAGTACAAGACTCCACTTTGCCCACAAAATAGCTACGAGAACAATTCCCAGCAAGACAAAGCCGCTGATGGACCGTAGCCAAAAGTTCTTCATTTTATCTCCCATAAGTTTGTCGTTTTTCTGCTACATTACTCCTCTGCCACAGGGCTGACAACATCGCCCTGCTCGGCTGATGACTCCTCACTCTGCTTACGCATTTCTGCCTTAAGGCTCTGTGCCGAGCGACCAAGAATAGACTCGATATCATCGGCATAGATGGTCTCCTTCTCCATAAGAAGGTCTGCCATAGCATTAATCTGCTCGTTATGACTCTCGACAATCTGACGAGCCTTACGGTATGCCTCATCCAAAATGCGACGTACCTCGGCATCAATCTCCTGTGCAAGCTGCTCGCTATAAGGCTTGGTAAAGGTGTCGCGTGCACCCGTAGAGTCATAGAAGCTGATAGGACCAATCTTCTTACTCATACCATAGTACGCCACCATAGCGTAGGTCATATTGGTTGAACGCTCCAAATCGTTAAGAGCTCCCGCACCCAGAGTGCCATAGTTGACCTCCTCGGCAATACGGCCCGCAAGCATACCAGCCAGACGCTCGTAGAGCGTTACATCGGTGATATGCACTCGCTCCTCATCGGGCACCGACCAGGTAGCACCGAGGCTCCTACCGCGAGGGATGATAGTTACCTTCAACACAGGGTCGCACTCGGGCAGCAGCCACATAACGGTAGCGTGGCCCGCCTCGTGGATAGCAGTAGCACGACGCTCCGCACGAGAGATAGACTTATTAGGTTTCTCCAAACCACCCACGATACGGTCGATAGCCGCGAGGAAATCCTCCTGAGTAACAGACTCCTTATCCTTACGGGCAGCGATGAGAGCTGCCTCATTACATACGTTGGCGATATCAGCACCCGAGAAACCAGGCGTCTGCTTAGCCAAGAAATGGCGGTCGATAGCAGAGTCGAGCTTGATATTACGCAGATGGACTGCAAAAATATCCTTACGCTCGTTGATATCGGGCAGACCGACATCAATCTGGCGGTCGAAACGACCGGCACGCATCAACGCCTTATCCAGAATGTCAACGCGGTTAGTTGCAGCCAGGACAATGACACCAGCATTAGTCTGGAAGCCATCCATCTCAGTCAAGAGCTGGTTGAGAGTGTTCTCACGCTCATCATTACCCGAGAAGCCAGCATTCTTACCACGTGCACGACCGATAGCATCAATCTCGTCGATGAAGACGATGCAAGGTGCCTTCTGCTTAGCCTGCTCGAACAAATCTCTCACACGCGAAGCTCCCACACCGACGAACATCTCCACAAAATCGGAGCCCGAAATAGAGAGGAATGGGACATTAGCCTCACCTGCAACAGCCTTGGCAAGAAGAGTCTTACCCGTTCCAGGAGGGCCTACAAGCAGTGCTCCCTTCGGAATCTTGGCTCCGAGCTTACGATATTTATCTGCCTTCTTCAAGAAGTCGACAATCTCCATAATCTCGACTTTAGCCTCCTCCAAACCGGCGACATCCTTAAACGTTACCTTCTTCTTTTGATCCTTATCGAAGACTTGAGCACGTGCCTTACCTACATTCATAATACCACCTGCTCCGCCTCCGCCACGCGACATACCACGGAAGAAGAAGAACCAGATAGCAATAAGGAAAATCCAAGGGAAGATATTGAGGAAGAATGAGCCCCAGCCACCCTCGGTCTCCTCGTAGGTTACCGTAACGTCGTATGGTACGACAGTAAGCGTAGAGTCCTGAGCAAGCAGAGTCTCACGATAAGCCTCCTCGGCGAGGTTAATCTCGTCGTTGAGAATCTCTATCGAACCGTGGGTAAAGAAGAGCTGATTGCCCTGGGTGGGGATATGCTGGTAACGCTCATCCTCGCCCTCACGGTAGCGTTTGATGGCATCCTCCTTGAGAAATACCTCGATGGTCTCGCGGTTGCCTGTAACATTAACTCGCTCGACCTCGCCCTTTTTAATCATCTCCTTAACGGTGGTCAAATCACTCGACACGGGAGCTCCATCGTCATCCCACATAAACGAAGCGACGATGATACCGATAAGGATTACAGCCCATATCCACATAAAATTAAAACGTGCGGGACGTGGTCTGTTATTTGGTGTTTGTGTTGCCATAATTTAAGTTAAAAATTCTGTTGATACATCCATAACTATGCCGCTGCGACATAGATAACGTATCGAGAACTATAATTCGTATTCGTAACGCTTCATAGGTGCGTCAGCCCACAACTCCTCCAACTTATAGTAGTCGCGTAGCTCGCTCTGGAAGACGTGCACAACGACATCTAAATAGTCGATAGCTACCCAGAAACCATTCTGCTGGCCCTCGATACGCCATACCTTCTGACCGAGTTTCTCCAAAACCTCCTGCTCGATACCATCGGCGATAGCACACACCTGAGTGGTAGAGTCGGCATTACAAACTACGAAATGTGAACATATTGCTCCGTCGAAACCTGTAAGATCCAACGAGATGATGTTCTTACCCTTCTTATCTTGAATTGCTGATACGATTGTCTCAATAAGTTTTTCCATAAATCCTATATATGCATATAACCACGCAAAGTTACATATTTTTTATTGAAAATAAAACTATTTCGCCGAGGATAATTATTTTGTGGCTTTTTTACCCAAAACAAAGGCTGTCCAACTTGCGGTCAGACAGCCATATAGAGGTAGAAAATTTGTTTCAATATCAGTGCATAAATTTCTGCAAAGAGCCTGCACAATCCAGAATGGTCTGCTCCAAAGCCTTCACGATAGAGTTTTTGACATAGGTGCGACGCACGACCATAGCTATACGACGCGAGGTAGCACCCTTAGCCAGCATCTTGACCTGCGACTTACGGTCGGCAGGGATATACTCCAAAGCCATCTCGGGAATGATGGTCATCGAAGAGGTGCAGTTGACAATACGCATCAGTGTATCTAACGAGCCCGACTCGAAATAGTAGTGGCTCGGCATCTCGCGACGAGCAAGGCAAAGCTCCATAATCTGATCACGCATACAATTACCCTTACTCAAGAGAATCAAATCCTTCAGGTCGATATCCTCAAAGCGGATATTGGAACGCTCGTAAAGAGGATTGGATGGCGAGACATAGGCATAGAAACGGTCGCTAAAGAGGTCGTGCTCGATAATACCCTCACCACACGTACCACTTGCAACCAAGGCAGCATCGATGCGGTCGTGGTGGAGTGCATCGATGACATCGGCGGTAACCATCTCTCTAATCTCAAGCTCAACCTTTGGGTATTTTTTGACAAAAGTTGGAATAAATTTATGCAAGAGGTAGGGAGCGATGGTAGGTATCACACCCAAACGTAACTTACCCGCTGTAACACCCTTTAACTCGGCGATAGACTCGCGGATGTAGTTATAGCTACGCAGAGTCTCCTGTGCCTGAGCAATGACAACAGCTCCCGCCTCGGTAGGGATGACGGGCTTCTTGCTACGGTCTAAAAGAATCACACCAAGCTCATCCTCCAAAGCCTTAATCTGCATACTCAGAGAGGGTTGCGTAACGAAACAATGGTCGGCAGCAGCAGAAAAACTACCGCAATTTGCCACCTCAATCAAATACTGAAGTTGAATAATAGTCATAAGCACACACTGTAAAGCATAGCAAAATTATAAAAAAAATCTATAGCAACAAACTTTTTTGGCACAGAGGATAAAAATTCTTAAATTTGTAGATAATTTGAGGCGGAAGCTCTATGCGAAATAGTGCGGCAAGCCTCGGCTCTTTTCGGGGGATTTCACAGTTTTCCGGAGTAGCTGGAAGTGTATTTCGAACGCCCACAAAGAGCAGACAAACGGGTAAAAGATTAAAGAAAGAAAAAATAGATTTATGGGAAAAGTGATTTTGACGGGCGACCGTCCAACAGGAAAGCTCCACTTGGGACACTACGTGGGCTCACTGCGTCAGCGAGTAGAGTTGCAGAACTCGGGACTATTTGAGAAGATTTTTATTATGATTGCCGATGCCCAGGCACTCACAGATAATGCAGACAACCCAGAAAAGGTGCGTCAGAACATCATAGAGGTAGCTCTCGACTATCTCTCTTGCGGTATAGACCCTACGAAGTCGAACATATTCATTCAGAGTATGATACCTGAGCTGACAGAGTTGGCATTCTACTATATGAACTTAGTAACGGTAGCTCGTCTGGAGCGAAACCCAACGGTGAAGACCGAGATTGTGATGCGTGAGTTCGGTAAGTCGATACCCGTAGGCTTCTACACTTACCCGATATCACAGGCATCGGACATCACAGCATTCCGTGCCACAACAGTGCCTGCCGGCGACGACCAGGAGCCTATGATTGAGCAGACACGCGAGATTGTACACAAATTCAACTCGATATATGGCGAGACACTCGTTGAGCCAGAAATCCTGCTCCCATCGAATGCAGCGTGTAAGCGTCTGCCAGGAACAGATGGCAAGGCAAAAATGAGTAAGTCGCTCGGCAACTGCATATATCTCTCGGACAGCAGCGAGGACCTGCGTAAGAAGGTGATGAGTATGTACACCGACCCTAATCACATCCGCGTGGAGGACCCAGGATGTATCGAAGGTAACTGCGTATTTACATATCTTGACGCCTTCTCTTGCTGCGACCACTTTGCAGAGTTCCTACCCGACTACGCATCGCTCGATGAGCTGAAGGCTCACTATCAGCGAGGTGGATTGGGAGATGTAAAGGTGAAGAAGTTCCTCTACGCCGTACTCGAAGAGATGTTGGCACCTATACGTCAGCGTCGTAAGGAGTATGAGCAGGATATCGAGGGCGTATACGAAATCTTGAAGAAGGGTTGCCAGGTGGCACGTGAGGAGGCTGCCGAGACACTCGAGATGGTGCGTCGTGCAATGAAGATTAACTACTTCGAGGATGCGGAGCTCATCCGTCAGCAGTCGGAGATGTATCGCACGAAATAGGGAGTAAGAGTAAGGAACAGAGTTTTTCGCAAGGCTTGGAGGATGAGTCTGAAGGAGAGTATACTCAACTGGCTGCGACGTAGAGCCAAAAGACTGAGCAACAACCAGATGATGGCTGTTTTAGCAGCCGTAGTGGGTATTGCCGCAGGTGCCGGCACGTGTCTGTTCGAGATGTTGCTCTATGGCATACGCTCGGCATTGGTAACGTGGTTTCCTGCGAACGAAGTCCAATTTCTGTTCCTGATATATCCCGCGATAGGTATAATATTAGCGACACTATTCGTAAAATACATCGTCAAAGATAACATATCGGAGGGTGTAACACGTGTGTTGCACGCTATGTCGCGAAAAGACTCACGCATAGCATCACACAACTGCTGGTCATCGGTGGTGGGAGGTGCTACGACGATAGGTTTTGGTGGCTCGGTAGGTCCCGAGGCCCCTATCGTACTGACGGGTGCTGCCATAGGCTCGAACGTAGGTAAGGTGGCAAAGCTCAACTACAAAGAGCTGACACTCCTGCTATGTTGTGGAGCAGGTGCAGCAGTGGCTGCGATATTCAAAGCTCCGATAACAGGCGTGGTCTTCGTGTTAGAGATATTGATGCTCGACATAACAGCCACATCAATCATCCCACTGCTCATATCTTCGATTTCGGCAACGACAGTAGCCCTGATTTTCAGAGGCTTCGACCCGATACTCTCAGTAACACTCAACGCATCGGACATATTCATCATCAGGCAGATACCGCTCTACATACTGCTCGGCGTATGCTGCGGTCTAATGTCGTATTACTTCACTTCGATAAACTCATTCGTAGGTCGGAAGATAAAGGGCATCGCATCGCAATATCGCCGCTGGGCAATAGCAGGCGTGATGCTGGGAGTGCTGATATTCATCTTCCCACCACTGTACGGTGAGGGATATGAGGGTATGATGTCGCTGATGCACGGCAAAGTAAAGGAGTTGTTCGACAACTCGATGTTCTACCGCTTCAGCAACATAGAGTGGTTAGCGATAGTATATGTGGCGTGCATTATGTTCTTCAAGGTGGTGGCTATGGCCACAACAAACGCCGCAGGAGGTGTGGGAGGAACATTTGCTCCATCGCTCTTCGTAGGTGCATTTATGGGTGCGATAGTAGCCTTGGTATGCAACTTTGCAGGCTGGGAGGTATCTATCGTATCGTTCACTCTGGTAGGTATGGCGGGTGTGATGGCAGGTGTGATGAAGGCTCCGCTAACGTCGATATTCCTCATTGCAGAGCTGTCGAACGGATATGGGCTATTCATCCCGCTGATGATTGTGGCGTGCATATCTTTTGCGGTGGATTACAGCCTCGACCGCGACTCGATATACACCAAGCAGCTGCGTATGCAGGGCGAACTGCTCACACACGACAAAGACCAATCGGTATTCGTATTCCTGAAGTTGGATGAACTGATGGAGACAGACTTCATACGTCTGAAAGAGAACTTTACGTTAGGCGACGTGATACACATAATATCGTCGGCACGACGTAACATATTCCCCGTGATAGATAACTTTGGACATCTGTTAGGCGTAGTACAGCTCGACGACCTGCGTGAGGATATGTTCAAACGTGAGAAGTGGGGTCGCTCGATAACACACTATATGATTCAGCCTCCATACCGCATACTGGAGCACGAGATGGTACAGAGCATAATGCCTCGATTTGAGCAGACACACACCTGGATGCTGCCCGTAGTGGATAAGGATAACCGCTACTTGGGATTCATATCGAAATCACGCATACTCGACGCATACCGCGAAGCATTGGTGAAGATTTCACAATAGGTGGCACAGCAGGTTATTTAGCTTTACCTTATATTATAAGAAATAGCCTGTCCTTGCGAAGGACAGGCTATTTTCTCTTTAGGTAGCAGCCGACGCTATCGTCTACCCTTCTGCTGTTGCTGCTGCATAAGCTCCTGCTGACGCATCAACTCCTCATAGCGGAGCTGGAACTTCGACTTCTTACCATTATGCTTCTTAGCCGCTGTACGCTCCATAATGGCACGTATCTTCTTGTCGTCAACAAAACGACGCATAGAGAACATAATAATCATAGTCAACACCTGTGATACCAGATAGTAGTAGCACAAGCCTGATGAGTAGCTATTGAACCACATAAGCATCATAAATGGCATAAAGTATACCATCATAAACTTCATAACACCACCCTGTGGCTGAGCTGCTCCCGTCTGCTTATAGCTGAAGTATGAGAAGCCCATAAGTGCAAGGCTCATCAACAACGCAAAAAGACTCACGTGGTCGCCATACCAAGGAATAGTGAATGGCAACTGCAAAACACTATCGTATGATGAGAGGTCGTGTGCCCAGAGGAAAGACTCACCACGAAGCTCGATGCTCGCAGGGAAGAAACGGAACAGAGCCCACAAGATAGGCAGCTGAATAAGCATAGGAAGACAGCCTCCAAGAGGATTGACACCAGCCTTCTTATAGAGCTCCATCATAGCCTGCTGCTTCTTCATAGCATCCTCCTTGCGTGGATACTTCTCATTGAGGGCATCCATCTCGGGCTTGATGACACGCATCTTAGCGGTAGAGAGGTAACTCTTATAGGTAAGAGGCAGGATGAGTGCCTTAACCAAAAGAGTAAGGATGAGGATGATGATACCGAAGCTTGCTATATGACCGCTGAGGAAGTCCATAACAGGGATGATAATCCAACGGTTGAACCAGCCGATAATCCAACCACCCAGAGGGATGACCTTCTCGAGATAGATATCCTCGTCGGCACGTACCTCGACATCCTTCAAGATAGCGAACTTATTAGGACCGCAATACATAGAGAGCTTATACTCATTCTGACCACTATATGGCAGAGTCATCGTAGCAGAGAACTCCTTCATAAAGCCAGAGCCCTCCTTAGCTGTTGTGTAGCTAAGGTCGGCACTATCGAAGTTGTCGTGAGCAATGAAGGTCTGTGAGAAGAACTGCTGCTTGAATGATACCCAATTAATAGGATCCTCATCGAGCTTCTCGCTCTCCTTAGAGGTACTGATATCGAGCTCCTCAACATCGTCCTCATCAGCCAAACGATAGGCGATAGTGGTATAGTTGTTCTCATTGGCGAAGCCTCGCTCGTTCTGATAGGTGCGGTTAGCCCACGCAAGAGCTATGCTCTCCTGCTTAGCCATAACAGCATCGGCATTGATGAGCTGTATGTCGAAATCGAGGAGGTAGTCGCGGGCTGCATCCTTCTTATCGTAGAGGGTATAGACATACTGCAAAGCAGCATCAGCACTCAAAGGCAACGAGAAGGTAACCTTCTGGAAGCCCTCACCCTGCTCAACACCCTTATTCTCGAAGACAAAGAGCGAAGTCTCGACAGGCTCAGCCACGTTCTTCAGAGCGAAAGTTGCGGAGAAATTGGCACTCTCGGGCTCAAACAATACGACCTGCTCGTTTCGCTCGCCATCGGAATACTTGGTGTACTCCTTAAGGGTAACCTTGTGCATCATACCGCCCTGGGTGGTCAGCTCAACACTCAACACATCATTCTCCAGGGTAACGGTCTCCGCCTCAACACCCTTACGTGAGGCAAGAGTTGCACCATAGGTGATGACATCCTGGTTGACCTCAACAGGCTGCAACTGCAACGAGTCAACAGAGAGTGCTACACTATCTGCCACCGCCGCAGCCTCCGCCTCGGCTAACGCCTCCTCGGCTGCCTGGAGCATCTGCTCCTGCTTAATCTTCTGCTGTGCTGCCTCATACTCCGCAGCCTGGTCGGAACTATACCAAACGTAACCCACAAAGATGAGTCCCATAAGGATAAGTCCCGTAATGGTATTTTTATCCATTGCTACTTATCTTAACTTAAAATTTAATTAGTCTACTTATTCTTCAACGCTGCAGCCACAAATGCCACAAAGAGTGGTGCCGGACTCGCTACTGTACTCTTATACTCGGGATGATACTGTGCCGCAACAAACCAAGGATGGTTGACCAACTCGACAACCTCAACCAAGCCCGTGTCGGGGTTAACACCCGAAGCAATCATACCCGCAGCCTCAAACTGTGCGAGATACTTGCCATTGAACTCATAACGGTGGCGATGACGCTCCGAAATGAGCTCCTTGCCGTAAGCCTCATAAGCCTTAGTGCCCTTCTTCAGGATACAAGGGTAGGCTCCAAGACGCATAGTACCTCCCTTGACGGTGATATCCTTCTGCTCCTCCATAAGGTCGATAACAGGGGTCTTGGTCTGCACCAACTCACTCGAGTGAGCATCCTTCAAGCCCAACACATTACGTGCGAACTCGATGACAGCTGACTGCATACCCAAGCAGATACCCATAAACGGAACACCATTCTCGCGAGCGTAGCGGACAGCCTCAATCTTACCCTCAACACCTCGGATACCAAAACCTGGAGCGACCAACACACCAGCCATATCGCCCAAATGCTCGGCTACATTCTCGGCAGTGATATGCTCCGAATTGACGTAGCTGAGGCGTACCTTACAGTTGTTGGCAGCACCAGCGTGGATGAATGACTCGCAGATAGACTTATAGGCATCGGGAAGCTCGGTATACTTGCCGACCAAAGCAATCTTAACCTCACTTGCAGGGTGCTTGACCTTCTCGACAAACTGCTCCCAGCTGCTCAAATCGGGCTCGGCAGCATCGGTTACACCTAACTTACGCAGGATGACATCGTCCAAATGCTGGGCGTGCATACGCAATGGCACCTCATAGATGGTAGGCACATCGATAGACTCAACAACAGCGTCGGGGGTAACATTACAGAAGAGTGCTACCTTACGACGTACCTCCTCCGAGAGCTCGTGCTCCGAACGGAGAACCAACACATCGGGCTGGACACCCTCCGACTGCAACTCCTTAACAGAGTGCTGGGTAGGCTTAGTCTTCAACTCGCCCGAGGCTGCCATATATGGGATGAGAGTGAGGTGGATGAGAACAGAGTTCTGATAGCCGAGCTGATTACGTAACTGACGCACAGACTCGATAAAAGGTAGCGACTCGATATCGCCGACCGTACCACCAATCTCCGAGATGATGACGTCGTACTCCTTAGTAGCACCCAGGAGCTGGATGCGACGCTTAATCTCATCGGTGATATGAGGGATAACCTGAACGGTCTTACCCAAAAACTCACCACGACGCTCCTTCTCGATTACTCGCTTGTAAATCTTACCCGTAGTAACGGTGTTGTTCTTGGAAGTGGTGATAGCGGTGAAACGCTCATAGTGTCCCAAATCCAAATCGGTCTCGGTACCGTCATCGGTAACATAACACTCGCCGTGCTCATAAGGGTTGAGCGTACCAGGGTCTACATTCAAATAAGGGTCGAACTTCTGCACTGTAACAGAATAACCACGTGCCTGCAACAGACGTGCTACCGAGGCTGAAATAATACCCTTTCCCAATGATGATGCCACACCTCCTGTAACGAAGATGTACTTTGGCTTGTCTAATTTCATAGCTTTATAATTTTTATAACCTAACTAACTACTCCGCAGCGTTCTCCTTGTCAATCAAGACTACCTTCTCGATGGCCTGCTGAAGCTCTCGCTTCGAGCGAGCTATCTTCTCGCGTATGTCAGCAACCATAGCATCGGCGTTCTTCGACTTAGAGAAGAAACCAATATTATTCTCCAGCAAAGCGATATCCTGCTCCAACTGGCGTACTTTGTTATACAGACGCTCACGCTCGGCACGCAGACGCTTATCGGCTCCGCCACCCTTCATAGACTGCAGACGCTCCTTGAAGCGATTCATAGAGCGGTCGTGCTCCGAACCACGCAACACAGCGAACATAGCATCGACAGCCTGCTTGTAGCTCTTCTGGATAGAGTCCTTATGCTTGATGGGCACATAACCAATCTCACTCCAGCGACGCTGGAACTCCTTAATCATATCGTAACCTCCGCTCTTAATGTCGGCTGCTGCCATCTCCTCGATGAGAGCCTGCTTCTTCTGCAAATTCTCCTCATACTGACTCTCGACACCTGCAAAGTGCTTAGACTTATGCTCGAAGAAGGCATCGCACGCAGCACGGAAACGCTTCCAAATCTGCTCCGAATAGCGACGTGGCACAGCACCAATCTCCTTCCACTTAGCCTGAAGAGCGATAAGCTCATCGGTAGTGTGCTTCCAATCTTCGCTCGCCTGCAAAGCCTCGGCAGCCTCGCAAATCTCGGTCTTAAGCTGGAGGTTGTGCTCCATCTCGCTCTTTATGCCAGCATAGAACTCACGCTTGGCAGCAAAGAAACCATCGCAAGCAGTACGGAAACGCTCGTAGATGCGGGTGTTGTCCTTCTTTGGAGCGAAGCCAATGGTACGCCATATCTTCTGGATATCCAAAAGCTGCTCGCTCGCCTTATTCCACTCCTTACGAGAAGTGAAAGGCTGCTCGATGAGAGCCTCCGTCTTCTCGCAAAGCTCGGTCTTGAGCTCGAGATTTCGGGTCTGCTCACGCTTGATAGCATCGAAATACTCCTGATGCTGCTTATTGATACGGCTCGAAGCATCCTTGAAACGCTCCCACAGCTGCTCCTTAAACTCATTGGCAACAGGACCTGTCTCACGCCACTCGTCGTGCAGCTTCTGCAACTTATGGAAAGCATCGATGATAGATGGCTCCATAATGAGTGCCTCAGCCTGCTCACAGAGCGAGAGCTTTGCCTCATAGTTCTTCTTCAAATCCAGGTCGCGAAGCTCCTTATTAATCTTAATGAAGTTGTAGAAGTTCTCGACGTGGAGGTTATATGTCTCCCACAAATCCTTCACCTGAGCCTGTGGCACCACGCCCGTATCCTTCCATCGCTGCTGCAACTCACGGAACTTGGCAAAGGTTGTGTTGATAGTCTCATCTGAATTGACTAACTCTTTCAGCTCTTCGATGATAGCAAGCTTAATCTTGAGGTTCTCCTCCTTAATCTTATCCAAATCGGCGATATAGCTGTCGCGGCGTGAACGATACTCCTTGAAGAGCTCCTTAAGCTCTATCTCCAGAGCATCTGCCGCAGGGGTGAACTCTGCCTCCTCGCCATTCTCAGCCTCGAAAGCCTTACGGGCTGCATCGACCTCGGCACGGTGCTGCTTGTAGAAGGCAATCTTGATAGCCTCGACCTTCTTACGCAGAGTGTGAACGGGCTCGCTCTCGAGCAATGAAGCAAACAGCGAGACAAGCTCCTGCTTACTCATATTGGCAACATCACCACCCTTAACATCATCCGAGAGCATCTCCTCGGCAATCTCCTCACCGAGCGACAGACCCGCCTGCTCGGCATCAAACACAGCATCCTCCTCAGAGACCTCGCTCGCAGGCGCTACCTGCTCAACACCCTCTGCTGAGAGATTCTCAATCGCTTTTGCTTGCACATCTTCGACAACGTCGACTGACTCCACAGGAGCCGAATAGTTAGAATTTTCAGTAGCCATCACTTTGTAGTTTTTAGGTTTGGTTATGCTAAAGCATATAATCGTGCAAATATAATAATTTTATCGCATCTTATCTCTTTTTTCTCGGGGTTTTTAGTATATTTGTAGAAAATTAATTTTAACAAACGCAGCTATGGCATACCGAATACTTGTCATTGACGACGAAGAGGATATTCTCGAGTTCATAAAATACAACCTTCAACGCGATGGTTATGAGGTATATACCGCACAAAATGGAGCAATAGGTTTGGAGCGGGCTTTAGAGGTGCGTCCGCATCTTATCCTGCTCGATATGATGATGCCCGTGCTCGACGGTGTGGAGACCTGCAAAGCGATACGCCGCTCGCCAAAGTTGCGTAAAGTGATGGTGGTATTCCTCTCGGCAGTAAGCGACGAGGAGATGCAACTGCAGGGCTATGGTGCAGGAGCCGACGACTACATCAGCAAACCCGTGAAGATGAACATTTTACGCAGTCGGGTGAAAGCCATCCTAAACCGTATATCGCCTGTCGAGAATGATGAAAAGATAACGATAGACCATACCAATTTCCTCGTCAACAAGGGCGAAGAGGTGATAACGCTGCCTCGCAAGGAGTTCTACCTGCTGAGTCTGCTCTACTCCCACCCAGGCAAACTGTTCTCACGCGAGGATATATATCGTGAGGTGTGGGGCGAGGATGTCGTAGTGGGCGACCGCACGATAGATGTGCACATACGAAAACTACGCCAGAAACTTGGCGACGAGCATATAGTAACGGTCAAGGGCATAGGCTATAAATTTGTGGAAAACCCTTCGGACAGTACCGAATAAGATGTTGTAAATAAATATGAAACGACTCATCTTTTGTGTGGTGGCGGTACTGCTAACCACAACCCTCAGAGCTGGCGACTTTGACACCTACTTCAACGCCCGCACACTCCGCCTCGACTATGTGATGGCAGGTAACGCCGAACACCAGATAATAGCTCTCGACGAGCTCTCGATAGTGGATGGCTGGTGGGGCAGACGTAACAACTTAGACAGCGTGCCACATCGCGGAAATGGAGAGGTAAGAGTAGTGGAAAAAGAGAGTGGAAAAGTGCTTTATCGTAACGCATTTTCAACCCTGTTTCAGGAGTGGCTATCTATACCCGAAGCGAAGAGTGTAACGAAGAGTTTTGAGGCTACATTCCTCGTTCCAGAACCGAAGAAAGCATCTGACATAGAGGTTGTTATGTATGACATAAAGGGATGCGTAACAGCCTCGCTGCGACACACCTACTCGCCCGATGATGTACTCGTACGCAAGCTATCGGCAGAAAAACCAACTCCGCACAAATATCTGCATCGCGGCGGCAAGAGCGAGGAGTGCATCGACGTAGCAATAATAGCCGAGGGTTACCGCATAGATGAAATGGGGCGTTTCGAGGAGGATGCCCAGAAGGCGTGCTCTGCCTTGCTGAGTTATGAGCCATTTGCCTCGTATGCCGACAGATTTAATATCGTAGCGGTGTTCTCGCCCTCGCAGGATAGCGACGTGAGTGTTCCGCAGGACAACCTATGGAGAACAACTGCGGTAAACTCCAACTTTATGACATTCTACACGGAGCGATACCTGACGACAAACTCGCTGCACCAGACGCACGACGTGTTGACAGGCATACCTTATGAGCATCTGATAATACTCGCCAACACAGCTACTTACGGAGGTGGCGGCATATATAATTTCTACACGCTGACAACAACACGCCACCCAGCATTTAAGCCTGTCGTAGTGCACGAATTTGGACACTCTTTTGGCGGTCTGGGCGACGAGTATTTCTATGACGACCCAGCAGCTACGGGCTATGCCGAGGATATGTACTCGTTGGATTATGAGCCCTGGGAGCCCAACATCACATCGCTCGTGGATTTCGGCTCAAAGTGGCGAGATATGCTGCCCGAGGGGACAGCAATACCTACCGAGCCAACCGCAGAGCGGGCAAAGAGCTACGCAATAGGCGTGTATGAGGGTGGAGGATATATGACCAAAGGGATGTATCGCCCTGCGGTTACGTGCCGAATGAGAGATAACGTAGCGACACAATTCTGCCCCGTATGTCAGGCGGCTTTAGAGCGGGTTATAAAACATCAGACATTCTAAAACGGAAGCTAAAGTTCAAAAATCAAGATTATTGTTTGTTTTCCCCGAAAAAGTTTATTAACTTTGTTAGGTTTCTGTAGAGTGCCCTCTGCGGCGTTTTGCATAGAATATGCAACTACCACTACATTAGGCTATTGAAGTTATAAACATATAAAAGACAAATTATGATCGTATTGGTTTTGAACTGCGGAAGTTCATCTATTAAGTATCAGGTCATCGACATAAATGACCAGAATGACACTCTTTTGGCAAAAGGTCTGGTTGACCGCATAGGTCTGCCCGACGGTCGCCTCACACACAAGCCTGTAGGCAAGGAGGTTTACGATGTGGTGATGCCTATCGAGGACCACACAAAGGGTATCAGCCTTGTGCTGGAGGCTCTGACAAATGCTGAGCACGGCGTAGTGGCTGACCTCTCGGAGATTAAGGCGGTAGGACACCGCGTAGCTCACGGCGGCGAGTTCTTCCACAGCAGCGTAGTGGTCGACGAAGATGCGAAGGCGAAGATTCGCTCACTCTTTGAGCTCGCTCCACTGCACAACCCTGCAAACTTAGAGGGTATACTCTCAATCGAGAAGGTGTTGCCAGGCGTAGCACAGGTGGCTGTATTTGACACATCGTTCCACCAATCTATACCTGCAATCAACTATCTCTATGCTCTGCCAGAGAAGTATTACGACAAGTATCGTGTGCGTAAGTATGGTTTCCACGGCACAAGTCATAAGTTCGTGGCTAAAGTGGGTGCAGAGCTGGTAGGTCTGGACATCAACAACTCGAAGATTGTTACCTGCCACGTAGGTAACGGTGGCTCGATAACAGCTGTGCTCAACGGTAAGTCATTCGACACATCGATGGGATTTACCCCACTCGACGGTCTGATGATGGGTACTCGTTGCGGTCAGGTCGACGCAGGAGCAATAACATACATCGGCGAGAAGGAGAATATGACATACGCCGAGCTCAACACAATGATGAACAAGGAGTCGGGAATTATGGGTCTGACGGGCGTATCGAGCGATATGCGTGATATAGACGATGCGTACGACGCAGGAAACCCAAAGGCTATCGTAGGTCGCGATATGTACTACAACCGCATCAAGAAGTTCGTGGGCGAGTATGCTGCCGAGATGGGTGGTCTGGACCTGCTTATCTTCACAGGTGGTGTAGGCGAGAACTCAAAGGACTTGCGTGAGTATGTATGTAAGAATATGGAGTTCTTCGGCATAGAGATAGACTACGCTTACAACGACACAATTCGCGGTCGCAACGCCATCATCTCAACACCTGAGTCGAAGGTTAAGGTGGCAGTAATTGCTACAAATGAGGAGCTGGTGATAGCTACCGACACATATAACTTGACAAAAAACTTATAAAAAAGGATATTCAGATTATGATTACACATCTTTCAGAAATAGTTTCAGCAGCCGTAGCACGCGGAAGAAAGCGTCTGGCAGTGGCTTATGGTCAGGATACACACACCATCGAGGCGGTGTACAATGCTTGGCAGGAGGGTTTGGTTGATGCAACACTCTATGGCGACAAGGCAACAATAGAGGCTGCTTGCAAGGAGTTAGGCATAGACCCCAACATATTTAAGATTGTTGACGAGAGCTCTGACGTAGTGTGCGTTAAGTTGGCTATTCAGTCGGTAGTAGATGGACAGGCTGACGTGCTGATGAAGGGTTTGGTATCGACCGACAAGTATATGCGTGGAATATTGAACAAGGATGCCGGATTCTTCCCTCCAAAGGGTGTGTTGAGCCACGTATCTGTCATAGAGATGCCAGGCAGAGATAAGCTGCTGACAATATCTGACGTAGCTGTTATACCTCAGCCAGACTTCAAGCAAAAGCAGAAGCTCATTGGTTATATGGCACAGATAACCAAACTCCTCGGAATAGATTGTCCAAAGGTGGCTTGCATCGCTCCTTCGGAGCAGGTGTTGCCTTCGGTGCCTTCATCAACAGAGGGTGCTATATTGGCTAAGATGGCTGACCGCGGTCAGCTGGGTAAGGTAATAGTAGATGGTCCACTCTCACTCGACGTAGCACTCTACAAGGAGGTGGCAGAGCATAAGAAGGTTACAGGCTCTCGCGTAGCAGGTGAGCCAGACTGCTTGCTCTTCCCCAACATCGAGTCGGGTAACGTATTCTTCAAGTCGGCATCACACTTCGGTGGCTCGGAGTTAGCAGCGATGGTAGTGGGTACGAAGTATCCTTGTGTGCTCACATCACGTGGCGACACCCCACTGACAAAGAAATACTCTATCGCCTTAGCTTGCTTGGCAGCACGATAGGTAGCAAAGAGAACACGAATAGAATAGTTTAGTAGAATAGAACAGGATTATGGGCTTACACTTTACACGGGTAGTAGACGACCCCGCAGAGCAGCGTGATGCTCTACAGTTCGACACCGAGCAGAAAGAAGGATTTCGTGTGCTCGCCATAAACACAGGCTCGACATCGACAAAGGTGGCGGTATACCGTGATATGACACCCGAATTGGAGCTGTCGTTATCGCACACCAAAGAGGAGTTGAAGCCTTTTGCTACGGTATTTGACCAGGAGCAGTGGCGACGCGACTTAGTGCTGAACGCTCTCAAAGAGAAAGGGATAGCATTGGAGAGCTTGTCGGCTGTGATAGGTCGTGGAGGATTGCTCCGCCCAATAGAGAGCGGTGTATATCGCGTGAACGAGAAGATGCTCGCAGAGCTGAAGGCTGCGACACCCCAACACGCATCGGGACTTGCAGCAGGCATAGCGTGCGACATAGCTCAGAGCTGCGGCGTGGAGGCTTACATAGCCGACCCAATAGTGGTTGACGAGCGAGATGAGGTGGCTAAAGTGTGCGGCATAAAAGGGCTGGATACACGTGTGATATGGCACGCCCTCAATCAGAAAGCAATAGCTCGCCTATATGCCAAGCAGTGCGGCAAGGCATACGAGGAGCTAAACCTGATAGTTGCCCATATGGGTGGCGGCATAACAGTGGGTGCTCACAGCGGTGGTCGCGTGATAGACTGTAACAACGGACTTGACGGCTCGGGACCAATAGCTCCTGAACGTGCAGGAACATTGCCAGCAGGCTCTCTCGTAAAGCTCTGCTTCAGCGGCAAGTACACCGAGAAGGAGGTGCTCGCCATGATAGCAGGCGGAGGAGGATTGGTATCGCTCGCAGGGACAAACCAGGCACGCGAAGTGGCACAACGTGCAGCCGAAGGCGACGCAGAAGCCGAATTGGCAATACGTGCTATGATATATAGCATAGCAAAGCAGATAGGTCAGCTCTCGACAGTGCTCTACGGTAAGGTTGACGCCATAATCCTCACCGGCGGCATAGCACATAACACACGCGTAGTGGGAGAATTGAAGGAGCGATGCTCGTTCATAGCTCCTGTGGCGGTATACCCAGGTGAGAATGAGCTCGAGTCATTGGTGCAGAACGCACTGCGTGTGCTCCACGGAGAGGATAATGCAAAAGAGTACTAAACTATTAGACTATGAAACGTATACTCATACTGAACGGTCCCAACCTCAACCTGCAGGGCAGACGCGACACATCGGTATATGGCACAAAGACATTTGAGGAATTACTTCACGAGCTTGCGGCACGCTATGATGGAAGAGTGGCAATAGATTACTTCCAGACGAACATCGAGGGAGAGATAATAGACCGCATACAGCAGAGCGAAGGCACGTATGATGGCATAGCCCTAAACGCCGGAGGATATACCCACACATCGGTCGCCATTCGTGATGCTATCGCAGCCGTAAGTACGCCCGTCATAGAGGTGCATATATCATCTATTCTGGCACGTGAGGAGTTTCGCCACACGTCGATGATAGCACCCGTTGCCATAGGCTCGGTGATGGGATTTGGATTGGAGTCGTACAGATTGGCTATAGAGGCTTTTCTGGGATAGGGATATACGCAGACGAGAAAACACAAAAAAAGGATAAGAGCATAAGTTCTTATCCTTTTTGTGTTATAACATCCTTCGCCTCGCCCTACTCCACGACAAAGACCGACTCACCGACACGTTGCATATGGTAGCGGTCGCGGGCATACTCCTCGAGATACTCATCGTAGCGTAGATGCTCCAACATAGTGCTATCCTGGCGGATACGCTCGGTAAAGATATCGCACTGCTGCTCCAGAAGTGAGGCACTATGGTTGACACGTATGAGTGTGATGACATTACGCACAGTAAGTGCCGCAGTATAGACAAAGATGATGGCGGTGGCTATCATCCACGCCCTCCTGCCTATCCTGCCACGCTTGCTCTCGCTGCCACCATCGGCAGCACGCTTATCATCCTTCGCACGTGCCATAGAGATAGTCCTGAAATTACTCGCTCAGAGTGTTTTACTCCTCGTCGATAACGTAAATCTGCTTCAGGTTACGGCCCAGCTGGTCATAGTCCAAACCATAGCCAACGATAAACTCGTTACCGATAGGCATAGCCACATAGTCGATAGGATACTCATAGAGGAACTTCTCGGGCTTGAAGAAGAGGGTGCAGATAGCGATGCTGCGAGGATTCTTCTTGCTAAGGTGGTCCAACAGATAGTTCATACTATGGCCCGTCTCGACGATATCCTCAACGACGATAATATCGCGGCCCTCGATATCGAAATCGACACCGAACTGCTGCTTGACAACACCCGTAGACTGCGTGCCCTCGTATGAGGAGATCTTCACAAAAGCCAACTGACTATCGAAAGTGGTCTTACGTACCAAATCACTCAAAAAGAGAAAAGCTCCGCTCAGCACACCTAAAAAGATAGGAGTGCGACCTGCATAGTGCTCATTGAGTTTGTCGGCGACACGCTGAACAGCCTGGTCAATCTCGGCAGCAGGAATCATCACCTTAAATCGCTTATCGTGAAGTATAATCTTGTCGTTCTCCATTGTGTATGTGGGTTTTTACGTTACTATTAAACAAGCGGGCTGCATACGCAACCCGCCCGTGAGTTATCATTTTTCGTTATGATTTCAACAACTCTTTAACCTCCTGGTAAACGGTCTCACCGTTATAGCCGAACTTCTCGTCAAGCACCTTATAAGGAGCAGAGTAACCGAAGTGGTCGCAGCCGTGGATGACACCATTCTCACCTACCAGACCTCGCAGATTGATTGACAAGCCAGAAGTCATACCATAGCGTATAACACCCTTTGGCAAGACACTATCCTGATAAGAGCGTGGCTGGTCGCGGAACAAGCCCTCACTTGGAACGCTCACAACACGCACCGCAATACCATCCTTCTGCAAGAGCTTAGCTCCATCGATGAGAGTCGACACCTCAGAGCCCGAAGCGAGCATAACAACCTGAGGCTGTGCAGAGTCCTGAACGACATAAGCACCCTTGGTAGCCTGCTGAGCCTCGTACTTACGGCTGCCACTGACTGCCGGCAACGAGTTGATATTCTGACGCGAGAGAATCAAGCCAACAGGACGTTTCTCAGCCATAGCCTGCTGCCAAGCAACAGCTGTCTCCTCAGCGTCGGCAGGACGCAAGACAACCATAGAACGCTCGCCCTGGTGGTTGTGTACGTGCTCCATAAGACGTATCTGTGCCTCGTGCTCGATAGGCTGATGAGTAGGGCCATCCTCGCCCACACGGAACGAGTCGTGAGTCCATACATAGATGACGTGCAGACGCTGCAAAGCCGACATACGGATTGCTGGCTTCATATAATCGGAGAACACAAAGAACGTACCACAAGCAGGTATAACACCACCGTGCAGTGCCATACCATTCATAACGCACGCCATAGTGAGCTCCGACACTCCCGCCTGGAAGAAGCCACCCGAGAAATCACCACGAACAAAAGCCTTGCTCTTCTTCAAGAAGCCATCGGTCTTATCAGAGTTACTCAAGTCAGCCGAAGCAACAATCATATTTTCAACCTGCTCAGCATACAAACCCAGCATAGTAGCCGAAGCTACACGGGTTGCTGTGTCAGGCTTAATCTCTACCTTATTATAATCGATATCCGGCATCTCGCCCGAGAGGAAACGCTGCAACTTACGAGCCAGCTCGCGGTGCTCATCACGCCACTTATCCTCAACCTCCTTACGCTCGGCAGCCCAACGCTGAAGCTCCATACGACGTGCCTCATAAATCTCGGCACTCTCACGGAACACCACGAAAGGATTCTCCTTATCGCCACCGAGGTTCTCGACAGTAGCTGCCAAATCGGCTCCCGCACCCGAGAGAGGCTGACCGTGAGTCGACACCTTACCCTCGAAACTCTCGCCCTCGGCACCACGTGCTCCCTTAGCCATAATAGAGTGGCCTATGATAAGGGTTGGGCACTCGGTCTGCTCGTTAGCCTCAACAAGAGCTGCACGCAACTCGTCGACATTGTGTCCGTCGACATCTATAACGTGCCATCCCCAAGCACGATACTTAGCTGCAACATCCTCGCCATCAACCTCGTCAACCTTAGTCGAGAGCTGGACATTATTAGCATCGTAGTACATAATCAGGTTTGCCAATCCCAAATGGCCCGCAACACGTCCTACACCCTGCGAAATCTCCTCCTGCACTGCACCGTCAGAGATGAAAGCATAGGTCTTATGAGCCATCCACTCGCCAAAACGAGCCACAAGAAAACGCTCGGCGATAGCTGCACCAAGAGCCATAGCGTGGCCCTGGCCAAGAGGTCCTGAGGTGTTCTCAATACCGTGCATAACATCTACCTCGGGATGACCGGGGGTGATACTACCCCACTGACGCAGACTCTTCAAATCATCCATAGTATAGAAGCCCGCGAGCATCAGCGTAGCATAGAGCATAGGCGACATATGACCTGGGTCAAGGAACAACCTATCACGGAAGGGATAAGCTGGGTTCTTGGGGTCATAACGCAAGAACTCGGTGTAGAGCAGATTGATGAAATCTGCACCTCCCATAGCACCTCCAGGGTGTCCCGACTTAGCCTTTTCGACCATCGCAGCGACCAATATACGGATGTTGTCGGCTGCCTTATTGAGCTTTGAATTAGCAAACATAGATTTTGGTATTGTGTTACTATTACACAAATATAGCAAAAATTTTTGAGCTACTTACTTTATATGCGAAAAATTTCTTCCCTCGATACGCTTTTTTGCATAATCGAGCGTTACGGCGAACTCCACTGCCTTAGATGATGGAACCTCGTACATAGCATCCATAATGATAGCCTCGCAGATAGAACGCAAGCCTCGGGCTCCCAACTTATACTCGTCAGCCTTATCGACGATATAGTCAAGTACCTCATCGTCAAAACGTAACGTAACACCATCCATATCGAACAGACGTATATACTGTTTGATGATGGCATTCTTAGGCTCGGTCAAAATCTTACGCAGTGCCTCCTTCGAGAGCGGATTCATATAGGTGAGCACAGGGAGACGACCTACAAGCTCGGGGATAAGTCCAAAAGACTTCAAGTCCTGGGGCATAACATATCGCATAATATTCTCCTTATCGATAGCCGCCGCGTGCTGAACACCGAAGCCTATCGTGCGAGGAGTCATTCGCTGGGCAATCTTACGCTCGATACCATCGAAAGCACCACCACAGATGAAGAGGATATCCTTGGTGTTGACCTGGATAAACTTCTGGTCGGGGTGCTTACGGCCGCCCTGGGGTGGGACATTGACCGTAGTGCCCTCCAAAATCTTCAGCAGTGCCTGCTGCACACCCTCACCCGACACATCACGTGTGATGCTTGGGTTATCGCTCTTACGGGCTATCTTATCAATCTCATCAATGAAGACAATACCTCGCTCGGCAGCCGCAACATCGTAGTCTGCCACCTGCAACAGACGCGAGAGGATACTCTCGACATCCTCGCCCACATAGCCAGCCTCGGTGAGAACGGTAGCGTCAACGATAGTGAAAGGGACATTGAGTACACGTGCTATGGTGCGAGCCATCAAGGTCTTACCCGTACCTGTAGCTCCCACAAGCACAATATTCGACTTATCAATCTCGACCTCATCCGTCGCACCCTTCTCACGGCTGAGCAGACGCTTATAGTGGTTATAGACAGCAACCGACATATATCGCTTAGCATCGTCCTGACCGATGACATACTCATCCAGCACAGCCTTTATCTCCTGTGGCTTGAGTAACGTGTCCAGGCTGAACTGACCAGCCTTTGCGGCAGCAGCACCACCCTTCTTATGTGCTACAAGCTCATTCTCCTGCAACATCATATAGCCACGCTCGACACAGAGGTTACAGATGTTTACACCACCCGTACCCTGGAACATAAGCGTAACATCGCTTCGCTTGGCACCGCAGAACGCACAACAGTCCTCGGTCGTACGTCCGCCCTTCTTACCTGTTCGTTGTGTCATCCTTACAGCTGAGTCTTATGGTGCGAGAGCACATTATCGATAAGTCCATAGTCGCAAGCCTCCTGTGCCGAGAGCCAATAGTCGCGGTCGGCATCCTGCTGAATCTTCTCAACAGAGACACCAGAGTGGAGCGACAAAATCTCGTAGAGCTCCTGCTTGGTACGCAAAATCTCGCGAGCAGTAATCTCGATATCCGAAGCCTGGCCCTGAGCACCTCCAAGCGGCTGATGTATCATAACACGCGAGTGAGGCAGAGCAGAACGCTTGCCCGCAGCACCTGCCGTCAACAGCACAGCACCCATAGAGGCTGCCATACCTGCACACACAGTAGCTACATCGGGTGAGATAAGCTGCATAGTATCGTAGATAGCCAAGCCTGCCGACACCGAGCCACCAGGCGAGTTGATATAAAGGCGTACCTCCTTCTCGGCATCGGTTGCCTCCAAGAAGAGGAGCTGTGCCTGGATGATATTGGCTGCATCGTCGTATATAGGAGCTCCCAGGAAGATGATACGGTCCATCATCAAACGTGAGAAGACATCCATCTGTGCCACATTGAGCTGACGCTCCTCGATGATGGTTGGCGAGATGTATGCCGACTGTATAGAGTGGAAGTTATGCAGCTTGAGTGAGCTGATACCGCAATGACCACGTGCGAACTTTTCAAATTCTTTCATCTTTTACCTATCTCTTTAAGCAAAATTTGGACTCTGCAAACATTAAGCCCAGAGTCCAAACCTTGAAATTTACACTATAAATATGCCCTTTGCACCCTTCGCAGAGTGCCAAGCCGAATATGCCGATTAGTTGTTAGCCTTAGCCAACTCAGCAAACTCCTCCGAAGTAACAGCCTTGGTAGTAACCTTGATGAGCGACTTAACGTGCTCAACAACTTTAACCTCGTAGAGCTTCTCGTAAATCTTCTGAGCCTGCTCCTTGTTCTCCAAAATCTGCTTTGCAAAGTTAGCTACCATCTCCTCTGGTGCTGATGGCATACCATACTGTGCAAACTGTGCCTTAGCAAACTCCTTAGCCTCTGCCTCAACCTCCTCTGCCGAAACGCTCAGGTTAGCAGTCTGGATGAAGTGCTTCTGCAAGTAGTTCCAAGTGAACATCTGAACGAAGCCAGCGAAATCCTGCTCAATCTCCTCCATAGAGAACTTACCCTCGTTGATAGTGTAGAGCCAACGCTTGAGGAACGCCTCAGGCATCTGCAAAGCAGCCTTCTCCATCAGGAAGTTACGTACGTGGATAGTGAACAGATAGTCGGTCTCGCGAGCCAACTCCTTCTCAATCTCGGCTGTGAGCAGTGCATCCAACTCCTCCTCGCTCTTAACATCACCTGCAGGGAACGCCATCTTGAAGAACTCCTCGTTGAGCTCAGGGTTAGCGAACTGACGTACCTGCTTAATCTCGAGCTTGAACTCTGGGTTGATACCCTCCAACTCATCCTCCTTAACACCGAGGATTGAGGCACGCTGTGCAGGATTCTTATAGAGCTCGTTGATGTTAACATTCATCTTCGCACCGACCTTCTTGTTAACGAATGGCTTACGCTCCTCGTCAGACATAGAGATAAGACCTACGTAAGCATCCTCGATACGCATATCGCCATTATCCAAGATAACGGTCAATGCCTCATCCTTCTTCACCTTCTCAACGTCAACCAGACGACCGTAGCGACGCAAGTAGTTATCCTTGTATGCCTCACGCATCTTCTTGTCGACCTTAATCTTGTGGTAAGTGAGCTTATCCTTTGCCGAGAGAGCCAACTCAACCTTTGGAGCCTCACCAATCTCGAACATAAACTCGTGCTCGGTGTTGTTCTCAAAGTCGAAATCGCCCTGCTCCTCAGATGGGATTACATCGCCAACGTAGTCGATACCCTCCTTCTGCAAATACTCAAATACAGAGTGTGATGCAATCTTATAAGCCTCCTCAGCTACAGCACCCTTACCGTACATCTTACGCACGATGCCCATAGGCACCATACCTGGGCGGAAACCTGGCACGTTAGCCTTACGCTTATAATCACGCAAAACCTTCTCTACTGCCTCGCCGTAGTCAGCCTCGCTGACAACAACCTTCAAAAGTGAGCAGTTCAACTCACGCTGTTCTCTTGTAATCTTCATAATCTGATATTTATATTTAATCCTATTTTTCTGTTTGAGAGTGCAAAGGTAATTAATTTTAATTAATTAATCACCCTATTTGCCAATTTTATTACACTCTGCCCACACGATACTCTCTCGGACGGTAGAGCTGGTCGCGTAAACGAGGCTCAAAACCTGCCTCACGGATAGATTGCTGGATACCCTCGGCATCGAACCTATTATGGGCTCCGGCACTCGAAACGACATTCTCCTCAATCATTATAGAGCCCATATCGTTAGCTCCGCTATGAAGTGCCACCTGGGCTGTCGCCTTACCGACGGTAAGCCACGATGCCTGGATGTTACGTATATTATTGAGCACCAGACGACTGAGGGCTATCATACGGACATACTCCGTAGGCGAAAACTCGCTCACAACACCCTCACGCTCGAGCACCGTACCCGCCGAGCGGAAAATCCACGGTATGAAGGCGATGAAGCCATAGTTACCCTCGGGACAACGAGCCTGCAACTCCCTGAGCGTCAGAAGGTGGTCCACACGCTGGCGGGGAATCTCAACGTGGGAATACATCATAGTAGCCGACGTAGGGAGATTCATCAGATGTGCCTCGTGCATAACATCAATCCACTCCTGAACCGAAGGCTTGGCAGGCGAGATGCGACGACGTACATCATCGACCAAAATCTCGGCTCCGGCACCTGGCAGAGAGTCCAATCCTGCAGCGACCAATCTCTCCAGCGTCTGACGGGGCGTGAGAGAGCTAATCTTCGCTATATGAGCCACCTCGGGTGCTCCCAGAGCGTGCAGTCGGACATCGGGATAGAGGCTCTTGAGTGTAGAAAAGAGCTCCTCGTAAAACTCTATGCCGAGCTTTGGATGCAGACCGCCCTGCAACAACAGTTGGTCGCCACCCAAAGCGAGCATCTGCTCAATCTTCTGACGATACTCATCAATAGTGGTGATGAATGCACGCTCTGTCTGGTGGGGTTTGCAATGAAAATTACAGAACTTGCAGCCCGAGATACAGACATTAGTGATGTTGACATTACGGTCTATCTGCCACGTAACGACACGTTCATCGGCAACCATTGCACGACGTAGCTCATCTGCCGCCGAAGCCAACTCCTCCAGAGGGACCTGCTCCCACAATTCATACGCCTCCCGAGCGAGGAGAGCCTCACCACGTAGTGCTTTGGAGAGTATCTTATCGTGTGTCATACTATCGTTTATTGCTTAAAACAATCTCAAAATCGAGTGTGCGACGCTGCAAATCAACGCCCTTGACGCACACCCACACCTCATCACCAAAGGCTATACGACGACCATAATGGCGACCCACGACCTCGAAACGAGCCTCGTCGTAGGTATAGAAGTCGCCCTCGATATCACGCAGATATGCCATACCCTCGATGTGGGTATCCTGCAACTCGACATAGACACCCCACTCGCTCATACCAGAGACATTACCCTTGAACATCTCGCCGACCTTATCCTGCATAAACTCGACCATCTTATACTTAACCGACGCTCGTTCAGCCTCGGAAGCCAAGACCTCACGCTCGGAAGCATACGTCGCCTGTTTCTCAAGCGACTGGCTATCAGCCGACTTACCACCAGCCAGATAGCGAGCCAAGAGGCGGTGAACCATCATATCGGGATAGCGTCTGATAGGCGAAGTGAAGTGGGTGTAATACTTGAAAGCCAAGCCATAATGTCCCACGTTGTCGGTAGTATAAAAAGCTTTAGACATACTCCTGACAGCCAACGCCGAGATAGCATTCTCCTCGACACGTCCCTTGACTTCGGCGAGCAGCTTATTCATAGCCTTCGCCACAGAACGTCCCTTATTGGCTTTGAAAGAGTAGCCAAAGCGTGAGATGAAATCACGAAAAC
The DNA here is from genome assembly GCA_015060005.1 of Rikenellaceae bacterium. Taxonomy (GTDB): domain Bacteria; phylum Bacteroidota; class Bacteroidia; order Bacteroidales; family Rikenellaceae; genus Alistipes. The sequence continues at coordinate 416,770 of SUZI01000001.1, forward strand.
GTGATAACTTATCCTCATTTGGCTCTTCGTGAACACGGTAGACCATTGCACGGGGAACACGTCTGCCACCGACCTCACGAGAGGCACAAAACTCTGCCACGCGACGATTTGCAAGGAGCATAAACTCCTCAATCATCTGGTTTGCCTCCTGCTGCTCCTTGGTATAGACACCGAGAGGTTTACCCCTCTCATCGAGGATAAACTTGAACTCGGCACGCTCGAAGCTAACCGCACCATCCTTAAAGCGGCGGCGACGCAGCTTCTGAGCCATATCGTTCATCACCCCTATCTCCTCGGCATAGTCGCCCACACCGGTCTCGATACGTGCCTGAGCCTCTGCATAGGTGAAACGTCTGTCGGAGTAGATGACCGTACGACCAAACCACTCATCGAGCACCTCGGCATCGTCATTAAGGGTAAAGACTGCCGAGAAACACAAGCTCTCCTCATTGGGGCGGAGCGAGCAGAGCTCATTGCACAATCGCTCGGGCAACATAGGGACTGTACGGTCAACAAGGTAGACCGAAGTGCCTCGCTCACGTGCCTCACAATCGACAACAGAGCCCTCAGTAACATAATGTGTTACATCGGCGATATGGACACCTACCTCCCACACACCATCCTTAAGACGGCGAATGGAGAGTGCATCGTCGAAATCCTTAGCATCGGCAGGGTCGACAGTAAAAGTCGTAATATCACGAAAATCACGACGCGAACGATACTCCTCGTCGCTTATTGTCGCCGAGATAGCATCGGCAGCCTGCTCGACCTCTCGCTCGAAGCGATATGGGAGGTCGTACTCCGCAAGGATAGCGTGCATCTCGGTCTCGTTATCGCCCTGTGGCCCAAGAACATCGGTTATCACGCCACGGGGACTCTTATCGCCCTGCTGCCAATCGGTAATGCGGAAGACAACCTTATCGCCATCCTTGACCGAAGGGTACTGCTTACGCGAGAAGAAGATATCCATAGGCAACTTACGTGAGTCGGGGTGAACAAAGATAGCTGAATGGCTGACCTCGGCAACGCCGACATATTGTTTCTGACTACGCTCCACGATAGAGATGATAGTACCCTCGGGGCAATCGCCCTCTCGCGTAGACTGACGCTGCACAACAACGACAACCCTATCGCCATCCAACGCACAGTTGACATTACGCTGATTGACATATATATCGCTCTCCAACTCCTCGACCCGAACATACGCCGCCCCAGAGCCTATCATATCGACAACACCCTCATAACGAGGTAGCTGTGCCATAGAGAGCTGAAACTTATCACGACTCAGTCGCTCGACAACACCGTTCTCGACCAACGACTCGACAACATCCCTTACTACATAGCGAGCATCGCGTGAGTTACCACCCGACGCCGCCACCAACTGTTTCATAGAGAATATCCGCTCGGGGAACTCTCGAAACATCCTGACAACAAAAGCCGCACGCGACGAGGGCGAAAGAGTGCCTCGCTCGGAGCGACGTGTCTTATCTCTTCTATGTGTCATCTTTTACTTATTCAATATATTTTTCACTATCACAGCAGCGAGCTCCCTGCAATCAGTATGGTCGCCAACACCGCAATAATACATAAGCGACGGATAGTGCTCCGCCACATAACCAAAGGGGTGAGATGAGAACTCAGCATCGCCATCGTGCACAACGTAGCCCTCCTCGCGAGCGTAGAGCATAGCCTCGTAAGTGAGCTGGAGGTCGTTCTCAACACAAGGCTCACAAGGGATAACCGTAGCCTCGACAGCTACGTCGTACTTATATTGCAGCTCCGCCACAGCACCGAGTATCATACTACGCACGCTCTCACGTACACCCTCCTTCAGGCAATAGATGGTTGCTCGGAAATCGGCACAATGGGGTACGGGATAGTACTCAGCCTTAGCCTCCACATCGTTAAGCAACACCCTGCAATCCTCACCGCCAAAACTATCCACACGTAGAGCCAACTCCGAGAGTGCCGACACGACGTGATTGTTGGCGATGGTTGCACCACCCACCTGCTCGGGTGTAATCTTAACACGCAGGACATCTCTTGAAGCCTGCATCTTACCCGGGCAAAAGAGTACCTCGCCCTGCTTCAGAGAGAAGTTCTCGGTAGGCATAACAGCAGCCACAACATCGTGTGAATCAAAGAGTGAGGCTGCCAACGCCCCAGCGAACTTATCCGAAGGGAAGAAGACATACAACCTACCCTCGAAATCGGCATCCGTAGCAAGACTCGTAGTCAAGCATAGCACCTTATCCCAATAGTATTCATCGGCATAGAGCACCACACATCGCCCATTATCGCCTCGCCTGCCATCGACATAAGCCAACACACCACGCGACTCTATCATTCGATAGCTTATCCCAGCTGCATCCAGCTCGCAATAAATATCTGCTGCCACAATATGCTCACACATAACTAAATATTTTACAGGTTTACTCTACGGGGTTGCCAACGCTCAACAGCCCTTTGCAACGCCTTGATATGTTCGGGAGTGGTACCACAACAGCCACCCACAACATTGAGTTTATGCTCTCGCATCAAAGGCTCCAGCAGAGAGATAAAATCCTTAACCGACGACTGCCTATCGCACGAAGGGTAGAGGATAGTAGCCTTCTTACTCTTATCACAAAGAGTAGCGACAGAGGCTGAGATATTGGCAGCCGAGGCGGTACAATTAAAGCCGACAGCTGTGATATCGTCCAGAGGTAGCTGCTCCAAAAACTTCTCGACAGTAGCACCCGACGCTACCCTGCCCACGATACGCGACAGGACAGCCGAGACGAAGATAGGTATATCGGTACTCACCCTACGCACCTGCTCCACCGCGAGGCGTATATTCCTAACATCCATAGCACTCTCAATAAGGATGGCATCCACACCGCCATCAATCAATCCTCTGACAAGAGTGCCATAAGCCTCGGCAACAGCATCAGCACCCACATCGGTAGAGAGCGTGAGGTTACGTGTAGTAGGTCCGACAGAGCCCACGACATAGCGAGGCTTAGTCGCAGAGAACTCATCTGCCGCCGCACGTGCCACGCGTGCACCCGCCAAAGCGATATAGTAGCTTCGCTCCGACAAGCCATACTCCGCCAAAGAGAGCAAATCACAGCAGAGAGTGTTGGTGGTAACAATATCTGCTCCTGCCTCGAGATAGGCACGATGAACAGCACCAACGACATCAGCCTGCTCGATATTAAGCAGCTCCAAAGGGGCTTTAGCTCCCCGAGCCAACAGCTGCGTACCCATAGCTCCGTCTAACAGCAGGATACGCTCACGCATAGCATCTTTCAACATATAACGCTCTATTTTACAACCTCAATATGGTATATCTTACTCCAACGCTTACCCGTAAGCAGGATACGTCGCTGCTCCTGGTCATAGGCTATGCCATTGAGAACATCGGTATTGACATCACGCTCCGACTCGGGCAGCAAGCCCTGACAATCAATAACAGCCTCGACAACACCCGTCGCAGGATTGATGACGACAATCTCATCGCTCAGATAAATGTTTGCCCATATCTTACCATCAATCCACTCCAACTCATTGAGAAAATCTACAGCCTCACCGGCTCGCTTAACAGATATATAACTCTCGTTGCGGAGAGTCTCGGGGTTGACCTTGAAAATCTTATCGCTGCCATCCGAAAGGTATAGCCACTCGCCATCGGTGGTCAAGCCCCAGCCCTCGCCCGAGCGAGTAACACTCCTCAAACGGTTGCCCTCGCGGTCGTAGACGTGTACCTTACGGTCGGTCCACGTAAGCTGATAGACCTTATCACCAAGAACGGTGATACCCTCGCCAAACTGCTGATTGGGCAGATGAGCGAGTACCTGCACCTCGCCCGTAGCAAGGTCGATAGTCTGCAGACGCGACTGCCCCTCAAGACCTGTACCCTCCCAGAGTTTACCATCGACATACTGCAAGCCCTGAGTGTAGCTATCGACAGGGTGAGGATAAGTCGCCTTAACACTATAACCCCACTGCTCGGGAGCTGCCACACGTACAACACTATCGCCCGAACGCTTTGGCTGTGAAGCACAAGCGACGGAGAAAATCATCGCCAGAAACAGTATCAACTCTTTTCTCATAATCAAAAGTATATTTGGAAACAAATATACGAAATTTTTATCAATACTATACAAAAAAAATCTGCTCAACCTCCTTCACGAGGCTGAGCAGACTTTTGCTGTAAGCGTTGACTTATGCGATGATACCTGATACGAGGAAGGTAGCTGCAACGGTCAAGATAGCGTACAACTCAGGGAACGCTGCCAAGATAAGGGTCTTACCCATAACGTCGTGGCCGTTACCGATAGCTGCGATACCGTTAGCACAAACCTTACCCTGGTAGATAGCTGCCATAAGGTTAACGATACCAACCAAGAGACCTACACCAAAGATAGCTGCACCCTGGAACATAGTCATCTCAGGAGAGAGAATAGGCATAATGAGGAAGAAGCTCACGAAACCATACAGACCCTGTGAACCTGGAAGAGCCGACAGCACCATATAGCTACCGAAAGCACTACCATTCTTCTTCATAGCACCTACTGCAGCCTGACCGCAGATAGAAGTACCAATAGCAGATGCAACACCTGCCAAACCAACCATAAAGGCTACACCAACGTAAGCCAAAATCAAAGCTAAACTGTTCATAACTTTTTTGTTTTTAGTTTATTTAATTGTTAATTGTTTTTACTTATTTCTCTTCGTTTTTTAGTGGCTCGAACTGTCGTGAAGACATCTCGAAACCTGCATTCTTATAGAACTCCACAAAGGTCAATCGCATAGGGTGAACGAATGACGAGATGGTAGACATAAAGAGGTTGATACCGTGGCCGATGAGCAAGATAGCACTTGCTGCAATAATCTGCACCACAACACCTACACTAAAGCTCTCAATGCCTGCGTCCAGACCTGTCATACCTAAAGCCAGAGAGTTGAATACCTGTGCCAACACACCGCCCGAAAGACCAATAGCAAACAGACGTATGTAGGAGAGCACATCACTCAACATACCCGAGATATTATTATAGGTATCCCACAAGCCCGTAGCGAAGTTCATAATAGGGTTGCGGTGGATGTTATTCAGGAACAACATAAGCACTGCACCGATACCCAAAGCTACATAGAAAGCCGTAGATGAGGTGGTAAAACCAGGTATCTCACAGCCCTCAATGAGCATAGGGAGTCCTGCTGCCAAACAGCCCGAGAGCACGATAATAAACCAGCCCAAGGAGCCCAGAACAGTAGAAATGCCGAAATAACGTGCCTTGAAGCAGATATTAAGCAGCATACCAAACACTATCTGGAAGACACCCAAAGCCAATGCCCACGTAAAGAAGTCCTTCTGGAAATCGAGGAATGGCAACGAGACATTAGGTCCCAACATCTGAGGGATGCTCATACCGAACAACGAGCCCGTATACAGTCCAAACAGCACGGTAGCTCCACCACAGAACAGGGTAAAGAGCGATGCCTGACGCATCTTCGGACCACCCTTAAAGAATAAAGCCAGACCTGCCAGGAAGATAATAGCTCCATAACCCGCATCGTTCAGACAGATGGCGAAGAAGAGCATATAGAATGGTGCAAAGAATGGTGTCAAATCCAACGTACCATACTTTGGCAATGCATACAATCCGCCAATGAGCTCGAAGATACGAGCAAAGCGGTTGTTCTTCAACTTAACAGGAGTCAAGTCCTCCTCAACAGGGTCTCGCTTGATGTAGACTACATTAGGATACTCCTCCAACAAAGCGTCAACCTCTGCCGAACGATCCTTATCTGCCCAGCCCTCCATAACAACCAACTTACCGTCGGCTGCACTCTCTGCCGAGCCTACAATCTTAACACTCTGCAATGCCTGCTGCAAAGCTGCTGCCTCCGCCTTAAGTGCCTCAAGGCTCTTGGCACAACAAGCAAACTCCGCATCCAAAGCCTGCAACTGAGCATCTGCCTCATCGGCAGCCTCACGTGCTGCGACATAGTCCATCTGTGGCATCTTAACCTCCTGAGCATCGAAGCTGAGCTCCTCATCTGCAGAGGCTACCACAACAAAGTAAACCGAAGAGGATGTGCGACATATCTCTGCCACAGTATGCTCGTTACCCCACTCTGCACTCTGAGCATCGAAGACCGAACTCTGAGTAGTGAAATAACGCAACACAACGCCTCCCTGAGCCAACTTAGCAACATCGGCTGCCGAGAACTCACCCCAAGGCTCCAACTCCTCCGAGAGCTTACGCAGACGCTGAGACTCACCCTGCAACGCTACACGACGCTGCATAACGTCGCTATAACGCTCGAAAGCCTCCTTGCCCGACGCATAAGCCTTCGCTGAGCTGACCAAAGAGTCATTCTCTGCGGCAAATGTGCTGAGGAAATCAACAGCCTTGCGGTATTGCTCGATATCGGTCAAGAGCTGACGATCCTGCTCACGAGGCTCCCAGCCAAGGGTAGTGATATCGACCAAGCCCAAATCACGAAGGCGAGCAATGAAATCTTCACTCTGCGTTGCAAGCAACACAAAGTCGTAACGCGACATCTTAACTATCATAGCATAGACCCCTCCGCAGCCTGTTGTTGACGTGTTTTAACAATCTTTTGTGCCGATTTAGAGAGGTTCTCCTCATCCTCCATAAATCGCTTAATCTTACGGATGGCATCCTCATAGCCCGGGATCTGCACCTTCTCGTAGAGGTTAACCTTCTGGGTGGTCTTCCTACGTGCGTAGTCCAACAACTCCATCTTACGGTTGAAGACCTCATACTCGATGCCGAGCGTAGCCATCCGCTTGAGCAAATCCAAGCCATCGGCAAACCACACCGGAGAGGAGAACAAATCGTACGGCTTCTGCTCGAAGCGTACATCCTCCAATGCCGGAGTGCGGACACCCGCAATCTTCTGCGTGGCAAGAACGACATCCTCGATGCTCAAAAGCGTAGAGTCGAACTCACCCCACAAAGCTACCATATAGTCGTACTCGGCTCTCAAAGCCTCCAGACGACGCTGGTAGTCGCGTGCGGTATCCTTCGCCTTCTTCACCTCACTACGCAAAGCCGACTCCTTACTCTTAATGGTAGGAAGAGCCGTCTTTCGCATCTTGAGCTGCTTGCCTAACTCGCCCAGCGAAGTTTTATTATATTGAAATTTAATTGCCATACGTTATTATGCTTTCCAATACTTAGCAATGAGTTCTGCCTTAATGGCAACCTCCTCCTTAGAGAAGTACTTAGAGAAGAGTGTCCACGCTGTGTCAAGCATCTGCTCAATCTCGATATTTACGTCGATAGCCAACAGACGCTCAGAGTAGTCGTGTGCAAACTTCAAAGCACGCTCGTCATAATCCGACAGGTCGAAACCGTTCTCCAACTTAGTCTTTGCATTAGCAGCATCGGCATACAGACGAACGCAGGCATTCATAACCTGTGGGTGATCCTCACGTGTCTTCTTACCGATAACGAGCTGCTTCAGACGCGACAGCGAACGGAATGGGTCGACGATAACCTTACCGGTATCAGAGTCGTTACGCAAGAAGAGCTGTCCCTCGGTGATATAACCGGTATTATCAGGAATAGCGTGGGTGATATCACCACCAGACAAGGTAGTAACGGCGATAATAGTGATAGAACCACCGTTAGGCAGCTGCACAGCCTTCTCGTAAATCTTCGCCAAGTCTGAATAGAGTGAACCAGGCATAGAGTCCTTTGATGGAATCTGGTCCATACGGTTTGACACGATAGCGAGTGCATCGGCATACAAGGTCATATCGGTCAAAAGAACCAACACCTTCTCGCCCTTATCCACCGCAAAGTACTCAGCAGCAGTCAACGCCATATCGGGAACCAACAGACGCTCCACAGGAGGATTCTCCGTAGTATTGACGAACGACACGATACGGTCCAACGCACCTGCGTTCTCGAATACCTGCTTGAAATAGAGGAAGTCGTCGTTGGTAAGACCCATACCACCCAGGATAATCTTATCTGCCTTTGCACGCAAAGCCACGTTAGCCATAACAGCGTTATAAGGCTGGTCAGGATCGGCGAAGAATGGAATCTTCTGACCCGACACGATAGTGTTGTTAAGGTCGATACCTGCGATACCTGTTGCAATAAGCTCCGATGGCTGGATACGACGGAATGGATTTACGGTAGGACCACCAATCTCGCGTGCCTCACCCTCGATAGCCTCACCGCCCTCCAATGGCTCACCATAAGCATTGAAGAAACGACCTGCCAAATTATCCGAAACCTTGAGCTTGGGTGCCTCACCGTGGAATACAACCTCAGAGTCGGTAGCCAAACCCTCTGTGCCGGCGAAAACCTGCAATGTAACGTTCTCGCCCATAATCTTTACCACCTGTGCCAACTTACCACCAACGGTAGCCAACTCATCGTTACCTACGCCCGTAGCACGAAGCGTAATGGTAGCCTTAGTGATATTATCAATCTTTGTATATACTTTCTGAAATGCTCTTGTTGTCATAGCCTCCGTTATTTAGCGAGTTTATTACTTACAGTCTGCTCAATCTGACTCTTATAATCGTAGAACTTCTCACTCTGCCACTCAGAGTAGTTCATCTGGCGGAAGAGGTTGATGAGTCCCTTGAAGTAGCGTGAGCACTCCTCGAAATCGGCAAAGTCGAAATCACGACGACAGATATCGAGAACCATCTCATACATCAACTTCTGACGCTCGATAGGACAGTTGGCATCGATATCATCGAAGGCATCCTGCTGAAGGATGACATAGTCCAGAAGCTCGCTCTTCCAGAAACGCTCGTGGTATGATACAGGTACACCGTCATCACCCAAGATGTTAATCTGGTCGTTAGCCTCCTTACCACGCTGAACGATGGTCTTACCCTCGTAAACCTCGCTAACCCAATTCTTACCGATATGCTCATCGAGATAGCCGGCAACCTCGGGATACTCCAGATACTTAGAGTATGAGTCCAGAGGGTCGATAGCTGGGTAACGCTTAGAGTCGGCACGACCCTGAGAGAGAGCGTAGAAACAACGTGCTGCCTTCTTGGTAGACTCGGTAACAGGCTCCTTGAGGTTACCACCCGCAGGAGATACAGTACCGAGGAAGGTTACTGAGCCTGTGTGGCCATTGTAGAGCTTAACCAAACCGGCACGAGCATAGAAGTTAGAGATGATAGCCGAGAGGTCCATAGGGAACGCATCCTGACCAGGAAGCTCCTCCAGACGGTTAGACATCTCACGCAACGCCTGAGCCCAACGTGAAGTAGAGTCAGCCATAACCAACACCTTCAAGCCCATAGCACGATAGTACTCACCGATAGTCATACCGGTATAAACTGATGCCTCACGTGCTGCAACGGGCATATTAGAGGTGTTACAGATGATGATGGTACGCTCCATAAGTTTGTGGCCTGTACGTGGGTCAATGAGCTCTGGGAACTCGGCGAAAATCTCCACAACCTCGTTTGCTCGCTCACCACAAGCTACGATGATGATAACATCGGCATCAGCCTGCTTAGAGATAGCGTGCTGAAGTACCGTCTTACCAGCACCGAAAGGTCCAGGGATAAAGCCTGTACCACCCTCTGCAAGAGGGTTGAAGGTGTCGATAGCACGAACACCTGTCTCCATAACACGTGATGGACGTGGCTTCTCCGAGTAGCAGCGGATAGCCTGCTTAACGGGCCACTTCTGAACCATAGTAACAGGGTACTCGTTGCCATCCTTATCGGTCAGGACTGCGATAGTGTCGGTAACCTTATACTCGCCAGCAGCAACGACACTCTTAACGGTGTAGTTACCCTGCATAATGAAAGGAACCATAATCTTGTGGTCAACCCACTGCTCCTTAACCTGACCAAGCCAATCGCTCGCTGTAACCTTATCGCCTGCCTTTGCCAATGGAGTGAACTCCCACTTACGCTCGTAGTCGATAGGGTCGGTAATAGAACCACGGTTGATGAACAGACCGTCCATCTTCTCCAGGTCGTTCTGCAGACCGTCGTAGTTACGCGACAACAAGCCTGGTGCCAACGTCGCCTCCAACATATGGCCCATAAACTCAACCTTGTCGCCAATCTTCAAGCCACGGGTGCTATCGTAAACCTGTACGTAAGCATCGTCGCCAATGACCTTGATGACCTCAGCCATCAAGCGGGTATCACCACAATATACGTGACAGATCTCGTTCTGTCCCACCGCACCGTCAGCCTTAACGATCACGATGTTAGAGATGATACCGTTTACTCGTCCTAAAGTTTTCATCTATCTGATTTTTATTGTTTATTTATCAATTCCTTACCATCCAACTCAGCCATAATACGCTCGAACATCTCACGACCACGCTTTGGGTCCAACAACGACCAGCGGGCTACGATGTTAATCTTTGCCAAATAAGAGAGGATAGCGTTGATGTTAAAGTAATCGAAGCCTGCCAACTCACCTGCCTGCTCCCAACGAACCATATCGAGCTTGTGCTCCTTCTCGACCATATTAGGCTCATCGTTAACCGCAGCAATGACTGCATCGACATAAGCCAACTCGCCACGCAGACCAAAATCTGCTGCCGACGAACGCTGCAACTGCTCGACAACATCACCACCTCCAACTACAACACTCTCGATAGGGCGTGATGTAGCTCGGGCAACCACAGCTGCCGACACGTTACGCAACGTACGGTCGAACTCCGACCAGGCACGTATGAAGCGGCTCTTCGACTGGGCACACTCCTCGTAGTATGCCGCATAGAGAACATTCTCGAATGTGCGAGTGAAGTCAACACCCTCGGCATCCTCACCCTCCTGGTCAGCAAAGGCACGAACAACCTTCGCCAAACGCTCGGGCAGACGCTGTGGTGAAACCAACTCCTGCTCCAACTCCTCACGGGTGAAATTACCCAGATGGTTGAACGCAGAGCGTCCCGCACGCAAAGCGATGATATTTTCACAGTCGTAGTAACCGTACATCTCTCGCACAGCCTCACAATCACGCTGCGAGAGCTCCTCCATAACCTCGGAGATAATCTCCTTGGCATCGAAGCCCTTCACCTCGCTCTCGAGAGTGTATTCGCGAAGTCCCGCTACCAGACAGTAATAATTCTTCTCAAACATAAGCGTTACGCCTTAAAAGATAAGTTTTGCAACCTTCTCACGCAGATAACCGCTCAACAAAGCCTCGAAGCTCTCGTCAGAGAATGAGATGTAGTAACCACCATTCTTCTCGCCTACCTTGAAGCCACTCTTAACATCTGCCGAGAAGCCTACCTCAACACCCTCGTTCAAGAGAGCCTTTGCCGAAGACTCAAATGCTGCACCGAGCTCTGCCTTCTTAGCCTCGGGAAGGAGTACATTGAGCTCCGCCTTCTCGCCATTGTTCCAATTCTTAGCGACCGCCAGGAGCATCTCCTTGATAAACTCTGCGTCGAGGTTTGCAGCCTTAACGCCAGCAGCTGTGCTCTTCGCCACGATGAGAGTCTCAATCTCAGCCTTAATCTTCGCTACCGCCTGCTTACCTGCGAGAGAAATCTCGGTCATAGCATTCTTCTCGATATCCTCAGCCTTATGCTCGGCATCAGCAATAATCTGCTTCGCCTTAGCCTCAGCCTCAGCTACAATCTTCTGAGCCTCGCTCTTTGCTTGAGCTACCAAGTTCTCAGCCTCGTTGCGGCCCTTCTCCAAACCCTCTTGATAGAGCTTGTCTGTCAACTGTTGAAGTTTTGTGTTACTCATAATTTTTATATTTGATTTATTACTTGTTATAATTTTCGATTTTTGTGAAATTTCCGCTCCGTTATATTTATACCTATTATTAAAACGGCACACAAAGGTAAGACTTTTTGGTAGAGTTACAAAATTTCGGTCCAAAATTTACCTTCAAACGCCACTAAACCACCTAAATTAAAGCCTAAAACAGATAGAAAAACCACCACTATTAGAGGTTATATATTTGATATTTAGATATTTAAGTGAAATTGGTCGATTTGTATTATTTTTATAAAAATTTTTATTTTTTCGAGGCTCCAACACCCCCAACCGACGAAAAACAGAACAAAAACAAAAACCGCCCATTTTGTGGGCGGTTAGTATGAAATATGTTCTATATCTCTAATACTCTGGCTGGTGCTCTGCACGCAACAAATCCTGCACAACTTTCACAGGTGAGAAGGTGGTAATAGGCACCTCAACGAAGATGGTGTTCCACTTAGCCATAGCACCATTCCACAAGCCAGGCAACTCCTGTGCTCGCAGCTCACGACCACCGCTCGACTTAGAAGAGATGAAGCCCGTCTCCGGGTCGGTATATTTTGTCAAATCGAACTTACGTGAACGAGAGTCCTTGACACCACAAACCAAATCAACAGGGTTGAAGTGAGTAGCAGACTGCATCAGGTGCATATCCTCGGGAGCAATCTGGCTCGACTCGGCAATCTGCAAAGACTCCAAGCCCTCGCCTGCAACCCAGAAAGGACCACCACCAGGCTCACCCTGGTTGCGTACCACACCGCAGACGCGGATAGGACGATCCAAGACACTCTTCAGCAGAGCGGTATTGTAATCATCGGGCAACTTAACGCAGAGCTGCTTCTCAACAAACTCGGCGATAGGCTCCAAATCGGCTCCGCCGACCTCTAACACCTTGAGATACTCAAACGACTGCTCCTGCAACTCCAAAAGCAGACCTGCGAGAGCCTTCTTGTACTTGATGGTATCGCCACGACGTGCATCGGTGGTAACATTATCGATATTCTTGACGAAGATGATGTCGGCATCGATATCGTTCAGATTCTCAATCAGAGCACCGTGGCCCGCAGGGCGGAACAGAAGCTGACCATCGTCGGTGCGGAATGGAGTGTTGTCGGGGTTGACAGCGATAGTATCGGTAGATGGCTTCTGAACAGAGAACGACACGTTATACTTAACGCCGAAATACTCCTCGAAATATGGCTGAGCCTCACCCAGCACATCCCAGAACCCGCCCATATGCTCCTCCGACACGGTAAAGTGGATATAGACCTCATCGCCCGAGCGAGCATACAGAGCACCCTCAACCAAGTGCTCCTCGACAGCCTTACGGGTAGAATCCTCATAGGCGTGGAAGGTAACCAAGCCCTTTGGCTTTGAGCCATAAGCCAGACCATTGATGATGATAGCAGATACAATCTCCTCATCGGTAGAGTCGTCGTTGATGAACTGTGAGAGCTCCTCATAGAAGGCGAACTTACGGATATTCTCCAGCAGAGTGTCGATACCCTTACCTCGCTTACCTGCTCCAACGAACTCAAAGAGTTCCTTAAACATACGGGTAGCAGCTCCCGATGCAGGGACAAACTTCACAATCTTCAAATCCTTAGACTCGGCATCGTAACGCTCGATAGCACGATTAATCTGCTCCTCATCCAAGACCTTCACGCCATCGCCCGCAGCAGCAGCTCGCACGACCTTCAGATAAGGAAAACCCTTACGGAAATTCTCAATCTGAGCCTCCACCTGTTGTGGCGTCAGAGAGTGATTTTTAATCTGTTCTAAATCTTTTTCGGTAAACATATTAGTTGTAATTTTAGTTGTTGTCGGCACATTACGGGCAGCTCTCACACCCTTTTTCGCACGCCTCCTATAAGGAGACACCCAAAAATCATCCAAATTTACAAAATATTTTTTAACTTTGCCGAAAATACAAAGTATTTTTTTCTTCGGGGGATATTTCAGAGTGCAACCACCCGACAGATGATGCAAGTTTAATGCTAAACAACCGTAGCAATGATAAGAGAGTTTATCAACCACGATATACGCGACCTGAACAGCTTTCACGTGGAGCAGAAGTGCAATCGCCTCATCACATTCGAAAGAGCCGAGGAGCTTGATGAGATATTTGCCGACAGAGCCTCTCTGGGCGAGTGGTACACACTCGGCGGAGGTAACAACATACTCTTCACAAAAGATTTCCAGGGCACACTGATTCACCCCGCAGGCAAAGGCATAGCCATCGTAGGTGAGGATGAGACATCGCTCACGATAGAGGTGCAGGCAGGCGAAGAGTGGGACGATATGGTGGCGTGGTGCGTGGAGCACGAGCTATGGGGAGCAGAGAACCTCTCGCTCATACCCGGCACGGTAGGAGCTTCGCCCGTACAGAACATAGGGGCATACGGAGCAGAGGCGAAAGATATAATATCACGCGTACATCTGTTCGACACAACCGAGTGCCGACATCTCTCGCTGAGCTGTAAGGAGTGCCGATTTGCCTATCGCGACAGCATATTCAAGCAGGAGTTGCGAGGTAAGACGATAATTACATCCGTCGAGTTTACACTGAGCAAGATAGCACAGCCAAACCTGCACTATGGCGACGTATGTCAAAAGGTGGAGGAGTTAGGAGGTCCGACACTGAAAAACATACGCCAGGCGATATGCTCGATACGCAATGCAAAGCTGCCCGACACAAAGGTGCTGGGTAATGCAGGTAGCTTCTTCAAGAACCCTATCGTAGAGAAGGGGGTAGCCGACACGATGAAGGCGGAGCACCCCGAGATGCCACTCTACCCCGCAGCAGTCGCAGAGAAGAGTAAGTTAGCAGCCGGATGGCTCATAGACCAGGCAGGGATGAAGGGCTATCGCAATGGTAAGGTGGGCGTACACGACCGACAGGCTTTAGTATTGGTAAACTATGGCGGTGCATCGGGTGGCGAGGTGATAGAACTCTCGCGAGAGGTGCAGCGTCGCGTAAAGGAGTGCTTCGGCATTGAGATTGAGCCCGAAGTAAACATTTTGTAGCAAAGGGGATATGTTGGTAGAGAAATTTCAGCAATACATAGCCAAAGAGGAGCTATTCACACACGAGGATAAGATTCTGCTCACCGTATCGGGAGGCGTAGACTCGATGGTACTGATGTCGCTCTGCGTAAACTGTGGCTACCACGTAGGCATAGCACACTGTAACTTCCAGCTGCGAGGTGCCGAGAGCGACGAGGATGAGATACTCGTGCAGGAGGCGGCACGCCGATACGGCATAGAGTGCCACAACAAACGCTTCGACACCACAGGAGAGATGGAACTCACGGGCGAGAGTATGGAGATGGCGGCACGACGCCTGCGTTATGAGTGGTTTAACTCGCTGTGCGAGAAGTATGGCTACACGGTAATAGCAATAGCACACCACGTCGACGACTCAATAGAGACTTTCTTCATCAACATGTTGCGAGGAACGGGGCTCAGAGGGCTGACGGGAATAAACAACCAGGTGGGACGTGTGGTAAGACCTCTGCTCTTCGCTACACGCAAGCAGATATTGGAGTACGCCATACGCAAACACATCCATTTCCGCGAAGATTCATCAAACCGCTCAACAAAATATCTACGCAACAAAATACGCTTAGGACTCATCCCACGCATAAAGGAGATTGCACCCCACTTCACCCCGACGATGGAGAGCAACATACAACGTCTAACACAAGCACAGCGTTTCATAGACTATGCAATGGAGGGTATATACAAGCAAATTGTAGAGGTGTCAGGGGATATAATCACCCTCCACACCAACCGCATAGAGCATATAGAGACCAAGGATTTTATAATTTACGAGATACTATCGTCGCACTTCGCATTTCGTGGCGACACAGTAAATCGACTGTGTCAGGCTCTCAAAGCAGCGACATCGGGCAAGAGATTCTACTCACGCAGCCACGTGGCGTATACCGACAGAGGCAAGATAGTGATTTCGCCAATAGAGCCCGACGACGTGTGCGAGGTAGAGATTCAGCAGGGACAGCGACGTGCATATTTCAGCAACTATGTACTGCACTTTGAACTATGCAACATAGACGACATAGCATCGTTGCAACAACCCGAGAATGTGGCTCTGTTGGATGCCGAAAAACTCTCGTTCCCTCTCACACTAAGACGCTGGCAGGAGGGCGACCAATTCGTACCATTCGGTATGGCGGGCAGAAAAAAGGTGAGCGACTATCTGATTGACTGCAAGGTGTCGATGGCGGAGAAGAGTCGCCAATTTGTATTGCTCAGTGGCGGAGAGATAGTGTGGCTCGTAGGTCGCCGCATAAGCGACACCGCTCGCCTCACACGCCATAGTGAACAGGTGCTGAAGATAACAAAAGAGAATTTGTAGAGATGGCTAAATCGACAGTAAAATTTAAGGATTGCGTAGCCCAGGCGGAGCAGATAATGGCTGACATAGCCAGCAGGAAGTTTGCACCTATATACCTGCTGATGGGCGAGGAGAGCTATTTCATCGATATGATATGCAATGCTCTGAGCGAGTCGATACTCTCGCCTGCCGAACAGTCGTTCAACCAGATAACAGTATACGGAAAAGATACGTCTGCCGCACAAGTAGTAAACCTCTGCCGACAGATGCCGATGATGGGAGCATACGAGGTGATAATATTGAAGGAGGCACAGCAGATAGATGACATAGACAAGCTATCGCACTACACATCGAAGCCACAGGCAAGCACCATACTCATCGTATGCCACAAGCAGAAGAGCGTAGACAAACGCTCGTCATTCTACAAGCAGTGTAACGCAGCAGGCGTAGTGCTGGAGGCTGTGCGACCACGCGACTATGAGATTGAGGGGTGGTTAGTAAACTTTCTGAAAGGGAAGCGACTGAGCATCACACAGAAGGCTCTGAGGATGTTGACCGACCACATAGGATGCGACATAGAGAAGATATCGAACGAGATAGAGAAGTTGCTGGTGGCTCTGCCTGCAGGAACGACACACATAACGGAGGACCATATAGAGCAGAATGTCGGCATATCGAAGGAGTTTAATATCTACGAGTTGAGCAACGCTGTGGCAGTAAAGGATGTAGCACGTGCGATGAACATAGCACAACATCTGGCAGCAAATCCAAAGGATAACCCTCTGCTGCTGATAGTATTAAATCTGTTCTCGCTCTTTCGCGACCTGTTTGTGATAAACTACCTGCGTTGGCAGGAGCGACGCAAAGGCATAGCCTTCCCAAGCGATGTGGAGCTGATGCGGATACTCAAGAAAGGTAACCCATACGTCATAGGCGAGCTGAAGCGACAAGCCTCGGGATGGACAAGCCCTCAGCTCTTCCAGATACTCGGTCTGATGCGAGAGTATGATGCCAAAAGCAAAGGAATGAATACGGGCTCGGCATCGGAGGCTGAATTGCTGAGAGAGATGTTGATGAAGATATTTATGAGCAACTAATGGAGCAGCGTGAGCGATATATGATTTGGCAGGGCGAGGTGGTGAAAGAGCATCCCGCCGAGGGCGTATACCTCAGCCAGGAGATGTTATCGCTCAACCACGTACTCTACGCCGCAGAGGCACACCTTGCCCTGCTAAATCGTAGTGCCGAGGCTCTGTTCGGAATAGTGCTGCCGCTATCGGCAAGCGAGCTGCGTCAAATGGTGGCTACCCTACTGCAACACAACAACCCCTCGCGGCGAGGCTCGGTACGCATCACGCTGACGCTCAATGCCAATGCAGAGTACAGCATACGCAACGATGAGGCTTCGATATATGATGGGTACGTGATGCGTTCGCTACATCCAAAGGCTACATACATAGAGATAGCGACACCCATACCACAACATCCATCATCGGCGATGGCTCATACACGCGACTTAGCAGACGCATTGGCTCGCTGTCGCGGATTTGAAAAGGGTGTGATAGCCAAAGGCGAAAACATCGTTGCCGACATAGCTCGCCCACTAATTGCATTGGGAGGGCGTACTCTACTCACGCACCCATCGACGTGCGAGAGCGTGGAGGGGGCTCGCATAATAGCAGCAGCGGAGGCTTTAGGCTACACGATACGCACACGCGAGGTAACAAAAGCCGACTTGGCAAAAGCCGAAGAGGTGATGATACTCGACTGGCAAGGGGCACTATCCCTGGCACGTTTAGAGCAGAGAGTATACTCGCACATCTCGGTTGAGAGGATAATGGGCGAGGTTGAAAAGAGATTAAAACCATAACAGATAAGATATGACACGTACTGCCATATTTCCAGGGTCGTTTGACCCATTCACACGAGGACACGCAGCATTAGTGGAGGATGCCCTGCGTATGTTTGATAAAGTGGTCATTGCCATAGGCGACAACATCGCGAAGAAGGGATTGCTCACCGTAGAGCGACGCAAACAACTCATAGCCGACCTATATCGTAACGAGCCTCGCGTGGAGGTGTGTACATACTCCACACTCACAATCGAAGTGGCTCGCGAGATGGGGGCTGTGGCGATAATTCGCGGAGTGAGAAACAGCATAGATTTCGAGTACGAGAAGACAATGGCACAGGCAAACCGCCGCCTCTTCCCCGAGATTGCAACCATTATGCTCGCAACACCAGCCGAGCTGAGCGACATAAGTTCGTCGACAATACGCGAGATAAGAGCCTTCGGTGGCGAGATAGCAGAAATGATGCCCGAGGGGGTACGATTGGAGGATTATATGACAAAATAGTCATATAAATTTTGAAACAACACAAATTATTCATACTTTTGGAAGCTAAGCTGAAATATTAACAACTAAATAACGATAACCAATATGGAATTTACAGCAGAAATGATTGCCGGTATTTTGGGCGGCGAAGTTGTAGGAGACAAGAATGCAGCGGTGCACACCGTATCCTCTATCGAGGGAGGCAAGAAGGGCTCGCTCACATATCTCACAAACCCAAAATATGAGCAGTTTATCTATACGACTGAGGCATCTATCGTCTTGGTGGCTAACTCTTTTGAGCCAACAGCTCCCATAGCAGCGACACTCATAAAGGTGGAGGATGTAGGCGTGGCAGTGCTCAAACTCTTGGAGATGTACAACGCGATGAAGCCCCAGAAGAAGGGCATAAGCAAGATGTGCTCAATATCGGAGAAGGCGACAGTGGCAGAGGATTGCTACGTGGGCGACTTCGCAGTAATCGAGGCAGGAGCATCGGTAGGCAAGGGTTGTAAAATCTACCCACAGGTATACATCGGCGACGGTGTGAAGGTGGGCGAGGGCACGACACTCTACCCTGGTGTGAAGATTTATGAGGGTTGCCGCGTAGGTAGCAACTGTATTATCCACGCAGGAGCAGTGATAGGTGCTGACGGATTTGGATTCCTGCCAAAGCCAGATGGCACATTTGACAAGATACCACAGCTCGGAAATGTGATAATCGAGGATAACGTGGAGATTGGTGCAAACACCTGCATCGACCGTGCAAAGACCGACTCAACGATAATACGCAAGGGCGTGAAGCTCGACAACCTTATCCAAGTGGGACACAATGTAGAGATTGGCGAGAATACAGTATCATCGGCACAGATGGGTATTGCCGGTACGTCGAAGGTTGGTCGCAACTGTTTCTTGGCGGGTCAGGTGGGTATCGCCGACCACGTAACGATTGGCAACTACGCCAAGATTGGCTCGAAGACCGGTATCGACAAGGATGTGCCCGACGGAGAGATTCGCTTCGGCTCACCAGCACTGCCAGGAATACAGTATCACCGCTCGTTTGCTGTATTCAAGGATCTGCCAAACATCTCACGTCGATTGTCGGCAGTAGAGAAGGCTCTGAAAGACAAAGAGTAATGAGCAATTTGACAAACAATTAAAAAACAATAAGACAATGAAGAGATTTTTTATTTTCTGCATCGCAGCAGCTACAATGGTAGCTTGTGGTGCTCCTGCACAGCAGGGTCCAGCAGCCTACACAATCAACGGTACTGACGAGGCTTTTGAGGATGGTAAGATTGTATACCTCATTAAGTTGGAAAACAACGAGTTTATCCCTGTCGACACATTGACAGTAGAGAACAACACAATTCACTTTGAGGGTATGGTGGAGGAGCCAGAGATAAGATACATCGCAGTGGAGAATGCAAACCCACGCGGTTCGGAGCTCTTCTTCTACTTCTTCTTGGAGGCAGGCGAGATGACTATTAAAAAGACCACAGGTGCTCGTCTGGGTGGCTACGCTGTTGTTGGCACCGAGCTCAACGATAAGAGCTATGACTACGGTAAGACGATGAGGGCTGTCAACGAGAGCTACGACAAGGCTCAGGAGGCTGGCGACAATGCTGGTATGGAGGCTGCTATGGCTGCGTACAAAGAGAATATCAAGACTTTCGCCGCAGCAAACATTGACAACCTGCTGGGCCGTCAGATTCTTCGCGACTACGGATCGATGCTCGAGCCACAGGAGATATTGGATATCTTGGCTAAGGCACCACAGAGCGTTCAGGAGGATTTCGCTCCGCTGAAGGAGAACGCAGAGAAGGCACTCAAGACCGAGCCAGGACAGCCTTACATCGACATCGAGGAGCCAGGTTTGAATGGTGAGCCTATCTCGCTCAAGAGCGTAATAGAGAACGAGGCTAACAAGTATGTGCTCCTGGACTTCTGGGCATCGTGGTGCGGCCCTTGTATGGGTGAGGTACCACACTTGTTGGAGACATACGCTGCTTATCACGGTAAGGGATTTGAGATTTATGGCGTATCACTCGACGCAAAGGATGAGAGCTGGCGTGAGGCTATAGCAGAGCATAAGATGGATTGGGTACACGTGAGCAACGTGAAGTATTGGGATACCCAGTCTCGTAAGGATTACGCAGTAAACAGCATCCCATCGAACTTCCTCATCGACTGCTCAACAGGTAAAATCGTTGCAAAGAACCTCCGTGGCGAGGCTCTCAAGGCGAAGATTGCTGAGTTGTTAGACTAATCGAGAAGACTGACACCACCCTATGACCACACAAAATCAGCCAGAGGAAAGAACGTATCGTATTATGGGCATAGACCCTGGTACGAACTATATGGGTTATGGCATAATAGAGGTCGAGGGAAGAGTGGTTCGCTCGGTGGTGATGGGCGACATAGACCTGCACAAGATGACTGACCCCTACGCAAAGCTCAGATATATATTTGAGCGTGTGGGAGCTCTCATCGAGGAGTATAAACCAAAGGAGGTGGCTCTCGAGTCGCCTTTCTTTGGTACAAACGTGCAGAGTATGCTCAAGTTGGGACGTGCACAAGGCGTTGCAATGGCAGCGGCACTATGGCGTGGCAAGGAGGTGTTTGAATATGCCCCATCACGCATCAAACAAGCCATAGCAGGCAGCGGTGCAGCATCGAAAGAGCAGGTGGCTGGGATAATAAAACGTATGCTCAAGATTGAGTATATGCCTCGCCGATTAGATGCTACGGATGGTATGGCGGTGGCTATGTGCCACTACTACACTGCACGTACGCCCATATCGAACGCAATGGGCAGTGCTCGCGTAAAGGGACTCGGAGGTGGCAAGAAGGCAGCCAAAGGCTCTTCGTCGTGGGAGGCTTTCATACGTCAAAACCCCGAACGCGAGATAAAATAGGAACAGAACGAAAAATAACGATATGAGTAACACAAAATATACCCTCAAGGAGGTAACATCGGCTGCGTTGGAGCAGGAGTTCATCGACCTACCAAAACGCCTCTACAAAGGTAATCGCTATTGGGTGTGTCCTCTCGACGACGACATAAAGGCGGTATTTAACCCTGAGAAGAATAAGTATTTTGCCGACGGAGAGGCTATCCGCTGGATAGCATACGATAGAAACGGAGTGGCAGTAGGTCGTATAGCAGCATTCTACGATAAAGAGCACGCCTACTCCCAGGACTATGAGCAGCCTACGGGAGGCTGTGGCTTCTTTGAGGCGGTGAACGACCAGGAGCTTGCCAACCTGCTATTCGACACAGCACGTCTGTGGTTAGTGAGCCGCGGAATGGAGGCGATGGATGGCCCTATAAACTTCGGACCTCGCGACTCGTGGTGGGGACTGCTGGTTGACGGTTTTGAGTTCCAGCCACTCTACGCAAACCCATACAACCCGCCATACTACAAGGAGCTCTTTGAAAACTACGGATTTCAAAACTACTTCAACCAGAACACCTACCTCTGGAGGGTAGATGATGACGATATCAACACGATGATTCATCAGCGTGCCGAGCGACTGATGAACACCCCGGGCTACACGTTTGACCACATCAATATGAAGGATCTGGAGAGCGTGGCAGAGGATTTCCGCATCATATACAACAAGGCGTGGTCGCTCTTTACGGGTGTAACACCTATGACAAAGGAGGAGGCTCAGAAGATAGTGAACACGTTGCGTCCTATAATCGACCCAAACATCATCTTCTTCACCTACTTCAACAACGAGCCTGTCGGATTCTTCATTATGGTGCCCGACATCAACCGTATCATAGGCAAGTTTAACGGTAAGCTCAACCTGTGGAACAAACTGCGTCTGATGTGGGACTTGAAGGTGCGTAAGTCGTGCGACCGCATATTCGGAATGATATTCGCCGTAACACCAGAGTTCCAGGGTAAGGGCGTGGAGTCGGGTATGATTAAGTATGTCTACGACACATATTTCCGCTCGGGAAAGACCAAATACAAGACTGTGGAGTTTGCGTGGATTGGCGACTTCAACCCTGTGATGAATCGTATGATTCAGAGCTACGTGTGTGCTACACGTCATAAGATGCACACCACATATCGCTACCTGTTTGACCGCACAAAGGAGTTCAAGCGTTGTCCTCGACTCGGATTTAAGCGTAGCGAGAAATAGAGAAATCTTAAAACTTATAATAATATGAAAACAACAGCTTTTACAAAGTATCATATCGCTGCGGGTGCCAAGATGGCGGAGTTCGCAGGATATAATATGCCTATCGAGTTCTCGGGCATCAACGACGAGCATATGACCGTACGCGGGAAGGTGGGTGTGTTCGACGTGAGCCATATGGGAGAGATATGGGTGAAGGGCGAGAAGGCTCTCGACCTGTTGCAGTATATCGCATCGAACGATGTGAGCAAGCTATACGACGGTAAGGTGCAGTATTCAACTATGCCTAACGGTAAGGGAGGCATAGTGGATGACGTGCTCATCTACAAGTTCAGCGACACGAAATATATGCTCTGCGTGAATGCAGCCAACACCGAGAAGGACTGGAACCATATCTGCGAGGCAGGTAAGAAGTTCGGTATGGAGCCAGGCAGGGAGTTGGAGAACTCATCGGACAACATTGCACAGGTGGCTATTCAGGGTCCTTTGGCAATGAAGCTCGTACAGAAGATGTGCGAGGAGCAGGTCGAGGATATGGAGTACTACACATTCAAGCAGACAAAGGTGGCTGGATGCGATGCTATACTCTCTATCACAGGTTACACAGGCTCGGGTGGCTGTGAGATTTATATGTACAACGCCGACGCTGACACCATCTGGGAGGCTATGTGGAAGGCTGGCGAAGAGTTTGGATTGAAGAATATCGGTCTGGGTGCTCGCGACACACTCCGCTTAGAGAAGGGATTTGCTCTCTACGGTAACGACATCGACGACACTACATCACCTCTGGAGGCTGGTCTGGGCTGGGTAACAAAGTTTGCCGAGGGCAAGAATTTCATCGACCGCGAATATCTCGCAAAGCAGAAAGCTGAGGGCGTAGAGCGTAAGTTGGTGGGACTCAAGATGATTGACCGAGGCATACCTCGCCACGGATATAAGATAGCAACACTCGAGGGTGAGGAGATAGGTGTAGTAACATCGGGCACAATGTCGCCTATGCTCAAAGTGGGTATAGCTATGGGCTACGTGAAGGCTGACCAGGCAAAGGTGGGCAACGTGGTAGCAGTAGTAATTCGCGAGCGTCTGCTCAAGGCGGAGATTGTAAAGTATCCGTTTGTATAATCACCTTATATATAATAAATATAGGGAGCTTCGCCCAAAGATGGAGCGTAGCTCCCTATTTTGTGAGACAGGACTATGGAAAACCTGAAGATAACAATCGTCGATAGCTTCGATAGCTCGCTCGTTGAGCCAATAGGCAGAATGTTGCAGCAGCTGACAGGCACAAAGAGCACATTCGATGAGGAGCAGCTGCGGATAATAATACGCGATATGTCGTGCCGATTATTCGTAGCTCGTTCACAAGGTGAGGTGGTGGGAATGTTCTCGCTCTGCACCTACTCATCGCCCTCGATGCGTAAGGTATGGTTGGAGGATGTGGTGGTAGATAGTGCGGCACGAGGTCGCGGCATAGGTCGTGCAATGGTGGCGTATGCGATAAACTTCGCACGTCAGATAGCACCCTGCTGCCTGATGCTCACATCGTCGCCCCACCGCACAGAGGCTAATGCCCTATACCGCAGTATGGGCTTCGAGCCAAAGCAGACAAATCTCTATAAGATGGATTTCTAAGGCTACACCTCACTAAATATCGTGGGATAGGGATGGTGGCACAGCACCACTCATATCGTAATCACCCCAACGCTGGGCTACATAGTCGAGCGTAGAGTATATCTCCTGCTCGTCGAACAGAGTAACCAACTTGAGGCGGGTCTGCTTGAAGTCGGGCAAGCCCTTGAAGTAGTTGGACATGTGGCGACGCATCTCCAGAATACCGACTCTGTCGCCCTTAATCTCGATAGACTTGGCTAAATGACGTTTGGCAATCTCCACACGCTCGACAACAGATGGCTGTGGCAGGAGTTCGCCCGTCTGCAAATAGTGCTTAACCTCGCGGAATATCCAGGGACGACCATAGGTGGCACGTCCTATCATAACACCATCGACACCATACCTATCGAACATCTGTTTTGCCTTCTGAGCAGAATCAACATCTCCATTGCCGATGATAGGGATGTGGATTGCGGGGTTGTTCTTGACCTCGCCGATGAGTGTCCAATCAGCCTCACCACGATACATCTGTGAGCGTGTGCGACCGTGGATGGTGAGTGCCCTGATACCCACATCCTGCAAGCGGAGGGCTATATCCATAATATTCTTCGACTCCTCATCCCAGCCAAGACGCGTCTTGACAGTTACGGGGAGCTTCACAGCCTCGACAATCTGACGTGTCATCTCGACCATAAGTGGCACATCACGCATCATACCCGAGCCGGCACCTCGCGAGGCAATCTTCTTTACAGGACAACCGAAATTGATATCGATAAAATCGGGATTAGCACTCTCGGCAATGCGGGCAGCCTCGACCATAGGCTCGATGAGATGCCCATAAATCTGGATACCTACGGGTCGCTCTGCCTCGTCGATATTGAGCTTGGCACGCGACTTCCAGGCATCGCGGATAAGTCCATCCGAAGAGATGAACTCGGTGGTTACGACATCCGCCCCAAACTGCTTGCACATATATCGGAACGAAGGGTCGGTAACATCCTCCATCGGTGCTAAAAAGAGTGGCTGAGAGCCTAAATCTATATCTCCAATTTTCATCGTTCAAAGTCTTTGTGGCAAAGATACGATAAAAAAATCTTATAACCATAGAGAAATATTTTATAGATTCAGCTTGCAATTCGGTAAAAGGTTATATATCTTTGCAAAAAGATAAAATTGTTATGTGTAATCGGCACGAAGATTGAACTATCGGAAGTGTCAAAAATATTGAAAGATTATGAAATATCGTTGTACAGTATGTGATTGGATTTATGACCCCGAGCTGGGTGATCCAGATTCAGGTATCGCTCCAGGCACCGCATTTGAGGATATCCCAGAAGATTGGTCTTGTCCACTCTGCGGAGTAAGCAAAGAGGATTTTGAGCCTGTAGAGTAGTGTAGAAAAAGAGATTGTCCAAAAGGACAATCTCTTTTTTTACCACTTGGGTGTAATGCCTATAAATATCTCAAAGTTGATACCCGGCATTGGGCGTGAGAGGACCGAAAGATACTCCTCGTCGAAGAGATTGTTGACACTACCCTTAACAGAGATATCTGCCCAGCTGAGCGAAAAACCCTTCTCGAGCGAGAGGTTATTCATATAGTATTTGGGGAGCTCGCCCGTGAGCGTTATGTCGTTGCTCGACATAGTATATCGCTCGCTGTAATAGCACCACTTATAGAGTAACGACCAGCTACGCCACCTGAGTTCACCCGTGAGCGAAGAGGACCACTCGGGGGTATAGGGGAGCTGCTGTCCTACTGACTTATCGGCAGGGGTCAGAGGCTCGCCCTCGTTTATGGAAGGCGTCCACGAGAGTGTAGCATTGAGTCTGAGGAGCCACTCCTTCGTAATAGCGACATCAGCCTTCGACTGCAACTCCACACCATAGGCGTGCACATCCTTCACATTGCGTGGCGAGAGGAAGCCCTTGGTTGTTGTGAGCCACAAAATCCAATCCTCGATATGAGAGTCAAACCACGTCGCCGACGCCTCTATGCGATAGCTATCCTCCTTGCCGACAGCAAACGATATGCCCGCATCGTAGCTCCAACCCTTCTCCTTACGCAGGTCGGGATTACCACCTGGCAGGAAATAGAGGTCGTTGAGCGTAGGGAAGCGGAAGTTACGTGATAGAGAGCCCTTGAGCATAACTGCTCCACGTCGCGACAGTTCATACTCGGCAAACAGAGCCGGAATGACAGGCGAAAACTCCTCGCCATACATCTCCTCACGCACCACAGCCGACAATCCCAACCGCTCCGTAGGTCGCCACTTGAGCGACAGAGAGCCCGAGAGCTCCGTTCGGCTCTGGTCGTAGCCGACAACAGCCTTGTTGCCATCCTGGCGGATGACATTCTTATCGCGGCTCTCGACAAAGTGCTGATGGGCTGTGAGATTGGCTGTTACGAGCCATCGGTTGGATATAAACCACTCGCCCTCGCCCTGGGCAAAGAGTGTATTGGTGAGGCTACGTGAGCGAGTCATCGACTCCATATTTCCATTGCCCGGGTCTCGCTTGAAATCGTATGCGGTCCACGAATAGACATATCCTGCACGGGCTGCCACCTTCCAATCGCGTCGCAGGTGTTCCCACTGAACAACACTACGCAGGGTCTGCTCCCGCTGGCGGTTGTCGAAGGCATCCGCATCGCCATAGTCGGTGGTGAGCATAGCCAGCTCACGATTGGAGTTCACGTACCACGCACTCAACGAGAGTCTATCACCTTTGCCGCTGTTAAAAGATATCTCCTGCAAGATATTCAGATCCTTATATGCTCCGCTGCGGTTACGCTCGACGGGGTAATACTTGCCAATGATATTCATCTCGTCATCGTAGATATTCTCTCGCTTGTCGCGGTTGCGATACTTGAAATCATTGGGCGACGAAGAGTACGCCACACGTGTGGAGAATTGCCACTTTCGACTGCCATACGTCAATCGCAAAAACTCATCGAAAGTACGGAAAGAGCCCACACCCTGGATATATTGCAAGCCGAAGCCCTCGGTCGTGAGAGGCTGCGTAGAGAGCCTCACAGAGCCACCCAAACCACCACCCGTATCGTGGATAGAGGAGGTGCCGTGAAGTAGCGAAGCCTTGTCAATAAAATAGGAGGGTATCATCGAGAAGTCGGTCATACCCAACATAGGACTGTTGACTCTCAGTCCATTCCACGTAACTTGCGTATGCGAAGGCGAAGTGCCTCGGAATGAGACGGTAGAGAGAGTTGCACGACCATAGTTCTTAACGAAGATAGAGGAGTTGAAGGTCAGCACATCAGCCATAGAGAGCGAGATGCTCTCCTTGAGGACACGCTCCTCAAAGTCGGTCTTCTGGGTGCCTATATCCTTCATTGGCCGCTCGCCAAAAAACTCCACCTCGGGGATGTCGATACCATCCTCAAGCCAATTGTCATTGGTCTGAGCGTGAGCCGACATCAGAGCTGCAAGAGCGAACAATATGACCAAAAAGCTCCTCATAACAACTATTTCCAACAAAAAGCACCAGGAATAACGCCCACATAGAATTCATCCAACTTCTCGCCCCGAGCAGAGTAACGATATATCATTCCGGGCTGCTGATAATCTATCGCATCGGCTATATATACATCACCCGAACGAGGACACACGGTCAAGCCGTAGTAGATTGTACCCTTCGCAGCGAGGAAAGGCTCAAAGGGCAGAAGTGTGGCGTCAACCGACATCTGCCAGATATCATCGTTAATCCAATAGATGGTGTCGCCCTGGCGGTTAATCTGAATCTCCGAGGGGGCATCGCCCTTACGGAAGCGGAACTCTCGTTCGATAGTAAAGGTCTCGGCATCAATGCAATACAATGCAGGAGCTTCGTAGCCATAGGGGCTACCATCGAAGCCGCCATCGGTGATGGTCCAGAGCTTATTGTTCTTGTCAAGTACCACAGATGTAGGCTGGATACCCACCTCCAACTGAGCTACTATCTCGTCGGTACGGGTATCAATCTTAAGGATTTTGTTTTGATATGACCAGCAGTTGACAAAGACGTAGTCGCCACACTGCACCATCTGCTCCGTAGAGCCACTCTCCATATTCATACCCTCACACTCGATGTAGCCCGTAATCTCATATCGTCGGGGGTTGACGATAGCGATACGATTATCCCAAATCTGGGTAACATAAGCCTTCTCATCCGACACAAAATGGATGTATCGTGGCGAAGTAAAGCCCTCGATTCTACCCACCTCGCGGAAGGTGCGGGTGTCGATGGCGAATACAACGTGCGAGTTATTGACTACCACCCAACCGATGTTGTTGTGAATAGTCATCGACTGAGCTACGTCGCCCAGACGCATAGCATTGGCACGATAGAAGACCTCGTTCTCGACACGTTTAGTAGTAGGGTTATAGTACGAAAGCGTAGCATTGCCATAGTTGAAGTTGCCCTCGTTAAGGATGAACAACCCCTCATCCGAGACCGAGAAATCCTCCTCGATACCATATTTCCAATCCATACAACCGCTTAGTGCCGACACAAAAGCCAGCACTAAAGCGAATTTGTATGTTGAAAACTTTATCATACTACTAAAATACCATTTTGTAGTCTACCACAGAAAAGACCTCTGTCGAGAGCTCGCCCAGATGACCGCTCTTGGCATTGACACCACACTGCACCTTGACAAAGTCGATATACTCTATCTCTGCGGCATTACCCCACGTATCCATAGCATTGTCGATATCGAAAAGGTTGAATGCTCCGTTGCGAGAGATGAAATCCACAGAGCTCTGATTGTCGGCATAACCCCAATCGTAGGCAGGTTGCACCCACATTGTGCCATTACCTGACTTGTCATAGTTACGTGCCTCGAGGCGTGTGCCACTCAGGGTATAGCTGTCGGTGGCAATCCACGCAGGGTAGTAATAATCCTGCGAGTGGTGAGCACCCACATAATCTATCTCGCCCTCTACTCCCTCGCTGTCGCTCCACTTAACAGGCGACTGAGGCTCTGCGGGGCGGTAGTAGGTAACGGCGTAGTTCTGTATGGTCGTAGGTTTTCCGCTCTCGCTACCTCGCAGCTCATACCAAGTGTCGTTAGGCTTGCCATCGCCATTCTCATCCTGCATAACCCACACGATGCCTGGCTCGGACGAGCCGTCGAAGGAGTTACCCTCAACAGCAAAATCGTAGCCACCAGCATTATCGACACTATGGTCGAAGCCGACAACGATATAGCCACCAAAGCCTCCGAGCGAGACGAAACGACCCTCGCTCATACGTCGCTCGGCATAAGCCACAGCAGCCTCGGCGGTAAGCTCCTCGCCCGTAAAACCCGAAGTCTTCAGCTCGTTGATGAACTGACCGGGGGCAGGAGTGTACTCCCACACCTTTTGAGCCTCCGCTACGGAAGACTCGGTGCGAGGGCGATAATGCTCATCCTCAATCTGCTCGGTTATAAGCTCGTTCTTATTACACGCCACTGCAAGGAGCAATAGCGACAAAAGTCTTAAATACTTCATTATATCGTCTATTCAAATATTACCTTCACATCATCGTAGGCAAAGTATCCTGCAACGCCCAGACCATACTCGGTATAGAGGTCCTCGCTACCCACAAGGTTGAAATCTACCCTTGCTACCTTACCCAGCGATGTCAAATCCCACTCGGTCCACTCCGCAACACCTACTCTGCCCTCACGCCAGAGATAGAACTCTGCCTCGCCCGTAGGCTCATCGTTCTCATCGAAGCCATACGCCACAATCTTAAACCAGCTCTCATCCGATGCTCCCGTAGGTACCTGCCAGCCATCGCCATTGGTGAGCAGATTATATACATAGGTAGTGTTGGTAACCATCATACTCTCGATGGTGCGTGCCACGCCATCGGCAAAATGGAAGCCTAACATCTCGTTCATCATACCCAAGCCAGAGTCATCGACAAAGCCAAAATGAACGCAGAAGTTCTCCGAGCCATTAGCTCCGCCTGCAACATTATACGCCTGCAGGTCGTGTGTATAGTCGCCTTGCGAAAGGTCGCTGCCCACGTAGTGCGATAGTGCGTGTCCGCCATAGCCGGGGAACAATGCATCTGTTGCCGGAGTGAAGGCTAACATCGTATTACCCTCGTCTACCCACGCGTAATGGCCATTACCGTTGCCATACTCACTATCCGCAGGGATGAAATCCGACCAATAGGTAGCCGAGACACCACCTTTGTAGTCCGAGTCCTCGAAAGTCAAAGTACGTACCTCTGCCATAGGCTCCTCCGAAACGGTAGGAAGAACTATCACACGTCCATCGGTCAGTGTGATGATGACCACACCATCGCCAATCTCAACCGAAGCAAAGAGAGAATCACCACTTGTGCCATCCTCACCATCTTTGCCATCCTCGCCGTCCTGACCGTCCTCTCCATCACGTCCGTTGCGGATTGCGATAGATGAGCCATCGCTGAAATGGAGGGTATAACCCTCATCGGTAGGCTCTACTGAGGTGATAACCTTTCCCTCCGAAAGAGCATCCATCAGTGCTGTGAGCGTTGCGATATCCTCAGTGTTCTGATCAATCTGCCCCTGCATCTGTTCAACCTTCGACCATAAATCATCGTCGTCGTACTCACATCCCACCATTGGTGCCACAGCTAAAGCCACAGCTGCCAAAATAAAAAATCTCTTCATAATGCATCAATATTTTAAGTTAATAAAAAGGTCGCATCTTGAAGAGCAGAACCAAAAAATTAACTCAAAACATCTTTGCCGTAAGCGTCTGAAAAACAGCAATTTCCCAAACACATAGCCCTAAAACACTACGGGCTCAATTCTAACATTACGGATAAAATTAGTTTTGATTTGTCCCGTAGTCCTGCAGGTCAAAAATCTAAAATGCAAAGGCAGGTCTTCTGACTTATCCCCCTGTCGCGCCTTCCCGGTTTTACCCAGTGGCAAAGAGTGCGACAGCCTTCGATTCCGAAGCCGGAATGGGACTTACAGCAACAGGTATTGTTACGGATTTACACCGTATTTCCTTTTCACCTCGTTGACCGCAGCGGGTCGCAGAGGAACCATTTGCGAGTGCAAAATTATCCATAATTTCTGAAATTGCAAACAAACGGTGTGTTTTTTTTGAAATTTGACTATCTTTGCACTTTGATAGAAAATAGCAACGATTTATGGCAGATAATTCAATACTTATTCGCTTGGATGGCTTGAAGCTCAAGTACGAAGAGATAGGTCAGAAGCTCACCGACCCCGAGGTGATTGCCGACGTGAAGCAGTTTGTTCAGCTCACAAAGGAGTACAAGGAGTTGGAGCCTATAATTGAGACATCGGAGCGTTATCGCAAAGCTGTCGACGCACTCGCCGATGCAAAGGATATCCTCGCAAATGACAAGGATGAGGATATGCGTGAGATGGCACGTGAGGAGATTGCGACACTCGAGCCTCAGCTCACCACAATGGAGGAGGAGATAAAGCTCCTGCTCATACCAAAAGACCCTCAGGATGAGAAGAATGCGATACTCGAAATCCGTGGCGGTACGGGTGGCGACGAGGCTGCTATATTCGCAGGCGACCTGCTGCGTATGTACACCAAATATATCGAGTCGAAGGGCTGGCGTTATGAGATTACATCGTTCTCTGACGGTGCAGTAGGTGGCTACAAAGAGGTGGTGCTGAAGGTTACCGGTCAGAGCGTATACGGAACACTCAAATATGAGTCGGGAGTACACCGCGTACAGCGTGTGCCACAGACCGAGACACAGGGACGCGTTCACACCTCGGCAGCATCGGTAGCAGTATTGCCCGAGGCAGAGGAGTTCGATGTAGAGATTTCGATGAATGATATTCGCAAGGATATATTCTGTGCATCGGGTCCTGGTGGTCAGTCTGTTAATACCACCTATTCGGCTATCCGTCTGACGCACATCCCTACGGGTATCGTCGTGCAGTGTCAAGACCAGAAATCGCAGCTCAAGAACTTCGACAAGGCTTTCGAGGAGTTGCGTACACGCGTCTTCAACCTCGAGTACTCGAAGTACCTCGACGAGATTGCATCGAAGCGTAAGACTATGGTCTCGACAGGCGACCGCTCGGCAAAGATTCGTACCTACAACTATCCTCAGGGTCGTATCACCGACCACCGCATAAACTACACTATCTACAACCTCTCGGCATTTATGGATGGCGACATCCAGGATTGCATCGACCACCTCATAGTGGCTGAGAACGCCGAGCGACTGAAGGAGAGCGAGTTGTAGCAGGCAAAAAAACAAGGTTTTTCAACATAGAATGGAGTTGTCCGCATACCATCGGGCAACTCTTTTTCGTTTGTGAGGTACACCAAATAGCAAAACAGACACCCTACGTATCATAAAAAAGAGTCTTTTGCAGGGCTAAAAAGTCGACGCAGGAGTTGGCGAAACCGAATATTATTCCTATCTTTGGAGTTGAAACTGAACTTATCATTTTTGTAAATTATTTTAATAAAATAAAATTATGGATTTTTTGGTTTTTGGATTGGGAACAACCGAGATTGTACTTATCGTTTTGGTAGTGCTGCTTCTCTTCGGAGGCACAAAGCTCCCACAACTTATGCGTGGTATGGGTCGCGGCGTTCGCGAGTTTAAGGAGGGAATGAACACCCCTATCGAGGAGCAGGAGAAGCAGGAGGCAGAGAAGAACAAATAAATCGGCGAGTTGATAGCCTGGGCTGATAATCGAGGAGAGGAATGAGCACACAAAACGTGAACGACGAGAAGGAGATGACCTTCGGCGAACATCTTGAGGAACTCCGCAAGATATTGATGAGAGTGGTGATAGTATTTGTCATCCTCTTCATCGTAATGTTCGCTGTGAGTAACATCTGGCTCAAGATACTGATGGGTCCCCAGAATGCCAACTTCCCAACATACCAATTCCTGGCGTGGATGGGCGACGTGCTGGGCTCGGAGGCTCTGAAAATCTCTCCCGACAACTTTGAGCTGATAAACACCCGTATGGCGGGACAGTTTTTGCTCGATATGAAGTGTGCCTTCATAGGTTCACTCATCGTTGCCCTACCCTACCTACTCTTCGAGCTATGGCTCTTCGTAAAGCCTGCCATACCGCCACATCTGCGTCGTAAGTGTATGCGTTACACGATAGAGACACCCGTGTGGTTTATGGGAGGACTGCTCTTTGGATATTTTGTGATTGTGCCGCTGACGATAAACTTCCTGACACACTACTCAGTGGATGCACCTATCGCCAATATGATTACCCCCGACTCACTCATCAGCACAGTGATGGGAGTGGCGATGGCAGGAGGTATCACATTCCTGCTGCCTATGTTCATCCGACTGATAGCAACGATGGGACTCATAACAGCCGACACAATGCGAAATTATCGCCGACACGCAGCGGTAGCACTGCTGATATTCGCCGCGATAATAACACCTCCCGACGTGTTTAGTCAGGTGCTGATTTTCATCCCCTGCTACTTTATGTACGAGTTGGGAATACGTATCGCAGCACGTATAGACGCTCAGCGAGCAAAAGCTATGGCTAACGTGCCAGCAACGACACCTGCTGTAGCGGTGGAGGATGATGACGAGGTAGAGGACCGCGAGACGGTACGTTACGACGACTAAAAAACGAGGTGTAGGGCGATATGGATAGGTTGAGCTTCTTCAAGCAGATGTTATCCTCGACGATGGATGCAGCATCTTCGGTTATGGGACTCAAGAAGGCTGCCGAGGAGATAACAGAGGCGGTGGATGACGTGATGCGTGGTGTGCAAGCCGAGATAGGATTATACCTGCCATCGGTCGACGCAGCGATGTACGATTCTGCATCGGGAACACTCTACGAAGTGGCACAGATGGGATACACCACATTGGAGGTGGGCTCATACTACGATGGTAAGTGCTACAATATGGGAGCGGAGAAGTTCAAAGAGATGGTCCGCCGCGAGGGGTTACGGATATCGGCACTGCGTATCAACAAACCCTATGTGAAGCCTGCAGCCACGGCTCAGGCAGATGACGATACAACCAAAGCTAAAGAGGAGGGAGCAGAGTCTGCTGGCGAGACGATAATAAGCTCCGACCACAGCGAGTGGCTAACAAAGGCAATAGCGACAGCAAAGAGATTGGGATGTAGCTACCTATCGATGGCAAACTTCCCCGACGAGCCAATAGCGGAGCAGATAGCCGACTACGCACGCTACTACAACCTCATAGGCACGATGTGTCGCGAGCGAGGCATAACGCTCTGCATACATCCAACGTGGGAGGCTATGCGGAAGCAAGCCGAGGGCTCGATATTCAAGCAGATATGGCACAAGTGCGACAAGGAACTTGTGCAACTGAGCCTCGACACACAGGAGTGCAAACGAGCTGACGTAGAGATAAAGCAGCTCATAGAGGCGAACAAAGGGGCGGTAGCGACACTCCACCTGCACGACAGTGGCATAGTGGGCGAGAGTGGCGAGATAGATTTTGACAAGGTGATAGCCCTCGCCGAGGAGTGTGGCACGAAGAGCTACTACATAGAGGTGAGCCGCTGCACACTGCCACCAATGAACTGCTTAGAGCGAAGCATATATTATGTAGAGTCGCTGCCGAGCGTGAAATATTGATACGAAGTAAAGGAACAGACAACAGACAGAATAACAATCTAATAAAGAAAACTTAGTATTAACCTAAAATTACAGTTATGTCAAAGAAAATTTCAAGAGCTGATTTTTTGAAGGCCTCAGCTACAGGTCTGGCAGCTATGACTGTAGTGCCTAACAATGTAATGGGTGCTGCACTTGGACACAAAGCTCCATCTGACAAACTTAACATCGCAGGTGTCGGCGTCGGCGGACGTGGTGCTGGTGTATTGAAGGGTTTGGAGGGAGAGAACATCGTAGCACTTTGTGATACTGACTGGAAGTATGCAAAGGGCACTTTCGACCGCTACTCTAAGGCTCAGCGTTTCTGGGACTGGCGTGAGATGTACGACAAGATCGGCAATCAGATTGATGCTGTGATGTGTGCTACTCCTGACCACTCACACGCTATCGTATCGGCAACAGCAATGGAGCTCGGTAAGCACGTATATTGCGAGAAGCCTCTGACTCACTCAGTATATGAGTCTCGTCTTTTGACCAAGATGGCTGCTCACACAGGCGTGGCTACACAGATGGGTAACCAGGGTTCATCGGATGACGGTGTACGTCTGGTATGCGACTGGATCTGGAACGGTGAGATTGGTGAGGTTACCCGCGTAGATACCTTCACTGACCGTCCTATCTGGCCTCAGGGCTTGATGCGTCCTACAACAGTTGACCCTGTTCCTGAGACTTTGAACTGGGACTTGTTCATCGGTCCTGCTAAGTTCCGTCCATACAACCAGGTATACCAGCCTTGGAACTGGCGTGGTTGGTGGGACTTCGGTACAGGTGCATTGGGTGATATGGCTTGCCACATCCTCCACCCTGTATTTAAGGCTCTCCAGCTCGGCTATCCTACAAAGGTAGAGGGCTCGTCAACAGCTCTGCTCACAGACTGTGCTCCACAGGCTCAGAAGGTGAAGATCGTATTCCCTGCTCGCCAGAATAAGCTCGACCAGAAGGTGAAGGTTAAGTTCCCTGAGGTTACAGTTAACTGGTATGACGGTGGTCTGCTCCCAGAGCGTCCAGAGGGTCTCGACCCAGGTATCAACCTCAACGATGCAGGTGGTGCTTGTATCTTCTACGGTACTAAGGATATCCTTATCTGCGGTTGCTACGGTCGTAACCCATACTTGGTATCAGGTCGTGTGCCTAAGGCTCCATCACGTGCTCGTAAGGTTGAGCTCACTCACTACGAGGATTGGGTACGTGCTTGTAAGGAGGATAAGGCTACACGTCTGCCTTCTATCTCTGACTTCGCCGAGGCAGGTCCTTTCAACGAGATGGTAGTAATGGGTGTATTGGGCGTACGTCTGCAGTCCCTCAACAAGACTCTGGAGTGGGACGGCGAGAAGATGGAGTTCACCAACATCGGCCCAGACGAGACATTGCGTATTATGGTTGAGGATGGCTTCTCGGTTGTTGACGGCCACCCAACATTCAACAAGACATATACCGATCCTATCAACGCTCAGGAGTTCGCTCGCGAGATGATCAAGCACAACTACCGTGAGGGTTGGAAGCTTCCTAATATGCCTAAATAATGAATTACACAGGGGCTGTGCGACATAGCAGCCCCTTATTTAGCAACTTAAAATAATTGAAAGATATGAAAAAGGTAATGGTAATGGCATTGGCAGCTGCTGCTTTGGTTAGCTGTGGCAATGCTCCACAGAAGAAGGCTGCTGCTGAGGCTGAGGACCCAAACACTATCGTGTTGTTTGACGGTACAAGCCTGGACGGTTGGAGAGGTTATAACAAGGATCACGTGCCTGCACGCTGGGTAATCGAGGACGGTGCTCTTCGTTTCAAGGGCTCAGGTGGCGGTGAGGCTCAGACTGAGGAGGGTGGCGACATCATCTTCGACCAGAAGTTCAAGAACTTCGAGCTCTCATTCGAGTGGAAGGTAGCTAAGGGCTCTAACTCAGGTGTGTTCTATCTCGCACAGGAGATTGAGGGTCAGCCTATCTACATCTCTGCTCCAGAGTTCCAGATTTTGGATAACATCAACCATATCGACGCTAATATGGGTAAGGACGGTAACCGCCAGTCTGCATCGCTCTACGATATGATTCCTGCAAAGCCACAGAACGCTAAGGCTATCGGCGAGTGGAATACATCGAAGATTATCGTTTATAAGGGTACTGTTGTTCACCAGCAGAACGGTGAGAACGTATTGGAGTATCACCTCTGGACACCACAGTGGACCGAGATGTTGCAGAAGTCTAAGTTCAGCCAGGAGGCTTGGCCATTGGCATTTGAGCTCTTGAACAACTGCGGTGGTGAGAACCACGAGGGTTACATCGGCTTCCAGGATCACGGCGACGATGTATGGTTCCGTAACATCAAGGTTAAGGTGTTGGAGTAATCTAAAAACCTAACAACAATAGTAAAGAAGCTGTCTAACAAGGCTCTTTCGGCATCTGCCTTGTCTGAAAAATGCTCATTTACGCTAAGTAAACTCCGCTTTTTCAGACTGCGAGCAGCTTGGAAAGAATTATGTTATTCTTCCCTTGTCTGCTCTCGCTTGGCATAGTTCAAGCGAGCTTGGCTCTGCTCTCGCTTACTCGCAGCCTTCAAAATAGCTCTTGTTATACAACTTCTAACAAAATGGGCGTGTCTATAAACTTGTTAGACACGCCCTTTCTTATCAATTGTGTATCACGGCTTAGAATCGCTGTGCCTTAAAACGCGATGGCGACATACCTACTCGCTGCTTGAAATATTTACCGAAGAACGACTGCGAGACAAAGTTGAGCTTCTCGGCAACCTCAGCGATAGACAATCCCGACTGCATCAACATAGACTTAGCCTTACGCACAACAGCCTCATCGATAATCTTCGACGCATTGCGGTTCATATGCTTGCGGCAGATGATAGAGAGATACTTTGGAGTGATACCCAGCTGCTTGGCATAGTACTCTACACTACGCTCCTTACCACACTCACGTGTGAGCATCTCCATAAATGAGTGAAGCAACTCACCGCTACGATGGCTGTGCGAGATAGTAACCGACTGACGACAGATGTCGAGAATAGACGCCAAAGTGTAGAAACAAGTGGTGAACAACGATGAGATAATCTTATCGGTGTATAGATAATCGTTAGTCGAGATGACCTCCGACAACAGTGTCGCAACACTGTGCAGACGGTGAGCATCACGCTCGGGGATAGTCAACAGAGTGTGGCTACGGAAAGTCATATATACCGACATATAGTCCTCCACATCGACAATAACATTCTCAACAAAGCTGCGTGAGAAACGTATCAGATAACCTACACACGCCTTACTCACACGGAACGATTCTACCCTCTTGTCGTCCGTAATCAGGAACATATCGTTCGCCCTGAACTCCATTGGCTTGCCATCGACATTCGCTTTGACAGTACCACTATAAACAATACCTATCACGAAGCCCGACAAATCGGCTCGCTCGGCATTTACATCCAAATTACTCAACGATGTGAGCACAAAATCATCCGACTTAAATTTGGTATCTGCAATGTGTTTTCGGATCTTCAAAACAGAAAACTTCTTTTCCTTCACAGTTGAATCCTTTCTCTCCATACTTAGTTTTGTGTTTTATAGTTTTATTATCTTTTTAATCATTTTTTGGGACACACTATATTGAGCTCTCCCGCCAGGCAGGTAACTCGCAGAGGGAAGTGTCCGCCATTCTGACCATCGACATCGGTGTCCTCCTCGGTAGGTGTTACAAGTGTAAGCGACTTTGTACGAAGGAATTTTACCGCACGTGGCTTAATACCAATAAGGTACAAGAGCATATTCATCGCCGACAAGAAGGCATTACGCTTACGCAGGAAGAGACAATCAAAGACTCCATCACGAAGACTTGACTTACGTGCTAAACGCACCCTGCCCGCAGTCTCTCCATTGAAAATCAACGCCATAAGCGTAGGATAGTAGAACGACTCGGTATCGGTTGTAATGGTAAGAGGTATACCGTGCATATTCTTCAAATCGTGCATACCCGCAATACCATACGCCAAACGCCCGAACTTATGCTTCAACTCGTCCGACGTATGCTGCGACGTGGTAGTGAAGATGCCAAAGCTGAATATGTTGACAAAATAGAGTTTCTCGCCCTTGCCATTCATAGGCTCAACGACACCACAGTCAATCTTCTCAACCTCTCCCGTAGCTATCTGACGTGCCGCTTTATAGACATTACGCGACATACCAAGAGCACCCGCAAAGTCGTTAGCAGTACCCGCAGGTAACACGCCAAGAGTGAGGTCCAAGCCCCGCTCCTTCATCCTGTTGACAACATAGTTCAACGTGCCATCGCCACCAGCAACGACCACCAAATCTATGTTATCAATATCATCAAACGGATTAACCGAAAAATCTATTACGACGGGCTTCAGCTCATAACCATTCTCACGGAAGATACTGACAATCTTGTCTACCTTTTTCTCGGCACGTCCTTTACCAGCCTGCACGTTGTATAACAATATCGCCCTTTTCATATCTCCCACACTTTCAATCGATTATATCGCCGCATATCCCTCTGTATGGCTCATCATAGGAGCAAGCTCCTTGGAGTAAAATATCTTGTATTTATCGCCCTCACCAGATGTTATCAGGTAGACCATAACGCCCTCGTCGACGAGCGTCTGAGCAACCTCAACTGCTCGCTCTGCACCCAACGCCACAAACATCGTAGCATAGGCATCAGCCTCGGCACACGTAGGTGCAACAACAGTCGCCGAGAGGACATCCGTTACAGCACTCTTACCCGTACGTGGGTCAACAATATGAGCAACCTTGTTGCCATTCTCATCAATGAAATATCTGCGGTAGTTGCCCGACGTAGCCATAGCACAATCAGTCAGCGAGAGCACCTGCTGGATAGAACCTCCGACATTCATATTACCGTCGTATGGTGTCTCCACACCAACACGCCACGCACCTCTCTTGGAGTTGATACCTCGACAACGTACCTCACCACCTATCTCGACGACATAATCCTTAACACCGAAACGCTCCAGCTCTGCTGCTACCAAATCAACCGTATAGCCCTTCGCAATAGAGTTAAAATCCAACTCCATACGCTCATCAGCCTTGGTGAGCATAGTCTCATCATAAGAGAGTTTGTCGAAGCCAACGAACACCATAATCGAGTCGACATTGACATTTTTGTGAGGGGTTCCATTGATAAAGCCATAGGCATCGACCAGAGGCTTCACCGTTACGTCGTACGCTCCGCCACTAACCTGATAGACGTGCTCGGCAAGACGCAGGTTATTATATATGTGTTCATCAATACTATCGGTCAGGTTCGAGTTGACACGACTGAGCAACGACGCCTCGTCGAAGACCGACATAGAGCTCTTCATCTGATTGTCAACCTCCATTATTCGCTTATAGATATCAACCGACTGTGAGTTGGTGCGAGCCGAGACGTGGAAAGTCGTGCCGAGCATATAGCCATCAATATCGACGAAACGTCCCATATTCTGGCTACAAGCAATAAGCACCACCACAACACCCGACAGAAGCGACCACTTCAGGAGTGATTTTTTAGCTAAACGTCCTAACATTTATCGTTTATATATATCGTTTTTTCTTAAGATAAAAGTCTGTAACACATACGTGCAGACTACTTCAACTCCGCAAATATACGCAAATTTAACAAAAAAACGTCAATTTGCGTCAAAAAGAATAAAATTCAGTAACTTCCGTTCACGTTTTTACTCAAAAAATTTGTGTCTTAATGAAATTAAGAGTATTTTTGTGCACACTTTGGTGTTATCCGCGGTAAGGAGGATGCATCGTAAAGTGGAACCAGGGTTGCGACCGTTCTGGATTGACTGTGCGGCACAACCCATAAAACTTAAATTTTTATGGCTTATTTAACAGCAGAGAAAAAGCAAGAGCTTTTCGGTAAGTACGGCAAGTCTAACACTGACACTGGTTCTCCAGAGAGCCAGATCGCATTGTTTTCATACCGTATCAGCCACCTTACAGAGCACCTTAAGAGCAACAAGCACGACTTCGGTACCCAGCGAGCACTGCTCCGCTTGGTAGGTAAGCGTCGCCACTTGCTCGAGTACTTGAAGGAGGTTGATATCGAGCGTTACCGTGCTATCATCAAGACTCTTAACCTCCGTAAGTAATACGAGGTGGAAAAGGGGGTTGTCCGGTGTCGAGGATATCGACAACTCCCTATTTTTTGAAGACATTTTTTTAGACGAATATAGACGAATAAGAAGACGAAAGAAGAATTTATGGAAGAACAAAAGTTGTACAATGCTGTACAAAAGACGATTACGCTTGCCGATGGTCGCGAGATTACTATCGAGACCGGTAAGTTGGCAAAGCAGGCTGACGGCTCAGTAGTAGTGAAGATGGGCGACACGATGTTGCTCGGTACTGTAGTCGCAGCGAAGGACGCTAAGGAAGGAACAGATTTTATGCCTCTGCAGGTAGAGTACAAGGAGAAGTTCGCATCGTGCGGTCGCTTCCCAGGTGGTTTTATGAAGCGTGAGGGTAAGGCAAGCGATGCCGAGATTTTGGTGGCTCGTCTTATCGACCGTGCTCTCAGACCATTGTTCCCCGCAGATTATCACGCCGAGGTATTTGTTACTGTAAACCTTATCTCGGCAGACAAGGATATTCAGCCAGATGCTCTCGCCGGCTTGGCAGCATCGGCAGCACTCGCCGTATCGGACATCCCATTTGGTGGCCCTATCTCGGAGGTACGTGTAGCACGTATCGGTGGCGAGTATGTTATCAACCCTAACTTCTCGCAGATGAGTGAGGTTGACCTCGACATTATGGTT
Organism: Rikenellaceae bacterium; assembly: GCA_015060005.1. Classification (GTDB taxonomy): domain Bacteria; phylum Bacteroidota; class Bacteroidia; order Bacteroidales; family Rikenellaceae; genus Alistipes. The sequence goes on from SUZI01000001.1 coordinate 458,376, forward strand.
GGCGGTACTATCGACAACATCCTGATGGTTGAGGGTGAGATGAAGGAGGTATCGGAGGATGTTATGCTCGGTGCCATCAAGTTCGCTCACGAGGAGATTAAGAAGCAGTGTGCTGTTCAGATTGAGCTCTCGAAGGAGCTTGGCAAGGACGTTAAGCGTGAGTACTGCCACGAGACAAACGATGAGGAGTTGCGTCAGACAATCATCACCGAGCTCTACGACAAGGCATACGCTATCGCTACAAGCGGCACAGCAAAGCACGAGCGTTCGGAGGCTTTCGAGGCTCTGGAGGCTGAGTTCGCTGCTCGCTTCACTGAGGAGGAACTCGAAGAGAAGGCTCCACTCATCCACAAGTACTTCCACGACGATGTACAGAAGAAGGCTATGCGTAATATGATTCTCGACGAGGGTAAGCGTCTTGACGGACGTCGCACCGACGAGATTCGCCCTATATGGTGCGAGGTAGGTTACCTGCCTGCTGCACACGGCTCGGCTATCTTCACACGTGGTGAGACTCAGTCGCTCACAACAGTTACTCTCGGCACAAAGCTCGACGAGAAGATGATTGACGAGGTTTTGGTTCAGGGCTCGGAGAAGTTCACCCTGCACTATAACTTCCCTCCATTCTCAACAGGCGAGGCTCGTCCTTCACGTGGTGTGAGCCGTCGTGAGATTGGCCACGGCCACTTGGCTTGGCGTGCATTGAAGCCTATGATTCCTACAGGCGAGCAGATGCCTTACACGCTCCGCGTAGTATCAGACATCCTGGAGTCTAACGGTTCATCATCTATGGCTACCGTATGTGCCGGCACATTGGCATTGATGGATGCAGGTGTTAAGATTGCAAAGCCTGTGTCGGGTATCGCAATGGGTCTTATCTCTGACTCGGCAACAGGTCGTTGGGCAGTGTTGTCTGACATCTTAGGCGATGAGGACCACTTGGGCGATATGGACTTTAAGGTTACAGGTACACGCGACGGTATCACCGCAACACAGATGGATATCAAGGTTGACGGTCTGTCATACGAGGTGCTGGCAACAGCATTGGAGCAGGCACGCGTAGGACGTATGCACATCCTCGATAAGATTGTTGAGTGCATACCTGAGCCACGCGAGGATTACCGTCCATTCGTACCACGTCTGGTACAGATTCAGATTCCTAAGGACTTCATCGGTGCTGTCATCGGTCCTGGTGGTAAGGTTATCCAGGAGATTCAGAAGACTACCAACACCACTATCACTATCACCGAGACCGAGGAGGCAGGTGTTGTGGATATCTTCGGTGTTGACAAGGAGGCTTTGGATGGAGCGTTGGCTCGTATCAAGGCTATCGTTGCAGTGCCAGAGGTCGGTGAGGTATACAACGGTACGATCAAGAGTATCGTAGCATTCGGTGCTTTCGTAGAGATTTTGCCAGGCAAGGAGGCTCTTCTGCACATCTCGGAGATTGACTACAAGCGTTTCGAGACTATGGACGAGACAGGTCTGAAGGAGGGCGACCAGATTGAGGTTAAGCTCATCGGCATAGATACCAAGACCAACAAGTTCAAGCTCTCACACAAGGCTCTGCTGCCAAAGCCCGAAGGTTGGGTAGAGCGTGAGCGTAAGCCTCGTGAGGGACGCGATGGCGGTAAGCCACGTGGCGAGCGTCGTGGTCCAAAGGAGCACAAGAACTAAGCAAGTGAGGAACTAACAAACACAAATATTTTACTTTTTAATACTTACAATTATGAGAACTATTAAATTTTTGATGGCTGTTGCTGTCGTAGCTCTTGTAACAAGCTGCGGTTGCTTCAGAAAGATGGCTCGAAACGCTGAGGATGTAAGCATCGCTTGCAATCCTGAGGTTTTGGTTTTGAACAACGGTAAGGTTGAGGCTGACATCACTGTTAACTTCCCTGTAGAGTACTACAACAAGAAGGCAGTTGTGAAGGTAACTCCTGTTATCGTATTCGAGGGCGGCGAAGTTGAGGGTGCTACCTACTTCTTCCAGGGCTCAAAGGTTGATGACAACTACACAGTTGTTGACAAGGCTATGGGTGGCAAGTTCACTCAGCACGTAGAGTTCCCATACGACTGCCGTATGGCTATGAGCGAGTTGCACCTCCGCGTGGAGATTAAGTGCCCATCAGGCAAGTGCAAGGAGTTTACTTTGGTAAACGCTAACACTGGTGCTATCGCAACAAAGAAGGAGAAGGCTGTTTTGGCAGCTGGTGGTGCTGAGGCTGACGCATTGAAGCGTGAGTTCGGTTTGGTTGTTGCTAAGGGTGTTAACACTCTCCAGAAGGATTTGGACTATGCTGACGCTATGTCAACTACAGCTAACAACTACAAGAACGTAACAACTGTTGTTACAGATGCTGAGATCCTCTACGCTGTTAACTCTTCACGCGTGAAGAAGGGTGCTGCTGAGACTGAGGGTGTTCAGGCATTCTGGGCAAATGTTGAGGCTCAGCAGGGTAACGACCGTGCTACTCAGAACCTCTTCATCACAGGTTATGCTTCTCCAGAGGGTCCTATCAAATTCAATAAGGATCTTTCTGACAAGCGTTCACAGTCAGCTAACAAGGCTGTTGCTGCTCAGGCAGAGGAGCTTGGTGTAGCTTTCACACTCGAGTTCAAGGGTGAGGACTGGGACGGTTTCCAGGAGTTGGTTGCTGCATCTAACATCGAGAACAAGGATCTTATCCTCAACATCTTGAGCACTTACACTGATGCTGCTAAGCGTGAGGAGGAGATTATCAACCTCTCTAACGTATATCCTACTATCAAGAAGGAGATTCTCCCATTGCTCCGTCGTGCTCAGCTCATCAACAGCACTGACATCAAGGGTAAGACTAACGAGGAGATGAAGGCTTTGGCTGAGGCTGGCAAGTACAACGAGTTGGATCTTGAGGAGTTGCTCTACACTGCTGAGAGCGTACTTTGCTGCGACAAGTGCAAGGCTGCTACTTTGGAGTATGCTGCTAAGGAGTACAACGATGCTCGTGCATACAACAACCTCGGCGTAGCTTACGCTGGTTTGGGCGAGAACGAGAAGGCTTTGGCTGCTTTTGAGAAGGCTGCTGAGCTCGGTTTGAAGGACGCTAACCTCAACAACAATATCGCTTTGGCTAACCTTGCTAACGGTAATGTTGAGAAGGCTAAGACTTATGCTCCAGCTGCTAACGCTGAGACTAAGGCTCTTATCGCTGCTTCAGAGGGTCAGTACAGTGCAGCTGCTGCTATCGACGGCTACAACGCTGCTATCGCTAACGTAATGAACAACGACCTCACAGCTGCTAAGAAGGCTATCGCTGCTGACAAGTCTGCTAAGGCTGACTACTTGCGTGCTGTAATCGCTGTTAAGGAGGGTGATATGGAGACTGCTAAGGCTCAGTTGAACAGTGCTATCTCTAAGGACGAGACTTTGAAGGAGAAGGCTGCTAAGGATATCAACTTGGCTCCATTGGCTTAATCCAAGCAAGTATAAGTTCAAAACACGAAGGTGTGTTCCTAATGGGACACACCTTTTTTGTGGGGTGAACGAGAGCTTTTGCTTAATTTTTGCTAAATATTTTATACCTTATATTATATATTAAGCAGACAAATTTGTATATTTGCATTGTAAACCCCCAAGAACGATTTGTTATGGAATATGCAAACCGACTTAAAGAGTATGCTTCGGCACCTACCGTAGAGCAGGTTGCCGAGGAGGTTGCAGCACTCAAGGAGGCTGCCAAAGAGAACTACAACACCGAGGTATATAAGTTCTGCTATTCGTCTATCGACCTTACGACACTCTCGTGCAACGACTCGGTAGAGTCTGTTACGCAGTTTGCAACAAAGGCTGCAGAGTTCTATCAGGCTTATCCCGACGTGCCAAATGTCGCTTCGATATGTGTCTACCCTCCATTTGTAGAGACCGTAGGTCTGGCTGTGGATGGTACACCTATGCGTATCACAAGTGTGGCTGGTGGCTTCCCATCATCGCAGACCTTTATGGAGGTGAAGATGCTGGAGGTAGCTATGGCTGTGGAGAATGGTGCCGACGAGGTGGATATCGTCATCAACGTAGGCAAGATGCTCACTGGAGCGTACGATGAGGCGGCTGCCGAGGTGGAGGTGCTGCGTGAAGAGTCGCAGGGTGCTGTGCTGAAAGTTATCCTCGAGACAGGTGCTTTGAAGACGCCCGACCTTATTCGCAAGGCTTCGATACTCTCGATGGAGGCTGGTACCGATTTCATCAAGACATCGACAGGTAAGATTGATGTAGCTGCAACACCTGAGGCTGCTGTAGTTATGTGCCACGCCATAAAGGATTACTACGAGAAGACAGGTCGCAAGGTGGGATTCAAGGCTGCCGGAGGTGTTCGTACAGCCGAGGATGCTGCCCTGTATTACACCATCGTGGAGCGTATCCTGGGCAAGGAGTGGATTACAACCGACCTGTTCCGCATAGGAGCTTCATCGGCTGCCAACAATATCCTCTCTTCAATCAAGGGCGAGCAGATTAAATATTATTAATCAAGCAGATAACAATAGAAAAAGCAGGATGCCAACGAGGTATCCTGCTTTGTTTTTGATTGGGCTTCAGCACAACTACAAATCAAACTTTCGCTCCATAATACGCTCACCATCACGTACCGACGAGAGTGTCCAACGAAACAACAGCTCCGCCTGCGAGGGCTCATCTATCTGCCACCTCACATCGCTCAGACGCATACGCTGAGAGAGCATATAGATGAGTATAGCCGCCGAAGCCGAGACATTGAGGCTCTCGACCATACCACACATAGGTATCTGCAAATACTCATCTGCCGACTCCAAAATCTCCTCCGACACTCCCGCGTGCTCGGTGCCAAAGACCAGACAGAAAGGTCCTGCCGTAACGTCAAAAGTCTCGGGAGTGCAGCTCATATGGTGAGGTGTGGTAGCCACCACACGATAGCCTGCCGACTTGAGAGTACTAATAGCTTCGGTGGTATCCTCGTGGCGGATGATATCTACCCACTTATCCGTACCACGCACGATATTTACGTTGGGGTTGAACTTACAACGTGTCTCCACAGTATGCAAATCCTGCAAGCCAAAAGCCTCACAATGACGCACCAAAGCGGAGGCATTCTGGGGATGGAAGGTGTTCTCGGTAAGGATGGTCATATAGCGTGTACGCTGCTCCAAGGTACGACTCAGAACGCCCATACGCTCCTCGGTGAGAAACTCCCTCAGGTAGGCTGTACGCTCGGCATACCACTCTATGCTATGCCCGGCGTATTGCAATCGTTTACTTTCGGTATTTTTCATCGTCATCCATCATTTTTAAGTAACTCTCATAGCGAGAATATGACACCTCGCCACGCTCCACAGCCTCCACGACAGCACAATGAGGCTCGTGGGTGTGAGAGCAGTTATAGAAACGACACTCGGGAAGGTATCGCATCATCTCGGGGAAGTAATGTGCTAACTCCGCCTCCTCGATATCTATCAAGCCGAAGCCCTTGATACCAGGCGTATCGATGATGAAACCACCCTCCGAGAGAGGATACATCGTAGAGAAGGTGGTGGTGTGCTTACCCTTATTATGGCTCTGCGAAATCTCACCCGTACGGATATCCAGCCCTGGTTCAACAGCCTGCACAAGTGTCGACTTGCCAACACCCGAGTTACCCGAGAGGAGCGTTGTCTTGCCTCGCAAAAGCTCTTTGACACGCTGCACGCCCTCACCCTCGGTTGCCGATATTTCCACTATCGGATAGCCCGCACGCTCATATATCGAGCGGAACTCCTCGATGAGTTCTGGCCGCTGACGTGCCAAATCTATCTTCGCTAAAAGTATCGTAACAGGTATCTTATACGCCTCACACGTAACCAAGAAACGGTCGACAAACTCGTTAGCGGTCTCGGGAGAGAAGAGCGTAACGACAAGCAGTGCCTGGTCGATGTTGGCAGCTATGATATGCGACTCTTTAGAGAGGTTGGAGGCTCGGCGTATGATGTAGTTGCGACGCTGCTCGATAGCCGAGATGACGTAACTTCCGTCGACATCCTTCTCGCACGTTACCACATCACCCACAACGACAGGCGACGTAGAGCGAGCACCCTTCAGACGTAACTTGCCACGAATACGACACTGCAGTCGCTCCTCGCCACACATCACCTCGTACCAGCTACCTGTGGCACGTACAACAACACCCTTAACCTGCTCCGCCATTATAACTTGTACTCCATTAAGCTATCGTAGAGCTCCTCAAAGAATGGAGCTATCTCGTGCACGAAGTTAACCAACTTGGTAAAGAAGAGCGACTCCTCGATGGTCGCCATCGACACCCATCCATTGAGTAGGTTAAAAGACATAAACCACGAGAATACAATTCCCATAATTAGCAGAGCCTTAACTCCACCCAACGCCGTGCCAAGCAACGCATCAACACCTTTGAGGCCTATGGCGTGGAACATCGTGCGGGTGATATATCCCAGCACAAACATAGCCACCAAAGCCACAAAAAAGATAGCGATGAAGCCACCCACAGCAGCCACATCGTGCTTCATACCCAACAACTCGCCAACCTCCTGACTGAAGTATGTAGCTGTATAGAGTGCCGCAAGCAGGACTACAATCTGCACCACCTGCCACACAAAACCACGTCGCCAGCCCATAAATGCCGAGAAGAGAAATACTGCGATGACCAATAAATCAAAAATATTCATCTCTTGGATTTTTTAATTTGTTACAATGCTACATCATCTGCACAAAACTTCCGTTAAGCACAATTATTGCACGAAGTTAAGCATTTTCTTTCAATTATTTGTATCTTTGTTCTCAAAATAAATACTTTGCCGAATTGTGTTACGTTAGGTAATAGTTGAGTTTGGCAACAGATAAACAGATATAAAACTATCAGGTTATGAGAAGACTATTTATCACTATTATACTCCTTTGTGTGGCTGTGGCGACCAATGCCCGTGAGGTATTCTCGCTCAACGACAACTGGAAATTCTTCTTCAAGGCGGAGACAAGCTCCGACAATGCTCTCAGCGTCTCGCTGCCTCACACGTGGAACCTCGATGCTCTGGCAGGTCAGGGACAATATATGCAGACTATGGGCAACTACACCCGTAGCGTATATATCCCTCAGGAGTGGTCCGACAAACGTCTGTTCCTCAAGTTCTACGGCTCGCAGGGTGTAACCGACGTATATATCAATGGCTACCACGTAGGCGAACATCGTGGTGGTTGGACAGCCTTCACATTCGAGATAAGCAAAAATATCAACTTCGGGCAGGAGAACACCATCCTCGTTACCGTTAGCAACGCCTACCACAACGATATCCTCCCAGGCTCGAGCGAGCTCAATTTCTATGGCGGATTGTATCGCGAGGTAGAGCTCATAGTAACCCAACCGACAACAATATCGCCTCTATACTACGGTTCAGACGGCATATTTATTCACCAGCAGGAGTTTACCGACAACTCGGTGAATGCTGTTGCGGCGGTATGGATTTCGACGCTGAAGGATAAGGCGTGCGATTTGGAGATTGTAGTACGCTCGCCACAGGGTGATGCAGTATTCACCAAATATGTCAAGGAGCGTATCGAGCAAGATAAGCCTATCGTGATACCATTCACCATCGATGAGCCGCTACTCTGGAGCCCAGAAGAGCCCAACCTCTATACGGTGAGCATCGGTGTGGGTATGCGTTTTGAGGATGTGGTAACCGTAACGACAGGCTTCCGTAAGATAGATTATAGCCCAAGTGGTATAAAGATTAACGGTAAACGCATAGATATCAAGGGTGTAACACTCGCCCACGACCGCTCGGGTGTCGGTGGTGCTCTGCAGACCCGCCACTACGACAGCGACATAGAGCAGATAATGGACTTAGGTGCTAACGCTGTGCGTTCATTCACCTCGCCTCACGCACAGTACTTCTACAACCGCTGCGACGAGGAGGGATTATTGGTGTGGGTAGATACACCTTTCACACGTGCCCCATTCCTGAGCGATATGTATTTTACGGGCACAAGCCGATTTAAGGACAACGGCATACAGCAACTCAAGGAGGTCATACTCCAGAACTATAACCACCCCTCAATCATCACGTGGGGCATATTCTCGCTCATACGTCCGCGTGGCGAGGACATCCTCAACTACGTGAAGGAGCTCAACGCCACAGCCAAGTCGCTCGATGCAACTCGCCCTACGGTAGCCTGCAGCAACCATAATGGCGACATCAACTTCGTGAGCGACCTTATCGTGTGGCAGCAAAATCTCGGCTGGGGCAGAGGTATGATTGACGATATTACTATCTGGAAGCAGCGACTCTTCAAGAATTGGAAGCACCTGAACTCTGCCATAGCCTATGGCGAGGGCGGTAACATCGACCAGCAGAGCGAGGATAGCAAGAAACCTGCTAAGGTGAGCGACCGCTGGCTGCCCGAGCGTTGGCACACCGAGCTTCACGAAGGCTATGCACGCCAGGTCGTTGGCGAGAAGGGCTTCTGGGGAGTGTGGATTAACGATATGTTTGAGTTTGGCTCATCGCGTTATGCCTATGGCATCTCGCATCGCGGCTTGGTAACATTCGACCGTAAGGATAAGAAGGATGCCTACTACCTCTATCGTGCCCTGTGGAACAGCAAGAGCCCTACGCTCCACCTCACAGAGAAACGTCGTAACGTGCGACAGGACACCCTACAAGTGATACGTTTCTACTCGTCGGCTAAGGAGCAACCCATATTGCTAATCAACCGAGATACTGTCGCGGTGCGTAATATAGCTCCTTGTCAGTTTACATCCGACACCGTTGTTATGCACGGACGCAACCGCATAGTGCTGCGTGCAGGAGAGTTGGAAGATGAGCAGATGATTACAATTGGCAACGCATTAAGACCCCGTCAATAGCGGCAGGTCCCTCGCACAGCAACAAATCCAGCACCGAGAGGTTAGGCTGGAAAGGCATACGCTCCGAAAAATTCTGGAAATAGGGCTCGGCAACAAACGTCGAGCCTTCTCTGTGCTTGGGGCGTAAGTCCACATCGCCCTCGTGAGCCTCGACATACTGTTCCGAGAGAGGTAACGGCATAGGCGAGCCAAGCAGACGCAACAACACCTCGAGCAACTCGCGGTTGTAATCCACTAAATAACGCCACTCACGACGATAGAAGGGCTCTAAATAGGGGGCATAGTGGTCGAAGTAGGGCGATGACTTATACGCCGAGAGTATCGACACCCAATGCTGATGTTGCCACCGCTTGGAGTAGTCTATCTCCACATCACGCATAGGCAGACGAGGGCGGTTACCTCCCACGACATTGACCGTCAGCGGCATAACCTTATTTGCCGAGAGGATATAGGCTCGGTTTCGCTCGGAGCGTTTCACATAGTGCTCGCCCACATCTATCACACACTGCTCACGCAGCAGACGAGCCACATACTCCACCGAAGGGAGATAGCTAAGAGGTAGTATAGTCATTGCTCTAACACTTTACACATTCCACAACAGCCCAGCCCTCACGCTCCCGCTGAGCCACAAAAGCGAAGCCCTCACGCTCGGCTGCCGAGCGGATAATCGCCACATCCTCAACCAAAAAGCCACTCATAAGCAACTTGCCGCCGCGAGGTAACATTTCGCCAAACGAGGTCATCATCATAAGCAGAATATTACGATTGATATTGGCGAAGATAGCATCCACTCGCTCACTCGCCACGACATCGATAGAGCCGCAACGCACGTCGATACTCTCGGCGACACCACTCAGCAGAGCACTATCGCGACAACTCTCGCACGCCCAATCATCAATATCGACAGCCACGACACTCTTCGCCCGTCCGCTCTTGAGTGCCACAATAGCCAGCACACCCGTACCGCAACCCATATCCAATGCTCTGTCGCACGTCTTATCCATCTCGGCTATCGACTGCGACATCAGAGCAGTGGTTATGTGGTGTCCCGTGCCGAATGACATACGTGGAGCTACTACCACATCTATAACATCGCCCTCGGGCGGCGTGTGGTGCTCGGCACGAATCATTATCGCCCTGCCATCGGCTGTGGTAACCTCCACAGGCTCGAAGTCGCTCTCCCACTCGCTATTCCAATTCTGCTGCTCTATAATGCGGGTGGAGAAGTGCTTCACACCCCACTGAGCCAAAAGCTGCTCAACGTCTGCCTTACAACCATCGTACTCCTTTTGCTGAATATATGCCCTCAGAGAGTCGCTCTCCTGCTCAAAGCTCTCGAAGGGGTAATCCTCCAACATAGCCATAAGGATGTCGGACTGCTCCTGAGAAAAAATTTCAATATCGAGTGAAAGGTATTCCATATTATGTAAAATTTTGTTATCTTCGCACCAACGACAAAGGTAGCAATATTATGACAGATAATAACACTAAGTGGAGAGAAATTTTGCGACGCTACCGCATCTATATGCAGTTGGAGAAGCATCTGTCGCAGAACACTATCGAGGCATATATGCGTGATATCGAGCAGTTTCAGCACTTCATACTCCGCCAATATGATTGTCTGCCAAAGGATGTAGTACGCGAGAATATCGAGCGATATATGGATTGGCTCTACGACAGAGGTACCAAGAAGAGCTCTCAAGCCCGACAGCTCAGCGGCATAAAGAGTTTCTTCAACTATCTGCTGCTGAAGGATATGATAGCATCGTCGCCAGCCGAGCTTATCCTGCCACCGAAGCCTGCCAAGGTACTTCCCGACACCCTCTCGACAGATGAGATTGACCGTATGATAGCCACGATAGATGACTCCTCACCGAAGGGTATACGCGACAAGGCTATCCTCGAGGTGCTATATTCGTGCGGTCTGCGAGTGTCGGAGCTGTGCAACTTACGTCTGGGCGACCTCTTCTTCGGCGAGGGCTATATCCGCATCATAGGCAAGGGCGACAAACAACGCTTAGTGCCCATCAGCGGTGTGGCGTGCGAACGCATACAACGCTACAAGGAGGTACGCACCAAGAAGACCACCGAGGATACCCTCTTCCTGAATAATCGTGGCACAAAGCTCACTCGTGTGATGATTTTCAACATCATAAAGCAGGCTGCTCTCCTGGCTGGTATCGACAAGAGTATCAGCCCTCACACGCTACGCCACTCCTTCGCCACACATCTGTTAGAGGGTGGAGCCAATATCCGCCAGGTGCAGGAGATGTTGGGACACGAGAGCATACTCACCACCGAGGTATACACCCACCTCGACACCACCAACCTTCGCCAAACGATTGACACTCACATACATATCGACAACTAAAACACTTATCTATATGAGACGACTTCTATTGTTAACATTGGCTATCGTAGGTTGCTGCTCGCTCCAGGCACAGAGCTTCGAGGAGTGGCACGACGCCGAACTCAACCAAATCAACCGTGCTCCGATGCACTCGTCATTCAAGATTTTCACCTCTACGGAGCGTGCCGAGGGTGCATATTGCGATGCGGATAACCCCTACCGCCTCTCGCTCAACGGCGAGTGGGCTTTCCACTTTGCCGAAAATGCCGACCAGCGAGCAAAGGATTTTTTCACAGTGGACTATGACGACTCGGCGTGGGATAAGATTAATGTTCCTTCGGTTTGGGAGACAGAGGGCTTCGCCGACCCTCTATACATCAACACAGCTCACGCTTGGCGAGGTAACTTTGCCGATAACCCACCATTTGTGCCTGTTGTGAAGAATCACGTCGGCTCATATCGCCGCACGATGAGTGTTCCTGCGGAGTGGCTCTCACGCGACATATTCCTCAATATTGGCGGCGTATACTCCAATGTCTACGTATGGGTGAATGGTAAGTTTGTCGGCTACTCGGAGGATAGTCGTTTGGCAGCACGTTTCGATGTCTCGAAGTTTGTCAAGGCGGGCGAGAATACCATAGCATTGCAGGTATTCCGCTGGTGCGACGGCACATATATCGAGTGCCAGGACTTTTGGCGTCATAGCGGCATCTATCGCGACGTAACACTCGAGGCAAGAGCGAAGAGTCGCGTGGAGGATATGTTCATAACGCCTGTGCTCGACGAGAACTACCACAACGCAAAGCTCGATATTGACCTGTCGCTCACAAAGGGCGTGCGTGAGGTAGATGTTCGCCTACTCAACAGCGAGGGAGAGCTCATCTGCGAGCAGAGTACTAAGCCTCTGAAGGGTCGGGCTCATATCGTATTCGACGTGAAAAACCCTGCCAAGTGGAGTGCCGAGCAGCCAAACCTCTATAAGGTCATCGTTACAGCACGCGACGCAAAGGGCGTGAGCGAGGCGTATGCACAGAGAGTAGGTTTCCGCTCAGTGGAGATTAAGGATGGACAACTGCTTGTCAATGGCAAAGCGATACTCATCAAGGGTGTGAACCGCCACGAGGCAGACCCTCTAAAGGGCTATGTCGTGAGCCGCGAGCGAATGATACAGGATTTGAAGCTGCTCAAGCAGTTCAACTTCAACGCAGTACGCACCTCGCACTACCCTAACGACCCTATGTGGTACGACCTCTGCGACGAATATGGTATCTATCTGATGGACGAGGCTAATCTCGAATCGCACGGCATAGGCTATGGCAGCAACACCCTGGCACGTAACCCACAGTATACATTAGCCCACCAGGAGCGTAACGAGCGTATGGTGCTACGTGATAAGAATCACCCTTCGATTATCTGCTGGAGTATGGGTAACGAGGCAGGTATGGGTCCAAACTTTGAGAAGGTATACGCCTGGATTAAGGCATACGACCCCTCTCGCCCTGTGCATTATGAGCGTGCCATATATGAGAATGTGAGCTGCACCGATATTATGAGCCCTATGTATGCCTACCCTTCGTGGTGCGAGGAGTACCTGGCAGGCAACCCCGAGCGACCTCTCATCCTCTGCGAGTATGCCCACGCTATGGGTAACTCTATGGGTGGATTTAAGGAGTATTGGGACCTCACACGCAAATATGACCGCTACCAGGGAGGCTTCATCTGGGATTTTGTCGACCAGGGTCTGGCTCGCTACGAGCAGGACGGCAAGGTATCGTTCCTCTATGGTGGCGACTTCAACGCATACGACGTGTCGGACAACTCATTCAACAACAACGGATGTTTCGCCCCCGACCGCACACCACACGCCCACGCCTACGAGGTGCAACGCATACAGCAGAGCATACACACTACACCTGTCGACCTCAAGCGAGGTATCGTCGAGGTCTACAACGAGCTATTCTTCTCCGACCTCACACCTTATGCTATGGAGTGGGAACTGATGGCAGATGGCGTAGCACAGAAGATGGGACGTATCGACGCACTCTACGTCGCTCCACAGCAACGTAAGCAGTTCACTTTGGGCTATGATGAGCAGGACTACGCCGCAGCCATCGCCGATGGCAAGGAGGCTATGCTCAACGTGCGATACATACTCACCGAGAAACGACCTCTGCTCGACATAGGCCACGTAGCAGCTCGCGAGCAGATTGCCCTGTCGGAGTGGCAGCCACAGAACACTCTCGCCGTAGACAACGACGATAAGGCTATCAAGATAAGCTACTTTGACCGTGCCACAATTCTCGAGGGCAGAACGTGGAGCATAACATTCAACCGCGAGGGCTTCATCAGCAGCATTTGCTACGGTGGCGATGAGATGATGGCTGAGGGCTCGACACTACGCCCTAACTTCTGGCGTGCACCTACCGAGAATGACCTCGGTGCGAAGCTACACGATAAGTTCGCAGCCTGGCGTTCACCACGTCTGCAGCTCAAGGAGTTTAAGGCTGAGCCGCAGGCAGAGCAGAACACCGCAAGTGTCATCTGCACCTATGCTATGCCAGATGTTAAGGCTACCCTTTCACTGCGTTACGATATTAACTCTCGCGGTCAAATCAACATCTCGCAAGAGCTCACAACCGAGCAGGGAGCCGACATCTCGGGTATGTTCCGCGTAGGTATGCGTATGGAGCTTCCGGCACGTTATAACGTTATGCACTACTACGGTCGTGGCTCTATCGAGAGCTATTCGGACAGAAAGTCGGCAGCCGACGTGGGTATCTACACCGAGCGTGTAGCCGACCAATACGACGCTACGCTTGTACGCCCACAAGAGTCGGGCTTACATAGCGATATGCGTTGGTGTCGTTTGACCGACACTTCGGGCAAGGGTATTGAGCTCTCGGGAGCTGAGTCCCTGATAGCAATCTCGGCTCTGCCCTACTCGCAGGAGGCTATGGATGTATCGGTCGGCAGACCACAACGCCACTCAGGCGATTTGCAGCCCGACGGCAAGACACACCTCTGCATCGATGGAGTGCACCAGGGCTTAGGTTGCATCAATTCGTGGTTTGCACTCCCTCAACCACCATATATGGTCGATTACAAGGATTATAAATTTGTATATCAGATACGACCAATAGAGTAAACAAAGAAAATAGACACTAATTTAGACATCAATAATCCGTTGCGGCACGCTCCACAACGGATTATTTCTTAATATCAAACGTCTTATCATCAAAAAAATATATATATAAATCTCTTCGTATAATTTTTTTGCTAACTTTGTAGTGCCGTAGGTGCCATACCTATGGCAGGACATAATTGGTGAAAGTGTTTCTCATTAATCCCGAATAGGAATCTGGAAAATTCATTGCTGGGGATGAATAGTGGCACTCATCATCTGTATTGGTATGTGTGTACATACTCATACTATACGGGTGTGGGGTCTTGTGTCAGTTTATTCCAGCAAAGGTATTCCAGAACCTCTATTCGAATAAACAGAGAACTGCTCCACACTTTCTGTTACTATTAATATAATCATTGAGGGGCAGAATGATATAGTTCAAATTATATTATTATGGAACAAAGTCAAAACAACCCTAACGCACAACATGGTATGCAACAGACCATTATCGTGCAAAAAGAGAGCTCCAACGGTGTGGGCACTGCAGGATTTGTTCTCTCTCTAATCTCCCTATGTCTATCGTTTATTCCTGGCATAGGCTGGTTTATCTGGTTTTTAGGTCTTATTCTATCTTTTATTGGCATATTTGGAAACCCTAAAGGGTTAGCAATCACAGGGTTTATTATTTCGTTAATAGATTTAATAATTTTAATAGCTATCTTCGGAACTCTTGCATCAATCCTTCCATAAATTTACAAAGGGGTTGTCCAACAAGTACGTTGTGACAGCCCCTTTGTGTAGAAGTTATATAACAAGTGGGATTTTGAGAGTGAGCGTAACGCAGAAATCACCTTATTAGGCACGTTCTCTTTTTATAACTCATCTACCTCCTGCTCCTCCACCGAACACTCGCAGAAATGAAACTCCTCACGAGCCTTATCCTTCGGAAAGAGGAAATAAAGACACGACGCCCGGGTGCAGAGAGTGCCATCCGAGGATAATATCTCGACAGCTATATCGACCAGGTTACGTGCCTGGCGAGCCACCACAGCACGTAGCGTGATATACTCATCACGCGTAGAGATAGGCTTGAGGTATCGCACCTCCATCTTGGATGTTACGCCGCTGGTCTGGAACTTACGAAACACCACCCAGCTCGCTATCTCGTCGGCAAGTGTTGCCTGCACGCCTCCGTGCAACGTGTCGACCCAACCCTGAAACTCTGCACGTGGCTTCCAACGGCTCACTATCGCCTCGCCATCTTCATAAAACTCCATACGCAGGCCTCGCTCGTTGTCGGGCGAGCAACCAAAACAGTGGTATGACTCCATACCACGCCACGGATTGATAATCTTCTTCATCGCTACTCCTTTATCTTTCGCAATGCACGTGCCAGCTGGTCGGGACACGATGTTGCTTTGCTACCGCAACGAATACCCTCCAAACGGGCGATAACATCATCGACCTTCATACCACGTACCAGAGCCGCTATACCCTGCGTGTTACCCTGGCAGCCGCCATAGAACTCAACGCTCTGCACCACATCGCCCTCGACGGCTATCATTATAGCCTGTGAGCAGACACCTTGTGGCTGATAAACTATCTTCTTCATCGCAAAAATCTTATCTGTTTACGACACAAAGTTAAAAAAATTGCAACAAAACACCCCAAAACCAAAAAATATAGCCATCATATGACTACAATTTTGTACTTTTGTAGAAAATAACAAACAAGCGACTATGTACGATGTGATAGTTATCGGAGCAGGTGCGGCAGGTATGATGGCTGCGGCAACAGCAGCACGTAGCGGCAAGCAGGTGCTCCTGATGGAGAAGATGGAGAAGGCGGGACGTAAAATCCGCATCTCGGGTAAGGGACGATGCAATCTGACAAATGCTCGCCCTCCCGAGGAGTTTCGCGAAGCGATACGCACCAATGCCGACTTCTTCGACGTGGCTTTTGCCGAGTTCAACAACTTGGCAACGATACGCTTCTTCGAGCGACAGAAGGTTAAGCTCGAGATTGAGCGAGGACAACGTGTATTCCCCAAGAGCGGCAAGGCGTGGGATATAGCCAATGCCTTAGAAGATTACTGTCGCGACAATGGCGTAGAGATAGTATTCAACGCCCAGGTTACCGAGATTCTGACCCTCGAGGGTAAGGTCTACGGTGTACGTTACCGCAACAAGCGAGGCTTCGAGCGTAAGGAGGAGGCAGAGAATGTCATCATCGCTACGGGTGGCGTAAGCTACCCAGGCACGGGTTCTACGGGCGACGGATATGACTTCGCCGACAGTGTGGGACACACCATCGAGGAGGTACGCCCTTCGCTCACGCCACTCCGCACATCACATCCACAACGTAAATATTTAGATGGACTGCTGCTGAAGAACATCAACGCCAAACTCTATATCGACGGCGAGTTGGCACGTGAGGAGTTTGGCGAGATAAGTTTCTCGGAGCGAGGCATTGAGGGTGCAGTAGCACTGCGTGTGAGCCGCGATGCGGTGGATGCCCTCATCGATGAGCGACGCGTGAAGCTTGTCATAGATATGAAACCTGCTCTGACCGAGGAGATACTCTTCGAGCGTATCAAACGTGAGATTAGCGAGATGCAGCCTGATGAATTCTTCTCGGAGCTGCTGCGTAAACTTGTCCCTAAACACTTAGTGATGCCTATCGCACACGAGATGGATGTGCACTCGAAGAACTACATCCGTAAAGTTACCGACGAGGAGATTCACCGACTGATAAAGATTCTCAAAGGTATGGTCTTCCCTATCGACGACTATGCTCCGTTTGAGTATGCTGTTGTTACCGCAGGAGGTGTACGCTGCGACGAGGTCAACAAATACACTATGGAGTCGCTCAAGGTCAAAGGCTTATATTTCGCAGGCGAGGTGCTCGACTTGGATGCCAACACCGGTGGATATAACCTTCAGATAGCCTTCTCGACAGGTCGATTGGCAGGACAACTCAAGAAATAAGGAGGATGAAAATCTCGGGTAGAACCATAAAACAACGTCTTTACGGATTGCGTAAGCTCCCTTCGGATTTGAAGCGAGCTCGTTACTTCCGCGGACACGGAGTGCACTCACCCTACGTATATTCTATTGTACGTCAGGTATTTATGGTGTCGCACCTTGTCAGCGACGAGCACTCGCTCTACGAGGCTCTGCTCTCGAGGGGCGTAGGTCGCAAGCGTGCCACACAGCTACAAAATCTCGCCTGCCACTGCCACTACGAACGTGTCGGCATAGATTGTGCTGTTGAGGAGTTCTCGGAGTATGATATGGTTATTGCTACTGTAGATATCCCACTTGAGCAGTTACCCGCTATGGCTCACGAGGCTCATCAGCAGCAAATGACACTATGCGTAATGTCGCCTTCGCTCAATCGTGAACGCGACAAGATGTGCAGGAGCCTTGTCGAGGAGCACCCATCAACCAGCGTTGACAACCGTGGCTACCTCTTACTATTTAATAATCACCTACCAAAGCAAATTTTCAAGTTATGAGAGTATATACCAAGTGTGGCGATAAGGGCCAGACGGACCTTATCGGCGGCGAGCGAGTTAGTAAGTGCGATGTGCGTGTCGAGGCTTACGGAACGGTTGATGAGTTGATGGCTTTCACCGCACTGCTGGCAGATGAGATGATGGGCTCGGAGGCCCTTGCGACGTATGTCGAGCAGCTGCGAGGCATTGAGTCGCGACTGATGACCCTCTCGGCACTGCTGGCTGTGGGCGAGGGTGGCGAGGATAAGGTCGCACGCCTCAAGCAGGACGACACCGCCACTTTGGAGCAGGCGATAGATGCTATGCAGGCGGAGCTCCCTGCCATCACCAAGTTCACCATTCCTGGCGGCGATAGGCGTCATTCGCTCTGCCACGTATGCCGCACCATCACACGTCGTGCCGAGCGAGCTGCACTACGCGTTGCCGAGAGGAGTGAGGTGGATGCTACCGTGCTGTCGTATCTGAACCGCCTGTCGGACTATTTTTACCTTCTGGGGCGTACTGTAACGCGTCTTACTGCGTGCGAGGAGATTTTGTGGATTCCATAGATTATCAGAATATTATAACATATATAGCACGAAAAATTTGCAATTACCATTTTTTTACTACCTTTGTCGCCACTAATGGGCAAACGAGTTAAAAAACACTATAAAATTTAAGACTATGTATTGGACTTTAGAGTTAGCATCGAAGCTGGAGGACGCTCCTTGGCCAGCAACCAAAGAGGAGTTGATCGACTATGCCATTCGTTCGGGTGCTCCACTTGAGGTTTTGGAGAACTTGCAGGAGATTGAGGATGAGGGCGACATCTACGAGTCAATCGAGGATATTTGGCCCGACTATCCTTCAAAGGATGACTTCTTCTTTAACGAGGAGGAGTATTAATCGTATAACTCATCCAGTATGAGTTAATGAACACACAATAGGGCAACTCTATGGGTTACCCTTTTGTTGTATATATATCGAACCGCAAACCAAACTTAAAACAGATGACCTTACGACACTTTTTGCTATCGCTGCTGATGGCGACGGTGTTTACTGCCTGCAATCCATCGGAGGAGATTGATAACCAGCAGCCAACCGTACAGCCAGAGCCGGAACCAGAACCAGAGCCAGAGCCAGAAGCACCACAATTTAAGGTTGTGCTGAACGAATTGTGTGGCAACAAGGCATACTATGGCAACAAATTTATCGAGCTTTTCAACGCAGGACCCGACGCTGCCGACATATCAAACTGGACTCTCCGCAAGTACGCTTCGGACGCTACCGATGTTGAGGGCGAGTACGATGTCTGTTGGCGTGCACTCAAGGGTATGACACTCGACGCAAAAGAATACTTGGTTTTAGAGTCTGATCAAACCGACCCTACAAAGGGCTTCAACGCAGGTCTATCGGCAAAGAAAGAGCTAAAGTTTGAATTGGTGAATGCCGAGGGCGAGGTTGTCGATAGGTTCCTCCGCGGCGAGGACAAGTCGCCTTTCGAGGAGAGGGAACTCCCCGAAAACAAGGAGGCATCGTTCTCCCGCGTACCAAACAGCATAGGCGACTTTGCATACGCTGCACCTACCCCGGGCAAGGTTAATGGCGAGTATATGGGCGACATCGAACACGTCGCTCCAGAGCCTGACCCCGAGCCAGAGCTCACCCACTTTCCCGAGATTCGCATAATGGTCGAGGATGGTAAAAATGTCGAGAGTAAGGATTACTATCTCAATGCCGAGATTGCAATCAACTCGGGTGAGCAGACACTCCTCTCAGCTACGGGACGCATAAAAGGGCGAGGTAATGCCACCTGGAACTACGAGAAGAAGCCATACAAGATAAAGTTCGATGAGAAGCAGGGGCCATTTGGTTTTGCAGCCAACAAGGAATGGGTGTTGCTCGCAGAGTATTGCGATAAGTCGCTCCTGCGTAGTGCCTATATGTTTGAGCTCGCCCGCACCGCAGGTCTGCCTTACCCACAGAACTACCGCCACGTACAACTCTTCCTCAACAATGAGTATGTCGGTTTGTATCTGCTCACCGACCAGGTGGAGAAGAAGTCCAACCGTGTCGAGATAGAGGATGACGGTTTCCTTTTTGAGAACGACAACTACTACTTTATGGAGCCTGTTCAGTTCCAGACAACCCTCCGCCAATATTGGTACACGTTCAAATACCCCGATGCCGATGATGGCGAGATTGTCAAGGGCGACGACAACTACAACTTCATCAGTGGCTTTATGAATGACTTTGAGGCTGCACTCTATGGCGACAACTTCAAAGACCCCGAAACAGGCTACCGCAAGTATATCGATGTGGAGTGCTTCGCCAAGTGGTTCTTAGTGCAGGAGCTCATCGCCAACCTTGAGCCTAATCTGTACTATGTACTCCCTTCACGCAATGCTAAGTTGCAGATAGCTCCCGTATGGGATGCCGAGTGGAGTATGGGACTCGCCTATCGCCCCGATGAGAATACAGGCTGGTTACTCCCACCACAACAGCCCGACAGATACCAGGCTATATGGAGTCAGTGGAAGTATTTCGGTCGTCTATTCCAAGATGACTACTTCGTAGGCGTTGTACAAGCAGAGTGGGAGAGGCTCAAGCCTCTCATCCCAGCCTTCCAGAGCAAGATGACACAGGTCGCAAATAGTATCAGTGTAGAGCAAGCCTATAACTTTGGCAGATGGAACATCCTCGGTCAATATATCAGCGTAGGGCTGATTAACTTCGCCATCTGGGACGAGGAGAGGAGCTATGTAGAACTATTCTTTGCCGACAGAGTCGCGTGGCTCGACAGCTACATCTACCTGTAGCATCACAACACTATATCACACAAGAATGCAGTCCTTCGGGGCTGCATTTTTTATGCAATGACACAAACTGTCAAAAAACCATCATACCTTTGCACAAAAGAATAAATTACAAACCACCAATCTATGATAGCAGAATTTGCAGAGTGGCTCAACAAGCAGCCTAAAGAGAAACGAGCTCAAATCATCAATCAGTTTGTTTATGTCTATAACACCGAGCCCTATAAGGGCGAGATTGCTCTTTTGAAACGTACATTAGCTAAGAAGGAGCAGGAGATAGGTGAGCTCAAATCCTATTGCGACGAGCTTATATATAAAGCATCGCACCCCTCTCTGCAACAACTCTATGTGCAATCGTGCCACGAGCCTGTCATCGAAGAGGCGAAGAAGCGAATCACCGCAGCTTTCCTATATAAAAGTCTATGCGACATCAATGCCGCACTTCGCAAGGATAGATCCTTCTACCACAAAGAGACTATAAGGTTGGGGTTGGAGATGGCTAAACTACAGCAACAAATCTACAGTAAGGAATAGCAGATATTTGTTGTATAAACTTCAAAGAAGCTCTATATGCACAAGAAAGGCGTTACCCCTCGGGCAACGCCTTCAATATTCAACTCAGTTTTCAGGAGGTGTTTTAGAATAGGGATTTCAAGGCTCGCGATGTCCGAAAAACCGCAGCATACTCAGCGTATGTGAGGATTTTGAGGCGGAGCACAACGCAGAAATCACATTATAAAACAACTCCAAGTATTTACTCTACGCGACCTGCAGAACCCAAAACATTCTCGCACTTGTGCATATAGAGCTTCTTCAACTCATCACGTGCTGGGCCCAAGTACTTACGTGGGTCGAACTCTGCTGGGTTGTCAACGAATACCTTACGTACCATTGCAGTCATAGCCAGACGACCGTCAGAGTCGATGTTAATCTTACATACAGCACTCTTAGCAGCCTTACGCAACTGCTCCTCTGGAATACCTACTGCGTCCTTCAATGCACCACCGTGAGTGTTGATAATCTTCACATACTCCTGTGGTACTGATGATGAGCCGTGGAGTACGATAGGGAAGCCTGGCAACTGCTCCTCGATAGCCTCCAGGATGTCGAAACGCAATGGTGGTGGGAGAAGGATACCATCCTCGTTACGAGTACACTGCTCTGGCTTAAACTTGTTAGCACCGTGTGAAGTACCGATTGAGATAGCCAAAGAGTCAACGCCTGTCTTAGTTACGAAGTCTACAACCTCCTCTGGACGTGTGTAGTGAGCAACCTCTGAAGATACCTCATCCTCAACGCCTGCCAATACACCCAACTCACCCTCAACTGTTACGTCGAACTGGTGTGCGTAGTCAACAACCTGCTTTGTGAGAGCTACGTTCTCGTCGTATGGGAGGTGTGAGCCATCGATCATCACTGAAGAGAAGCCCATATCGATACAGTTCTTACACAACTCGAAAGAGTTACCGTGGTCGAGGTGCAATACGATAGGAATATTCTTACCCAACTCCTTAGCATACTCAACAGCACCCTGTGCCATATAACGCAACAGTGTCTGGTTAGCATACTTACGAGCACCTGAAGATACCTGCAAAATAACAGGTGATGAGCACTCTACGCAAGCTGAGATAATAGCCTGCATCTGCTCCATATTGTTGAAGTTGAATGCTGGGATAGCATAACCTCCCTCGATTGCCTTCTTGAACATCTCACGGGTGTTCACAAGACCCAAATCTTTGTAAGATACCATAATTGTTTTGTTTTATTTTTGAAAGTTAAATGTTTGTTCCTGCTCAGAAGTGTCGCCACCTAAAAACGATAGCTCCACACTTTGGACGATGCAAAGATATAAATTATTCCTCATTATTAAAATTTTTTCACTATTAATACTTTGTATTAATGTCAAATTTTGTTTTTCTTCGCTACGAACAGCCGTTTTCTATTGTATGAGCATCGTGCCTTTATCGAAATCAAACACCACGGGCGAAGAGAAGAATCTTGTGCCCAGAAAGCCCAACTGCTTGATACTTTGCATTTTATCCGTAACACCTATGGATATGTCGTGATACTCCCTTCCAAACAGGCATACGTCATTTGCATAGATACCCTGAGCCACCACTTCGCCCTGCTTGTTGTAGGCATCCTTGAGCTCTATTTCCCCATTTTCTATCGCCCTTGTCAAACTCGCGTGCTGCTTGAGCAGAAACAACAGCGAGGGATTACCAAAATCTACTATCAGATTACCCTTAACGTTCGCTCTTCCTTTCGATGTCGTCATCCTGACCGAAGCTTTAACAAGCGGAAAACCTAACTCCTTATCGAACGACAAACGGAACTTTTCAGCACCACGGCACTTCTTTGCTTCACCTACCTGCAAATAGCCTTCGGACAAATCTACGGTAACCACCCTTCGCTTCGAGGCAGCATCTTTGAGATATTGTATCGGAATGCTTACACCATCGTAGTCCGCCAACACAAATATAGGTCCATCATACTCCGCATTTCCAATCTTCACCACCCCTTCCGCACGATATATGATGTCGTAGAGCTTATTGAGCAGACGTATCTTCTGCTGCGATGGCTCAAACGTAATTTCACTCTCAATGAGACATTTTTCGTAGACACTCTCTCCCACAAGCAATGCAGGTATTCCCGACTCCACCATCAAATCTGCAGGCACATCGTTGATTGTCGCCGTGAAATAATAGTGTCCACCTCGCTTCTCCAAGCCAAAACGCTCCTGTGCAAAGATATCTGTCGCACCGAGTACGGTTAATGCGACAATAGCCACTAACAGCAGTTTAATCCTCCTCATAGCAAAATGATTATTTCACACAAAGTTATTAAATTTCCAGCAACATCCGCCACATTTAACCAAGAAATTACCATATCACCCAAGCCACAAATATCGCCACCCCATCACCACATCTCAGCTGCCAATCACTTTCTATATCAAAAAAATCAGCAATAATACCACTCGCCACGAAAAAATCGTTATCTTTGTAATGGTGGCAAAACTTGTTTTGCATTTAATGCGATACGTCATTCCCCGACTTGTGGGGTGTGTGGAGCAAAGTAATAAATAACACGTCATTCCCCGACTCACGCAGTGAGGCGATGGGAATCTACCTTTTACAAAGTGAAAACTAAAAACTCAAAGATAATGAAACGTCTATTACTTCTTCTTTGCCTTGTGTGGGCAATGCCTACAATGGCACAAGTAACACTCTCGGAGTTAAAGGTAAACCACCTCGCAGAGCCCGAGGGCGTGGTGGATGACCAGCCCGTATTCAGCTGGATTATCTCCTCAGCGGAGCGTGGTGTGAGCCAATCGGCATACGAAATCGTGGTCTACGAGGGCAATAGCCGCGTGTGGTCGTCGGGCAAGGTCGCATCCGACAACTCTATCACAGCACCTTACGAGGGCAAGCCTCTCCGCTCGAGTACTCGCTACACCTGGCGTGTACGCGTGTGGGACAACACGGGCAAGGTGTCGAAATGGGCAAGCAGCACATTCCTCACAGGACTCTACTCAAAGGATGAGTGGCAGGCAAAGTGGATTGAGCCTAAATTGCAGGATGACCGCTCACCACTTCTGCGTAAGTCGTTCACTCTCAAGAAAAAAGTCGCTTCGGCTGTAATGCACGTTACGGCACACGGCCTCTACGAGGCTTCGCTCAATGGCGAGAAGGTGGGCGATGCTCTGCTCACTCCGGGCTGGACAGCCTACAACAAACGTCTGCAATATCAGACCTACGACGTTACGGATATGCTCTCACGTGGCGAGAATGTCTTCGGACTGGAGCTTGGCTACGGCTGGTATCATAGCCGTATGTGCTTCCACGACCGCAAGGACCGCTATATGTACAACATCCATCAGGTGGGTGCTTTGGCTCAAATCAACATAACCTATACCGACGGCACTAAGGAGTGCATCGTAACCGACTCATCGTGGGTAGCCTCTACGGGTGAGATTCTCCACTCTACGCTCTACGACGGCGAGATAACAGATGGCCGCCTTGAGAAGCAGGGCTGGAACACCACAGCCTACGATGCATCGGCTTGGGAGGCTGTGAATGAGGCAGAGTACTCGCTCGACGAGTTGGTCGCATCGGAGTCCGAGCAGGTCAAGGTACGCCAGAGAGTAAAGCCCGTAGCTCTTATCACCACCCCTGCGGGCGAGAAGGTGCTGGACTTCGGTCAGAACTTGGTCGGACACGAGGTTGTCAAGGTAAATGGCAAGGCGGGACAGGAGATACTCTTCTCTCACGCCGAGGTACTCGACGAGAAGGGCAACTTCTACACCATTAACCTCCGCACCGCCAAGGCTCAACGTCGCCACATCTGCACCGATGGCGAGCAGACCATCACGACGAAGTTTACGTGGTATGGCTTCCGCTATCTTAAGGTCGAGGGCATCGAGGATATCAACCTCGAGGATTTTGAGGCAGAGGTCATCTTCTCCGACTTTTCGGAGATAGGCGACTTCACATCGTCAAATCAGCTTGTCAACCAGCTCCAGAGCAATATCCGTTGGGGTATGCGTGGCAACTTTGTCGATGTACCAACCGACTGCCCACAGCGTGATGAGCGTATGGGCTGGACGGGCGACGCCAACGTATTCTTCCGCACAGCATCATTCTTGGGCGACGTGCAGAACTTCTTCATCAAGTGGCTACGTGATTTGGCTCTCGACCAGTGGCCTGGTGGCGAGATTACCGACTTGGTGCCTTGCATCCCTGGCTGGATGGGTGCAGGTCGTACGGTATGGGCTGACGCCGGTGTAACAATCCCATGGCAGCACTATATGGCATATGGTGATAAGCGAGTGTTGGAGAATCAGTACGAGAGTATGAAGCGATGGATTGACTATATGTTCGGCAACTGCAACAACTACCTATGGAACACAGGCTGGCATTATGGCGACTGGCTCTTTTACAGTGCCGACAATGACTTTGGTGGCGACTCGGCTGTAACCTACCGTCCACTCATCCAGCAGTGCTTTATGGTACGCTCTGCCGAGCAGTTTGTCGAGGCGGCAAAGGTCTTGGGCAAGGATGACGTGGCACGTCGCTATGCACGCACCGTCGAGAAGTGTAAGGAGGCATTCTGCCGAGCATACCTCACCCCGGGTGGCTACCTTGTGTCGAACACCCAGACCGCCTATGCCATAGCTCTTGAGTTCGATATGGTACCCGACGAGGTACGTCCCGTTTTGGCACAACGCCTCGCCGACGAGGTACGTCGCTACGGACATATCACCACAGGCTTTGCGGGCACACCTTTCATCTGCCACGCCCTGAGCAACAACGGTTACACCGACTTAGCATACCACCTGCTCCTGCACGAGGGTTATCCGGGCTGGTTATACTCTGTTAAGATGGGTGGCACAACCATCTGGGAGCTGTGGGACTCTATGAAGCCCGACCGCACCATTCCCGACACCGGTATGAACTCGTTCAACCACTACTCTAAGGGTGCTATCGGCGACTGGCTCTATCGTGAGGCTGTCGGTCTGAAGGAGACTTCGGCAGGCTATAAGAGCTTTATGGTGCAGCCAAAGATGGGTGGCGGCTTCAGCCATATGGCTGCCTCTACCGTAACACCTTATGGTAAGGCATCTGCCGACTGGCGTTTCGAGGGTGGTCGCTTCAAGTTAGATGTTACCGTTCCGGTGAACACCACCGCCGAAGTATATGTTCCTTCGCACGCCGCCGAGATTGTTAAGTTGGACGGTGTGAAAGTCGAGGAGCACTCAGCCGTTAAGGTCTTGGGTAACGATGGCAGCTACACCCACCTGCAAGTAGGCTCCGGAGAGTACAGCTTCAGAGTATTGTGGGATTAAGAAAACTGAAAAATTTTGAATTTTGAATTTTGAATTATAAAATTAATATATGAAACATCTTCTTCCGTTCATTGTTCTGCTCGCTGCGGCATGCACTCCTGCGACTAACACCGTAACAAAGTCGGGCAACCCTATCTTCGAGGGCACGTATGCCGACCCCGAGGGCGTAGTGTTTGGCGACGAGTGTTGGATTTATCCTACGTGGTCGGTCAATTATGATGAGCAGCTCCACTTCGACGCCTTCTCCTCTAAGGACTTGGTACATTGGACCAAGCACGAACGTATCATCGACTCCTCTCGCGTCAAGTGGGCACGTCGTGCTATGTGGGCACCTGCCGCTGTTGAGAAAGATGGCAAATACTACCTCTTCTTCGCAGCTAACGATGTTCACGAGGGTGAGATAGGAGGTATCGGCGTAGCTGTTGCCGACTCCCCCGCAGGACCTTTCGAGGATATGTTGGGTAAACCTCTCATTGGCGAGATTATCAACGGAGCACAGCCTATCGACCAATATGTCTTTAAGGATAAGGATGGCTCATACTATATGTACTATGGCGGTTGGGGACACTGCAACATCTGCCGCCTTGCCGACGACTTCGGCTCTGTGGTACCTTTCGACGATGGCGAGATGTTCAAGGAGGTTACTCCCGAGGGCTATGTCGAGGGCCCATTTATGTTTATCCACAACGACAAATACTATTTTATGTGGTCCGAGGGTGGCTGGACAGGACCCGACTACCGTGTCGCCTATGCCATTGCCGACTCGCCTTTTGGTCCTTTCGTGCGTCGCGATGTCATCCTCCGCACCGATGAGAATGTGGCAACGGGTGCAGGCCACCACTCTGTGGTATATAACGAGCGTAGCGACAAATACTATATCATCTATCATCGCCACCCATTGGACTCGACCGATGGTAACAACCGCGTAACCTGCATCGAGCAGATGCACTTCGACGCCGAGGGCAATATTCTCCCCGTGAAGCTCACTTTCGAGGGTGTCGCCGCCGATAGATTTTAATTTCACCATTAAATAAAACCCAAGGAGTATGAAAGCCCGATTGATGATAATAGCTTGTCTGCTGACAATAGCTTTGCCTCTCTCTACATTAGCCAAGACTATTACCAAGGTTACAATATCAATAGAAGAGCCCACAGTAGGTGGACTACCACCGCAGACTGCGTCCGTTCCCGAGACTGCCAGCACCGAGGTTGCAGAGGTATCTTGGTCGGGCGAGTTCGATGGGGATAAGTTTATCCAGGGCAATAACTACACCATCACCATAAAGATAAAGGTGAAGGAGAGCTCTGCGAACACATTCTCCCCTTCGTCTACCATCAACGCTACCGTCAATGGTAAGAAGGCACGAGCAAGCTACGTCGGAGCAAAGAACATCACGGTAAAGTACACCTGGAAAACTCTTGGTGGCGAGAACCCCAACACCCCTCAATACAAAATCAAGTCTCAGCTCGCTGAGCTCGCTAAGGCATACACCGCAACCAACGCTACCGACGACAAGGAGGTGCTTGAGTATCTGAGAAAGGCTCTGCCACAGGCAGAGATATGGTGTGCCGGAGGAGCGTATAAATACACACGCAAATTGCCTTCTGATACCAAGGATGGCAACTTCTCTATGGCAATTGGAATCACAATGGACGGCATAACCATCGAACGATATGGCTTCCTTGCGGTGATTCCGGCTCTCAACAAATCAGAGGACGCCACAAATCTGGATGCCGACAGGATTTTGATGGAGAAGGCACTGCGAGATTTCGACACTACGGCAAAGACCAAGCCGGAGGAGCTGCTTGCAGCACTGAATGCAGCGGCGACCCACGGCACACAGGCTACGTGGGGTGATAAATTTGCTTACAACGCACCGTCGTCAAACAGCAGAGGAAGCATTGAAGGTAATATCATCATCTCTCTGGGCGACAAAAGAGCTGTTATCAGTGCATATAAGGTGCTGCCAATAGACGGCACGCCTGACGACGCTGCTGTGGATGAAGATTTCAGTTCTATCCTCAGAGCTTTGAAGGCGTATGAAGTAACTAAGAACACCACCGAGCAGGAGTTGATGACTGTAGCAAGAGCAGCTATCAAAAATGACTCTAAGCTCACCTGCACCGGCTTCTCGGTATCGCTGCCGGACTATGACAGGGAGGGTAAGGTTGTTCTGAATATGGAGCTGGAGCTCAATGGCAAGACCCGTATCCCTCGCTTCGCAGCATCGCTGCCAATGGAGGAGCGAATCATAGAAAACTTCCCCGACGGTTGGAGTGTAAATTACCACGAATGGGAGGTGCTTCGCCTGACCAACATCGAACGTCATAAGAAGGGTGTCGGTCCTCTGATAATGGCTCCGGAGTTGATTACCACTGCCGACCTTCGTGCCAAAGAGATAACTCAGGAATATAGCCACACTCGACCTAATGGATCACCATTTTATGTCGCTATTGACCATGTATTCATTTTGAATAAAATAACGGGTGAGAATATAGCTAAAATGGCGAAAACCCCCGAACAGGTGGTCACAGCTTGGATGAACTCTCCGGGACACCGTGCAAATATGCTCAAGGGTGCATTCACATACTTTGGCTGTGGTGTTGCCGTACACAGGGATGTGAAACACTGGGTTCAGCTCTTCGCCACAGGTGGCGGTATGGTCACAGCTAAGACCAGCAACGGTGTTTACCACTTCGAGACCATCGAGCAGATGGAGCAGGCTATCGTCATCTGTACCACCAACGAGGGATATACGGGATACATCCCGCTTGAGGCAGATTGTATGACACAAAATGGTAATCGCTTCACCTATAAACTCGAGGGCACATCAATAACCGTAACGGTCGCCAATATTGGCGAGTAGGCACATCTCGCCGCCGATAGGTTATAGTGGCGTGATAGAGTTTGAGTAGAGCCGACTGTAGAAAGCAAGGGGCTGTCGCAACAAATCAATGTTGGACAGCCCTTTTCGTAGAAGCTATATAGCAAGAGCTACTTTTAGAGTTCTTACTGTTTCAGCTTAATAAAGACCACTCCATCCGACACATCGCCATACTGCTCAAACGCCTTAGCATCCTCATTCTTCAGCACGGTAATCAAATCAATATTGAGTGGGTGGACACTGTCGAGATTATCTATGACCTTCACATTATTCTCGCCATCCACCTGGATATATAGAGGCTTTATTGTCATAAACGGTTCGCCATCTTCACCTGCTTTTTTTGCAGCCACAACCGTTACCGACTTGGTTTCGCTGTTACCCTCTGTTCGTTTCTTTACAATAACCACAGGCTCCTCATCCGCAGATATAGGAGTTGCGTCAAAATGCAGCAGAGGGTGTGCTGTTCGCATCAGCATCACACGCTCCACACCCTTCACGATTTGGGTATCCTTCACCTCCTCGGCAGGCATATTCTTAAACACCTCCTCCGACACCACCTCACCGTTTATAACATAGAGAGTCTTGCCCTCCTCCTGATTCTGTGCCGACGCCACCATAGCCGACGCTAAGGCGAGCACCAAAAACAACATCTTTTTCATAATAAAATCGCTTGTTTGAAAGTTATACAAATGTAGCAAACCGGTTTTTCTACTGCAAATATAACGTCGTACAAATGATAAAAATGTAAACCAAGCGTTAAGAAATGTTAACAAATGTTAACTCCTCGTTTTATTAGAAAAATATCCATACTTTTGTTTTAAGAAATCACTTTTGCGATGAATCGCCGCTACTTTCGTAACATATCACTCTTTGTCATTGCGTCGCTTATGCTGCTCGCCACTATCCAGGCAGTATCGGTATATAGTGCCTACCGCAACAGAGTCGAAGAGTATCACAACCGCGTTGAGACGACGACCTACAAGAGTATCTACTCCGCTTTCCGTATGGATGCTGTGCCGGGCGTACCCAATGCCTCTCGCGTAAGGATTAATCTGCAGGAGTTCCGCCTCTTCTTTGAGCCCAACCTGCGTGATGTAGCCATTGATGAGCCATACAACATAGATATTATCGACAAGCAGAGCGGGCGTACAATGATGCAATACCACACCGACAAAGCTATTGAAAACCCCACAACACACCTCTTCGATGTCGATGATGACTCACTCTTCGCTCTACGCCTTACGATTAACACCCCATACGAACAGTTCTGGAGCGATGTCAAATGGATTATCCTCTCTTCGGTGGCTATCGTCATATTACTTGCAGCCATACTCATCTACCTCATCCGCACGATGTATCGCCAACGCACCCTTGAGCAGATGCGACGCGACTTTACACACAACATAACGCACGAGCTGAAGACCCCCATATCGGTTGCTGTCGCCGCCACAGATGCTATGCGTAACTTCTCGGCAGACGCCGACGTGGAACGCCGCAGCCGCTACTTGGAGATGGTCGAGCAGCAGCTAACACAGCTATCCACCATGGTCGAAAACATCCTCACGGTGTCGGTAGATGGCAGAGAAGTTCGTTGCAACTTCACCCGCTTCAGGCTTCTTCCTCTGCTACAAAGCACCACACAAGCCATATCGCTCAGCCAGCAAAAGAGCGTAGAGTTCTGTATCGAGTGCTCCGACAGCCAGGAGGTGCGAGCCGACGAGATGCACCTGCGACAGATACTCTCGACGCTGATTGACAACGCCATAAAATACTCTGGCGAAAGTGTCAAAATCACGCTACGAGCCTACTCCGAGGCAGACCACACCGTAATAGAGTGCAGCGACAACGGGTTCGGTATCTCTCGCGAGCACCAACGCCATATCTTCGAGAAGTTCTACCGAGTGCCGACAGGCGAGATTCACCACGCCAGAGGCTACGGGTTGGGGCTCTATTATACCCACAAAGTCATCCGCCAACACGGTGGCGAGATTAGTGTCAACAGCCGCATAGGCAAAGGCTCTACATTTACCATAAAACTACCTACGAATGGAGAATAAAATCAAATTGTTGCTCGCCGAGGATGAGCAGATGTTAGCAGAGATTCTATCCGACACCCTCTCTGAGCGAGGCTTCGACATACGCATAGCACGCGATGGTGAGCAGGCATTGAAGCTTGCACGCCTCGAGGAGTGGGATGTCATCGTGAGCGATGTTATGATGCCACGTATGGATGGCTTCAACTTCGCCCGAGCACTACGTCGCCAGGGCTGCACCACACCAATTCTCTTCCTCACAGCCCTCTCCGCTACGAGCGATGTTGTCAAGGGCTTCGAGGTTGGCGGCAACGATTTTCTGAAGAAGCCTTTTGCAATCGACGAGCTTATAGTCCGCTGTCGTGCTTTGGCTGGCAGGGGTCGCTATGAGCAGAACGAGCCCAAAAGCTACGAGATAGGCTCTTTTGTCTTCACACCCTCGGACTACACCCTTACCATACAGAATACGACCACCCTGCTCTCGGCTCGCGAGAGTGCTGTGCTGCATCATCTTGTCCGCCACAAAGGTGAGGTGGTCGAGGCAAGCACCATACTCCGAGAGCTGTGGGGCGACGACAACTATTTCAACCTCCGCTCGCTGAATGTCTATATCTCACGTCTGCGTCGCTGCTTATCGAGCGACAGCAATGTGGAGATTATCAGTATAAGGGGCGTCGGTTACCGCCTAAAAGATTAAACAATAAGCGGAGAGGCATCAACCTCTCCGCTCACTATTTAGTTTGCAAACGTTAGCTTCTCGCCATCACTATCTATCCTTATCGGCACTTCGCGATTAACCGTGCCTGCCAAAATCTGCTTCGACAGTGCATTGATAACCTCTCGTTGCAGGACTCGTTTCACGGGGCGAGCACCGAAAAGCGGGTCGTATCCCCAGCGAGCAATAAGCTCCTTAGCCGCCACGCTATACTCCAACTTGATACCATTCTGGGCAAGCATACGACTGATGATACCCATCTGAATATCTACAATCTGCTCTATGTCGCGACGTGTCAGCGGCTCAAACATCACTATCTCGTCGATACGATTCAGGAACTCGGGCTTCAGATGCACCTTCAACATCTCCACCACAGCCTCACGTGTCCGCTCGACAACATCTTCCTGCAGTGCTTCGCCATCGAAAGCCTTGGCGAAGTTCTCCTGGATAATCTGCGAGCCCATATTCGATGTCATAATGATTATCGTATTGCGGAAATCGACCACACGACCCTTATTATCCGTCAGACGACCATCATCCAGCACCTGCAACAAGATGTTAAAGACATCGGGGTGAGCCTTCTCTATCTCGTCCAGCAACACCACCGAATAGGGCTTGCGACGTACCGCCTCGGTCAGCTGTCCACCCTCATCGTAGCCTACATATCCCGGAGGAGCTCCCACTAAACGCGATACGCTGTGTCGCTCCTGATACTCGCTCATATCGATACGTGTCATCATCGAGTCATCGTTGAAGAGGAACTCCGCCAGAGCCTTTGCCAGCTCGGTCTTACCCACGCCCGTTGTGCCCAAGAAGATAAACGAGCCTATCGGACGACGCACATCACTCAGTCCGGCACGTGAGCGACGCACCGCATCCGAGATGACCTCTATGGCGTGCTGCTGTCCCACCACGCGGCGGTGCAACTCCTCCTCCATCGAGAGCAGTTTCTCACTCTCCGATGCCATCATACGCTGTACGGGGATACCTGTCCAGCGAGCCACCACCTCGGCTATATCCTGCGAGTCGACCTCCTCCTTTATCATCGCCTTACCCGACGCTGTCGTAAGGTCCAACTCCTCCTGCAGAGCCTTTATCTTCTGCTCACACTCCACTATCTTACCGTAGCGAATCTCCGCCACACGACCGTAGTCGCCGCTGCGTTCCGCCTGCTGAGCCTCCACCTTCAGGTGCTCTATCGCATCCTTGTTGCTCTGTATGTTATGTAGGATATCTCGCTCACCCTGCCACTTGGCTCTCAGGGCTGACTCCTTGCTCTTGAGCTCCTCTATGTCGCGTGTAAGCATCTCCACACGCTGCTTATCCTTCTCGCGACGTATCGCCTCTCGTTCAATCTCCAACTGACGTATACGACGGTCGAGGTTATCTATCTCCTCGGGCACAGAGTTCATCTCCAAACGCAGATGTGCTGCCGCCTCATCCACCAGGTCGATAGCCTTGTCGGGCAAGAAACGCGATGTAATATAGCGGTGCGAGAGCTCCACAGCCGCCACTATCGCCTCATCCTTGATACGCACACGGTGGTGCGACTCATAACGCTCCTTCAGACCTCGCAGGATAGATATCGCGTCCTCGGTTGTAGGCTCATCGACCATCACCTTCTGGAAACGACGCTCCAGAGCCTTATCCTGCTCGAAATACTTCTGAAACTCATCGAGCGTCGTAGCACCTATCGTACGCAACTCGCCACGAGCGAGGGCTGGCTTCAGGATGTTGGCAGCATCCATCGCTCCGCTCGTCTTACCCGCACCGACCAGAGTGTGAATCTCGTCGATGAAGAGCAATATCTCTCCATCGCTCGCTATGACCTCCTGCACGACACCCTTCAGTCGCTCCTCAAACTCGCCCTGATACTTCGCTCCGGCAACCAATGCTCCCATATCGAGCGAGAAGATAAGCTTCGATTTAAGGTTTTCGGGCACGTCGCCATCCACTATACGATGGGCTATACCCTCGGCTATGGCTGTCTTACCAACACCCGCCTCACCGACAAGTATAGGGTTGTTCTTCGTGCGACGCGAGAGAATCTGCAACACACGACGTATCTCATCATCGCGACCAATCACAGGGTCTAACTTTCCGCTACGTGCCATCTCATTCAGGTTGATAGCATACTTTCCAAGTGCATTAAACTCCTGTGAGGCGGTCTGCGAATCCACCGTCGAGCCCTTACGGAATGTACGTATTGCCTCCATAAGCTCCTTCTCCGAAGCACCTTGTCGCTTCAGTATGTCGGCTGCCGCACCTCGCTCGGCAACAAGTGCCAACAGCAGATGCTCCACCGAAGCATATTTATCGTTAAACTTGCGAGTGAAATCTATCGCTCGCTGCACCACCTTCGATGTGTCGGTCGAGAAGTAGTTCTCGCCCGTAGCACCCGTAACTTTCGCTAACGAGGCTACCGCCTGCTCCACCTCCTGACGTAGCGAGCGTGTCGAAACACCCACTCTACCCAACAAAAATACCGATAGCGAGTCCTCCTCACGTATGAGCGAGAGAAGTACGTGCAGTGGCTCTACCGCCTGCTGCTGACGCTCTGCGGCAATGGCTATTGCACCCTGCAATGCCTCTTGTGCCTTGATTGTTAAAGAATTGATGTTCATAGTTTTTCTGTTTTTTCGTTTGGTTTATGCAGGTGCAAAACCTTTGCCACTCCATTTTTCGCCTCGACATCAATCCATTTTGGCAGACTTTGACAGCCTACGCCACATCGCTATGACATTTTGTCAGTTGCAAACAAAAAGAAGCTGTCCAACCGAAAAGTTGCGACAGCTCCTTAATATAAAACCTTACGTAGAAGTTGTATAACGAGAATATACTACTGCTGAGGTATACTACTCTTCTTAACCGTAAAGAAATTGTTTGAGCCAGGGCTCATAATACGATACTCCGAGTGGTTACTCCACGATGCGGGGCGGTCCTCGATGACCATATCCTCGCCTGTGTCGTTTGGCACATACTGACGGATAAGGTTTTGCCAAACAGCTATACGCTGCATACTGCCTGTCGCACCGAACAAATTATCGTCGTTGCACAACTCGCGAAGTGCATCGAGATATATCTTGCGATACTCGGGATACTCCAGCAGCTTACTGATGAGCTTACGCGAGCTATCACCCCAGCGTGTTGGGTCCTGACGACCTGCGTCAATAATATTAGACGTACCGAGCGTATTATCGTAGTCGTAAGGGATGAAGAAGAACTGATAATCGTACTTGTCGTTCGAGTTGAAGTAGATATAGTAGTTGTTCATATTACCCCAATAGTCGTCCCACATACCCACAGCGACATTCACTGCATAGGTCTTCAACAGCAGCTCCACGTCTGTTACCTGGTTAATCCAGGTCTTGAAGCTATCACCCGTCTTGCCGTTGAGCTTGAGGATGAAGTCTATGAGCTGCTCCTTTGCCGAAGCAAACTTGTCGCAGTTGGTCTTCAACACGTATGGATAGTTACCTGTGCCGGCATCGTCATCGTTCACGAAACGGTTGCTGCCACCGGTCTCCTTCAGGTCGGCTCCGTAGCCACACTTCCAGAGATTGAACTCGCCCTCGCCAAAGAGCTCGGTACGATTCTTCAGATACTCCTCGTCGATAGCCTCCAACATCTCATATACACCGTAGTATGTCTCTCGAGAGTCGCCCTCAACCTTAAGCCACAATCGACCATACGAGCAACGGATACCCGCCTCGATACCGTAGCGACGGAAGAGGTTATAGCAATATATCTCGCGAACGTATGCAGGGTCATCCTTACACCACTTGAGGTGAATCTTCCTTACGCCACCCAGCTCGTGAGCATCATCCTTCTGGAACTTACGCAGGTTGAGCATAAAGTGTACGTGCTGCCAATCGGCATTATCGCCCTTGTGCATCTCGCCATTGTTTCCCGCCTCGGGACGACGACGTGAGGTGTTTCCACGCAGACGCAGACCGGCATCGGCAAACGAGTGCTCCTCGCCATCCTTGATGAAACGTGCATCGCAGTGGATATAGGCGTCGGTGTTGATATCTTTGTCGTACTCCTTCAGCAGGGTGTTCCACTGCTCGAGCGGTATCTCCAAGTGAATCTCGGGCAGAGCCTCCAAATCAAAGATATACGATAATCCATCAGCTACCGTTGGGTTGGGATTTGGATTGGGCTCAGGTGTGGCTGCAGTGTGCTCTATCTCGCCTGTTGCCTCACCGTTAGCCTCGCCAGGGGTTGGAACAGCGTACGCAAACTCACCCTCTCCGTTTGGCACGCGAGAGAACGAAGCCTCGGTGTTCTCGGGCAACGACTTCTCCGCAAAAGGTGTCGCATCCTCGCCTCGGATAAAGCTATCGACCACCTCGCCCTTGGCATTTACCAGCTCAAACTTCACCTCTTTCTTTGCCGAGAGACCTGCACTGAAGCCTTTCGATGGGTCGGTCTGGTCAGCCTCCAAAACTAAGTAACCTCCTGCGTCTATAGTCAAGCCCTCGGGAGCTGTCCAGCAGATGTTATATACACCTACGACATCCGTAGCATCTGAGGCATATTTACGCAGTGTCCAGCCTGCCATTGCAGCTGCTTCATCACTGAGGTTGTACAACTCGATGAACTTGTTACCGTTGTATACTTTGTTACCACACAACTCATTCAGCACAACATTACCCTCGCCTGCTCCTGGGTTTGGTTCTGGGTCGGGCTCTGGGTCGGGAGCAGTATGCTCTATCTCGCCTGTTGCCTCGCCGTTAGCCTCGCCAGGGGTTGGCAGAGCGTATGCAAACTCACCCTCTCCGTTTGGCACGCGAGAGAACGAAGCCTCTTTGTTCTCGGGCAACGACTTCTCCGCAAAAGGTGTCGCATCCTCGCCTCGGATAAAGCTATCGACCACCTCACCCTCGGCATTTACCAGCTCAAACTTTACCTCTTTCTTTGCCGAGAGACCTGCATTGAAGCCCTTTTTCGGGTCGGTCTGGTCAGCCTCCAAAACCAGGTAACCATCGGCAGCAAGTATCAAGCCCTGCGGAGCTCTCCAGCATACATTATATACACCCTCCACATCGGTAGCGTCGGATGCGTACTTACGCAGTGTCCAGCCTGTCATTGTGGCTGCATCCTCACCGGCGTTATACAACTCGATGAACTTGTTACCGTTATACGCCTTGTTGCCGCACAACTCGTTGAGCACAACTTTCACCTCGCTTGGCTCGGGTTCTGGCTCTGGGTCGGGGTCGG
The DNA here is from genome assembly GCA_015060005.1 of Rikenellaceae bacterium. Lineage (GTDB taxonomy): Bacteria > Bacteroidota > Bacteroidia > Bacteroidales > Rikenellaceae > Alistipes. Next base: position 495,748 of record SUZI01000001.1, read on the forward strand.
GATTAGGTTGTTCGTGATTGGGATTTTCTGGAATAGCTGGGTCTTCGTCCGTACACGATGTTGCCAGCAGTGCTGCTACGCAACACACACAAAGAAAAATCTTTTTCATCCTCACAATGTTTGATAATTTGGTGGCAAAGATAACTAATTGGCTCACAACTACCAAATTAAAAAAAATCAATTTTTCGCTCTCTTTTGGTTTTCCGCCACTAAGTATAAATACCTATTTACCCCCACGTGTCCATCAAAATTGGCTCTAAAGAGGATGTCATTGGAGAAAAATTACTATCTTTGCTTGGTTAAAATGGCGGAATCAGACTCCGCTATGGATAAATACGACTCTTCGCCGAGAGTTAGGTCAATAGAACAGAAACACTAAATTATAAACACTATGGTTGATATTTTCGAGAGATTAGAGAAGAATTCTGGTGGTCCGATTGGTCAGTATATGCAGTTGGTACACGGCTATTTTGCTTTCCCAAAGTTGGAGGGTGAGTTGGGACCTCATATGCGTTTCCGCGGTAAGATGATGCTCAACTGGAGCTTGAACAACTATCTTGGCTTGGCTAACCACCCCGAGGTACGTAAGGCTGACGCAGCAGGTGCTGCAGAGTTCGGTATGGCAGCCCCTATGGGTGCACGTATGATGAGTGGTCAGACCAAGTATCACGAGCAGCTGGAGCGTGAGTTGGCAGAGTTCGTAGGTAAGGAGGATGCCTTCCTGTTGAACTTCGGTTACCAGGGTATGATTTCGATTATCGACTGTCTGCTCACCCCACGCGACGTTGTCGTTTACGATGCTGAGTGCCACGCTTGTATCATCGACGGTCTGCGTATGCACAAGGGTAAGCGTTTCGTTTACGGTCATAACGACGAGGCTTCGTTGCGTCTGCAGCTCAAGCACGCTACAGAGCTCGCCGAGGAGCAGCGTGGTGGCGTATTGGTTATCACCGAGGGTGTATTCGGTATGAAGGGCGACTTGGGCTTCTTGGATGTTATCGTGAAGGCAAAGAAGGACTTCAACTTCCGTCTGCTCGTTGACGATGCTCACGGTTTCGGTACTATGGGTCCTGGTGGTCGTGGTACAGCGGCTCACTTCGGCGTTATCGAGGGTGTGGACGTGTTGTTCAACACCTTTGCCAAGTCTATGGCAGGTATCGGTGCTTTCGTGAGTGGTCCACGTTGGTTGATTAACCTCTTCCGCTACAATATGCGTTCACAGCTCTACGCTAAGTCATTGCCAATGCCTATGGTTATCGGTGCATTGAAGCGTCTGGAGCTCATCCGTAACCACCCTGAGTACCAGGAGAAGTTGTGGGAGATTACACGTGCTATCCAGAGCGGTTTCAAGGAGAATGGCTTTGAGATTGGTGTAACACAGTCGCCTGTAACCCCTGTCTATATGAAGGGCGGTAACGAGGAGGGTACAAACCTTATCGTAGACCTTCGTGAGAACTATGGTATCTTCTGTTCAATTGTTATCTACCCTGTAATTCCTAAGGGCGAGATTATCTTGCGAATCATCCCTACTGCAGCTCACACTATGGAGGATGTGGAGCGTACCATCGCTGCATTTAAGGCAGTACGCGATAAGTTCGAGGCAGGTTACTACCGCTCGATGCCTATCCCAATGAAGGCTGACCCTGAGTTCAAGCTTCGATAAGAAGATATTACTCTAATTATAATTTTGGCGAGTCTTTCGAGGCTCGCCTTTTTTGTACGGTTGTTGCAACGGATGTTCATAAACAAAAAGTATTATGAAACGTAAACAACACAACCGTATGTTACTTCTCGCACTGACATTGTTATTTGGACTCTTCGCCTATGAGAGCGTAGGGCAGGAGATTGACCGCACGCGAGTCGAGAAGTTTGATTTGCAGAGTTTTTTAGGTCGCTGGTATGAGATTGCTCGCCTCGACCACCGCTTTGAGCGAGGTATGACCGACGTGGTAGCCGAGTATAAGATGCTGCCCAACGGAAAGATTGAGGTCATCAATAGCGGCTTGAAGGATGGTAAACGCTCCGTAGCACGTGGCAAAGCCAAGCTCACCGACACTCCCGCACACCTCCGCGTATCGTTCTTCTGGTTTTTCTATGCCGACTACAACATCTTGGCTATGGGCGATAGTGGCGAGTGGGCACTCATCGGCAGCCGTTCACCAAAGTATCTGTGGATTTTATCTCGCACACCCACCCTGCCCGAGGCTACGCTGCAACACATCGTTGCCATAGCCCACAAACGTGGCTACAACACCGCAAAACTCATATATGATAATGATTAATGACTAATACCCTCAACCTTCACACGATAGATACGATTGTCGCGTGGTGAGCGTGGAGTGTGGAACGAGATATATAGCTCCCCACCCATTGTGGCTATGCCCTCGGGCTCATACTCTATGCCATTGAGGTCGGCTACGCCAAGCTTCCTGCCGCTACGCAAATCCACCACGTGCAGTCGTCTGTCCCGCGAAGGTACTCCCTCGGGCAGATATACCCTCCTGCCCCACACAAACGAGCCCTGCGGGATGGCTATCTCACCCAGAACTATCTCTCGCTGCACATCCTTCGCTGCGAGATGCACCTCACCATTGGAGTCGTTGTCGGCGAGGCGAGGCAGGCGGAAACGCTTGAGCGTGCGTTCTCCTCCGACGGTACAATATAGATATATATGACCTCGCTTGGCATCTACCAACCAATCGGCTGGGCCCACGATATCCTCTCCGTCGTAGAATATCTTTTGCACCAGACGCGAGCCATCTAACCTGACATCATTTACATAGCAGGCTCTCTCGCCACGACACTCGCTCACGTACAGCAGTGGGAAAGGCGAATCCTTACTCACCCTCTCGCGACCAAACGAGGCGTTGTTACAGTGTCCCTCGTTGCCCTCCATAATATACGAAGAGATAAAGTGTCGTTCACGCAGATTGATGATGACGCACTGTCCCCTGTCGTGCATCAGAAATGCCACGTCGCCATATATAGCCATACCCTGCGATGAACCACTGACGACTACCTCTTCGCTAATCAAATCACCCACGTTACACCACTCCTCACTACGTAGCACCAAGCCTTCGTTCTGGGCGTGAGCACCCATAGCGAAGAGTAGAAATAGTATGGTAAACAGATTTTTCATCTATAACAGATTTTTCGCTGCCTCGGCTATACCTTGCTCGTCGTAGCCGCACAACGCATAGAGCTCCGCAGGCGTACCGTGCTCCACAAAGCAGTCATCTATGCCGAGCGAACGCACCTTTACAGCATAGTCGTTGTCGTTGAAGAACTTCACCACAGCCTCTCCTACGCCACCTCTCAGGATACCATCCTCAACGGTAAGCACTCGCTTATATCGCTTGCCCACCTCGTGCAGAAGCTCCTCATCCAAAGGTTTCACAAAACGCAGGTCGTAATGTGCGATGCTCACACCACACTCACGCTCCACCGCAGCTATAGCTCGCTGAGCCATATTACCCACAGTGCCTATCGTGAGTATCGCTAACTGTTCGCCATCCTTGAGTTTTCTGCCACGACCCGCAGGCACCATCTCGAAAGGTTTACCCTGCCACTCTACGCCCTCGCCACAGCCACGCGGATAACGCAACACATAGGGTGATGGAGTGTTTATTGCGGTGTAGAGCATATTTCTGAGCTCTCGCTCATCCATCGGAGCTGCCATAGTTATGTTGGGCACACAAGCAAAATATGCCATATCGAATGCTCCGTGGTGCGTAGCACCATCCTCTCCCACCAAGCCGCCTCGGTCCAAGCAGAACGTAACGGGCAGCTGTTGCAGAGCCACGTCGTGAATCACGTTGTCGTATGCTCGCTGCATAAATGAGGAGTATATGTTACACACAGGGTGCATACCTCCGGCAGCCAATCCTGCCGAGAATGTTACGGCGTGCCCCTCGGCAATACCCACATCGAAGCAACGCTCGGGCATCTGCTGCATCATCCTGCTGAGCGAACATCCCGATGGCATAGCGGGCGTGATACCCACCACTCGCTTATCCTGCTCGGCTATCTCCACTATCGTCTCGCCAAAGACATCCTGGTAACGTGCCGCCTTCTGCTTCGACTTGAGTCGCTCTCCCGTATCGGGGTTGAAACATCCTGGGGCGTGCCATACCGGCTGATTATCCTCCGCAGGAGTATATCCCTTGCCTTTGGTTGTTATGACGTGGAGCAACTTCGGACGGTCTATATCTTTGAGCGAAGAGAGTATGTTGACCAGCTCCTTCACCTTATGGCCATTTATCTGACCAAAATAGCGGAAGTTCAGACTCTCAAAGAGGTTACTGTTCTGCAACAAGCCCTGCTTTATGGCGTTGCTCGCCTTCTGGCACAACCTCAACAATGGTGGCACGTGCGTCAGGGCACTCCACACACGCTGCTTTATGCGGTTGTAGTGCTTCGATGTCGAGACCTTTGCTAAGTACGACTTCAGAGCTCCCGTACCCTCATCTATCGACATCTCGTTGTCGTTCAGGATAACCAATATATTGCCATTATGCTTACCTCCGGCATTATTCAGTCCCTCAAAAGCCAAGCCTCCTGTCATCGCACCGTCGCCTATTACCGCCACCACGTTACACTTCTCGCCACGCAGCTCGGCAGCCTTCACCATACCATACGCAGCCGATATAGATGTCGAGGCGTGTCCCGCACCGAAAGCGTCATACTCGCTCTCTGCCATACGTGGGAAGCCACTTATGCCGCCTAACTTACGGTTTGTAGGGAACTCATCCCTACGGCCCGTAATAATCTTATGTGCGTATGCCTGATGTCCCACATCCCAGATGAGTTTATCCTCGGGTGTGTTATAGACGTAGTGTATCGCTACGGTGAGTTCCACCGTGCCGAGGCTCGATGCCAAGTGTCCGGGATTTCTCGAGCACTCCTCAATGATATACTGTCGCAACTCCTGACAATAACGAGGCAGTTCGTCTACCGACAAACGCTTCAGGTCGGCAGGCGAATTTACCTTATACAACAAGTCGTATTCTATTCTCTGAGTTGCTTCCATCGGCGGCAAAGGTAATGCTTTTCTTTACCAAATACAACCTTTTCACGTTTAGTTTACGCCACCGAGCACTTTATGCCCAAAGCCTCTACTTTTTGGGCTATTTCAAGTAGCTCCTCACGCGACACCTTCTCCAATGTGGGGCAGGGTGTATCTCTGTCGAGCGAATATACCATCACCTGTCGTGGATGTATCTCGGCTATGAGCTTGAGCCACGCCTCGACCTGCTCCGAAGTGGTGTTATCTACTCTCTCACCACGATACTCGCCACGCAGAAACATTGTCTGCACTATCAGCTCACCGCCGAAGCGTTTCATCCCCTCGACGACACGCTCTACGGAGTACACTCCGCAGGGCTTGTTGATGAGTTGTACGGTAGCATCGAATGCTGAGTCGAGCTTCAGGATATTGTTATCCACACGTCGTAAGGCTCGCACTACATCCTGTCGGTGTAGCTGTGTGGCGTTGCTGAGTACCGATATTTTAGCCGCCGGCGACACCCTGTCGCGAATGGCTATCACATCGCCAATTATCGCCTCAAAGTCGGGGTGCATCGTGGGCTCTCCATTACCGGCAAAGGTTATCACATCGGGCGGAGTGCCATCCTCTACCATCTGCTCGAGCACCTGCTCCAACATCTGAGCCACCTGCTCGCGAGCATTGAAGCGTGCCCTGCCTCGGTTATCATCATTCCAGCCGCACTCGCAGTATATGCAGTCGAAGTTGCACAACTTGGCATCTACGGGCAGCAGATTTACGCCTAACGAGAGTCCCAACCTCCTCGAACGTACGGGACCAAATATAATATTATCGTATAGAGATGTCATAGCTACAAAATCTAAAGACTTTCTATCAACAAATGTACAAATAATATTCGAGATGTGTTGCTCGACTATCATAAAAATCGTTATCTTTGTGCATAACTATACCATTATTACCAAACCACTATGTCTAAATTTCTAAAGATTTGCATTATCGTGTGCTCACTTTTCACTTTCGACAGAGCATTTTCACAGGAGCGAGTAGCTATGCCAGGCGAGGATGGTCGCACAGCCCCTATCAACTACGAATATTTCCCTTCACGTGAATATGCCTTTGTGTGGCGTAATTGGTCGCTTGTCGACAAGGAGCTCTTAGCCGACGTTATGCAGACCTCGGTTAGTAATGTCGAGAATTTGGCTCAGCAAATGGGACTCCCCGCCGAACAAACCATCGAGCAGGAGTGGTCGACCACACGCGGTTATATCACTATCCTGCGTCGTAATTGGCACTTGCTGACCTACGACCAGCTGACGAAGCTAATAGGAATGAGCCACGAGGAGTTGAAATACCGCCTCAACGAGGATGACTTCCTCTATGAGAAGTTGGGCAGTATGAAGCCCTATTGCGAGCCTCTGCTCTATAGCGAGCCTACTGCGGCGGAGATAGCTGCTGCCGAGCAGTTTCGTAGCGATGTAGCTCCCCTGCTCAGCGAGGCACTCCACCCCGAGGAGCCACGCTTTGGCTTTATGCGTGAGTTCGACAAAGTCAAGAAGAGCAAGAGACACCACAACACCTCAACCGCTGCCGATGACAAGGGCTTCGAGATACGAATGATTGCCCCCTATTTTGCCGATTATGGCGAGCCTCTGCTCGATAAGGAGCTCACCTCCTACCCCGAGGAGCTGTTCCGCCGCCTGCAGGAGGTGGGTGTCAATGGCGTATGGCTCCACTCTGTGCTCCGCACCTTTGTCGAGGCGGAGGGCGGCTTCCCTGGTGATGAGCGAGCTATGGAGCGTCGCGAGGGCTTGCAACGATTGGTTGACCGAGCTGCAAAATACGACATAAAGATATATCTCTACCTCAACGAGCCACGTGCCCTGCATAAGGACTACTTCTACAACAATGCCGAGCGTGAGGCATTGGCTGGACCTGTCTTTGGCGACCTACGCTCGTTCTGCACCTCCAAGCCCGAGGTACTCGACTGGATGTCATCATCTTTAGAGAGCCTCTTCCGCGACGTGGAGGGCTTGGGTGGAGTATTCACCATCACCGCCTCGGAGAACTACACTTCGTGTGCCTCTCGCCCTCAAGCCCACGCCGACTGTGAGCTCTGTCGCGAGCACTCCTATGCCGATTTGATTGTCGGCGTGAATAGTGCTATCGAGCGAGGTGTCCACGCCGGCAACCCCGATGCTAAGGTCATCTGCTGGGATTGGGGATGGCCCGACAAGGAGTGCGAGGAGATTATCTCACGCCTGCCCAAATCGGTATGGTTTATGGCTGTCAGCGAGTGGGGCAAGCCTATCGAGCGTGGTGGCATCAAATCTACCGTCGGCGAATACTCGCTCTCGGCTGTCGGTCCTGGTCCACGTGCCCTGCGTAATTGGGCTTTCGCACGTGAGGCAGGCTTGAAGACTCTCGCCAAGGTGCAGGTCAATGCCTCGTGGGAGATGTCTGTTGTGTCATCTGTCCCCGTTCTGGACCTCATAGCACGCCACGCCGACAACCTATCACACGAGAGTGTCAATGGCGTTATGCTCAGCTGGTCGTTAGGTGGCTACCCATCGGAGAACCTCAAGCTGTTCCAGAACTTCCAGCGTGGCGACATCATCGAGGAGGAGCTCTTGCAGCTCGCTCGCGAGGAGTATGGCGAGAAGGTAGCCCCACAGGTGCGTGAGGCGTGGCGACTCTGCTCCGAGAGTTTCGAGAACTACCCCTTCAGTATGAATACAATCTACTCGGCAGTGCACCATATGGGGCCCTCTAACCCTATCTTCACCACCCCTACGAACTATCGTGCCACCTATGTTGTCGGCGTACCTTACGACGACCTCTACATCTGGCGTTCATTCTACCCTACACCCATATATATCGACCTGTTAGACAAGAGTGCCGCAGGCTTCAAGGAGGGTGTAGCCCTTCTCGACGAGGCACAGCAGAGCATCGAGCGTCGTTACCGTAAGGCTCTGCAGCGTGAGCGAGGCAGGATGGAGGCTGTACGTGTTCACCTCCAGGCAGGTGTCGAGCAGGGACGTTTCATCCACGCCCGCAACCTCTACCTGAAGGATATGGAGGAGGATAAGGAGGCTCTGAAGCGTACTATGAGCGAGGCTTTGAAGAACGAGAAGGAGCTCATCACATCGCTCTTAGAGGTCTCTACTGCCGACTCCTCTATCGGCTATGAGTCTTCGAGCCAATACTTCTACGTTCCGTTAGACCTTTTAGAGGCATACGCCTCGGCTTGCTTTGCCGAGCGATGGGTCGAGAATCTCGAATAATTTAACACTCAAATAGGGCTAACTTTTGCTTCACTCTTTTATCTTTCATCTTTTTTACGTATCTTCGCAAAAGAAAAACAGTTTTATTATAGTATGAGTTACAAAAGAATACTTCTCAAGCTGAGTGGCGAGTCGCTCCAGGGAGCACAGAAATATGGTCTTTCGACCGATGTATTGCAGTCGTATGCCGAGCAAATTAAGGCTGTGGCTGAGAGTGGCGTGCAGATTGGCATCGTTATTGGTGGCGGTAATATATTCCGCGGCTTGCAGGGTGCCAAGCGTGGCTTCGACCGCGTCAAGGGCGACCAGATGGGTATGCTGGCAACCATCATCAACTCGCTGGCGTTGCAGTCTGCATTGGAGGATAATGGCGTGAAAGCTAAGGTGTTGACATCTATCCGTATGGAGCCTATCGGCGAGTACTACTCCAAGGCACGTGCCATTGAGTATCTCGAGGCAGGCTACGTAGTTATCATCGGTGGTGGCACCTCCAACCCTTACTTCTCTACCGACACTGCTTCGGCTCTGCGTGGCATCGAGATTGAGGCTGAGGTTATGTTCAAGGGTACACGTGTCGATGGTGTCTACACCGCCGACCCTGAGAAAGACCCTACCGCTGTAAAGTTCGACCGCATAACCTTCGACGAGGTCTACAACCGCGACCTCAAGGTTATGGATATGACCGCCTTCACACTCTGCAAGGAGAATGGCTTGGATATCATCGTATTCGATATGGATACCGTGGGCAACCTCCAGCGTGTCCTGGCAGGCGAGCCTATCGGAACATTGGTTTGCAAAGAGTAATTAACTAAAAACGTAAAAGCTATGAGCACTTTTTTCAGCCGTAAGGCATATATGTTGCTGCTTGCCCTGTTCACCCTCTTCGTAGGTGTGGATTGTGCATCGGCACAGGATGATGAGATAGCAAAGACCACACTTGTCAAGGTGGGTGATGTAGCTCCCGACTTCACCGTTACGATGTTCGATGGCGAGCAACTCACCCTCTCAAAGCTCAAGGGTAAGGTCGTGTTGGTTAACTTCTGGGCTACTTGGTGCCCTCCTTGTCGTGAGGAGCTCACCCACGTCGAGAAGGAGATTATCAAGGCTTTCGAGGGCAAGGACTTTGTCTTCCTCCCCATCTCACGTGGCGAGAAGCGAGAGACCGTCGAGAAGTTCCGCAAGAAGATGGGCTACTCGTTCCCTATGGGCTTAGACCCCGACCAGAGTATCTTCAATAAGTTCGCTTCGAACTACATCCCCCGCAACTTCCTCATCGGAAAGGATGGTCGCATCGCCTACATCTCTGTTGGCTTTGACGAGGCTGAGTTCCAGGCACTTATCGCCGAGATAAAGAAGGCTCTGTAAATGCAAATTACCAGAAACTAAAGATTAAAACATAATACAATGGATACCAAAACTATTATCAATGAAGCAACCGACCGTATGGAGCGTACGGTAGCTCACCTCGACGAGGAGTTGCTTAACATTCGTGCCGGCAAGGCAACAACCAACGTATTGAATAGCGTTTTTGTGGACTACTACGGCTCACAGACCCCCGTTTCGGGCGTAGCGAGTGTAACTGTTCCCGACGCACGCACCATTCTCATCCAGCCTTGGGATAAGAATATGATTCGTATGATTGAGAAGGCTATCTTGGACTCAAACATCGGTCTTACCCCATCTAACAATGGCGAGACTATCCGTCTGACTATTCCACCACTCACCGAGGAGCGTCGTAAGGAGCTCGTTAAGCAGGTTAAGGGCGTGGCGGAGAATGCACGTATCAGCTTGCGTAACACACGTCGTGATGCTGTCGAGAACTTCAAGAAGGCACAGAAGGATGGTATGCCTGAGGATGAGGCTAAGGATGGCGAGACACAGGCACAGAAGGTATACGAGAAGTATATGAAGCAGGTAGACAGCCTCTTCGAGAAGAAGGAGAAAGAGATTATGACTGTATAATACGGTCTTTATCTTTGCGGTTTGCTTACTGCTCAAGCATTAGAGAATTAAAGAATAGCCCCTTCGGCAAATATACTTGCCAAGGGGCTATTCTTGTAATTATGCCTTTGACAAGGCTTGGCAAACCGCTGCTACCAAACAATCCTCGTAAAGAAAAAAATATATTGACATTCCCTCCCCAACCCCTCCCTTTGACAAAGGGCGGGGCTTGGTCGCAGACAAAGTCTGCTCCGAGCGTGCAGATAACAAACTCTTAACCCTCTTCGAGAAGAAGGAAAAAGAGATTATGACTGTATAATACGGTCTTTATCTCTGCGGTTTGCTTACTGCTCAAGCAGTAGAGAATTAAAGAACAGCCCCTTTCGGCAAATAAACTTGCCAAGGGGCTATTCTTGTAATTATGCCTTTGACAAGGCTTGGCAAACCGCTACTACCAAACAATCCTCGTAAAGAAAAAAAATATATTGACATTCCCTCCCCAACCCCTCCCTTTGACAAAGGGAGGGGCTTGGTCGCAGACAAAGTCTGCTCCGAGCGTGCAGATAACAAACTCTTAACCCTCTTCGAGAAGAAGGAAAAAGAGATTATGACTGTATAAATTTTGCGGTTTGATTACTGCTCGCAGGCAGTAAATAATTAAAGAATAGCCCCTTCGGCAAATAAACTTGCCAAGGGGCTATTCTTATTTTGTGTGAAAACCGAAAACTGAAAGGTGATAAAAAACGTCATTCCCCGACTTGCGTAGCAAGACGATGGGAATCTACCTTATAGGAGATAAAAACTAAAAACTAAAAACTATTTTTATTGCGACTTTAATAACCTTTAATAACCCTTAATAACCTTTAACCTCCCTTAATTTTGAATTTTGAATTTTGAATTGCTTCAGCCTCCTACTCTACCACAAGCAGCGACGAGTCGCCATAGGACAAAAACCTAAATCCATTATCGAGAGCATACCGATATATGCGTCGCCAGTCCTCTCCCACATACGCCGACACAAGCAGCAGCAATGTCGATTTAGGCTGATGGAAGTTGGTTACTATGCGGCTCACTATGCGGAACTTAAAGCCCAGCGGTGTAATCATTATCTGTGTTGCCGACTTCAGCGACCGTAAGCCTCGCTCTCGCATATAACCTATGAGTATCCGCAGCACCTCCTCGCCCGAAAAATCTGCGGGTATGTCGTAACTCTCCCACTGACCTATCACTCGCTCAGTGTCGGGATCTTCGGACTGCTTTATTCGCCACGCCAACACCGGCAACGACTCCAACGTACGCACCGACGTAGTACCTACCGCCACTATCTTACCCCAATGCTTTGCCAACGCCTCCAACGTAGTGAGCTTAACCTCAAAATGTTCGGTATGCATAGGGTGCTGTGCCGCATCTTCGCTCTTCACGGGCAGGAACGTACCTGCTCCCACGTGCAGCGTAACCTCCTCAAAGCCGAAGCCTCGCTCACGCATATCCTCTATGACCTCTGGCGTGAAGTGCAATCCGGCTGTCGGTGCTGCCACCGAGCCCTCCACCTTGGCGTATACGGTCTGATAACGTGTCAAATCTATCGCCTCGCTCTCGCGATTGAGATATGGCGGAATGGGGATACGTCCCAAGTGCTCCAGGAGCTGACCAAAGGTCAAATCCACATCCCAGCGAAAACGCACTATATGCTCTCGCTCGCCTCGCTCTGCTATCTCGGCACGCAGCAGATACTCCTTCGCCTCATACTCGAAAGCTATCTGCACCTCGCCCTCCTTCCACTTCTTCAGGTTGCCTACTATACAGCTCCACTCCGCCTCACCTTTCACAGCAAAGGCTCGCTCATAGTCGGCTGGCGAGTGAGGCTCTAAACAGAACACCTCCACACGTGCACCCGTACTCTTGTGCATAATAAGCCTTGCACGTATCACTCGCGTGTTGTTAAAGACGAGCATAGCACCCTCGGGTAGCTCCTCTGCCAGATGGCAAAAACGACTCTCGCTTATCTCACCATTGCGATAGACAAGCAACTTGGAGTCGCTACGACGCTCCAGGGGAAACTTCGCTATTCGCTCGTCGGGCAGCGGATAGTCAAAATCAGATATGTTGATACTTCTCTTCTCTACCATCTCTCTACACCTAACTCTGCTAATATCTCCGAGTAACGTATGCCGCCATCGAAGAACGCTGTACCATCCCAATAAGCCTTCACGCCCTCACTTGAGCCTCGCATCTTGACAATATTTCGGAGTGTCTCGCCAACACAGTAGTCGCCGGCAATGCCGCATACGACCACCTCATCAGCCTCTGTTATACTCGCCACGGGCTTACCATCGGCGAAGCCGCCATACTCCTCACGCTCAGGCGACTGACCCTTGAGTGCCACCTCGTAGCTACGTGCTGCACGCAGCAGCTCCATTGGCAGAGCTGTGCCGGCAGTATATGCCACACAATGCACAGGCCAAATACCACCATTCTCCTTGAATGAGCAGTGGTTTATAGGATGAAAATCCATAGTGAATACCACCTTATCAAATTGGTCGATTACCTCCAGCACCTTGTCGGCAATCTTCTCTCCTCCCTTGACATACAATGCTCCGTTGGGCGAAGCAAAATCGTACTGTACATCTACAACTACCAAAGTCTTCATAGCCATACGTTTTAATTGTTTCCTGCGACAAAATTAGCAATTTATTCCCAAAAACCGCCACCTCACCCACATTATATCCCCCAACGACCACCATATACACCACAAAAGTCGAACAACGAGAACATTTTTTTGTATCTTTGCCTTGATAAACCCTAAAATACTATCTCACTATGAAGCTAAGCCATACTATCGCCGCTCTCATTTTGGCGTTGATACCTGCCTCGACACTCTATGCTGCCGAGTGTAGCAAGGAGCAGCCCCGCATCGTCAACGTCATCAACTTCATACGTCTGCTGGAGCCTCGCGACCCTGTCAACATCACCGAAGATGTACTCTTCGATGCGGTCCGACAGGAGGCAGAGATGCTCAAGCGATATGAGCTGCGTGGCACATTCCTCATCCAATACGATGCCCTCATCGTTCCTCGCTACCAGCAACTCCTCAAGGAGGGGCTCTACGAAGGCTCGGAGGTCGGTGCCTGGTGGGAGATAACACAGCCACACGTCGAGGCTGCAGGACTCAAGTGGCGAGGTCGTTTCCCGTGGGACTGGCACGCCCACGTGGGCTTCTCTACGGGTTATACTCCCGAGGAGCGAGAGCTCTTAGTCGACACCTATATGGCTAAGTTTAAGGATATTTTCGGCGTCTACCCTCGCTCTGTGGGTGCGTGGTATATCGACGCTCACACGCTTCAATATATGCACTCCAAATATGGTATCGTAGCCTCGTGCAACTGTCGCGACCAATATGGCACCGACGGCTATACTATGTGGGGCGGCTATTGGAATCAGGGCTACTACCCCAGCCGCCACAACGCCTATATGCCTGCCCAGAGTGCTGCCGAGCAGATTGATGTCCCAATCTTCCGTATGTTGGGCAGCGACCCTGTGTATCAGTACGATACAGGTGTCGGAGGTGTGCAGAATGTCATCACACTGGAGCCTGCGTGCCACGGTGTGGGCGATAATCCCAAGTGGGTCGATTGGTATTTCAAGACTATGTTTACCCAGCCCTGTTTGGACTATAACTATGTACACGTAGGTCAGGAGAACTCCTTCACGTGGGATCGCATACGCGGTGGCTATGAGGTGCAGATACCTCGCATCGCCACCTACCGTGAGCAGGGCACCATTCGCGTAGAGACTCTTGCCGAGAGTGGCGAGTGGTTTCGCAAGAGCTACCGCGTAACACCCCCTACGGCTGTTACCGCCATGGAGGATTATAATGGCAACCCTATTCGCTCCGTATGGTATAACTCTCGCTTCTATCGTGCAAATATGATGTGGTCGCACGATATGTTCCGCTTCCGCGACATACACCTCTTCGACGAGCGTATCACCTCGGACTATCTCACCACGCCTGGCACATCCAACAAATGCACCTTTATGACTATGCCGCTGGTCGATGGTTTCCTCTGGAGCACCCACCAGAAGTGGGCTGGTCTGCGTGTTGTGGAACTGTTGGAGGATGGCTCTTCTCGCGAGATAGCCCTCGGCGAGCCTACTATCGAGGAGCGAGGCAAGGAGCTTATCATACGTTGCCACCCCGAGCAGGGCGAGTTCACTATCCGCCTGAGCGAGCAGCGTATCGATATAGAGTTCGAGACCGCCACCACGTGGGCTATGGAGCTCAGCGTCGCCAATGGCAAACAGTTACCTTTCAAGAGTATCTCACCCAAGAGCATCGCTGCCGAATTCAACAAGCACCCCTACTCCCTGCACCTTAAGCAGGGCGAGTTCCGCGAGGTGGCACACGAGAGCATAAAGATGCGAATCTTACCTGCCAAGCGAAACATTATTTTGGATTGTAATTTGCTCAAATAACCATTTTTGAGTTATATTTGTACTATTATTGAGAGTCTTGCGATGAATTTCAATTCTATAATAAAACCTTTCCGCTATCTGTGTAGTGCCGATTTTGCCTTCGACCGCTCCCATCTGTGGTGGCGTGTTATGGGCAAGATACCCGGTATGCGACTTCTGTTGCGTCGTCGCTATATCCCTAAGAAAAACCACTTGGGCAGGGATGTCTTCGGCATACATTTCGCCTCTCCCGTAGGTCTTGCTGCGGGCTACGACCGCGACGGAAAGCTCATCGACACTATGGGCGACATAGGTTTCGGCTTTGTCGAGGTGGGCTCTATCACGCCTCACGCACAGCTCAACACCATTCAGCCCTCAATATTCAAGCTCAAGGGCGACCACGCCATCCTCTACCGCTCCGAGACCGAGAGCGAGGGTGTCGAGCAGGTCATCCGCAATATCAAGCGTCGCCAGAGCCGTACCGTTGTCGGCTGCAACCTGCTGAAGAGTGTCCTCACCCCTGCCGACGAGGCACCGAAGGACTATCTGCGTATGTTCCGCTCACTCTATCAGTGGGCTGACTACTTCACCATCAACCTCTGCGACAACACCACCGCTCACCCCTATATACCTACCGAGCGAGAGGAGATTTTGCGTATCTTGAACCCTCTGTTTGAGTTCCGTCGTGGGCAGAACAACTACATTCCTATCTTGATGAAGATTTCGCCCGATTTGAGCGATGAGCAGATAGACCTTATGTGCGACATAATGATTGAGACGCCGCTCGACGGTATCGTTGCTTGCGGAGGCTCTATCACACGCCAGAATATTGAGGCGTCAGCCACACAGCTCCATAAGTTAGGTCGTTCGGCAGGTATCATCTCGGGAGCTCCCCTCCGCGAGCGAGCTTTGGAGGTTGTGCGTCGCATCTACCGCCGCTCACAGGGCTACTACCCTATCATCGGTTGTGGAGGTATCTCTACCGCCGAGGATGTCCACAATATGCTTGAGGCGGGAGCGTCGCTTGTGCAGATAGGCTCCGAGTTTCTCTATGGCGGAGCATCCTCACTCAGAGTGATGACCCAAGAGTTAGAACACCAATTTCAGTTGCTCAACGAGGCTGACCAAGCCCCCGAGCAGACCCCAACACCCGACAAATGATTAACGCCACCATCATAACCATTGGCGATGAGATTCTCATCGGACAGATTGTCGATACCAACTCTGTGAGTATCGCACGTCGCCTCAACACCATAGGTATCACCGTCTGCGAGAAGCTCTCCATAGGCGACTCTCGCGAGCAGATAACCTCTACGCTGAGCCGCACGTTACAACACTCCGATGTTATCATCATCACAGGCGGCTTGGGCCCTACGAAGGACGATATCACCAAACACACCCTCGCCGATTATTTCGGCTACTCGCTCATCGAGAATGAGGATGTGGCACGCCAAGTGGAGCGTATGCTCTCTGCCCGAGGCATAGCTTTTAACTCGCTCAACCGCGGTCAGGCTCTCGTTCCCGATGGCTGCACCGTACTCTTCAACCACCACGGCACAGCTCCTGGTATGTGGTTTGAGAGCGAGGGCGAGCGGGTTGTCATATCACTGCCTGGCGTACCCTTCGAAATGGAGCACTTGATGGAGGATGAGGTCATACCTCGCCTCAGGAGCCGTTTCTCACTCCACGCCAACATCCACCGCACGATGATTACCGCCGGCATTGCCGAGTCGATGCTTGCCGAGCGTATAGCGGCGTGGGAGGATGCGTTGCCCGAGTTTTTACACCTGGCTTATCTGCCAGCACCCAATATTGTCCGCCTGCGTCTGTCAGCTTACGATGTTGACGAGCAGAGTGCACGCGAAAGTATCGAGCAAGAGTTTTCCAAGTTATACTCCCTCATCCCCGATAATATCGTAGGCTTCGAGGATGCCTCTGTCGAGAAGCTCGTTCACGACATCCTCTCTTCACGCGGCAACACCCTTGCTGTAGCTGAGAGCTGCACGGGAGGAGCTATCGCCTCGAAGTTCACCGCCCAGGCAGGAGCTTCGGCATATTTCCGCGGCGGCGTGGTAAGCTATGCCACCGATGTCAAGCAGAGCCTCTTAGGGGTAGACGCACATATCATCGAGCGTGAGGGCGTTGTGAGCGAGGCTACCGCCAAAGCTATGGCAGAGGGCGTTCGAGAGCTTATGCAGAGCGACTATGCCATCTCTACCACGGGCATCGCAGGACCATCGGGCGGCTCGGCAGAACACCCCGTAGGCGAGGTCTGGATGGCTGTTGCCACACCCGAGGGTGTAGAGGCTGTCAAGCGTCAGTGCGGCACCGACCGCGGACAGATTATCGCCCGAGCCACAGCCTATGCAATCGAAATGCTATACAACAAACTGAAAATAGAGAAATAAACCATTAAAACATAGAGGCTATGATAGTACAATCAATCATCGACACCGACCTTTATAAGTTCACTACGTCGTATGCCTATTTCAAGGCTTTTCCTCAAGCTGAAGGTACCTTCACCTTCCACGACCGCGAGGAGACACGCTACGATGAGGAGTTCGTAGAGCGTCTGCACAATGCTTTTACCGAGCTGGAGAGCCTGCGTCTGCGTGATGAGGAGTTCGAGTATATGGTACGCAGCTGCCGCTTCATCCCTCAAAACTATTTCGAGTGGCTGAAGCAGTTCCATTTCGAGGCTGATAAGATTAAGATATGGCTCGACGACGAGCAGCATCTGCGTATCGAGGTAACCGATTTTATGTATAAGGTTACGCTCTACGAGATAGCTATCCTCTCGACTGTGTCTGCTCTACGCAACGAACACAATGTCATCGACCTCGATGAGGTTGTCCGCCGCCTCAAACCAAAGATTGAGCTCTCAAACCGCGAGGGTATCCTCTTCTCGGATTTCGGCACACGTCGCCGCTTCTCTTTCGAGGTACATAAGGCTACGTTAGAGTATATCAAAGCCAACGCTATGTATTGCAACGGCACCTCCAACTGTTACTTGGCTATGACGCTCGATATGAAGCCTATCGGCACCTATCCTCACGAGCTTCCTATGTTCATCGCAGCCGTCAACGGAGGTCCTCGCCAGGCTAACTATTTAGCTATGGAGGAGTGGGTTAAGGTCTACGACGGATATTTGGGCATTGCTCTTACCGACAGTTTCGGCTCGGAGGTCTTCTTCAAGAACTTCTCCAAGAAGCACGCCTCGCTCTTCGATGGTGTACGTCAGGACTCGGGCGACCCTATCCGCTTTATCGATATGACCATAGCACGTTACAAGGAGCTCGGTATCGACCCTATGACCAAGACTATCATCTTCAGCGACGCTTTAGACTTCCCCAAGGCTGCCGAGATTAAGAAGGCGTGCGAGGGCAGGATACGTTGCTCGTTTGGTATAGGCACCAACATCACCAACGACACAGGCTATAAGCCTTGCAATATCGTTATGAAGCTCTACACCTGCCGTATGAACCAGAAGCAGCAGCTGCGTAAATGTGTCAAGCTCTCGGATGTTCCGGGCAAGGCTATTGGCGACGCTCGCGAGGTTGATTTATACCGCCGTTTGTTGGAGTAATTGATGTTTTTGGGAACTGTTCTCCCGAATTTTAATTCAATTTTGCATAAAAACCACAATTTTGAATTTCGAATTTTGAATTTTGAATTTATTTTTCTTACCTTTGCCAACCCTTATTATGGGGAAAAAGAAAACAAATTAAAGTAAAACAAAATGAGAGTTTGCGAGATTACAGGTAAAACTGCTGTAGTGGGTAACAATGTTTCTCACTCAAACCGCAAGACCAAGCGTAAGTTCAACACTAACTTGAAGACTAAGCGTTTCTGGTCTGAGGAGGAGGGTCGCTGGTTTACTTTGAAGGTAACCACCTCTGGTATGAAAACAATTAACAAGAAGGGTTTGGCTGCTGCACTTAAGGAGGCTGCTGCACCAAAGAAGGTTTACTAAAAACATCATTGACAAATGGCAAAGAAAGGTAACAGAGTGCAGGTGATTTTGGAGTGCACCGAGCAGAAGGAGAGTGGTGTTGCAGGTATGTCACGTTACATCACCACAAAGAACAAGAAGAACACCCCAGACCGTTTGGAGCGTCGTAAGTACAATCCATACTTGAAGAAGGTAACATTACATCGTGAAATTAAGTAAGAAAGTAGGTTAAGTTATGGCAAAGAAAGTAGTTGCAACCCTTAAGACGGGTACAGCAAAGAAGTACACTAAGTGTATCAAGATGGTAAAGTCAGAGAAGACCGGTGCTTACGTATTCAAGTCTCAGAACATTCTTGAGGAGGAGGATATCAAGGCTTACTTCGCTGAGAAATAATTTTGGATTGTCGCCGTCGAGGCACAATACAAAAAAAGGCGTTCCTTTCGGGGTACGCCTTTTTTGTTTGAGGTGAAAACTCAAATCTTAATCTTCAGCCGCAGACTTTAGTAACCTTTAGTTTCCCTTTAGTAACCTCTAACTAATCTAATTCCTCATTACTCATTAAATAAAACGTCATTCCCCGACTTGCGTAGCAAGACGATGGGAATCTACCGCTTACAAGACCAAAACTTAATTTTGAATTTTCCATTTGGTAATCTTCCGTTTTTGTAGTAATTTTGCAATATATATACATTAAAAATAAGGTATATGGGATTTTTTGACCTTTTTAAGAAAAAACATACTCCACAGCAGGAGAGCGTAGCACCTCAAGCCGATGAGGCTACAACACCTCAGCCAGCTGCCGAGACCCTATCGGCAGAGCCCCAGGCAGAGCCTGAGAAGCAGGAGGAGCAAAAGCAGGAGGAGCGTAAGGAGCTTGCTGCCGGTTTGGAGAAGACCAAGACGGGCTTCTTCTCAAAGTTGGCACGTGCTATCGCGGGCCGCTCGACTGTTGATGCCGACGTGCTGGATGATTTGGAGGAGGTGCTCATCACATCCGACGTGGGTGTAGAGACCACAGTCCGCATCATCAACCGCATCGAGGCACGTATCGCACGCGACAAGTATATGAACACCTCGGAGCTCAATGCCATCCTTCGCGATGAGATTGCCTCACTTTTGGAGGAGTCGCACTCCAAGCGAGAGGATATGGGTATCGAGGTCAAGGAGGGTATGCCTTACGTTATGATGGTCGTGGGAGTGAATGGTGTGGGTAAGACCACCACCATCGGCAAACTCGCCGCCAAACTCACTGCCGCAGGTCGTAAGGTATATATCGGTGCTGCCGATACCTTCCGTGCTGCTGCTATCGACCAGCTCGGCGTGTGGGCAGAACGTGCCGGAGCCTCTATGATTCGCCAGGAGATGGGCTCGGACCCTGCCTCGGTAGCTTTCGACACATTGAAGTCGGCTGTTGCCAATGGTGCCGACGTGGTTTTGATTGATACCGCAGGTCGCCTCCACAATAAGGTAGGTTTGATGAACGAGCTTACAAAGATTCGTAATGTTATGGCGAAAGTCATCCCCGATGCACCACACGAAGTTATGTTGGTGCTGGATGGCTCTACGGGACAGAATGCCTTTGAGCAGGCTCGCCAGTTCACCCAGGCTACGCAAGTTACCTCGCTCACTATCACCAAGTTGGATGGTACAGCCAAGGGTGGTGTTGTCATCGGTATCAGCGACCAGTTCCACATCCCAGTACGTTATATCGGCATCGGCGAGGGTATTGACCAGCTAAAGATGTTCGACCGCCACGAGTTTGTCAACGCCCTATTCGGCGAGCATAAATAATATTCAGGACGATGAAACTGCTCAACCTTATCACTCTCGGCTGCTCGAAGAACACCGTCGACTCGGAGCACTTAGCGGCACAACTTGCCCAGGCTGGCTATGTCGTTGTCTTCGATAGCGACTCTCGTGCCGACGTTGTCGTCATCAACACCTGTGGCTTCATCGGCGATGCCAAGCAGGAGAGTATCGAGACCATCCTCGCCGCTGTCCAGGCTAAGGAGGAGGGACTCATCGACGAGCTCTTCGTCATAGGTTGCCTGAGCGAGCGTTATGCCGACGAGCTGCGAGCAGAGATTCCCGAGGTTGACCAATATTTCGGTGTCAAGGATTGGGCAGCAATCGTCGAGCGTCTTGGCGGAGAGCACCGCGAGGAGTTGCTCTCGACACGACTGACCTCTACCCCACCCCACTACGCCTACCTGAAGATTGCCGAGGGGTGTAACTGGAAGTGCGGCTATTGTGCCATACCGCTCATCCGTGGTAAGCACATCTCTGTTCCTATGGAGCAGCTCCTGGAGGAGGCACGCAACCTCGCAGCAGAGGGTGTACGCGAGTTGATGGTCATCGCACAAGACACCACCTACTACGGTATCGACCTCTATGGTGAGCGTCGTCTGGCGGAGCTTTTAGAGCAGTTGTGCCGCATCGAGGGTATCGAATGGATACGCCTGCACTACGCCTATCCGACAGCCTTCCCACAGGATGTCATCGACGTTATGGCACGCGAGAAGAAGATTTGCAAATATCTCGACATCCCTTTCCAGCATATATCGGACAATATGCTCTCGGCTATGAAGCGTCGCCACACCAAGGCGGAGGCTATGGAGCTCATTGCCCGTCTGCGTGAGGCTATCCCCGATATCGCACTGCGTACCACGCTGCTCGTCGGCTACCCAGGCGAGAGGGAGGAGGACGTGCGTGAGTTGGAGGAGTTTGTCCGTGAGGTGCGTTTCGAGCGATTGGGCGTCTTCCCCTACTCGGAGGAGGAGGGTACCTATTCGGCTACGAACCTTCGTGATGATGTCCCCGAGGAGGAGAAGGAGCGTCGTGCCGCACGTATTATGCGTCTGCAGGAGGATATATCGCTTCAGAACAACGAGCGACGTGTGGGCGAGGAGCTTAGCGTTATTGTCGACTCACGCCAGGGCGACTACTATGTTGCTCGCTCCGAGTACGACTCGCCCGAGGTGGACCAGGAGATACTCATAGCAGCTACCGACCGACAGCTGCGACGTGGTAAGTTCTACCGTGTGAGGATTACCGCAGCCGACAATTACGACCTCTATGGCGAGGTTATCTCGGCGGTTAAGTCCCCACGATAGGTTTTTACTGGGAAACTATTTGATATTAATTATATTTTTATTACCTTTGAGTGCCTGAATTTGTTTCAGACTTTGATTTATGGCTTGTAAGAGTATTATAACCCACATTGAGGCTCAGGCAGAGCGAGTTATTGCCCAACACGAGGAGTTGGAGGCTGCCTTTGTTGCGTTACAGAGTGAACGCGACGCTTTGCTGCGTGAGCTGCGTACACAAGCCGAGCAGATACAACAGCTCAAGGCAGAGCTCAAGAAGATGGAGCTTATGCAGAGTCTCGGAGGCAAGTCGGCAGATAAGACCAAGTCTCGTGCACGTATCAACCTGTTATTGCGGGAGGTTGACAAGTGCATTAAATTACTCACCAAGACTGAAAACAATTAAGCGATGGCTAAACAGAAGATAAACCTCAAGGTAGCAGGCAAAGCCTACTCGATGACAATCGATATCGAGAAGGAGGAGGTCTATCGCCTTGCCGAGCGAGAGCTCAACGCCAACATCAGCCGTCTGCAGAAGACCTTTGGTGAGAGTTGCGACATTAAAGATTGTTTAGCTATTTCGGCACTACAATTTTGTATAAACAACATCGCCATCTCACGCCAGAACGAGCTTGAGAGTGATGATATGAAGGCTTTGGACAAGCTCTCACAGCGTTTGGATAAGCACCTCAACCGCTTAGACAAGAGCAACAAGTAAGTTTCGCTCGGGAGTCAGAGTCCGCTACTCATAGTGGTAGCAAAGAGTTCTTTACATAGAAAAATCTACCCGCATAGATTTCCTTATAGCTTTGCGAACTGAACACTTATTACATTGGGTCAACTCTCGGCTTAGTCAAAACCAGGCCTTAACCCTTCGGGGTGTGTCAGATGGCACCGTTGGACGGTTGCGATTGTCGGAGCCCCACACTTGACTTATCTACAGATTCGTCAAACAAGAGAAGGAAACACTATGCGGTTTTTTATTTTTGACAATTTTTTAGACTAACATAAATTTATTTACAACTAAAAACTATGGAGATATCAATAATAATTACAGCGGTTATCAGCGTGATAGTGGGTGCTGTGGGTTATATGCTCATCACCACCTTCGTCACGAAGAATACCATACAGAAGCAGCGTGCCGCAGCACTCAAGGAGGCTGAGGTCGAGGGCGAGATGATTAAGAAGGAGAAGATTCTCCAGGCTAAGGAGAAGTTCATCCAGCTCAAGAGTGAGCACGACCGCCAGATAAACGAGCGTAACCAGAAGATTGCTCAGAGCGAGCAGCGTGCCAAGCAGATTGAGGCTAATCTCACAAATCAGCAACGCGATTTGGAGAATAAGATTAAGGAG
The DNA here is from genome assembly GCA_015060005.1 of Rikenellaceae bacterium. Classification (GTDB taxonomy): domain Bacteria; phylum Bacteroidota; class Bacteroidia; order Bacteroidales; family Rikenellaceae; genus Alistipes. The sequence continues at coordinate 518,819 of SUZI01000001.1, forward strand.
AACGACCGTCTGAAGGAGCAGATGTCGAGCCAGATGCAGAGCCTCAACACCCGTAAGGAGGAGCTTGCAGCCATCATACGCGAGCAGAACACACGTCTGGAGCAGATTTCGGGTATGAGTGCCGAGGATGCAAAGAACATCCTCATCGAAAATATGAAAGCTGAGGCGAAGAGCGAGGCTGCATCCTATATCAACGAGACTATCGAGGAGGCTAAGCTCACCGCCACCAAGGAGGCTAAGCGTATCATCGTTACCTCTATCCAACGCGTAGCTACCGAGACCGCTATTGAGAATGCCGTTACGGTGTTCAACATCGACAGCGACGAGGTCAAGGGTCGTATCATCGGTCGTGAGGGACGTAACATACGTGCTTTGGAGGCAGCCACCGGCATCGAGATTATCGTTGACGACACCCCCGAGGCTATTATCTTGAGTGGTTTCGACCCTGTACGTCGCGAGATAGCACGTCTGGCGTTGCACCAGCTCGTTACCGATGGACGTATCCACCCAGCACGTATCGAGGAGGTTGTAGCCAAGGTCAAGAAGCAGATTGAGGAGGAGATTGTCGAGGTAGGTAAGCGTACCGCCATCGATTTGGGTATCCACGGTCTTCACCCCGAGCTCATCCGCCTTATCGGTAAGATGAAGTACCGCTCGTCGTATGGTCAGAATCTGTTGCAGCACGCACGTGAGACTGCCAACTTAGCAGGTATTATGGCATCGGAGCTTGGTCTTAACCCTAAGACAGCACGCCGAGCAGGTCTGTTGCACGACGTAGGTAAGGTGCCCGATGATGAGCCAGAGTTGCCACACGCAATCATCGGTATGAAGCTCGCAGAGAAGTATAAGGAGAAGGCTGAGGTATGCAATGCTATCGGAGCACACCACGACGAGGTTGAGATGACATCAATGATTGCACCTATCATTCAGGTGTGCGATGCTATTTCGGGAGCACGTCCAGGAGCACGTCGTGAGGTTGTGGAATCATATATCAAGCGACTGAAGGAGATGGAGGATATCGCACTCTCTTACCCAGGTGTTGTTAAGACCTACGCTATCCAGGCAGGACGTGAGCTGCGTGTTATCGTTGGTGCTGACAAGCTCTCAGACCAGGAGTCGGAGTCTCTATCACACGACATAGCCAAGAAGATTCAGGATGAGATGACCTACCCAGGTCAGGTAAAGATTACCGTCATCCGCGAGACTCGCTCGGTAAGCTACGCCAAGTAGTCGTATACCTTATATATAAAAAAAAGACGTGTCTAATAAGTTTAGATACGTCTTTTTTTGTCGAAAGCTGTATAATAAGCGGGATTTCAAGGCACAGGGTCATACCCACTCCCACCCCACGGATGACATCTGAGTATTCGTCTGAGCGTCAGCCAGCCGCCCTTCAGTGGGCCGTGCTTACGCAGAGCCTGCAAAGCATATTGCGAGCAGGTGGGTGTAAAACGACAGCAGGGAGGCTTCAGAGGCGATATACAATACTGGTAGAACTTCACCAGCACAATCAGCGGAAAGGTGAGCACCCTCTTACAAACTCTCCTGCACGTGCTCCAAAATCCGTTTGATTGCATACTCTATGGTTTTATACGATGCTACATCTTTCGTCGAGAGCACAAAAGCTATGCTCACCGCTACGCCCTTCTCTCGCACCACCTCTTTCAGCGAGGCGTTGTTGAGTCGGTATGCCTCGCGTGAGCGACGTTTCAGCAGGTTACGCTTATTTGCCCTCTTATGAAACTTCTTGGGAACAGAGAACATCACGCTCACACTACCCTCTTTACCCTCGCCACACGCCTCTGCGAGCAGCAGGTGTCTGAACGGATACGTAAAGCCCGACCGCCCCTCGCTGAATAATCGGCGAATGGCACTAAGCGACCGCAGTCGCTCGGCACGCGTTAGGCTCTTCTCTGACATAGGTTGTTCTATTTCTTCTCGGCTGCAGCACGTGAGCGGCTCTTCTTCTGCAACTTACTCTGCTGTGTACGGATAAACTCCTCTTTAGCCTCATCGTTTCTGAGTTCCACGTCGGCTACCTGCTCACCACGCTTTAGCTTCGCGAGATATATATCTATCGCCTTCGCCATCGATGGTGCCTCGGGTGATGGGGCAGAAGCCTTCACCTTCATACCGCCATCCAATGCCGCACGCAATGTCGCCGAGCCAAATGTAGCCACTATAGGCAGCTCCTCCACCTTGAAGTTCTCCAGCACGCTCTTCACGTCTGATGGCGAGTAGAGTGCCATCACGTCGTATGCCGAGGGCTTCACCTCGCTCATATCTGCCGCCACCGTACGTGCCAATATTACAGGGTCGTAGTTTATGCCCAACTTGGTCAATGTCTCGGGCAGCTCAGGCTTATGAGGCTCGCTCAAGGCAAGCATAAAACGCTCACTCTTGTGCTTTATAATCTGCTCCAGCAGGTTTGTAAACGTACCATCGGCAAACGATATCTTACGCTTACGATATACGATATACTTCTGCAAGTAGAGTGCTACCGCCTCGGTGTTGCAGATATATTTCATTGTCTCGGGAATCGTTATTCGAGCATCCTCACACACCTTGAAAAAGCTATCCACCGTCGTACGCGATGTGAAAATCACCGCTGTATGGTCCAGCACCTCTACTCGCTGCGAGCGAAACTCCTTGAGCGAGACACCTACCGTACGAATGAGTGGTTTGTATTCTATCTCCACGCCGTATGTAGATGAGAGAGCATAAAAAGGCGACTTCTCCATCACAGTCGGACGTGGCTGTGAAATCAAAATTTTATTTACCATCACTTAAAAATTACTTCCTAACTTCCCATAAATCAGCTGCCACAGAAAACTCAGCGGCAGCACTTCGACGGTGCAAAGGTACAAAAACCAATGCAAAATCGAAACTTTTTTCGACATAAACATCTCTAAGCTCTCCTTCAGGTAGAGCCCCAATGCCACCAAAGCCACCACAGCGGCAACTATCAGCCAACCAGCATATACACCACCCCACTGCATCTGCGAGAGCAGGAGCAGGGGTGCCACTGCGACAGATAGAAAAACGAAATATATTGTTCGCATCTGTATCAGTGCTCTGACCATCGAGCGTGAACGTGTAACATATCCCACACACCACAGGAACAGATGCTGCACACACACCATAGCCACAAATATCATCACTATCGCTATCGGTAGCATCAGAGCTTTGAGCGTGGTATCCACCGCCGACGCCATTCCTCCTCGTAGCACAAATCCAAATGTGAGCAACCCTACAAATGCTACCCCCACGAATATCAGCTTACCCAGAAAACCGTTGAAAATGTCGCTCTGGCGACGCTCACTCACTCTACTCGAGACGACCACGCCGCCACGTAGCACCGATGAGAACATCACCACGACATCCTCATAGTAGCGATACATACTATATAGATATACACCTATCGCCACTACGACACCTATGTTAAACAGCCACTCTGCCCATCCTAAGGCGACCTCTGCTGCCGAGAGTGCATCCACCGCCGACGCCATCTCCGACACCCCTTCAGCCGACACTACACTATCCGCCACTGCGACATCCACACTATCCGATGCTACACTTTGAGCCAGCAGCTCGCTCTGTGAGCCAAACATCTGCTCTGGCGTTATCTGACGTGCCTCTGCCTGCATCGTGTGCCACTGCTCTATGGTCTGCCCCATTGCTCTGTGCGAGATGACCTCGTCGTACGATGTGGTATCCGCTGCTGCGAGCTCTCCCGTCCAACGATGCACCTTCTCTATGAGCTCCTCGCAGTTGAGAGTATCCAATCCGCTATTTTTACCCACCACAGCCATTATTCAAATACACGTTTGAGTATTATGCGGAATGTCGTACCCTGCCCCATCTCGGAGCGTGCCACGAATATCTTACCGTGGTGATAATCCTTCACTATACGTCGCGAGAGCGAGAGTCCCAAGCCCCAGCCACGTGTCTTTGTGGTGAATCCTGGCTCGAATATACGCTTCCAGTTACCTTTGGCTATACCCTTTCCCGTGTCGCTCACATCTATTATGACATTCTTCTCCGTAGATGATATCTTCACATCTATCTCACCCTTGCCCTGCATCGCATCCAACGAGTTCTTCAGCAGGTTCTCTATCACCCACTCGAAGAGTGCCACGTTGATGTTTGCCCTCACGGGTGCCATCGCCAGTCCGTTATACGAGAGTGTTACGTTGCGAGGTATACGTTTGCGGAAATACATCACCGACGCACCCACCACCTCGTTCACATTGTTGGGCGAGAGTATCGTCTCGGAGCCAATCTTCGAGAAGCGGTCGACAATCGTTGTCAGGTGTGTCAAATCCTTCTGCATCTCATCTATCACGCTCGCATCCACCTCTTGCGAACGCAGGTACTCCACCCATCCGAGTAGCGACGATATGGGCGTTCCCAACTGGTGGGCTGTCTCCTTGGCAAGACCTATCCACACCTGATTTTGCTCATCACGCTTAGCCGACTGGAGTGCTATATATGTGAATATCAAGAATATGAATACTATGAGTATCTGCACATAGGGGAAATAATACAACGCCTTGAGCAGCTGACTCTGCCCATAGAATATTATATACTTCTTGGCATTGAGCTGCCAGCGGCTCTTCACCGCCACCACACGTGGCGTATACTCCTCGGTCAGCTGGTCTATCTTGGCTCGGTAGAGCTCCGCATCCTCCAATATCTCATCCTCTATGCGGTTGCTCACCACAGGGTTCAGGTCCTCGTCGGTTATGATGAAGGGGATGTTGTTATGGGTGCTCACGATATGCGAAATGAGCGGGTCTATCATCGCATTACCCACCACGTCGCCACTCACACGCTCCATAGCTGCCACCCACAGCTTCACATCATTCTGCTCCTTCTCCCTCAGTATGCGAGCCAGCTGGTTGGTGTAAAGCAACGACACCACAGCGAGCACCAATCCTATCAGCAGGATTATCACTCGCACGTTAATCGACATTCTCCACTTAGGCAACCACTTCATCTCGCCACACCCTTTTGCTAATTCTTCTCTGTATCCTGCTCACGCAATATCGTTGCGTAACGCTCCTCGTCGTGCAGCAGAGCCACCGCCTCGGCTACCGCCTTATCCTCTACCGTAGCGTGCTCCAGCACACCCTCATAGTAGTTATGACGCAGTATCACATCGCTCACCAACAAATCCTCAATCTCCTGACGGTAGCGACGCAGGTTATCCTCCTTGCTATCCTTCAGTTTGGCTTTCAGCTGCTCTATCTCCTCACTCACATCGCCCTTGAAACGCTCATCCTCGGCACTCTTCTCCAGCAATTCCAATGCAAGTCGTGTTCGCGACTCGTATGGCACATCCTTATCAGCCATATACTCCACGAACGACTCATAGTCGGCGTCGCTTATGCTGAAGGTGCGGCTGTCGACCACCATCTCGGGGTTACGACGCACATATCCATCGAGGAAGTCCTCTATGTATCCCATATTATAGAGCACTACGGCAAATGTGCTTATGTACTCGGGCTCAATCTTCACGTCGGGCATCACACCCTTACCGTCGTATACCTTTCTTCCATTGCGTGTCTTAAACTCCTGTATGAGTGAGTCGGGTATGTTCTCTACGGTCTTACCATCGTGTGCCGAGTAGTTTATTCGCTGCACACATCTACCCGAAGGGATATAATATTTCGCTGTTGTGAGCTTCAGCGAAGAGTTATATCCTACCGACATCACCGTCTGCACCAATCCCTTACCGTACGAACGCTCACCTACTACTACAGCACGGTCCAAGTCCTGCAACACGCCACTCACAATCTCTGCTGCCGATGCCGAGTTCTCATTTATGAGTACCACCAAAGGTATATCCTCCAGCATAGGTGCATTCTTTGTCTTGAAGACTCTTGTCGAGTGTGGTGCACGACCCTTCATCGTTACGACCTCCTCTCCTACGGGCAGGAACAACGACAATATATCTACCGCCTCGGCAAGGCTTCCGCCACCGTTGTTTCTATAATCCAGCACCAACGACTTCAGCTCGCCCTGCTGCTGCAAGCGACTTATCGCCTGACGCATCTCGGCGTAGCAGCCCTCGGTAAAGTCGTTATGCACGATGTAGCCTACGCCCTCCTCCAAGTATCCTGCGTATGGCACTCCGGGTATTGCTATGCGGGCACGTGTAAGCTCTACCTCCTCCTCTTCGCCTGTCATCACACGCTCCATCACCAATTTTACGGTTGTGCCGGGCGTACCCTTCAGACGTGATGATATCTCCGATATAGAGTATTTCGATACATCCTCGCCATCAATCTTTACGAACTTGTCGCCTATCTTCAATCCCGCCTTATCCGATGGTGTGCCACGATATGGCTGAGCTATTACCACACTGCTGTCGCGACGCATACGTATCGTAGCACCTATACCACCATACTTACCCGTCGAGAGCAGCTCGAAGCCCTCCATCTCCGACTCGGGGATATACTCCGTATATGGGTCTAACTTTGAGAGCATACCTGCCGTAGCATCCGCCACCATCTTGTCCGATGACACCTCATCCACATACGATGTCGACACCTCACGCATCACGTTGAGCATAATCTCCATATTACGCCCCAACGCCTTGTCATCACTCTTCTTCTCGGGCAATAAATCTGCCGCCATCACCGCAGCTATCGCCACGCCGATGCCAACCACACACCCAAAGACCCTATACCAACCTCTTTTCATTCCTCGATGTTTGTTTTTGTTTCTACTCCTGCTCTCCGACGCGTTTCTGCTCGAGCAACATCTCCAGACGATATATCACACGTGCAGCCTGGCGGCGGTTACCCTTGATGATAATCCACTGACCATATTGGCTTACAACAATCTCATCCTCGAAGAGTGCAAGAAATCTCTTCACTATGCTCTCCGCACGAAAACGCATCTCGCCATCCTCCTCACTCTCGAGGCGGTATCCTGTCAGTGCAAAAGCCTTCTTCACCTCAGCCTTATCCTCCTCGATGAAGCCCTCTACGCGACGTGTGAGAAAGCCGAAGCGTGGATACGATGCTGACAGCACTACCGCTGCCACCATCAGCCACATACCTCTCTCGCTCCTGAGCGTTGACTCTACCACATCCCATACCGTGTAGCCCTCTATCGGCTGTGCCAACATCGAGAGCCACGTGATGGCTACAAACAAAACGCAAAATGCGATAAAATATTTTACCGCACAAATCACATATCTCAATACTCTGTTTACCATAATCTTCTCCTTTTTATGTATTGTTACACCGAAAACTCCTCTTCAATCCGTCGTGCCACATCCTCCATCAGCCACAGAGGTGTCGATGTCGCACCACATATACCTACGCTCCTACACTCCTCAAACCACTCTCGCCTCAGCTCGGCAGCCTCCTCGATGTTGTACGAGTGCTCATTCACCGCCCTACACACCTCGTAGAGCACCTTACCGTTGCTCGACTTCTTGCCACAAACAAATATTATCACGTCGTGCCTTGCAGCAAACTCCTTCAGCAGCTTCTCACGATTTGCCACCCTGCGACATATCGTATCCTCCGCCACCAACATATCCTCGTCGGGCAGCCTGCGGCGAATCATAGCCGCTATGTTGTTAAACAGAGCCACGCTCTGCGTCGTCTGCGAGAGCAGATATATGGGACGCTGATAATCCAACGCCTCCAAGTCCTCCACGCCCTCTATGACCGCTATCGGCTCCTCTATCTGTCCTGTTAACCCTACCACCTCGGCGTGTCCTCGCTTGCCGAGTATCGCCACCTGACCGCCATAGGGCTTCATCTCATCGCGAGCCTTTATCACTCGCTGTTGCAGGGCTGCCACCACAGGGCACGTAGCATCCACCACATCTATACCAAGCTCCTTCGCCCGCTGAAATGTTGTCGGAGGCTCTCCGTGAGCCCTGACAAAGAGACGACAACCTTCCATCTGCTCCATATCTTCGTGCGTCGCACGACGTAGCCCCATCTGCTCTAAACGCTGCACCTCCTTACGGTTGTGCACTATGTCGCCTAAAGAGTATATCTGCGAGCCATCCTTTTGCAACGCCTCCTCGGCGAGGGATATAGCCCTCACCACACCGAAGCAGAAGCCCGAGTTGCTATCTATCTCAACCTTCATCCGCCTACTGAGCTATTATAGCCTCATATCGCTCCATAAACCACGACATCTGCTCCTCCACCGTGAGGTAGCTGTTGTCGAGCACTATGGCATCCTCCGCCTTACGTAGTGGCGATATCGCACGGCTCATATCTGCCTTGTCGCGAGATATCACATTCTCCAATATCTCCTCCATCGTTACTTTGTCGCCCTTCTCGGTCAGCTCCTTGTAACGACGCTCGGCACGCACCTTGGCATCTGCCTGCATAAATATCTTGAGCTCAGCATCGGGGAATACCACCGTACCTATATCTCTGCCATCCATCACCACGCCACGGTCGCGACCCATCTGCTGCTGCATAGCCACCAGCTTCTCTCTCACCTCCTTTATCGAGCTCACGCCGCTCACGCAGTTACTCACCTCGATAGAGCGTATCCTGCCCTCTGCCAAGTCGCCATTGACATATATGTCGCTCGCTCCACGTCGAGGGTTGAAGCGAAATGTAATCTCAATCTTTGGCAGCAGAGCCACCACTGCATCCTCATCAATTATGCCCGAGCGTATAGCTCCCTGCTCCAATGCGTAGAGCGTTACCGCACGATACATCGCACCTGTATCGATGAATATGTAACCCAATCGAGCCGCTATCGACTTGGCGAATGTACTTTTGCCGCACGACGAAAAGCCATCGATGGCGATGACTATTTTTTTCTTTTTCAATGTCATATACTATTTAACCGCTAAAATATCAATGAATGTCGAGAGTATCGTATAGACACCCAGCACACCTATCACCACGCCCGCCACGTGGTTTATCGTCAGCATATGGCGAGGGCGGAAACGCTTACGGAACAGGTCTATGAGCAGAGTTACCAAGAACCACCACAACACAGCACCACATAGGAATCCTCCCATCACTAACACGCAGTGCAATGCGTTGCTCTGCATCAGTGTCGAGTCGGAATCCAATCCCACATCAAACATCGCGAAGAATGCCAACAGATAAGGTATTATCAGTATGAAGTTTGCCAGCGTGAAGGCAAACATCGACGAGAAGTCCTGCCAGGGGTCGCTCTTTCCTGCACGGTTTTTGCGTATCTGTTTTGCCGGATTTTGCAGAAACACATAGACACCCACAGCCACTACAAATATGCCTGCTACCACCTGCAACAGCACACGATACTTATCAATCTGTGCCTGCAACATCGAGTAGAAGAAGAATGCGATGAGAGCCATCAACACATCGGCACACGCCACACCCAGTCCCGAGATGAAGCCTGCCCTGCGTGTCTTGCTCAACGTACGCTGTATACACAATACCGCCACGGGTCCCACCGTTACCGACGAAGCCAATCCTACGCCCAGACCTTTGAAGAGGACCTCCACTGCGTTTATTATCTCAAAATTCATCCAATTACAAAATTTGGCACAAAGTTACTGATTTAATATGAAATATTAAACCTTTCACACCTTTTTATTTTTCATCGCCACTTCGCCAGCTATTTACCATAGCGTCGTAGCGTGCCACCGAAGTATCAAATTGTTAATAAAATATCGAAAACTTTACACTTTAACAGGGCTTTTCAACCATTTGATTGCCTACTTTTGTAACATCAAAAAGTATAATTACTATGGAGAATAATCAGGAACAAAAACTCTGCATTGAGGTACCCGAAGATGTAGCCGATGGAGTATATTCCAATCTGGCTATTATTTCGCACTCCACTTCGGAGTTCATCATAGATTTTGCCCGTCTGCTTCCGGGCGTTAAGAAGGCGAAGGTCAAGAGCCGTATCATCCTCACTCCCGAGCACGCCAAGCGACTGTTGCTCTCGCTTCAGGACAATGTTACTCGTTACGAGAGCAATGTCGGTAAGATTGAGATTGGCAAGCCCGCCCCCAAGAGCGAGGATTTAGTCTTCGGCATGGGACCCAAAGGCTTAGCATAGAGTCTCTTCATTACCACAAACAATAGCCTGCCTAACACGTTGTTAGGCAGGCTATTGTTTATATGATGTGTTGTGGATTACTCCTCAACCTCAACCTCCTCGGTCTCAACTACCTCTGGCTCAGCCTTTACGACATCCTCCAACTCAACAACGAACTTCAAAGCCTCGTTTGGCTGGATGATGCTCATATTCTGCTCGCCGTAAGCCAACTCCGATGGAATCCAGAGTGTAATCTTTCCGCCCTTACCGATAAGCTGCAAGCCCTCAGTCCAACCTGGTATTACACGGTTGAGTGGGAATGTAGCAGGCTCGCCACGGTCGTATGATGAGTCGAACTTAGCACCGTCGAAGAGGGTACCCTCGTAGTGAGCAATCACTGTATCCTCGGCTGTTGGCTTGTTGTTCACGTCGCCCTCACGCTCAATCAGATAGAGCAGACCGCTCTCTGTCTTCTTCACGCCCTTCTCGTTCTCTACCTCAGCGAGCCACTTCTCTGAACGCTCCAGGTTCTTTGCAGGAATAACCTCGGTGAATGCACGACGCATAAAGTCCTGAGACTCTGCGAGCTGAAGGTCCGAAGCATCCTCCTTCAAACCGTCGTTGATACCCTTCTTGAGCCAGTAGAGCTGGAATGGAAGACGAGCCTTCACAAGGTTGAATCCCATATCATAGCCATAGTCATAAGAGATTGATGTAGCCTCCTTGTCATCCTCGAAGATGTTGATAGCCTTCATCATATCCTGATGCTGCGATGGGTCGATTGTTGTGTCAGCCATAATCTTCTGATACTCCTCCTGCATACGAGGGTAGTACTTCTCGTTGAAGAAAGTCGAAAGACGCTCGTATGCCTCATCGTGTGTAGCGTTATTCTCTGTCGAAGCGTGCATAGCGTCGTCCAGACCCTCGATGAGCTCATCCCAGTTGAACTGCAAGCCTGGGAGCTGCTGTGGGGTAGTCATACCGCAAACGAAGCCGAAGCTATAAGAGAGTGAGTCAATCTGCTGTGCATCGCCCTCGGTGATGTTCTTGCTTGCAAAGCTCTTCTGTGAGCCACAAGCTACTGCAAATGCCATAGCGACAATTGCCAATGCTGAAATAATCTTTTTCATCTGTCTGTTATTTATTAATGTTATCTGTTAGTATCTCTTCTTTACCTCTATTATGTTTATCTCATATCGGAGCATCTCGTTAGGGCCTATGCCCTTCTCCTCCAAGCCCTCGCCTCCATATCCGAGCTGTGATGGGAGCCAGAGTGTTATCTTACCGCCCTCGCCAATGAGTTTCATTCCCTCTTTGAGTCCTGGGATGAAATCTCTCAGAGCGGTACGCACGGTATCCTCTCTCTCGGCAGCTATGTCTACCTCTTCGCCTGAGAGACGTGTCGCACGGTATGTGAGAGCTATGGTGTCGCGGTCGTTCGATGGTATCTTGTTCATATCGCCCACGCTCGCCACCTTGTATGTCAGACCACTTGGCTTACGCATTATCTCTTTGTCGGTTGCTACCAAGTCGTTGAGATATTTGTCCTCATACTCGCGTACTCGCTCATATACACCGTAGTTCATATATATGAGGAAATACTCCTTTGCCTCCTCTTGGCTCATCTTTGCCCTCTCGGCGAGCACATCCTCAATACCCATCAGCAACACCTCACGATTTATCGTCGAGTCCATCTCTAAGATGTTGTACGCTATGTTCATACCCACTACATACGACATCGAGTCCTGGTCGTTCTGCATTGTCGGTGCAGCTTGTTTTCCACCTCCACAGGCAGATAACGCAGCCATCGCCGCTGCTATTATGATTGAAGCAAAAATTTTCGTTTTCATAGCTCTGTTTTTCAACCTCTGTCTTACATTTGTTGTGCCACGTGTGCTACCTATAAGATTACATCTTACCAAGTTACAACTTGCAAATATACGAAAAAAAACTAATAATGAATTATTAACCCAAATTTTCGCCCCAAAAACTAAAATCTGCCCCTTTGTCTCCGATGTGCTAATTGGACAGAGAGATACTCTTTTATCTCTTAATTTTTGAATTTTGAATTTTGAATTTATTATCTTTGACCAACCAAAGATAATTCATCTATGCCGAAGTTTGTTATTGATTCTGCAATACCCTATATCTCAGGTGTTTTAGAGCCTTTTGGAGAGGTTGTCTATCTTGCGGGAAAGGATTTTATGCCCGATGATGTATGCGATGCCGATGCACTTATTATCCGTACACGTACTCGCTGCGATGCCTCTTTGCTTGAGGGCTCGCGTGTGCGACTTATCGCTACCGCTACGATAGGCTTTGACCACATCGACTTGGAGTGGTGTAAGGCTCATAATATCAAGGTAGTAACTGCGGCAGGGTGTAATGCTGCGGGTGTGCTTCAGTGGGTGTCGGCGGTGCTCGCTATGCTTGCCGAGAATTGTGGCGTGCAGCCCGAGAAGAGTACTCTGGGCATTGTCGGTGTGGGTAATGTCGGCTCTCTTGTGGAGCGATATGCTCGCGAGTGGGGATTTCGTATCTTGCGATGCGATCCACCTCGTAAGGAGCGTGAGGGAGGCGATTTTCAGCCACTCGAATATGTGTTGCAACACTCTGATATTGTGTCGCTTCACACCCCTTTGGATGCTACGACCTACCATCTGATAAATCACCAGACGCTCTCGCTGATGCGACCTTCGGCTGTGCTTATCAACGCTTCGCGAGGCGAGGTTGTTCAGACTGAGGCACTTATATCTACATCCCACCCGCTCTTTATCGATGTGTGGGAGAATGAGCCCGATATAAGCGAAGAGTTGTTGCAGAAGGCTGTGGTTGCTACGCCTCACATCGCAGGTTACTCGGCACAGGGCAAAGCCAATGCAACAGCTATGGTCGTTGCCGCTATTGCCGAAGAATTTTCGTTGCCTTTGGTCGGATGGTATCCCCAAAATGTGAGCCGAGTCGAACGACGTCATATCGGATGGCAGGAGATGTGCGACACGATAAAAATAAGATGCGATTTGGCTCGTGAAACGAACTATTTGCGACAAAATCGCAACGATTTCGAGCGTTTAAGGAACGAATATCGCTACCGAGAGGAGTATTTTTAGCAGATGTAAACAAAATATTTGTTTAAGCCGCGGCGGTGTATTATCTTTGCGAAAATTCTTTTTATATGCGTCGTAATGCTTTATGTGTTCTCTGTTCGGTTGTCCTGCTCTCGGTAGGATGGCTTGGCTTGAGCGGCATTACGCTTCTGGTAGCCCTTATCCCTCTGCTCTATGTGAGCGAACAATACTCTGATTCTCAGCGTGATTGGTGGCGTATGGCAGGGTGGGCAACACTCACTTTTGTGCTTTGGAACATATCTACCGTATGGTGGATTTGGAACGCCACACCTATTGGTCCTGTGGCTGCTACGATGGTCTCTACATTCTGGAGCTTCATCCCTTTTATGCTCTATCACTATGTGGTAAAACGTGCAAAACGCTCTATTGCCTACATCATCCTGGTGTGTGCGTGGGTGGCTTGTGAGCACCTTTATACCCATACCGAAATCCTCTCATTCCCCTGGTTATCAATGGGTAACGGTTTCTCGGGCGACGTGTGGGCTGTGCAGTGGTATGAGTATACGGGTGTGGCTGGTGGTAGTTTGTGGGTGCTGTTATCGAACTTGGCTATATACGAATATCTGCGTCAGCGAACAAAACTCAGCTCGGTGCGTGCTGCGTTGATTGTGGCGGTGCCGATGATAGTGTCGATTGTGATGTGGTGGAGCTACAAACACTCGCAGATGACTATGCAAGTCTCTGTCATTCAGCCTAATGTGGACTGCTATGAGGAGAAGTTTGCCGAGGGTAGCGACCAGATGCAGATGGATAATATCGTATCGCTGATGAGTGATGTGCCACCTTCGAGTAAGATTATTGTGCTGCCCGAGACAGCTATTCCTTATCAGTTGAACGACAGAGAGCCGTTAGCTTCGGAGCCGATGCAAATGCTTGATAGTCTGCGTGATAATCTCTTTGATGATGCGTTGATGGTGAGCGGAGCCTCTACGCTGAGGATTTATGACGAGGATGAGCCACTGCCCGATATTGTACGTCAGCAGGGCGATATATATTACAACAATTTCAATTCGGCGATAGCCTTTGGTGCTGGTAATGAGAATGTTATACATCACAAGACGCGTCTTGTGGTGGGTGTGGAGGCTATGCCACGATTGCAATTGTTAGAGGATTATGTCGACTTGGGAGGTATCACAGGTCAGTTAGGACGTTGTTATGAGCCTACGGTATTCTCGAAATATGATATAACTGTCGGACCTGCAATATGTTACGAAGGTCTGTATGGTGATGCCTATGCCGAGTTTGTACGTCGTGGAGCCGATATAATGCTTGTCCTCTCGAATGATGGCTGGTGGGGTAATACTCCTGGTCATAAGCGACTGTTCGATTTCTGTCGCTTGCGAGCCATTGAGACGCGTCGCTCGGTGGCACGTAGTGCCAACACAGGTGTCTCGGGCTTTATCACACCACGTGGTGAGGTCGTGGAGCGTCTGGGCTGGGATGAACGAGGTGTGCTGACTGCCGACGTGGAGATTCGCACCGAGGCGACATTCTACGTTCAGTATGGCGATTGGGTGGGGCGTATATCGTTGCTGCTCACGCTGTTAGGTTTGTTATATTATAGTGCATACCGTATCCGTAAGAAGAATTATTTAGTAGATTAACCCACATACCATAACAATATGAACTACTCTCAAACTATCGATTATCTCTTCTCTTCGCTTCCTACCTTTCAGCAGGTTGGTGCTGACGCATACAAGCCAGGCTTGGAGCGTATAGCGGAGTTCTGTCGCCACCTGGGTAACCCACAGCGTAACTTCTTCACTATCCACGTGGCAGGCACAAATGGTAAAGGCTCTGTATCTCACATACTTGCCTCGGTGCTTCAGCAGGCAGGCTATCACGTGGGATTGTACACCTCGCCACACTTGAAGGACTTCCGTGAGCGTATACGTGTCAATGGTGAGATGATACCCAAGCAGCGTGTAGTGAACTTCGTGGATAAGAATCAGGCGAAGATGGAGGAACTCGATTTGTCGTTCTTCGAGATGACCACAGCAATGGCTTTTGACTACTTTGCACATAGCGATGTGGAGGTGGCAGTGATAGAGACAGGTCTCGGTGGCAGATTGGACGCAACGAATGTGATTGTACCGTTGGTGAGTGTTATTACAAACATCGGCAAGGAGCACACCGAGCTGCTCGGCTCTACGATAGCCGAGATTGCACGCGAGAAGGCGGGTATCATCAAGAAAAGTATCCCCGTAGTGGTGGGCGAGAGTAGCGAAGAGTATAATCCTGTGATAGAGGCTGTTGCGGCAGAGTTGAAGTCGCAGGTGATATATGCTCAGGAGTGTTTCGAGTGTAAGGAGTGCGAGCACTCACAGACCACGCAGCACCTCGTGGTGAAGCGATGTGATGACTCGAAACTCTTCGATGTGAATATCGATTTGCTGGGTTGTTATCAGCCTGCAAATGTGGTTACAGCAGCTGCTGTGGTTAACTATCTGCACGAGTCTTCACCGCTGACCATCTCGAGCCGAGCATTCATCGAGGGCTTGGAGTCTGTAATAGAGAGTACCCATCTGGCAGGTCGCTGGCAGATACTTGGAGAGTCGCCACTTGTGGTGTGCGATACGGGACACAACTCGTCGGGTATGAAGTATGTGGGCGAGGAGCTCAGTCGTATGGCGAAGGAGTATAAGCGACAGATATGTGTCGTAGGTGTTTCGGGCGACAAGGATGTGGAGGCAATGTTAGAGCAGATGCCCCGCGAGGCATATTATATCTTCACACAAGCCTCTATACGTCGTGCTATGCCAGCTGAGGAGCTGCTGGCGAAGGCTAAGGCTGCAGGTTTCGTAGGCGAGGCTGTGGCATCGGTTACAGAGGCGTTGGCGAAGGCTAAGGAGATGGCTCAGGCTGAGGATATGATATTTGTCGGCGGAAGTAACTTTGTGGTAGCAGAGACATTGTAGTTGGTCATTTTGCCTGACAGATAACGCAGAGCGGTTGTACTAACATTGCGTTAGTACAACCACTTTTTTTGAGAGAGATGTTACCTTTGGGCTGCAAAAACGTATATTTATCAGATAGTTGTACAATTTTTTCACATTTTTGTAGTTATTAGGGTGTGTGTTGCGTCTAATGTAGTAAAGCGTAAAATAAATATCAGGTTATGAGAAGATTTTTTCTGTTGTCGCTGGTGTTGTTGATGGCGACAAGTGTAATGGCGATGAGCCGCGTAACAGGTCGCGTAGTAGACGTTGAGGGTAAGCCTATCGGCTATGCAACGGTGATGGCTATGCAGGGCGAAGATGTGGTGCGTGGCGTGGCAACCGATGATGAGGGTGGCTTCGTGCTTCAGCTGCAGGATGGCTCATATAATATATTGGTAGAGTTCGTGGGCTACGAGGCGTGGCAGCAGAGTGTGAGTGTTGCGGGCGACGTGGACTTGGGCGAGATAACACTCAAAGAGTCGGCAACAGAGATTGGCGAGGTGGTCGTTGAGGCAGAGATGATTACGCGTGAGGCAGACCGCTTTGTGGTAAATGTGGCAGCGTCGGAGCAGGCTGTGGGAAAAGATGGTGAGGAGCTGTTGAAGCAGTCGCCAGGAGTGAAGGTCGATGATGACGAGATTTCTATTTTGGGAGCAAGCGGCACGAAGGTATATGTGAATGGTCGCGAGATGAAGCTCTCGGGCAGAGATTTGGTAAACTACGTAAAGGGCTTGCGTGCCGAGAATATACAGAAGATAGAGATTGTGCCACAGACGGGAGCAGACTACGATGCAAACTCTTCGGGCGGAATGATTATGATATCGTTGCGTAAGCGATTGGATGATGGTCTGATGGGCTCGGTGAACTTCTCGACAGCACAGTCGGGATTGGGCTCGTCATATTCGCCAAATATCTCGATGAATGCCCACGTGGGTAAGTTTGACCTCTCGGCAAGTGGTTGGTTTTACAACTTCGACCAGGACCAAAGTATTGACGAGAGAACACGTTACTTGCAGTCGCTGACAAATATCGACTCGGAAACAGATATTGATATAGGAGGTAGCTTTGGTGGTGGTAGCCTCTCGGCTATTATGCAGATAAACGACAAACATTCGGTGGGTGCTTCGTTGGACTACAACGGTGGAAAGTTTGATACCGACTCGAAGTCGTCGACAGCGTATACCGTGATGAGTGATGCGTCGCTCTCGACACTCACACGCAGCGGCTACACCAATGCAGATAAGAATAATAGCTACACAGCTACGGTGAACTACATCTATAAGACAGATGACCTGGGCTCGACGCTGAAAGTAATTGGCGACTTTACCCATCGTAAGGATAACGGTTGGCAGGATGGTCTGACAAAGTATGAGCAGCCACAGGGTAAAGCCGACTCGCTCTATCGTTACGACAACGGTAACCTCTATCGTGTGGCAACAGCCTCAATCGATAGACAGAAGATGTTTGCTCCGACGATGAGCCTTAAGTATGGTGCGAAATATACGTGGAACGACGTAAATTCGGATGCTATATATCGCTACCAGAAAGATGAGCAGTGGGTGCCCTCGACGGTGGAGGATTTCGATATATCGTATACCGAGAATATCGCTGCTCTGTATGGAGTGTTCTCGATGCGTAAAGGCAAGTGGGGCTTGGTGGCAGGTCTGCGTGGAGAGTATACCTCGACAACAGGTAAGGGCGACGTAGGGCAGGATTACTTCTCGCTCTTCCCCAATGCCAACGTATCGTATATGCTGGATAAGATGGGACAATATTCGCTCGTAGCACAATACTCGCGAACTATCTCGCGTCCTAACTTCTGGAACCTCTCGCCAAGTCGTATGCAGATTTCGGATTACAGCTATCAGATGGGTAATCCCGAGCTGGATCCTTCGTATGTAAATAACTTCTCGCTGACGGCCGTGATGAAGTATAAGTATTCGGTAACGCTGATGCTCTCGACAACAAAAGATGCTATACAGCAGATGATTGTGCCCGATGCGGAGGATGAGCGTATGTTGTGTATAGGTCAGGTGAATATGCCACGACTGAACCGTTATGCACTCTCGGTAAATCTGCCATTTACACCTACCAAGTGGTGGAGCTGGAACGTGAATCTCTTCGGTATGATTCAGGAGCAGAAACTCACTCCCGAGAGCCCAAAAACGACTACCGAGATGTTGAACTGGAACTCGATGATGACCTTCACGTTGCCAAAGCAGTTCTATGTGGATGTGAACTACTACGGAATGACCGATATGACGGTGGGAAATATGACTATCTCGACGATGCACTTTATGGGTGTAACACTCAAGAAACGTATCAAGGATGAGTGGACACTGACGTGTGGTTTCCAGAATATCATTCCGATAGATATGGGCTTGACAACAGAGCAGAATGACTTTACGCGTACGCTGGAGCAGAAGAACTTTAATCAACGATTTAATGTGCGTCTGGGCGTATCGTATAGCTTTGCAACAGGTAAGCAGTTCCGCTCACGCTCGGTGGAGCGAGGCGACGATGGCTCACGTCTGCAAGGCGGAAACAGTCAGGGACAAGGACAGTAGGGAATTCAAGGCAGCGAGTAAGCGAGGGCAGAGGGTGTAAGTTCCCTCTGCCGAGCGGGAGGAGACAAGGGAAGATCTTCAGGTCTTGCCAAACTTCAAGCTCGCCCTTTTAGGGCTCGGCAATTCAAAATAGCAGGAATTTAAGGCGACGATAAGTATACAGATAAGCATACGTCATATTAGAAATAGCCGAGCCCTGCGGGACTCGGCTATTTTAGTTGCAATTAATCAGATTACATATAAGACGTCAAGAGGTTTATGATAATAGTCTCCAACTCCTCCTCGGTATATTTCTCTGCCAAAATATTCTCCAGAGCATCGTCACTCAGATAGAGATTAACACTCTGGCCATCCTTGGATGCAAAGATAAACTCAATACCATAGTCAACCTCGGCACACATAAGGAACAGGAAGATAACCTCGTCGCCACCGCTGAGCATAGCCTCCAGCATCAACTTAGTAGTGCCAGCCTCATCCATAGACTTCATAAAATCGAAGCCCTCGACAATCTCCGCAGGAGCACCAATCTGATAAATCATTCGGCTATTCTTAAGATAGACACCATCCAGAGTCATACCCTCACCCAACTCCTGTGGGCACTCGGCATTCTGCTCCTCAACAGCCTCCTTAAGAATCTGCTTAACATCAATCTCATCCTCATCAAGCGAGGTGAAAGAACTCATAGTAAAAACTGTGGTCAGGGCAAGAGCCACAACACACATACTTCTGAAAATACTCTTCATAGCTATATGTTTTAAGGTTTAATTATTTACGACCATACTCATTGCACAACAGGAAAGCCTTGGGCTCATCCTCGTCGATATGAGGGTAGCGACCCAAAGGCTCAAGAAAACGGTTGTCGGCAGCGTCGTCATTTACGGTAGAGACCTCGCCAATCATACTTGGGCCATTCTCCGACCAGAACTGGTGGTACATATATGGCTCAAACGAGATACTCTGACCTGGCTTAAGACGCAACACCTCGCCCGCAGGGACAACAGTGGTAACACCATCTATCTGAACCGAGCAAGGTACATCCATAGGACGCTCCTCGGAATCAGCCTTCCAGAGCTTGATGCAGAACTCACCACCGCCACGGTGGATGATATCCTCCATCTTACGCCAATGGAAGTGGGTAGGAGTAATCTGGCCCTCACGCACATACATAATCTTCTCGCAGTAGGTCTTATTATCACGCTTCACGTTGCCGTTACGGATAGTAACCAGCGTCAAGCCCTCCTTCTCAAAATCACCCTTGGCAAAGTCGGTAACATCCCAGCCCAACTCGTTATGCCATATCTCCTGGCACTCATCGCCCTTCGAAGCCCACTCCTCGGGAGTCCAATTAACCCACTCGGGGAGGTAGAACTGATGTGCATCGAAAAAGGCTTTTGCCTCACGGATATATCCGTTAATCTCGCTTCGTTTCATAATCACATTATAGGTTTTGGTTATTTATGTTCTTCTAAAAATTGTTGCAGCTGCTCAAGGGTAGGAGCTCCATCCGCAGAGGTGGCGTTGTGAAGATTGAACCACGCAGCAGCGGCAGCCATACGCAAGCCTTCAGCCAAAGGCATATCCTCGTGCAGAGCATAGAGCATAGTGGCACAAAAAGCGTCGCCAGCACCCACCGAAGAGACTATCTCCGAGGCAGGGATACGGAATGAAGGTACATAGACACCCTCCTCGCCACGACGCACAGCATAGCCACCCTCGGGGAAGTGGATGATGACCGAATCACGGACACCCTGCTCCAAGAGGAACTCGGCAGCAGCGGCTATCTTCGAGAGCACAGGCTCGCCAGCCTCATCACGCAGACTCTCGCCGAAGCAAGCACCCGCCTCAACCTCGTTGATGATGAAGTAGTCGACATAGCGTAAGCAAGGCAAAATAATGCTACGGAAGCGGTCGCCCTCCTCCGACACCACATCAACGGAAGTCTTATAGCCTCGCCTCTGCAACTCATCGAGCACACGTGCTGCGACACGACCATACTCTGCATCCTCCTCATCCATCTTATCCAGCAGAAGGAGGTAGCCTAAGTGGTAAATCTTTGCCTCGACATCTATCGCAAGAGCCTGCTCCGCACCAAAGAGAGCATTGGCACCACGATGATGGAAGAAGGTACGTGTACCAGCAGTCATATCTGCCATAACATCGGTATACGACGTAGCAGCATCGGTGCGGCAGATACCATCGGCATTGATGCCCAGACGCTCACAGGTGGCAAAAACCTCATCACCCAAAGCATCGCGACCTACGCAGCCACCCGCATAGAGCGGAATACCACTCTTCAGATGAGCCAAATCAGCCAAGACATTATGAGCACAGCCTCCAAAGCCCTGCTCGATGTGCTCGATAGTTACAAGATTACCCACCGCAGGGTAGTTGCGGATGAATTTGATGGTATCCGAAAGCCAATTACCGGCTGAGATGATTCCTCTACGCATAGGACAACAGATTAAGCTCGGTTATTACTCTCGAAGAGGCGGATATGGTCGGCAACGACACGCTTCGAAGCCTCGACAATAATGCCCTTCATATCGATATAGTTAGGGTTGGCTGCCGTAGCTAAATAGTGCTGGACATCCTCGGTAACGCCTAACTGGATAGCGGTAGCGACGTTAATCTTACAGATACCATTGTGGATGCAAGACTTGAAGTCCTCCTCGCTCGTGCCGCTACCTCCGTGCAGCACCAGAGGCATAGCATTACGCTCGTGAAGCTCCACCAAACGAGCTATGTTAAGGCGAGGGGTAGCGACATACTTACCGTGCTGATTACCGATAGCCACAGCCAAGGCATCGACACCTGTACGGGCGATAAACTCGGCAGACTCCTCGACATCGGTGAAGAGGTCGACACTGTCGTCATCGACACCTACATCGCCTACCTTACCTAACTCAGCCTCGACATCGACACCGAAAGCCTTAGCCATACGTGCAACCTCGGCAGTCTGACGCACATTCTCCTCGAAAGGTAATGACGCTCCGTCGAACATAACAGAGCCAAAGCCCAAGCGAACGGCATCGACACAAGTCTGGAAACTCTGACCGTGGTCCAAATGTACCACAACGGGCACCTTAGCAGCTCGGGCAGCCTCCAAATATAGAGGAGCCATAAGTGCCAAAGGTGCACAAGGGAACTGCACCTCGGCAAGCTGAATAATAATTGGAGAGTGGAGCTCCTCGGCAGCAGCGATGGCTCCCTCGACATTCTCTAAACTCAAGCAATTGAATGCTCCGACAGCATAGCGACCATTGTTTGCCGCCTGCAACATCTCTTTGAAAGATACTATCATCTGGTTTGAAGTGGTTTTGGTTATTTGTTAGAAACAAAATTACCGATAATTTTTGGTTTATCGGCAACTTTTAGCAAATATTTTCACTTCTAATGTCCAGAATTCAGCGGAAATGAGAGAACCTCGGCTGTGGGCTCGGCACCCGAAGGCACTCCCGTAGAGGCGTGTCCCGTAGAGAAGGTAATGCCCCACAGAGTGAAAGAGCGGCGATAGATACTCCACTCCGAGAGATAAAAGTGGGTGGGCAACGGTGCAGGGGCAGGGTGCGAGGGCGAGAGGTCGTAGTGCATATCGGCAGGCGGAATTGCCAGCGGAGCATAGATGGGTGGGGCGTGATGAGACTGAGGCAGCGAGATAGAGAGCGAATCCACAGAGGGCTTATCGCCACGAGGCAACTCCTGTGCCCCAGGCGAGAGGAAAGCCCACAGGGCAATAAGAAACGATAGAAAAAGGAAGGCTTGACGGTGTAGCATAACTCCTGACTTTTAGCGGCCGCAAGACCGACGGTGAAAAGCAGGAGGACTCTCACAGCATCAGAAAATCTCCTGCAAGATTTTTATCGAGCGGATGGAGGCTACCGTATCGAGATGATAGCCATAATAGCCGACCAACGACGAGAGGAAATCGACTCGCTGGTGGCGGTTAAGACCTATCTCCGAGAGGTAACGGACATCGCACTCCAACATATCGCGGAGGATGAGAGCATTCTCGGGCGAGAGACGGAACTCTGTAAGGGGTGGCTCTGGGCAGAACATACCCTCGCGGATATCAAACCAACAGCCCTCGCTATACTCGTTGCCAGGCGAGAAGCCCAGCAGACGACACAAATGCGAGAAGAACCACAGATGGAAATTGGCAACACCCTCCTGCATGGAATCCAAAGCCTCGACAGAGCCCCACACGAAGTCGAACAGTCGCTCGTTAGCCTCACTCTCCCCTACCAAACGATGCAAAACCTCTGCCATAAAGAGGGCAATAGTAGATTTTCTCACGTCGAAAGGAATAGAGTGCAGTACCAGACCACTATGCACCTCGGCAAAGCGGTGGAGCTGCATCTTGGAGGACTCAACACCCTCGAACTCCAGAGCAAACATAGGCTGGAAGAGTGCCAACTTACCACTCTTGGATTTGCCCGAGCCGAGTCCCTGCACCATATAGCTCTGGCGACCGTGCGACGAGGTGAGGAGATGAACAATCAACCCCTTCTCGCCATATTTGACAGTGCCGAGGACAATGCCTCGGGCTACATATTTGCGAAGTGTTCCGACAGACATAGCCTACTCCTCAATCCAATCGCCATTGGCTTTAATGAGAGCAATAAGTCGCTCCAAAGCCTCCTCCTGGGGGATGTTGCGTTCGACAACATCACGTCCCTTATAGAGGGTGATACGTCCCGCAGCAGCACCCACATAACCATAGTCGGCATCTGCCATCTCGCCAGGACCGTTAACGATACAGCCCATAATGCCTATCTTGAGATTGCGAAGATGAGAGGTACGAGCCTTAATCTGAGCCAACGTCTGCTCGATATCGTACAAAGTACGACCACACGAAGGACAGGCTATATATTCGGTATGCGAGAAACGGACACGCGAGGCTTGCAAAATCATCAGCTCGATATCCTTAATCTGCTCCTCACTCAACGCCGGAGCATCAATCCAGATACCATCAGCCAAGCCATCGAGGAACAAGACGCCCAAATCGCAGGCTGCCTTGAGAGCTACATCCTCCAGCTCCGCGTCATCGTAGCGACGTTTGACGACAACAGCCTGCTCCGCAGGAGTATCCAGCAGGCGGGCACGCAGCTCGGCGGTAGGGTTAGCCGACATAGACTCCATAACGACAAAATCATCACTCAGCTCGGAGTGAATGATAGGCGTTAGCACGTGGCTGCGGCGGACAAAGGCTGTCGGAGAGTATCGCTCGGGGTGCTCGACGTGGAACTCACCCTCGCGAGAGGCGAAGTAATCGACAATCTTCTTGGCAACAGGTATCTCATTCTCGGGAGCCTCGGTGAGCGAGACACGAATAGTATCGCCAATACCATCGGCAAGCAGAGCACCGATACCGACAGCACTCTTCACCCTGCCCTCGATACCGTTACCAGCCTCGGTAACACCCAGATGCAGAGGGTAGGTCATACCCTCACGCTCCATAGCCTCGACCAAAAGGCGGTAGGCATAGACCATAACACGTGTGTTGCTCGACTTCATCGACACGACGACATCGTCGAAGCCTTCCCGCTGGCAGATACGCAGAAACTCCATAGCCGAAGCGACCATACCCTCGGGAGTATCGCCCCACTCGTCGAAGATACGTTTGGCGAGTGAGCCGTGGTTGACACCCACACGCAACGACACGCCACGCTCACGACACTGAGCAATGAGAGCCTCGAAAGCTCCTCCCGAGAGGCGATAGTTACCAGGATTGATACGCACCTTATCGACATATTGAGCCGAGATAGAGGCTATCTCCGCCACGAAGTGCACATCGGCAACAATGGCGGTATGCAAGCCTCGCTCACGTACTGCAGCGACAATAGCACGAAGGTTCTCTGCCTCAGCCCTGCCCTGGGCTGTCAGGCGAACGATATCGCCACCTGCGGCTGCTATGCGACAAATCTGCTCGACACTCGCCTCGGTCTGAAGAGTCGAGGTGTTGGTCATAGACTGAACAGCAATAGGATGGGCACTGCCGACATAGTTCGCACCAATGGGCACCGAATGAGCCTTACGGCGTATATATCTCTGAAGATTCATAGTTTTCGATTATCGTTTAGTGCAAAGATAGTGAAAAAGTATGAAGGAGAGTAAATTTTGATTTTTGAATCTTGAATTTTGAATTAAAAATTGTAATTTTGTAGTATGGCATCGTATCTGGATAATAGCGTGAAATTCGTGGCGGGCGTAGGTGAGGCTCGTGCCAAGCTCTTGGAGAAGGAGTTAGGCATAATCACCATAGGCGACCTGCTACGCCACTACCCTTTCCGCTACATCGACCGCACCAAGATATATCCCATAGCTGCCATAAACGAGCAACTCAACTCGACAATGGTGCAGATACGTGCCAAAGTAACGGGTGTAGCATACTCGGGAACAGGTCGTAAACAACGCTTCTCGGTATTCGTAGCAGATGCAACGGGAACAGCAGAGTTGCTATGGTTCAACGGCATAAAATGGATAGAGAAGAGCATAGAGGTGGGCAGAGAGTATATCATCTTTGGTAAGCCCTCGATATTTCGTGGCGAGATGTCGATGGTGCATCCCGAGATAGAGAGTGTCGAGAAGGCTGCCTCACGCTCGGTGCAGAGCGGTATGCAGGGAATATATCCATCGACAGAGAAGATATCCTCGTCGCTGAGCAACAAGGGCATATACACCATAGTGAGCAACGCCTGGGCAAAGGCTGCCGACCACATAGTGGAGACGCTACCCCAATCACTGCTCAGGAAACATCGTCTGATATCGTTGCGTGAAGCACTGCACAACATACACTTCCCACAGTCGGAGGCTATGTTGGCAGCAGCAAAGCGAAGGCTCAAGTTTGATGAGCTATTAGGCGTACAGCTCGCCATACAGGCACGACGCTCGGACCGTATGGAGCGTAACACAGGGTTTATGATGCCCCGCGTAGGAGAAAACTTCAACTCGTTCTACAACGAGCGGCTGCCATTTCCGCTGACGGGAGCACAGAAGAGAGTGATAAAAGAGATACGCAAGGATATGGTGTCGCACCACCAGATGAACCGCCTGCTGCAAGGTGATGTGGGTAGCGGTAAGACTATGGTGGCACTGATGTCGATGCTGTTGGCG
The DNA here is from genome assembly GCA_015060005.1 of Rikenellaceae bacterium. Taxonomy (GTDB): domain Bacteria; phylum Bacteroidota; class Bacteroidia; order Bacteroidales; family Rikenellaceae; genus Alistipes. Next base: position 544,595 of record SUZI01000001.1, read on the forward strand.
ATAGACAACGGCTACCAGGCGTGTATGATGGCACCAACAGAGATACTTGCAAGACAGCACTTTGCGACAATATCGCGACAGACCGCAGGGATGAATCTGCGGGTGGCGATACTCACAGGAGCATCCAAAGCAGCCGAGCGACGTAAAGCATTAGAGGGCATAGCATCGGGAGAGGTCGACATACTGATAGGAACACACGCACTGATTGAGGACAGAGTGCAGTTTGCGAACTTAGGATATGTCGTAATAGATGAGCAGCACCGCTTCGGAGTGGAGCAACGAGCCAAGCTATGGACAAAAAATCAGCAGCCTCCACATATCTTGGTGATGACAGCAACGCCGATACCGAGAACATTGGCGATGACGCTCTATGGCGACTTGGATGTATCGGTAATAGATGAGCTGCCACCTGGCAGACAGCCGATACGCACATACCACTACTACGACTCGGCACGACTGAAGCTATGGGGATTTATGCACAAGCAGATAGCTCTCGGAAGGCAGATATATGTGGTATATCCGCTGATAAAGGAGTCGGAGAATATGGATTACAAAGACCTGCAAGATGGTTTCGAGTCGATAATACGCGACTTCCCTCAGCCTCAATATCAGGTGTCGGTGTGCCACGGACAGATGAAGCCACAGGATAAGGAGGAGTCGATGCGACAGTTCAAGGAGCACGAAGCAGATATCTTAGTGGCGACATCGGTAATAGAGGTGGGAGTGGATGTGCCGAACGCAACGGTGATGGTGATAGAGTCGGCAGAGCGTTTCGGACTATCGCAGCTACATCAGCTACGAGGCAGAGTAGGTCGTGGTGGCGAGCAGTCGTACTGCATACTTATGTCGGGCGAGAAGCTCTCGAAAGAGGCACGACAGCGACTGCAGGCTATGTGCGAGACAAACGACGGATTTCGCCTCGCAGAGCTCGATATGAAGCTGCGTGGTGCGGGCGACATAAATGGAACACAGCAGAGTGGCGAGGCGTTTAACCTCGCGATAGCCAACCCTACACTCGACGCAGAGCTCCTCGCCGAGGCACGTCAGAGTGCGATAGAGATTCTCGCCGATGACAGCACACTCGCAAAGGCGGAAAATGCAGGGCTCAAAGCTCTCAGAGCACGCCACGCAGGGATGCAGCGATATGACTTCTCGATGATATCGTAGCGTGAAAGCAAAATAAAAGGCGAGCGAAAGACGTTCTAATAGAAACGGTTAACGATGAAAGCTATGAAACGACTATGGATATTGGCTCTGATGATGGTGGCGGTGCAACCACTCGGAGCACAGATGTATGTGGATGGCGAGGTGCTCAACTTCAGAATGAGTTACAAGGCTAAACTGCTGCCCAACATAGAGGTGGCGAGCGTTGTCATAGCGACAAAAGATACGCTGCTCGAGGGCAGAGAGGTGCACAAAGTATACGGACACGGAGCAACAGAGAATATGTATCACTGGATATTGCCCGTGGATGATACTTACTTAGTGTGGGCAGACAAAGAGAGCAAGAAGACTGTGCGATTTGACAGCAACCTGCACGAAGGGAGCTACACATTCTGGTCGACATATCTGTTTGACCACGACAAAGGGGTGGTGAACACCCGCTGGCAGAGCCGACAGCGTCCGATAAAGGAGCGACAATTGGCAATAAGCGACAGAGGAATGGACCCCGTATCGCTATACTTCAACCTCAGAGCAATAGACCCTGCGGAGGTGAAAGATGGATGGAGCAAAGAGTTAGAGATGGTGCTGGAGGATACGGTGCGGTATCTCAACCTGCGATATGAAGGTCGCGAAGTGAAGAAGATAAAGCGACTGGGTAAGTTCAACACGCTGAAATTCCGTTGTAACATAGCCACATCGTCGGGCTTCGCCTTTAACGACGGAACGGAGTTCGAGCTGTGGATATCGGACGACAGGAATAAGTTGCCGCTATACATAAAATCGCCCATAAGAGTGGGTAGCGTATGTGCCTACCTATCGAGCTTCGAGGGGCTGCAATATCCGTTAGAGAGCAAGGTGGATTAAGTGGCAAAAGATGGCGAGAAAAAGGATTGTGAAATGAAAATTTGCGTAGCAAAGGTTGTTGTATTATCTTTGCCCAAAATAACAAAAGTAAAAATTAAAGAGATATGGCAGAGTTTAGACAAGATGATGATATGCTCCGCGACGAGGAGATAGATAAGAAGGGCGGCACCCAGACCAAGGAACAAGAGTACGATGACGACCGATATGACGACTACGATGACTACGACGAGGTGGAGCTTCGTGAGGGTCCGAGCCAGAAGGCTATAACGGGTTACAGAATAGTAATCATAGCTCTGGCGGTGATACTCGTAGCATTGTCGATGGCATACTACAAGATGCACTCGGACCAGATAGCAGACTATAAGCTTCTGGAGCAGGACAAGCAGAGTATGCAGGTGGAGTTGGACAGCCTGGTTGTATCGTTTGACAACGTACAGTATCAGAATGACACCATAACAGCACGTCTGGAGGAGGCGAAGGAGCTCATAGAGGATTTGAAGAATGAGCGACGCCTGAACTACAACAAGCTGCGTCAGTATCAGAAAGAGGTGGGTACGTTGCGTACTATTATGCAGGGTTATCTGCGTCAGATAGACTCGCTCAACAACGTAAACGAGAAGCTCTCGAAGGAGAACGTGAAGATAAAGAAGCAGATATCGACAGAGCGTCTGCGTGCCGAGATGGCAGAGGAAAAGGCATCGGAGATGGAGAATAAGGTGAAGGTCGGTGCTGCTCTGAAGGTAGGCAGAATATCGATGGTAACACTCAACAAGAAGGGCAAGGAGGTTACTCGCATAAAGAACGCAGAGCGTGTACGCGTGGACTTCACACTGCTCGGAAACGAGTTGGCAGAGCCAGGAGCAAGAACGATGTATGTCTGCATATACTCGCCAGAGGGCTACGTATTGGCTAACGCCGACGCTAAGTCGTTCAGCTTCGAGGGAGAGCCTAAGATATACTCGGCAAGTCGTGAGATAGACTACCAGAATGAAAACCTCGATGTATCGATATTCTACGCAAACAACGCTATGAAGGCGGGCGTATACAAGATTGAGATATATTGCGACGGTAGATTGATAGGCACGACAGAGCAGGCATTCAAATAAATAAAAGCAACACAAAGGCGAAAGTGTCAAATCCCGAGAGGATTGGCACTTTCGTGGCATAGAAGACCAACCCAAAAAGCATAGATAGTATGAAACCTTTACGCTGGATTGCACTTGCAGCAATACTCATCGCTCTCGGTGGCGTGGTATCGGCTCAGGAGCAGACACCAAAGGAGCACCCTCTACTCACAAAGACAAAACAACTGATAAAAGAGGGTAAGCTCAAAGAGGCTGAAGAGGCATATCTGGAGTATTACAACCAATCGGGCAGAAACAACAGATATGTGGAGTCGGTACTCTACCCCGACCCCGCAAAGGGAAAGTATGTGGAGACAACAACAGCCGACGGTAAACGCTATGAGGGATATGTGAAAAATAATGTACCCAACGGCGAGGGATTACTCATATTTGCCGACAGCTCGTCGTATGACGGAGAGTTCCTCAACGGTAAGATGCACGGAATGGGACTCTACAAATGGCCCAACGGAAGCTCATACTACGGCGAGTGGAAAGAGGATCAGATGGAGGGCGAAGGTTATATGAGCTACATAGGTCAGGCAGAGTACAACGGAGAGTGGAAGGCGGGTAAACGCCACGGATACGGAACACTGACTTTCGATATGGACCATCCGTTAGCAGGAGAGAGCTACGAGGGCTTTTTCGAGGCAGATATGTTTCACGGCTCGGGAGTGTACTACTACCGCTCGGGTGCCACATACCAAGGTAGCTTCCGCTTTGGTCAGCGTGAAGGAGAGGGAACACTCTATTACAACACCACACACAAATATGTCGGACAGTGGAAAGATAACGAGATGACACGCGGCACGATGTATTACTCGGATGGCGACCGCTACGAAGGAGAGTTCCGCAACGAGAAATTCAACGGTGAGGGAACATACTTCTGGGCAGAAGGTCATCGTTTCGTAGGTCATTGGAAGAATGATAAACGCCACGGAAAAGGTACAGAGATTGAGAACACAGGACTCCGCTACGAAGGCGAGTGGATAGATGGTAAGAGGACCAACTTCGGAACACAATACTACTTGGAGGGCGACATATATACAGGCGAGTGGTCGGATGACCGTAAGATACACGGAAAAGGTACATATTACTGGGCTTCGGGCGACGTATACCAGGGCGACTGGGTGATGGGCGAGACACACGGACAGGGCACATACATCTGGGCTTCGGGCGACAGATACTCGGGTAGCTGGGTAAACGGAATAAGAGAGGGACAAGGCGAGTACATATTTGCCAATGGCGACAGATACGTCGGTAACTTCTCGGGCGAGAAGCAGAACGGTAAGGGTGTATATTACTTTGCCAACGGCGAAAGATATAGCGGAGACTTTGTTGACGACCTCAAGCAGGGACAAGGAACATACTACTGGACAAACGGCGACAAATATGTCGGCAGCTGGTCGAAGGATAAGCCTCACGGAAGCGGCGTAGTGTTAGAGAGTGATGGAAAGAGGTCGTCGGGAAGGTGGATTGATGGCGAGCCACAGGACCCTTGTATCATACATCACCCCGACGGAAGAGTTGAAGAGGGTAAGTGGACAAAAGGTAAAAATCTTAATCAGAACATAGCCCTGTGGAGTAAAATAAAACGATACAATGGCTCGTTCAAAAATGGCACGGGCGAGGGTGAGATATTCTTCGAGGATGGCACATATTTCAAGGGTAAGTTAGTCGATTATATGCCGCAGGGAGAGTGCACGCTGATACACGGCGAGGAGAGTCTGACACCCGGCAGAGCATACTATGGAGAGTTTGAAAAAGGACTACTCAACGGCGAGGCTCAACTCATCTGTCCGCTCACGGGAACATACAAAGGTGAGTGGGTGAACGGAAAGAAGCAGGGACAGGGAGTATATGTCCTCACGAATGGTAGCCGCTACGAAGGTGAGTGGGTCAACGACAAGATGGAGGGCAACGGAGTATACTACTACTTCACCGGTGGTAAATATGAAGGTGAGTTCAGAGAAAACCTCAAGCACGGTAAAGGTCGCGAGACGGAGCCCGACGAGACAATAATAGAGGGTACGTGGGAGAATGGTAAGCTACACGGCGAGGTGAAGATACGTTTTGGACTCTTCAGCGAACAACGCGACGGATGGCTCACGGCGACATTTAACCACGGTAACCCACCTCAAACAGCTACATTCACGTCGGACGAGGATATAACATACAATGCCCGAATGACCGACAAGGGATGGCGAGTAGATAGAATTGAATAAACAAAAAAACAACCAAGAATAGATATGGCAGAGAACAGAGTAACTCAAACGATAGCTTATGTCGGCGTGAACGACCACCTGACAGCAAACTTCGAGAATCAGTATCCTATACCACAGGGCATATCGTACAACTCATATATCATATTTGATGAGAAGATAACGCTGATGGATAGCGTCGATGGCTCATTCACCGCAGAGTGGCTCGCAAATGTGGAGCGGACCCTCGAGGGTAAGACGCCTCACTACTTAGTGGTGCTGCATATGGAGCCCGACCACGCAGCGAGCATAGTGGCAGCAATGGAGCGTTATCCCGAGATGAGGGTGGTGGGCAACAGCCGCACTTTCCAGATGATAGAGAACTTCTACCACAACAGCTTCGCAGAGCGTCGCACAGAGGTGAAGGATGGCGAGGAGCTATCGTTGGGAAACCACACGCTGAAGTTTATATTCGCACCAATGATACACTGGCCCGAGGTGATGGTGGCATACGAGCTATCGGAGAAGGTGCTCTTCTCGGCTGACGCCTTTGGTAAGTTCGGAGCGTTAGACGTGGAAGAGGAGTGGGAGTCGGAGGCTCGCCGATACTATTATAATATTGTAGGTAAATATGGAGCTAACGTGCAGACACTACTCAAAAAGGCGGCAGCACTCGAGATAGAGAAGATATGCGGATTGCACGGTCCTGTGCTGAGCGAAAATCTGGGATATTACATAGGAAAATATCAGCAGTGGAGCACGTACGAGGCAGAGGAGCAGGGAGTGGCTATCGTGGTGGCTTCGATATATGGTAACACGTTGAGTGCAGCCAAAGAGTTAGAGAAGGCTCTCACCGCAAATGGTACAAAATGTACGCTGATAGATATCACAAAGCAGGACCCATCGTACGCATTGGCGGAGTGCTTCCGCTACGACAAGGCGGTATTTGCAGCGGCGACATACGACGCAGCACTATTCCCCGTGATGGACTTTATGATGATGCGTCTATCGAGCAAAAACTACCAAAATCGTAAGGTGGCACTCATCGAGAATGGCTCGTGGGCACCGATGGCGGCAAAGCTGCTCCGAGGTAAGTTGGAGGCGATGAAGGCGATAGAGATTGTGGAGCCTGTCGTCGCGATACGCTCGGCAATGAGCGAAAAGAATCGCGAAGAGATAAAGGCACTTGCCGAAGTGCTGAAATAGACAAAGGGGCTGTCCAACGAGTGTGTTGCGACAGCCCCTCTTTTGTTTAGGGCTGGGTAACCAAATAATTCTTGGCGGCGATACGCTCACCGTAGCTCTGAATCATAGCCTTGAGCTCCCGCTCAATAGCCAAGACATCGACCTTGCCGACAAGATTCTCTTCGCAGAGTTCATCCTCGCGGGCAAAGACACCAATGACACGCTGCTCATCGAAACGCACCATATAGTCGGCTGTGATAGCCTGGAAACAGCTGTTGTCATAATTAACCGACATAGCTTGTCGCTGCTCCGCAGCAAAGATATCACGTCCGAAAGCGAAATAGGGCTGCTCGTTACCCATCAAGCCCAGCAACGTAGGCATAATATCTATCTGCGAGACAACATCCGCACACTCGCCCTGCAAACCCGACTCGGGAGCATAGATAAAGCCGAAGGTGTGGTAGTCGCCAGGAGAGACCTTAGTCTTGGCGGCATACTTCTCGCTCGAGACGTGGTCGGCAACGAAGATAAAGACCGAATTGCGGAACCACTCCTCGCCACCATACTTTGAGAAGAACTTACGCAGAGCCTCATCGACATAGGCTACGCAACGATGGTTAGGCGTATAACCCTCGGGGAGATGTGCCGCATAACGCTCGGGGACAACGAAAGGATGGTGCGACGAGAGGGTGAAGATAGTAGAGAAGAATGGCGTAGGTTGCTCCGAGAGCACCTCGCCCATATAGTCGATAAACTCCTCATCCCAGATACCCCAGAACTCATCGAAGTCATCGCTACCACGACGCTCGATATAGGTCTGGCGGCTATATAGATTCTCGATACCAGCCATACGTGCATAAGCACCAAAGCCCATAGAGCCGTGGTCGGAGCCACAGAAGAAGTGGGTGCCATAACCCTGTGAGGCTAAAATCTCGGGCAGAGCACACTGCTCGGCAACAGCCTGTGCCATATTGGCAAAAGGCGACTTGAACGAGGGAATAGAGCTCCACACAGCCGGCAGAGCCTGGATGGAACGCTTACCATTGGCGTACATCTGCTTGAAGCAGTAGCCCTGCTGCATCAGAGAGTCCAAGAAAGGGGTAAAGCCCTGCTGCTCACTGCCCTCATACACCTCGGGGCAGAGGTATGCCGAGTGCTCGGCAGAGAAGCTCTCCATAATAAAGAGCACGACATTGCGTCCCTTGAGCGGTGCTACATCGCCCTCAGCTCGAGGCGTAGGGAAGTGCTCGGGAGAGTAAATCGTAGCGAGCTCCTCGTCGCTAAAATAGCTCGGATATTTATCGCCTGTGCTCATAGTACGGATGATGCAGAATGGATTGCTCAAAATGAGAGTCATCTTGGCAGGCGAGTCGCTATAAAGGGCGGCATTGGAGAGGGTGATAGGGCGTGTCATACGCGTGAAACCGCCACGTATACCACCAATAGCGAGTGCCACAGCAGCCAGGAAGACCACTACCCCACTCACATAATACCACACACCGGCAAAGATAGGCTCGACCTTAAGACGACGGCGATAGCCAAACCACAGCAACGCAATAAGCATAGCACCCCACAGTGCCATAAGTGGATTCTCGACCAAGAAACGCACTAACAGCAGAGGTGTGTTGGCATTGTCGGCAAAGAAAATCTCCTCGGCATCGAAACGCTTCTGGGCATAGTGGTAGTAGACACCATCAGCCATATTGACAACCACGACAAGCAGCGAATTGACAATGAAGTAGTACCAGAAGAGGCTCTTCTGCCACCAGCCCCGCTCACGCCACCTCAAAGGCAACAAAGCAAAGAGGATGAAGGGAGCATTGATATAGAGCATAGAGACGGTGTCGAACTTGAGTGAGCCACAGAGCAACGACCACCACTCGCCACCCTCGACAGAGCCGATAAGGTCGCTATTATAGATGAAAAAGGCAACACGCGTGAGCATAAGCACCACATAGACCAAAGCCAGGCGGTAGAGTGTCTGCAGAGTTGCCGAGTGGGATAGAAGACGTAGTTTGTTATTCATGGTGATAAGGTTCGTTATTCAAAATAGTGAAAGCACGATAGAGCTGCTCGGCGAAGATAGCACGTACAATCTGATGCGAGAAGGTCATACGCGAGAGAGAAATCTTGTCGTTGGCACGAGCGTAGACCTCATCCGAGAAGCCATAAGGTCCGCCGATGACCAAGACTAAGCGTTTAGCTCCGCTCAACATACGTTTCTGCAACCAATCGGCATACTCCATAGAGGAGAATTGCTTGCCTCGCTCATCCATCAGAACGAGGTAGTCGCCATCGGTAACATCCCGCAGGATAGCCTCACCCTCCAACTGTTTCTGGCGAGCAGGCGACATATTGCGAGTATTCTTCACGTCGGCGAGAGTGATGACGGCAAAGCGACAATAGTGGCTCAGACGCTTGCTATACATCTCAACAAGCGACGCTACCTCACGCGAGTCGGTCTTGCCGACAACAACCAAATCGATATTCATATTTCACAACACTTTACCAGCTCCACTTATCGCTATTCCACTCGCCATCGCTACCGAAATAGAAGACAGGGCGACGCTGCTCAACAGATTTCAGCCACTCGTAGGCTTTATAGAGGTTGTAACCGTTGCCCGTAGCATCACCAGCGAGAGAGAAGCCCACAACACACGTATGGTTGCGAGAGCGGTAGTACATCTTCTTGACACGCAGCAGGAACTCATCAGCCAACTGAGGGTCGTTGGCAGGCGTGCCACCCACAGAGCGATTGTCATCGGTCAGAGCCGAGAGAGCTGCCTGGTCGATGACCATAACACCCTCCCTATCGCACATATCGTAGAACCACTTGGGCTGAGGATATGGCAAGAGCAAGAGGCGGTTGCCCTGCTTCTTATGGGTGCGAAGACGCTCAAGAGCCACCTTCCTGTCGGTGGTAGCCTCATACATAACGGGCTTCGACGCAAGAGCCTTGCCGAAGCTAAAAAGCTTACCATCACGCCACTCCACATCGCTAAAGCCGACCTTCAGAGGGATATACTCCCACATCATACCGCTGCGTTTGATATAGAGCGTAAGGGTGTAGAGTGGGGCTTTCGTGCCATCCCACTTGAAGTTGTTGGTATGGTAGACGTATGGTGCTATGTTGACCGTATCTAACGCCCTGCCATCGAGGATAAACTCGCGAGAGTTAAGCTCGACAATCTTGCCCGATGGGTCATACAAATCGTAACCCACATTGATAGGCTCCTCGAAATTGAAGTCGTTAGCTAAGACCAAACGCATATCCAACACACCGAACGAGCGAGTCGAATCGGGACGGAGCGTGATATCAAAATCACGGATGGAGAGGCGACGCTGGATGAAGAAATAGCTATTAGCGAAGAGCTTGTCGCTCTGAAACTTAACGCCTGCCATAAGGTGCGGCAGACGGCTCAGACGAAGACGCAGCACCACATCGTTAGCTCCCTGACGCAGATAGGGCGAGAGGAGCAAGTCGGTAGGGGTATAGAAATCCTCCTCGCAGACGACATCCACACCGTTGACCTGAAGGGTAAAGGCGGTGGCGACATTCTCTAAATGGAGGAAGATGTTATAGTCGTTCATAGCGGCATCGACATCGTAACGCTGAGCCCACACAAGTTCCTGCTCGCTCTGCGAGATGAGCTCGGGGGCGAAAGCCAAATAGCCATTAGTGCCCTCACGCTTATCGGCAGCACCCGCCTCACGACGGTCATAGGTCAGAAACTCTGAACGAAATATACGCGACTGCTGTGCCCAGCCAACAGAGGCGAGAAGCAGCGTTAAACTCAATAGAAAAATTCGTTTCATAGCGAAAAATTTATCGTCTTACTCTTGGCGACTCACCTAAAAGGTGAATCATACAAGGCAAAGGTACTTTTTTTTTGACAATTTTCAAATAATTGACTACCTTTGCTCTTTAGTAAAGCACTCGCCTCGGGACTACATCTCTCACAAAGAGGCAAAAGAGGCGACGTAGGCAAGCAACGACAACAAATAAAACGATAAGATAAAGTATGAAAACTCAGAGAATTGCAGAGATTCTGAAAAGTGGTGCAGTGAACACCGACATCGTAGTGAAAGGTTGGGTACGCACCAAGCGTGGCAACAAGAATGTGGCGTTCATAGCACTCAACGATGGCTCGTGTATGGCGAACATCCAAATCGTTGTAGATTTGGCTGTAATACCAGAGGAGCAGCTCAAGGCGGTAACGACAGGTGCTTGTCTGCGTGTAGATGGTAAGTTGGTGGAGTCGCCAGCATCGGGACAGGGTGTCGAGGTACAAGCCGAGAAGATTGAGATTTACGGTACAGCAGACCCCGAGACATATCCTTTGCAGAAGAAGGGACACTCGTTGGAGTTCCTGCGTGATATAGCTTACCTGCGTCCACGAACAAACACATTTGGTGCGGTGTTGCGTATCCGCCACGCTATGGCGTATGCTATACACAAGTATTTCAACGACAGAGGTTTCTACTATCTGCATACTCCACTCATCACAGGCTCGGACTGCGAGGGTGCAGGTGCGATGTTCAACGTAACAACACTCGACATCTCGAACCCACCACGCACAGAAGAGGGCAAGGTAGATTACTCGCAGGACTTCTTCGGTAAGCCTTGTAACCTCACCGTATCGGGACAGTTGGAGGGTGAGTTGGGAGCTTTGTCGCTCGGTCAGATTTACACCTTCGGCCCTACATTCCGTGCAGAGCACTCGAACACACCTCGCCACTTGGCTGAGTTCTGGATGATTGAGCCAGAGATGGCATTCTACGAGTTGGAGGATAATATGGAGCTGGCGGAGGACTTCCTCAAGTATCTTATTCAGTACGCATTGGACAACTGCCGCGAGGATTTGGAGTTCATGAACAAGATGTGGGACAAGGAGCTTATCGAGCGACTGGAGTTTGTCCTGAAGAACGACTTTGTACGCTTGGACTACACCGAGGGTATCGAGATACTGAAGGCTTCGGGTCGCAAGTTCGAGTTCCCTTGCGAGTGGGGCTGCGACCTGCAGTCAGAGCACGAGCGTTACCTCGTAGAGGAGCACTTCAAGCGTCCTGTAATCCTGATTAACTATCCAAAGGAGATAAAGGCTTTCTATATGAAGCAGAACGAGGATGGCAAGACGGTACGTGCAATGGACGTATTGTTCCCAAAAATCGGCGAGATTATCGGCGGCTCGGAGCGTGAGGCAGATTATGGCAAGCTTACTGCAAGAGTAAATGAGCTCGGAATGAACGAGCAGGATGTGTGGTGGTATCTCGACACTCGCCGCTGGGGCTCAGCACCTCACTCGGGCTTCGGTCTGGGATTTGAGCGTCTGCTGCTCTTTGTAACGGGTATGGCGAACATTCGCGACGTGATACCTTTCCCACGTACACCAAACAACGCAGAGTTCTAAAAAAACGATAGGAACGCTATAATATTATTTTGGCGTTCTGAGCAGAAAGAAAAGGCTCTTTAACATCAAGCGGGGTGTCGTAACGCAAGTTGGGCACCCCTTTTTAGAAGACTACCCTACCCAAGAAGAGATCGGTCGATGGGAATATTAACAGCTAAAAGTAATTTGTAATGGCTATTTCGCAACGTCAGGTTCAAAAGCTGCAACAGACGCTATCTCCGCAACAGATTCAGATGATAAAGTTGCTGGAGCTGCCCACGTTGTTGCTGGAGCAGAGGGTAAAACAGGAGATTGAAGAGAACATTGTCCTCGATGAGGATGAACGCCCAGCAGCAGAGGAGGAGCAGGAGCGTATATCGATGGAGGAGTATATGCAGCAGGATGACACACCGTCGTACAAGAGCCGCATAAACAACTACTCACGCGACGAGAAACAGCGTCCGCTAAACCTCAGCGAGGGCCGCTCACTGCAAGAGTATTTAGTGGAGCAGATAGGATACCGCACACTATCGCCCCGCGACAAGGCTGTGGCAGAGTTTATCATCGGAAGCATAGACGAGGATGGATATCTGCGTCGCGATATGGAGTCGATATCTGACGACGTAGCATTCTCGCTCGGAATAGAGGTATCGGTGGAGCGGTTGGAGGAACTGCTCGGCATAATACACCAATTGGAGCCTGCGGGGATAGGAGCTCGCGACCTCAGAGAGTGCCTGCTGCTACAGATGGCAGCACGTAAGATGGACAGCCCTACGAAACGTCTGGCACATAAGATTATAGAACAACACTTCGAGGAGTTTGTGAAGAAGCACTACGAGAGGCTCATAGCACGTCTTGGTGTGAGCGAGGATGAGTTCCGCGAGGCGATAGAGGAGATACGTCGGCTCTCGCCAAAGCCAGGCAACCTATACTCGGAGGGTGGCGTGGACACAGCACCCTACATCATACCCGACTTCACGTTAGACTACCACGATGGACAGTTCGCACTCTCGCTAAACTCGTACAACATACCCGAGCTGCGAATAAACCGTCGCTATGTCGATATGATGCAGTCGATGGTAGCAGCAGATGGAACGGTGGCAGAGAGTAACCGCGAGGCGGTGCAGTTCGTAAAGAGCAAGATAGACTCGGCAAAGTGGTTTATCTCGGCGATAAAGCAACGCCACGACACGCTGATGCGGACAATGCAGGAGATTCTGGAGTTTCAGAAGGAGTATTTCCGCGATGGCGACAAGTCGAAGCTGCGTCCGATGATTCTCAAGGATATAGCCGACCGCACAGGGTTGGATGTATCGACCATTTCGCGAGTGGTAAACAGCAAGTATGTGCAGACACACTTCGGCATAATACTTCTCAAGTCGCTCTTCTCGGAGGCTATGCAGACCGAGAGCGGCGAGAGCGTATCGAGCTACGAGATAAAGACTATACTGCAGAACTGCATCGACGAGGAGGATAAACGGCATCCGCTGACGGATGAGGTGCTGATGAACATACTCAACGACAAGGGATATTGCATAGCTCGACGTACGGTGGCTAAGTATCGCGAGATGCTCGGAATACCTGTGGCGAGGTTGCGTAAGCAAATTTAAGGCAGGAGTTCTTGGACTTCGGGCGGGATTTGCCCTCGCTCGAAAGCGAGATGACAAAAATAGAGGTTGCTATGATTATGCAAGAGTTGCAAACATAGCAACTCTTTTTTTGTCCCCCGTTGGGGTTGCAAATCCCGAATGTGTCAAGCAATCAATACTTCTCGCTGATGCGAGATTTCTCCTTTTAGGAGAAAAAATATTGACATTCCCTCCCCAACCCCTCCCTTTGGGAGAAAATAAACTCTCCCTTGTCTGCTCTCGCTCGGCATAGTATGCAAGCACACTCTGCTCTCGCTTACCCGCAGCCTTGGCAAAGGGCGGGGCTTGGTCGCAGACATAGCCTGCTCCGGGAGTGGTACTAATAGAACGTAGTGGTATAAGGATATTGCATAGCTCGACGTACGGTGGCTAAGTATCGCGAGATGCTCGGAATACCGGTGGCGAGGTTGAGGAAGCAGATATAGCTTACGCAATTCAAAATTCAAGCTCGCCCTTGCAGGGCTCAACAATTCAAAATTCATAATTACGAGAGGTTAGAATTGAGGGAGCAGGCGAGGGCTACTAAAGGTAACTAAGGGGAACTAATGGTTACTAAAGTCTACAGCTGAAGAGGTTTTAGTTTTCACTTTTCAGCTTTCAGTTTTTAGTTTTGGGTATCAGCAAGACTGAAAGATAAAAGGTAGATTGCCACGAAATAGCATAGAGCGTAGTTGGGCATCAGAACAGACAACAGATGCTATTTCTCGCAATGACGATTTATTTATTTCTGTTTTCAGTTTTTCGTTTTCACCTTTCACTTTTCAAGCAAGTCGGGGGATAACCGCTATATTTTTAAATTTTACCGCTCCGGATTTGTCGGAGCGGTAATTTTTTGTTACCTTTGTTGTTAGACTGCGGAATACGTAGTCTTTATAGATGGCATTTAGGCTATTGTGATTACTGAGTAAAACGACCAAAATATTACTACAAACACACAATAGGCACATTAAATGCTCACGCTCTATGGCGTGGGTGTGCTTATGTTTGTATGGGTGCTTGGTCGTACCTTCTCAGTAATAGGCATATCCCACGTTTCTCTTTTTGAGTTAAACGGTTGTCGTCTAACGGCAGCAAGTGCAAAATGTACAACCATATTGTTTAACTTAAAATTCAAAAGCTATGAAAAAGTTTTTTCTTTTGTTGACTGCGACAATCATCGCATCTACAGTTTTTGCTCAAACACCTATTAAGTATCAAGGTGAGGTTGATTTGGGCTATTCTATCGGCACAGGAACATTCGCTGCAGACCGAGTAAATCTTCACACAATTCATGGTGCAAAAATCGGCAACTATTTTTCGGCTGGATTAGGTCTTGGATTAGATTATTATCACGAAGGAGAAGGCGAGTTGGTAGTACCTATATATCTTAATATGAAAGGCTATCTGCCTGTCTCTGAAAAAGTAAGTCCATATCTCTCGTTTGACATAGGCGTAGGTGTAGGTGCTTCGGAATATGTAAGCGGTTTGTCTGGATTATATTGTATGCCAGCCATAGGTATTAAGGCAGGACACTTTAAGGCTCAGCTCGGTTACAACGTGCAGAAGCTATCGGAAGAGGGCATAAGTATTAGCTTTAACGCTATTCAGCTCAAATTGGGAGTTGTGTTCTAACCTTACAAAAAAAAGATTGTACATTTGAATTTTACCGCTGCGGATTTGTCGGAGCGGTAATTTTTTGCTACCTTTACCTTTTGAAATCAATGAATTAACCTTAAAACATTCGAAATATGTACAGAAACGACAGCCGTACGGTCATAACTCTCGATGCCGGCGGAACAAATTTTGTATTTGGTGCGATGCGTGCCAATGAGTTTATCGTGGAGCCTATAACAATGCCATCAAATGCTGACGACTTAGACAAGTGTTTGGCAACACTCGTTAGCGGATTTGAGCAGGTGATAGCACGTCTGGACTGCAAGCCCGTAGCTATCAGCTTCGCATTCCCAGGTCCTGCCGACTACCCTAACGGCATCATCGGTGGATATCTGCCTAACTTCCCATCGTTCCGCGACGGCGTGGCACTCGGTCCATTCCTCGAGGAGAAGTTCGGAATACCCGTATACATCAACAACGACGCCGACCTATACGCATACGGTGAGGCTTTAGCAGGTGCATTGCCAGCTGTGAACGAGAAGCTGAAGGCTCTCGGCAGCGGTAAGCAGTACAAAAACCTGTTGGGTTACACCTTCGGAACAGGATTCGGTATGGGATTCGTAACAGACGGAGAGTTGCACATAGGCGACAACTCGTGCGTAGAGACATTCTGTCTGCGTCATAAGCTACACCCTGATGTGATGGTAGAGGAGGGCGTAGCAGTACGTGCGGTAAAGCGAGTATACAAGGAGCAGTCGGGCGTAGATGACCCAACACTTGAGCCAAAAGATATTTACGACATTGCCGAGGGCAAGCGTGAGGGCGACAAGGAGGCTGCAGCAAAGGCTTTCGCAACAATGGGCGAGGTGGCAGGTGATGCTATGGCAACAGCAGTAACAATCGTAGACGGACTAATCGTAATCGGTGGCGGCATAACAGCAGCAGGCAAGTACCTCAAGCCAGCACTCCTGAGTGAGTTGCGTTCCCAGATTCATACGCTCGATGGCGGCACACTCAACCGCGTACAGATGAAGGTATACGACTTAGATAACGAGGCAGAGTTTGAGGAGTTTGCACGTGGCGAGCAGCGTACGATAAAGGTCTATGGCACAGACAAGGAGGTTACATACGACCCACAGAAGCGTATCGGCGTGATGTTCTCAAAGATTGGTGCAAGCACAGCTATATCACTCGGAGCGTATGCTTTTGCACTTAACGAGATTGACAAACAATAATATAAGAAGTTGTCTAACCAAAGTGATTTCTGCGTTACGCTTGCCCTCAAAATACTCATTTACGCCAAGTAAACTCCGTTTTTTCGGGCTACGCAAGCCTTGAAATCCCATTAGTTATACAACTTCTACGAAGAGGAGGCTGTTCAACGGTAATGTTGAACAGCCTCTTTACCAATTATATAATTATATAAAACGCTCCAACTCACAATATAGTCGTTGGATGGGAAGTCCCATAACATTATAGAACGAGCCGTCGATATGTTCGATGCCGACGTAGCCTATCCACTCCTGGATGCCATAGCTGCCGGCTTTATCCATTGGGTGGTAGTTATCGACGTAATACTCTATCTCCTCAAGACTCAGAGGGCGGAAACGCACCTTACTCACAGAGGTGAAGCTATGGCTCTTGGTAGATGTACGCAGAGTAACGCCCGTAGCAACCTCGTGTGTCGCACCAGAGAGCTTCTGAAGCATCGCTATAGCCTCATCGCGGCTATGAGGCTTACCCAAAATCTCGCCACAAGCGATGACAACAGTATCAGCAGTAAGGAGGACGTCCGCCTCGGCAAGCTCCACAGGGTAAGCATCGCTCTTCTTGCGTGAGAGGTATTCGGCGACATCCGTAAGAGGCATCGCGGGGTAGCTCTCATCGCACTCAAAACGCTCGGCAAGCTGAAACTCCAAGCCCGAGCCGACAAGCAGCTCCCTGCGGCGAGGCGACTGCGATGCCAAAATAAGGCGGTAGGGCTTCAATCGTTCGTGTAACAGCATAACCTATCGAATATCAAAATTCAACAACTCACGACCACAGAGCGTAGCACGCAGATTATCGCCCTGCCTTACAGCTGCGACACCCGCAGGAGTACCCGTAAAGAGCAAATCACCAATCTTGAGGGTCATATAGTGCGACACGTAGCTGATAATCTCATCGACCTTAAAGAGCATCTCGGAGGTAGACGCCTGCTGACGCAACTCGCCATTGACCTCAAGCTGAAAATCGAGTCGCTGCACATCGCCACCCAACTCCGAAAGGCTCACAAACTCGGGCGAGAGAGCTGCCGAGTGGTCAAAAGCCTTTGCTCGCTCCCAGGGCAAACCCTTGGCGATAGCCTCACGCTGGATATCGCGTGCTGTGAAGTCGATACCCAAGCCTACCTCATCGTAGCAACGTGAGGCGAAACGTGGCTCGACACACTTCGCCAAGCGGTTAATCTTAACGACCAACTCGCACTCATAGTGCACATCGTTGGAGAACGAGGGGATATAGAAGGGGTCGTTGTTACGCAACAGAGCAGAGTCGGGCTTCAGGAAGAAGAGTGGCTCCTGGGGCAACTCCGCACCGTCGTGCAACTCCCGAGCGTGGTCGGCATAGTTGCGACCTATACATATAATCTTCATTGTTACTACTTTTTCAATTCACTAACCATAGCTTCTGCAAACCTCTCGCTTGCACCCTCGCCACCGATGATGGCACGCAACTCGTCGAAATCACGGAGCATACGCTCTCGCTCCGCACCGCCCTCGATAATCTTACGCAGCTCGCCCTCAGCCTCATCGACCGAAGGGTGATAGACCACCATCTCGCGGACAGCCTCACGACTGAGATTGATATTAACCAACGAGACATAAGGTATCTTAACCACATAGGGCTTCATCTTCTCGTAAAACCACGGAATACCAAAGACAACGAGCTCGGGGA
Source organism: Rikenellaceae bacterium (assembly GCA_015060005.1). GTDB lineage: Bacteria > Bacteroidota > Bacteroidia > Bacteroidales > Rikenellaceae > Alistipes. The sequence continues at coordinate 562,696 of SUZI01000001.1, forward strand.
TACCGATAAGAGCTGTTTCGAGGGTGGCTGTGCCCGAGGTAACAACTGCCGCCTCGGAGTGCATCAAAAGCTCATAGGTCCTATCGCAAACAAACTTAACGGATGTGCCAGCGGTGAACTTTTCGTAGACAGAGCGGTCAATCCACTCGACACCTGCCACAACAAACTCCCTATCGGAAAAACGCTCCGAGAGAAGAGCCATAAAACGCAGGTTAGCCTTAATCTCGCTCACGCGGCTACCTGCCAAGAGTGCCACCTTGGGACGAGAGTCCAAGCCATTCTCCTCGAAGAACGCCTCACGCGAAGGGGCACGACGACAACGCTCGGCAATAGCATCGACCAAAGGGTTGCCCTCGAAGTGAGGCTCGATACCCTTCGAGCGGAAATACTCCTTCTCGAAAGGGAAGATGATATAGAGCTTGTCGACATAGCGGCGGATAGCCTTCACGCGGTGCTCCTTCCACGCCCACACCTTTGGGGCAATGTAGTAGTGGACAGGGATACCCTGCTCGTGGGCAAACTTGGCTATCTTCATATTGAAGCCCGGGTAGTCAATCAAAATAACCACATCGGGGGCAAAAGCCAAGATATCACGCTCGCACTGCTTAATCTGCGAGAAGATAGTACGCAGATTCATCAGCACCTGAGCGAAGCCGAAGAACGACATATCGCGGTAGTGCTTGAGCATCTGCTCCTTGCCCGCCACAGCAGCCATCTTGTCGCCACCACAGAAGCGAAATTGAGCCTCGGGGTCCGCCTTGAGCAGACCTTTCATAAGGTTGGAACCGTGAAGGTCCCCCGACGGTTCACCTGCAATAATGTAATATTTCATTAATCTTGAATTTTGAATTCTGAATTTTGAATTGCCTCAAGCAGGTCCGGGCGGAGGGCTTTGGTGCGTTCATAGGCTTGCTCCTCCTGCCACTTCTCTATCTCGGCGAAGTTGCCCGAGAGAAGTACATCGGGGACACGCCAGCCACGAAAATCCGAAGGACGGGTATAGACCGGAGGGGCTAACATATCATCCTGGAAACAGTCGGTAAGAGCCGAAGCCTCGTCGCCAATAGCTCCCGGGATAAGTCGCACGACAGAGTCGGCAATAATGCACGCTGCAAGCTCGCCACCCGTCAAGACATAGTCGCCGATAGATATTTCGCGAGTGATAAGGTGCTCGCGGATGCGGTGGTCGATACCTTTATAATGGCCACAAAGGATGATGATGTTCTCCAACATCGAAAGGCGATTGGCTTCGTGCTGGTCATATCGCACACCATCGGGCGAGGTGAAGATAATCTCGTCGTAATGACGCTCCGACTGCAACTTCTCGATAAGCTCAAAGACCGGCTCGCACTTCATAACCATACCTGCCTCGCCACCGAAAGGATAGTCGTCGGTGGTCTTACGTTTATCGTGGGCATAGTCGTGGAGGTTATGTACCACAATCTCTGCCAAGCCCTTCTCCTGAGCCTTCTTGAGGATTGACTCGTTGAGCGGAGAGGTCAACAATTCGGGAACAACGGAAATAATATCTATTCTCATAATCGGGGTTAGTATCTGAAAATTATATCTCTATCACTTTCTTCCGTAAGCGGACATTCGCCACCATCATCTGAAAGAGTATAGGCTCGGTAGCCCATATCGGCGAACATAGCAACCATCTCGCGACGCGTATCGCCGTCGGTCTCGAGCAGCACCACAGGGTGAAAACGCTCTATCAAAGCTCGCATCTCGGGCAAGACTATACGCTCATAGCCCTCGATATCGCACTTGATGAAGTCCAGACGCTCCAAATCGGCAAAGAGCTCGCTGCCTCGACGCATCTGCACCGTGAAATGTATCGCCTTAGCCGATGACTGCCCATCGCTCACCGCATTGCGGCCCGTACCGAAATAGCCCGTCTCGGCAACGGTATCGTTGACCATATCCACACATCGGGACTCCTCGCCGAGGGCGTAGTTCAGAAGGGTGGCATTAGAGCAACGACGCATATTATGCTTCAGCACCTCGAAGATAACAGGCACGGGCTCAACACAATAGAGATGACCATCAGCACCCAAAATCTTCGACAGAGGGCGGGCATAGTAGCCCAGATTTGCTCCTATATCTATCGCAGTTGCACCCTTCGACACCAGATTAGGCAGGTGGTAGACATACTCCATAGAACGCTTCCTGCGTCCCCACCCCAAACCATAGCAGAGGAAGAAGAGGCGGCTGACAACCCACAGATACCACTTCAGTGGCAAGAGGCGATAGAGCAAGCGGTGGAGCAGTTTACTCATAACGTACCTCCTCGTTAAGGCACTCAACGATGAAAGGGTTATACATAGCTTCGTGGCCCAAATCACTCGCATCACCGTGGCCAGGGTAAATCTTTACCTCATCGCCCAACGGAAGGATGCTGTCGAGAATGGAACGCATAATCCACGAATAGTCGCCACCAGGTAAATCGGTGCGACCTATGCTCTCGCGGAAGAGCGTGTCGCCCGTAAAGAGCACCTTATGCTCCTCGGAATAGAGGCAGACGTGGCCTGGGGTATGACCAGGAGTCTTGATAACTCGCAGCTCGCTATTGCCAAAGCGGATAGTTTGCTCCACATCGAGGTCGATATCTATCTCCTTCAAATCGCCGGCACGCACACCGAACAGCTCGGCGTGCACCGTAGCCTCACGCAACAAAAACTCATCCTTGCGAGAGAGAGCGAAAGGTACTTTCCACTCATCACATACCGCAGCAACACCCAACACGTGGTCGAAATGTCCGTGGGTATTGACCGCCATAACGACACGCAGCGAGTGGTCGGCAACAAACTGCCGCAAGGTATCCATCTCACGCTCCGACGCATTACCTGCATCAATAATAATAGCCTCGCCACTCTCATCCCACACAACGTAGGTGTTCTCCTGCAAGGGGTTAAAAACTAATCGTGCAATATTCATATTTTCTCTATTCTCTACTCGGCACTGCGACCATTGAGGTAGAACTGTGCCGACACATTATATGAAATCTTAATCTTCTCAAACTCAACCGCAGGCTCCTCCTCAGCTACCGCATCCATCTCGGCATTGGCAGCAAAGCCTCGCACAGCCTTAGTGAAGACAACACCTCCCGAGCGAGAAGAGTAGTCGTTGATGACAAGGCAGTCGCCTACCGACTGACCGACAGCCTCAGCCAGCTCACTCGCCTTCTGGCGTGCATCCTGCATAGCAGCCTTACGCACCGCAGCACGATACTCCTCCTCGCGAGAGCAAGCAACTTTGGTAATGTCGACATTAGAGATACCCACAGCATCCAAAGCCTCGAAGACCTGCTGTGCCTCCATAGCCGAGCCCACCTTAAGCTCATAGCGAGCCGAAGCAAGCGAAGTGCGACGCTTGAAATAGGTCGAAGCCATATCGAGCATAGAGAGCTGCTTCTCTACATCAATCTTACACTTCTTGAGTGCCGAAAACATCTGGCGGCGTTGCTGCTCGAGGGTTATCTTACCCTTGCTATCGCTCTCGGTAAGGGTTATCTGAACGTAGACCTCATCGGGGATAATCTCCTGCTCGGCATAGCCATTGACCGAGACATAAGGGGTCTTAATCTCATAGGTTTGTGCCATAACAGGCACTGCCAAAAATGCTACAAAGAGCATAACAAACAATCGCTTCATAACAACATAGTTTTAGCGGTTAAACATTACGCCCTACGCACCAACTTCACCACATTCTCGACGTGGTGGGTGTGTGGGAACATATCGACGGGCTGCACAGCGACAACCTCATACATCGAATCCAAAATCGCCAAATCGCGTGCCTGAGTAGCTGGATTACAGCTAACGTAGACGATACGCTCGGGAGCAGCACGCATAATAACCTCCAGCACTCGCTCATCGACACCGGCACGTGGTGGGTCCAAGATGATGACATCGGGCTTGCCATTGAGTTCGACAAACTCATCACTCAGCACATCCTTCATATCGCCTGCATAGAACGAGGTGTTAGAGATAGCATTGATAGCCGAGTTGACCTTAGCATCCTCGATAGCCTCGGGGACATACTCCACGCCGACAACTTTAGCCGCCTGGCGAGCACAGAAGTTGGCTATCGTACCTGTACCGGTATAGAGGTCGTAGAGCACCTCCGTACCCTTCAGGTCGGCAAACTCGCGAGCTACCTTATAGAGCTCGTATGCTTGAGCCGAGTTGGTCTGATAGAAAGATTTTGGTCCTACCTTAAACTGCAAGCCCTCCATCTGCTCGATGATATGATCCTTGCCACGATAGCAGATGTGCTCCAAATCGCCCACAGAGTCGTTCCACTTGGTGTTGACAACATAGAACAGAGAGGTAATCTCGGGGAAACGCTCCGAGAGCATATCCATCAGAGCCGTAATCTTCGCCTTGTCATCCTCGTTGAAGACCACGATGACCATAACCTCGCCCGTAGAGGCTGTGCGGATGATGATGTTTCGCATCAAGCCCACGTGCTCACGACAGTTGTGGAACGAGTAGCCACGCTCCAGACAGAACTGCTTGACAGCACGACGTATCTCATTCGATGGCTCTGCCTGCAAGAAGCACTCGTCGATATCGAGCACCTTATCGAAGCAGTTGGGGATATGGAAACCTAAAGCGGGAGCAGCAGCGATGTCGCCACCAGCAGCTATCTCCTCATAGGTGAGCCAACGCTTATGAGCGAAGGTAAACTCCAGCTTATTGCGGTAGAACTTAGTCGCCGCAGAGCCCAGACAAGGGCGTACCTCGGGCAGAGCAACCTTACCGATACGCGACAGCTGGTCGTGCACCTGCTCGGTCTTGAAACGCAGCTGCTCGGCGTAGGGCAGATTCTGCCACTTACAGCCACCACACACACCGAAGTGTGGGCAGAAAGGCTCCTCGCGCAGAGGTGAACGCTTCACGTAGTTGACCACGACACCCTCCATAAAACGACGACGTTTGTTGCGAATCTGCACATCGACAACATCGCCCGGAACGGTCATAGGCACAAAGACGACCTGCTCGTTGTAGCGGCCCATAGCCTTACCCTCGGCAGCAAGCGTGGTAATCTCCAACGACTCGATAAGCGGATAGTTTTCTCTCTTTCTTCTTCCCATTTGACGGTTTATATATTTAACGCTGTTTATAATCGAATTATTTTGCCGTAGGCAAAGATAGAGAAAATTCCCTAAAGAGCCACGCTCCGCAGTGCGATATACGCTCTTTGTGCGATATTTTGGTGCGACAAGGGGTAAAAATTGCCGAGAAATGCCATTTTTGCGGTAGTTGTTTGATTGTTTTCCCCGTTTTTTGTATTTTTGTTTCAATAAAAAATATTTGGGGCTATGGAAAAAGAACTCAAGATTTGCTACGAACATTATGACTCGTTGGAGGAGATGTCGCAGAGCGACCGCGAGGTAGTCCTCGCAGCACAGGAGGCTACACGCCGAGCATACGCTCCCTACTCACACTTCAACGTGGGGGCTGCAGCACGTCTGCGTAGCGGCAGGATAATATGTGGCTCGAACAGCGAGAGCGAGGTATTCCCATCGGGACTGTGTGCCGAACGAACACTACTCTACCATTGGCAGGCAAACCACGCCGACGACCCCGTAGAGGTGTTGGCAATAGCATCCGACCCCTCGGAGCGAGAGTGCTACCCTTGCGGCGGATGTCGCCAGGTGATAGTCGACGTGGAGCGTCGCCAGAAGAGCCCTATGCGAATAATTATGTGGGGCAACGGTACAGCATCGGCACTCTCCTCGGCAGAGTTGCTGCTCCCATTTACATTCAAACTTTAGGATTAGAGTATTATGTTTCACCCAAACGACATACTATACGAAGATAACCACCTTATAGTCGTAAACAAACGCTGTGGCGACCTTGTGCAGCCCGACCGCGAGACGGATGATGCATTGGAGACCGAGATAAAGGCGATGATAAAGGTACGCGACCATAAGCCAGGGGATGTATTCCTAGGCGTGGTGCACCGCATAGACCGCCCTGTGAGCGGCGTGGTACTCTTCGCCAAGACATCGAAAGCATTGGTGCGTCTGAACGAGATGATACGCTCGGGCGAGATACACAAGACATATTGGGCATTGGTAGAAAACCGCCCCGAGCCATTGGAGGGCACGCTGACGCACTACATAGTGCGAGATGGTCGCACAAACCGCTCGCGAGCATACGACAAGCCAAAGGCTGATGGCAAGAAGGCGGTGCTGAACTACCGCACCGTAGGATGCAGCACCAACTACACACTCGTAGAGGTGGAGCTCCTCACAGGTCGTCATCATCAGATACGTGCCCAGCTCTCGAAGATAGGATGCTCGATAAAGGGCGACCTGAAATATGGAGCACGTCGCTCAAATCCCGACGGAGGCATATCGTTGCACTCACGTAAGGTGGAGTTCATCCACCCCGTAAAGAAAGAGGAGATTTCGATAACAGCACCCACACCAAAGGATAACCTGTGGGGATTTTTTGAGTGTGCCCAATGAGACTGCTGATTCAACGTGTAACGGAGGCTACACTCCGCATCGAGGGTGAGGTATTTTCCGAGATAGGTAAAGGTATGCTTGTTCTGGTCGGCATAGAGAGCGAGGACACAGAGCAGGATATGGATTGGCTGGCGGGGAAACTCTCCCGCCTACGCATATTCGATGACGAGGCAGGAGTGATGAACCTCGACGTGGGACAGACAGGCGGCGAGGTGATGGTGGTGAGCCAATTTACACTGCACGCCTCAACGAAGAAGGGCAACCGCCCATCATACATACGCTCCGCCCCTGAGGCTATATCACGCCCACTATATGAGCAGTTTGTGGCAAAGGTGGAGCAGGCGGTAGGGCACAAGGTGGCGACAGGGCAGTTTGGAGCAGATATGAAGATATCGCTCGTAAACGATGGACCCGTAACGATATGGATAGACTCTAAAAACAGAGAGTAATGATACGCCGACGCACCAGAGAGCAGCGAGGTATGCGAGTGTGGATTTACATAGTTATCCTGCTCGCAATAGTAGCTCTCGTGGCGTGGAAAGGGCTGCCCAAACACTCTGCGACAAAGGTCGAGCCAAGAGATGTGAACGAGATAATATTGGTAGAATAATGGATATAGCACAAGCGAAACGTAAAGAGAATATAGCCGAATATATACTCTACCTGTGGCAGTTAGAGGATATGTTTCGAGCGTTGCAGTTTAGTCCCGAGGCGATATATTCGCAGCTGGTGGCACCACGTCAGGTGGATGAGGAGCAGAAGCACCTCTTCCTGCTGTGGTATATGGATATTGTAAACCTGCTACGCAAAGAGGGCAAAGAGCAGAACGGACATCTGGAGCATACTTTGCACCTGATAGCCGATATGCACAACCTGCACCTGCAACTGATGCAACTCCCCATAGGCGAGAAGTACCGCCGACAGTTTGCTCTGCTCGAGCCACACCTGCCACGACTGCGTGCAATGCTCCAAAAGAGTGATATAACAGATACGGAGCTCGCGTTCCGAGCACTATATGCCACAATTCTTTACCGAATAAAGGGCGATGAGCAAAGAGCCCAGGCGATAGGCGATGTGCAGGAGCTTATATCGCCCGTAATTGCCTTATTAGCAGATATGTACGGCAAGGTAGAGCGAGGCGAAATAGACCTCTTTGACGACAAACAATAGGCTGCCCAAAGAGGGTAAAACGGAGTGAAAAAGGCATTTTATTTGAAAATATTTTGTTAAATAAGAAAAAAGGTTTTACCTTTGCACTCCGCAGTAAGAGTGTGCCGCAGGGTTAACTCGCTGTGAATTAAAGACACAAACATAAAAAACGATATCGTTATGGCAATGAAAAGAACTTACCAGCCTTCTCGTCGTAAGAGAATCAACAAGCACGGATTCCGTCAGAGAATGGCTACTGCTAATGGCCGCAAGGTGTTGGCAGCGCGTCGTGCAAAGGGACGCAAGAAGTTGACCGTATCAGATGAGTCAACATTCAAGTATGCTTAATTTTTTCGATGTGAATCGAGAAAACAAGAGGGAACCGGACGCGGTTCCCTCTTGTTTTATACCCTCCGAGGCACGAAATATGCTCCGCAAGGGGTATGAGATACACAAAGATAATATTCTGGGCATTGGTGCTTTTCGGCGTAGGGATATTGATGGCGGCATTCGTAGCAGCAGAGAGAGATAGCTTTGCCACAAAACAGGTAAAACACTACTTAGCCATTCAGCGGCTCGGCGAGATAGCCCGCATAAAACACTCCCACTCGGCATTACACACCTCATACGCACGTCAGGCTCGCTCCGATGGAAACTACGCAGCAGAGCAGCTGTTTCGCACAATAGCCTTCTCCGAGAGGGTGCAGTGCAGAGCCTGCGAGAGAGCCATACATAACTTAGGCGGAGAGGTGGCAAAACCCATAGCTCTCGAGCCCAAGAGAGCAACGACAGCCGACAACATAGCCGCAGCGATAAGCCTGAAGCATCGCCACCGCACGACAAAAAGCTACCCTCTGATACTACGTAGCATAGCATCGAAAAATCGTTATGTTACACGTATTATGGTGTGGTGCGACGCCAACGACACCCACCAGATAGCACTCCTCAAAGCGGCGGCAACAACCGCCGATACCATAGCCACAAAGAGCTTTGAGGTGTGTCCCACGTGTGGTTACATATCGCAACAAGAGCCCTCGACACCCATCTGTCCGCAGTGTCGCACCGCAGCGACAGCCTTCGTGAGATTCTGACAAAAAGAGAAGGTGTCGTAACCACAACGATTACGACACCTATCAAGAGTTTGCAAGTCCTATAAGCCGAGTTCTGTACTCCCGAAAGAGCCTCTATCATCTATCTGCGGTTACAGTCACCTGCAACCTTTAGCAACCTACCCCTCGACATCGGGCGAGCAACCCTTAATTGTCGATATACACGGTCTTGCAACCCACAAGGCGTACTGCCAGACGACATTGCTGCCGCTGCGGTGGGCTCTTACCCCACCTTTTCACCCTTACCGCGACGTTATAAAGGTACGGGCGAGATTTCTCCCTGCCCATACCCCGCCGAGGCGGTCATTCTCTGTTACGCTACTACACCCTCACGGACATCGAGCCGTTAACTCGTGTGGTGCTCTGCGTTGCTCGGACTTTCCTCCCCTCCATAGCGGAGGAGCGATAGAGCGTACTTGCAAATATCTACTTCACCACCGGCTTCAGGTCCTTGACACGCAGCTGCGTAGTAACCATACCACGATAGTGATTCTCTACAATCTGATAACATACATCCACAGCCTTGCCGGCACGTACCCACTCGTAGTGTGTAGGCTGCTGGAAGGCAATAGACGGAATAGTCGTATTAGGCTTCTGGCGTTGCATCAGGTCCATACGCAGATGCTCAAACTCCGCACCGACCAACTTTGGCTCGCCGTGAGCACTCGCAGCATAGGTAACGAAGACAGGAGCGGCATTGCCTGGTCCAAAAGGCTGGAAGCTATTGAGCTGGCGGTGGAACTGCGGCGTGATATCCGAGAAGAGCAACTCGCTGTCGATATCGACCTGAGGAACCAAAATCTGTGGGTCGATATGCTCCTCGACATAGTCGTTGAAACGACGGGTGAACTCCTCAACACGCTCGGGCTTCATCGTGAGTCCCGCAGCATACATATGACCACCGAAGTTTTCCAACAAATCGGAACACGACTCCACAGCCTGATACAGGTCGAAACCTGGGACAGAACGTGCCGATCCCGTAACGAAACCGTTGCTCATAGTGAGCACGACAGTGGGGCGATAGTAGGTCTCGATAAGGCGTGATGCCACGATACCGACGATACCCTTCATCCACTTAGGGTTGTAGATGACCGTACTCTTACGATTCTTGACCTCGGGGTGCGACTCGATATACTCGTGTGCCTCCTGCGTAACGCTACGGTCGATAGTCTTACGATCCTGGTTATAGGAGTCGATGACGTTGCAATACTCCTGTGCCATCTTGTCGTTACCCTCGACCAGAAGCTCCACAGCAGCAAAGCCACCCGAAGGAGCTGCATTCTCGTCGTTCTCATCCATACGCATACGTCCTGCCGCATTGATGCGTGGTCCAATCTTAAAGACGATGTCGTCGATGGTGATGGTCTGACGATCCAAGCCACAAATCCTGATAATCGAGCCCAAGCCCGACGATGGCTGACGGTTCAGACGCTCCAAGCCATAGTAGGCAAGGATGCGATTCTCACCCGTGAGCGGAACGATATCCGACGCAATACTTACAACAAGCAAATCCAACAGATGCTCGATATCCCTGAAAGGAATATTGTGCTTCTGGGCATACGCCTGCACCAACTTAAAACCTACTCCGCAACCCGACAACTCATCGAAAGGATAGTTGCAGTCGTTACGTTTCGGATCGAGAACAGCCACTGCCGACGGAATCTCCTCAGCAGGGAGGTGGTGGTCGCAGATGATGAAATCTACGCCTTTCTCTTTCGCATAAACAACTTTCTCTACGGCTTTAATACCACAATCTAAGGCTATCGCCAGCGTTACACCCTTACGTGCCGCATAGTCAATGCCTTTGACCGAGATGCCGTATCCGTCATTATAACGGTCGGGAATGTAGAAAACAAGGTTCTTATGACCTATCTGCTTCAAAAACTTATAGACCAACGCAACAGCTGTCGTACCATCGACATCGTAGTCGCCATAGACCATAATCATCTCCTCACGGGCTACAGCACGCTCGATACGCTCCACCGCCTTCGCCATATCCTGCATAAGGAATGGGTCGTGAAGGTCGCAGAGTTGCGGGTTAAAGAATTTGTTAGCCTTTTCTACTGTGTCTATGCCTCTCTGAACTAAAAGGTTTGTGAGAACGGGAGACATCCTGAGGTGGGTCGCCAAGCGACTGACCGCATCTGCCTCGCCAACAGGTCTCACAACCCATCGCTTCTCTATAGGCATAACTTACATTTTTATTATTTATATATTTTAACATCTAATTTCTCTTTAAGTTGGTTTATCAGCTCGGTCTTCACCTGCTCGATATCGACCTTTCGCCCTAACTCCGCCTCCATAGAGGTAACACCCTTATCAACAAAACCACAAGGGTTGATATAGCTGAAATAACGCAGGTCGGTCGATACATTAAATGCAAAGCCGTGCATAGTAACATAACGTGAAGATCGCACTCCTATTGCACAAATCTTACGTGCACGCACACTTTCGGGCTCAATCCACACTCCCGAAGCACCTGCGATGCGTCCCGCCTCGATACCCCAGAGCTTCAGACAGTCAATAACCGACTGCTCCAAAGCATCGATATACTCCCTCAATCCGATACCCACCTTCTCCAAATCCAAGATGGGATAGCCGACAATCTGACCAGGGCCGTGGAAGGTAACATCGCCACCACGCTCAATGTGAAAGAACTCAGCTCCAATACGCTCGAGCATCTGCTCGCTGAAGAGGATATTTGACGCCTTGCCATTCTTACCCAAGGTGTAGACAGGGTTGTGCTCGACAAACAAGAGCCAGCCCGCCATAGACTCAGCCACACGCTCCGCCGCCGTAGCGTCGCTACGCTTCGAGCTAAGCAAAGCATCGAAGAGTGAGAGCTGCTGCTCCCAACACTCCCGATAAGCCATACGACCCAAGTCCTTATAGATAACCTCTTTCATCGTTTCAACACCTACGACCACAGAGGCTGCATAAGCCCTTAGTCGCGACTAAACTTACTCTTCACACTCTGGAGAGCCTCATCTGCCAAATATGACGAACGCACCATAGGTGCACTCGCACAATAGCTGAAGCCCATCTCCAACGCCTGGAGTCGGTACCATTCGAATTTCTCTGGGGTAATATACGCCGCAACGGGATAGTGCTCCAGAGAGGGTCGCAGATACTGACCAAGTGTTACAATCTCGACACCCGCCTCACGCAGGTCGCCAAGAGTCTGCAATACTTCTTCATCGCTCTCGCCAAGTCCGACCATCAGTCCACTCTTCGAGACTACGCCCCGCGAAGAGATAATCTTCAGAGTCTGCAAACTCGTGCGATACTTAGCACGTGAACGCACCTCGGGGGTCAGTCGCTCGACGGTTTCGATGTTGTGCCCGATGATATCGGGCTTGGATGCAACGACAATATCTATCAAATCTGCCCTGCCATCCAAATCGGGAATAAGGAGCTCAATTGTTGCGTCGGGATTCTCCTGTCGGATAGCCTCCACTACGGCTGCCCAATGGTGAGCACCACCGTCTGCAAGGTCATCACGCGTAACAGAAGTTACGACAACGTGTCGAAGTCCCATCAATCGGACACTCTCAGCTACCAGCTGAGGCTCCGAAGCTACGGGGGCAAGGGGCTTACCGGTCTGTGTGGCACAGAACTTACAGCCTCGTGTACAGATATCACCCAAAATCATAAAAGTCGCCGTCCTGCGTCGCCAACACTCCGCCTTATTGGGGCAAAGACCACTACTGCAAATGGTGTGGAGCCCACGCTCGCGTACAATACGCTCCACCTCGGCAGAGCCCTCGTTGCTTTGCAGGCGAATCTTTAACCATTCGGGTTTCTTCAGCACGTTTACCTTGTCATAAAACTTCGGCATTTTAAGTTCATTATTTTCCAATTGATGCAAAGATAGTAAAAAAAACAAAATCTCATACTGTTTTCAAAGAAAAATAGAGCATCGCAGTATCAATTACACTAATTTTGCTATATTTGTGGGAAATTAACCATCGTAGAGAGAAAGAGAGTGATGAATCAATATTCCAACAACGAGCAACAAGCAAACAATGAGCAGCAATATAGCTATGCGTACAAACCAAACACAAACCTCGTTTGGGCGATACTCTCTACACTCTTCTGCTGTCTACCGCTCGGCATAGTGGCAATAGTCAAGGCTTCTCAGGTCGACACCCTCTGGTTCTGTGGCAAATACAACGAGGCGATAGCTGCTGCCGAGTCCGCCAAGAAGTGGTCGATAATAGCAGCTGTTGTCGGCGTGCTCTTCGGTTTCGCCCTGACGATTTAGACAGCTATGCTCCCCAAGACAAAGAGAACTATCATAGCACTGCTCATAGCGGCAGGAGGCATCGCCGTGCTCATACTCTACGCCCTGCACGACCCATCGCACTCGTACCTCGCACCAAAATGCCCACTGCGGGCTCTCACAGGATATGACTGTCCTTCGTGCGGAATACAGCGAGCCCTGCACGCACTGCTATGCGGAGAGTGGTCGTTGGCGGTGCGTTACAACCCCATCCTCTGTCTGAGCATACCCTACATCGCAGTGGCTATGTTTGGAGCTTGGGGCAAAGGCGAGATAGCCGAGAGATGTGGACGTTGGGCGTTCCACCGCTACACCCTATGGGCATACGTAGCACTGCTTTTGGTGTGGTGGGTGTTTCGCAATACTGCCACCTGGCACGCAATAGCCAATCTTCCGCAATAAAACATAGGCGAAAAGATTGTTTATCAGCAAAAAAATAGTACCTTTGTGAGGCAAATGTTTTGTCGCGAAATAATTTATCGAAAATGAAAAATACTTTGAAATTTTACAAGAATTTCCCCAAAGAGGGAATTATGTTTGTCGATATCATCCCCTTCCTGCAGGACAAGAAGGTGTTTGGCGAGCTGATTGAGAAGATTGGCGAGGCTCTCACAGCACCCAACATAGCAGCTCCCGAGGCTCGCGGATTTCTCTTCACAGCACCTCTGCTGCTAACAAAGCCCGAGGTGAAGAACATCATCCCTATACGTAAGAGCGGTAAGCTCCCATTCAACGAGGGCGACCTGATTGAGATAGGCATAGAGAAGGAGTACGGTATGGACCGTCTGTTCTACCGCCTGAGCGACATAACAGCAGGCGAGGCAAAAGATGGTAAGATACATATCTCAATCATCGACGACGTGCTGGCAACAGGTGGCACAGCCGAGGGCATAGCACTCTCGTTGCAGGGACGCAAAGTGATGAAGGATGGCGTTGAGTATGAGGTGGTTATCGACGAGTTTATCTTCCTTGTAGGTCTTGACGGATTGAGCGGCGAGGAGCGACTTGCAAAGATAGCTCCGGTGAAGACGTTGATACATTTGGAGTAGAAGTTAGGGCAGAATTTTTATCTGTTTTGCCTATTTTACAGGCGGCTTTTTACAGGCGGCTTTTGAGGCTGCAAAATTGCAGCTATAAAAACCGAAGCAACACACTTTAACAAGAAATCTTGTAGGTGTGTTGCTTTGGTTTTTTGCGATTAAGGGGGATTAAGGGTTATTAAGGGATATTAAAGTCTACGGCTGATTCAAAATTCAAAATTCAAAATTCAAAATTCAAAATTAGAGTTTTCACTTTTCACATTTCAGTTTTCACATTTCGGTTTTCAGTTTTTTTTGCTCTAAGATTGAAATCTTAGAGTATTTTAGTATATTTGCACTTATTTACGGGAGGTAGTGCCTCCGCAGAGCAACAAAAAAGGCGAAAATTAAAATAAAAATACATCCAGATTTATGAAGTTTAACGAGTACAAAGGCCTCGACTTGGCAAAGATTGCCGACGAGGTATTGAAGCAGTGGGACTCTGACGACACGTTCCACAAGAGCATCACTACACGTGAGGGTCATCCTACATTCGTATTCTACGAGGGACCGCCATCAGCTAACGGTATGCCCGGTATTCACCACGTAATGGCTCGAACAATAAAGGATGTGATTTGCCGATACAAGACACAGCAGGGTTACCTCGTTCACCGTAAGGCGGGATGGGATACTCACGGTCTGCCCGTAGAGCTCGGCGTAGAGAAGAAACTCGGCATAACAAAGGAGGATATCGGCAAGAAGATATCTATCGAGGAGTATAATACCGCCTGCCGCGAGGCTGTGATGGAGTTCACAGGCGAGTGGGAGAACCTCACCAAAAAGATGGGTTACTGGGTGAATATGGATGACCCATATATCACATACGACAACAAATACATTGAGACATTATGGTGGCTCCTGAAGCAGCTCTTCGACAAGGGCTTGCTCTACAAGGGTTACACCATACAGCCATACTCGCCAGCTGCCGGCACAGGACTCTCGACACACGAGCTGAACCAGCCTGGATGCTACCGCGACGTGAAGGATACAACGATGGTGGCTCAGTTCCGCATAGTAGAGCCAAAGGCTGAGATGCAGGGCTGGGGAACACCCGTATTCTTAGCGTGGACAACAACACCTTGGACACTGCCATCGAACACCGCTCTCTGCGTAGGTCCAAAGATTGACTACGTAGCAGTACGCACCTACAACGCCTACACAGGCGAGAAGATAACAGCTGTATTGGCAGAGCCTCTGCTCTACTCACACTTCAACAAGAAGGCTGAGGGATTGGCTCTTGATAGCTACAAGGCGGGCGACAAGCTCGTACCGTTCGAAGTGGTAGGTCGCTGGAAGGGTCCGGAGCTCGTAGGTATGCGTTATGAGCAGCTGATACCTTGGGTGAAGCCCGTAGAGGTGGATGCCGAGGGTAACTGGCACAATGCCGAGGAGAAGGCTTTCCGCGTAATCCCAGGCGACTACGTAACAACAGAGGATGGTACAGGTATAGTGCATATCGCACCTACATTCGGTGCTGACGACGCATTCGTGGCACGTCAGGCAGGCATACCATCGCTCTTTATGATAAACAAGCGTGGCGAGACACGTCCTATGGTAGACCTCCAGGGTAAGTTCTACCTGATGGAGGAGTTGGACGAGAAGTTCGTCAAGGAGTGCATCAACGAGGCTACATACAAGGAGTACGAAGGTCGCTGGGTGAAGAACGCCTACGACCCACAGTTCACCGTAGATGGTCGTTACGACGAGGCGGCAGCACAAGCAGCAGAGTCGCTCGACGTGTTCATCTGCCTCTCGCTGAAGGCTATAAACAAGGCTTTCCGCATCGAGAAGCACGTACACAACTACCCACACTGCTGGCGTACCGACAAGCCTGTGTTGTACTACCCTCTCGACTCGTGGTTCATCCGCACAACAGCCCTCAAGGAGCGTATGATGGAGCTCAACAACACCATCCTCTGGAAGCCAGAGTCAACAGGTACAGGTCGTTTCGGTAAGTGGTTGGAGAACCTGAACGACTGGAACCTCTCGCGTTCACGTTTCTGGGGTACACCGCTGCCTATATGGGCAACAGAGGACCGCTCGGAGATAAAGTGTATAGGCTCGGTAGAGGAACTCATAGCAGAGATTGAGAAGAGTATCGCTGCGGGCAATATGACCGAGAACCCATATAAGAACTTTAAGGTGGGCGATTTCTCGAAGGAGAACTACTCGACAGCAAACATCGACCTGCACCGCCCATACGTAGACTCGATAGTGCTCACAGCAGCAAATGGCGAGCCTATGCGTCGCGACAGCGACCTTATCGACGTGTGGTTTGACTCGGGAGCGATGCCTTACGCCCAGATACACTACCCATTTGAGAATGGAGGTGCCGACTTCAAGGAGGTATTCCCTGCCGACTTCATCGCCGAGGGTGTGGACCAGACACGTGGCTGGTTCTTCACGCTGCACGCCATAGCTACTATGTTGTTCGACTCGGTGGCATTCAAGAACATCATATCGAATGGTCTGGTGCTCGACAAGAATGGTAACAAGATGTCGAAGCGTCTGGGTAACGCAGTAGACCCATTCGAGGTGCTCAGCAAGTATGGTGCTGACGCTACACGCTGGTATATGATATCGAACTCACAGCCTTGGGATAACCTGAAGTTTGACACCGAGGGTGTGGATGAGGTGCGTCGTAAGTTCTTCGGAACACTATACAACACATACTCATTCTTCGCACTCTATGCCAACGTAGATGGCTTCACCGGCAGCGAGGAGGAGATACCTGTTGAGAAGCGACCAGAGATTGACCGCTGGATAATATCGTTGCTCAATACACTGATAAAGGATGTTACGAAATATCTGAACGACTACGACCCAACACCTGCGGCACGTGCTATCCAGGAGTTTGTGGGCGAGAACTTGTCGAACTGGTATGTACGTCTGAACCGTAAGCGTTTCTGGGGTGGCGGTATGTCGGAGGATAAGCTCGCAGCATATCAGACTCTTTACACCTGTATAGAGACTGTCGTGAAGCTCTCGGCTCCATTTGCCCCATTCATCGCAGAGCGTATCTACACCGACCTGAACAAGGTGAGTGGTCGTAACACCGACTCTTCGGTACACATATCAGCATTCCCTGTAACCGACAGCACACTCATCAACAGCGAATTGGAGGAGCGTATGAACATAGCACAGCAGCTCTCATCAATGGTATTGGCTCTGCGTCGTAAGGTCAACATCAAGGTGCGTCAGCCGCTGACAAAGATTCTCATACCTGTGCTGGATGCCGACTTAGCACGCCACATCGAGGCTGTGAAGCAGCTCGTAATGGGTGAGGTTAACATCAAGGATATCGAGCTGCTGAGCGACACTACGGGCGTGATAACCAAACGTATAAAGCTCAACTTCAAGAACTTCTGCCAGCGATATGCTAAACTCGCAAAGCAGATGGCAGCCTTAGCTGCGACATTCTCGCAGGAGCAGATAGCACAAATAGAGTCAGCACCAGAGACAACACTCGACTTAGGTGGCGAGCAGGTGGTAGTAACACCTGCCGACTTCGAGATAACATCGGAGGATATGCCAGGATGGCTGGTAGCATCGGAGGGTAAGCTCACCGTAGCACTCGACATAACAGTAACCGAAGAGTTGCGTCGCGAGGGTGTGGCACGTGAGTTGATAAACCGTATACAGAACATCCGTAAGGAGTCGGGCTTCGAGGTAACGGACAAGATACGCGTAGAGATTGAGGCGAAGGATATTGTAGCGGGTGCTATCGAGCACTTCGCAGAGTACATAGCATCGCAGACTCTCGCCGAGGAGGTAATCGCATCAGCTGCCCCAGAGGGTGCTATCGTAGTGGATAGCGAGGTTGACGAGGTAGCTCTGAAGATTGCTGTAACACGTCTGTAAGCAGACTTCGGCAACAGAGCAGCGAAGCCGAAGAAACCGACAGCAGGGCAAAAGGTAGCCAACAATGTAATATTTTACGGAAAAATTTTGCTTTAACAGAAAAAAAGTGTAATTTTACATTAGAACCATTAATATTTACGACTATGGCAGAAGAAAGTGTTAGATACGGTGATAAGGATTTGGCTGAATTCAAGCAGTTAATCCTTAAGAAACTCGAGCAAGCCAAAGCCGATTACGAGTTGTTGCGTTCAAATATTACACATTCAAACGACACCCAGGACACATCACCTACGTTCAAGGTGCTGGAGGAGGGAGCTGCGACACTCTCAAAGGAGGAGACAGGTCGTTTGGAGGCTCACCAGATGAAGTTCATCCGTAATTTGGAGATGGCTCTGATTCGTATTGAGAACAAGACCTACGGAATTTGTAAGACAACAGGCAAACTTATCCCTAAAGAGCGTCTGCTGCGTGTACCTCACGCAACAGAGTGCATCGAAGCCAAGGAGGCACGAAAATAATTGGTTGTCGAAGGGGCTCTAAAATAATTGGCTGTCGACAAGGGGCACGAAAATAGTTGGTTGCTGAAGTGGCACGAAAGTAGTTTGTTGTCGACAAAGAGAGAGGTCAAGTAAAGGAGATAGTAAAAGAGAATAGTTCGTTGGGGCTATTGGGTTAATAACAGTAAAACGCTCGGGCAGGATGCTCGGGCGTTTTGCTGTTATATTGTTTTGTTATATATGGTGCAGAGACACCTACATCTCAACATATCCGTTGCGGATGGCATAGACCACAAGCGAAGCGGTATTCTTACAGCCCGTCTTCTCCAGGATGTTGGCTCGGTGCTTGTCAACGGTACGCTTAGAGATAAAGAGCTCATCGGCAATCTCCTGATTGGAGAGTCCGCGACATATAGCAACCAAAATCTCTATCTCACGCTCCGAGAGACACTCCTCGCACTCCTCCGTAGTATCTACCCGAGAGCTGTCGCCGGCGAAGATATAGACCGAACGCAACGACTGCGAGAGCGACGTGAGCAGCGACTCGCTGAAGTATGTTCCGCCATTGCAGACCGTATGCACAGCCTCCACGACCTCCTCAAATTCCGAGTCCTTGAGCAAAAAGCCCTTTGCTCCCACCGACACCATATCGGAGTAGTAGGCATTCTCGCCAAACATGGAGAGAGTGATGACATTGAGCGAAGGCATAGACTCCAGGGCTCGCTGCGTAGCCTGTGCCCCATTCATACCCGGCATAGCATAGTCCATAAAGACTACATCGGGGCGGCTCTCGGGTAACAGGGCGAGGAACTCCTCACCACTCGAGGCATCGCACACGACCTCGAAGTCGGGATGCGACGCAAGCAACATCTTCAGTCCCGAGCGGAACAACAGATGGTCATCGACGATGGCTATACGTATCATAATTTTCGATTTTTACGGGGGTGGCGTTTCTCGCGAGCCTCATCACCTGACTCGCTGGGCACGACAATACGGGTAGCACCCTTCACGTTAACCTTAATGGTGGCACGCATACCCTTGCCTCGCGACGAGGTCATCGTGAGCTCGCCATTGAGCGAGTTGACGCGGGAGTTGATATTCGACAGACCCATACCACAATCCATCATAGCCTGGGGGTCAAAACCTTTGCCATTGTCGCTATACTCCAACTTGAGCACGTCGCCCACACTCATCAGCGAGAGGCGTATCTCACTACACTCGGAGTGCTTGAGAGAGTTAGTAACCAACTCACAGACAACACGATAGAGGATAACCTCGATGTCGGCATCGTATCGTTCCTTCGTGAGATTGGTGGCGAATGAGAGCTTCACATCGTGCAGCGAGCGGGTGCGGTCGATGAAGTTATGCACACCACGCGAGAGACCGAAGTCGCTCAAGACGTGGGGCGAGAGGTTGTTGGATATCTCACGCAGAGAACGCAGTGCCTCATCGACAACATAGAGCGTATTGTTGAATATCTCGCGACGCGACTCATCCATCTCATCACGCGAGAGTGCCGAGAGTGAAATCTTTGCCGACGAGAGCAGAGGTCCCAACCCATCGTGCAGCTCCTTGGAGAAGTTGGCACGTGTACGCTCCTCGGTACGCAGCACAGCGGTGAGGATGCGGCGGTCGGTGAGCTGGCGGTGGCGATTGAGACGGTCGATGAAGAGCAACAGCCTGTCGAGCAACACGATGCCGATAGACATACATATCGACACCACGATATCAAACCAGGTCATACCCCACTGCGGAAGCTCCCAGCCATAGGCGGCAACGAGCTGCAACAGACGCTCACCTGCCAGGATGACGAAGCCTATGATGAAGAGAATCCATATAGCATTATACTTCGTGACGCGGACAAGGCGTACAGCATAATACATAGCTACAAACTGGATAATGATAGCCAAATATAGCAACACTTTAATCATCATAAGGCTCAGTTTTTATTGTTCTACCTATCCTAAAATCTTCTTCAAATGCTCCATATGGCGATACGAAGTCATATCGACCTGCACAGGCACAACCGAGACATAACCGTTGGCTAATGCCCACTCATCGGTGTCGGTAGACTCTATCTCGTAGTTGTCATAAGCTCCTGTAAGCCAATAGTATGGTTTGCCGCGTGGGTCCTCGTGGCGGAAGAACTCCTCACGCCACATACCACGACACTGACGCGAGGTACGTATGCCACGAATCTGCTCCTGCGGTATGTTAGGCACGTTGACGTTAAGGCACAGCGGAAGCTCATTAGTCTCGCCCGCCTCCAGCACCGCAGCGACAATCTCCTGCGAGAAGTGCTTGGCAGCTGTGAAGTCGGCATCCAAATCGTGGTCGGTGAGCGACAGACCTATCGACGGACAGCCATAGAAACTACCCTCGATAGCTGCACCCATAGTGCCCGAGTAGAGCACGTTGATAGCCGAGTTAGAGCCGTGGTTGATGCCCGAGAGCACCAAATCGACCTTACGGCCAACGAGCAGATTGTCGAAGGCTATCTTAACGCAGTCTGTCGGTGTTCCCGTGAAGGAGTAGACCTCTAACCCCTCCTCGCGACGGACTTCATCCAGAAAGAGTGGGTCGTAGAGCGTGATAGATTGGCTCTTGCCGCTCTGCACTGTGCGTGGTGCCACAGCAAAAACACTTCCAAACTTACGTGCCACCTCTATGGCAGCCCAGAAGCCCTTAGCCTCGACACCATCATCGTTTGTAACAAATATCAATCGTTCGTTCTTCATAATTTCGTTTAGTTAGCTTACAGCCTCTCCTCCACAGGAGAGAACCATTCACAAAGCAAAGATAGAAAAATATTCCGACTAAAAGAGTTCCAGCTGACCTATATTATGGTTAAAACTCAATCGGTGGTAGGGCGAGAGACCATACTCACGTATGGCAAGGCGGTGGTCGCGTGTAGGATAGCCCTTATTACTCTTCCAATTATAGTGGGGATACTCCTCGTGCAGACGCATCATATACTCATCACGGTGAGTCTTTGCCAAGACCGAAGCAGCAGCTATATTGGCATACTTGCCATCGCCCTTGACAACGCACTGAAAAGGTATTCCCAGCTGCGAGCGAAAACGGTTACCGTCGATAGCGAGGAACTCAGCCCGCAGCGAGAGTGCCTCGACAGCGAGGTTCATACCCTCGATAGAGGCATTGAGGATGTTTATCTCGTCGATACGTGCTGCTGTAACCTCCTGCACCGACCACGCCAAAGCCTCCTGCTCGATGATACCTCGCAGAAGGTTACGCTGACGCTCACTCATCTGCTTGGAGTCGTTGAGCAGAGGGTGGTGGAAGTCGGGCGGAAGGATGACCGCAGCAGCAAAGACACTACCAGCTAAGCAGCCACGTCCCGCCTCGTCGCAGCCCGCCTCCAAAAGTTCATTTTGAAAAGAATTCTCTAACATAGCAGAACAAAGTTACAAATATTTTGCACTCGTCGATGCTTTTTTGTACATTTGTGTGTTATAAAATTTCAACCACCCAAGAAAAAAACTCCCGCAACGTGGCAAGGTCGGTAGCGACACATAACTTACTCCCCATAACACTCACGCTGATACTCTTGGCGATAGTGTCGGCTCTGCGTGGAGCGATAGCTCCTGTCGAAGCAGAGACGATAGCCAACATCCCGACACCTGTCGGGGCTCTGTTGCAGCGAGCAGGAGCAAGCATCCCTGTGCTATCGACAATAGCGTGGATTATATCGGTGATTTATAGCGGATTATGTATAGGCAGATGCGGCATACGATTCTCGATATACCCTGCCTACACCATAATAGGCATACCGATACTCGGCATCGTGGCATCGTGTGTGATGATGAGCCACGAGATGTTGCTATCGTCGGCGACGCTGCTTGTGGCGACGTGGGCAATGAAGTATCTGCTGCGATATATTATGGTTACAGACTCCTATGGCGACCTCTCGCTCGCGATGCTCTACTTCGGTCTGCTGCCGCTTATGTTCGCACCTGCCGCGATACTATACCCCTGCTTTGCACTTATGATGCTCCTCATCAAACCCCACTGGAGAGATTGGGTAACGGGCATAACGAGTCTGATATTTCCTCTGCTCGCACTATGCTATTGGAGTTGGTGTGCCGGCAGCGGCTTCTCCACGCCCATAACAGAGTGCTATTTCGCACTGATACTCCCAAGTGGTTTCACAGCCCTCTCGCTCATAGGAGGTGCGTCATTTGGTGTGTTAGCGATAGTGGCGGTGATGGTCGTATGCTCGGCAACAATCTATCTATCGGACAAATACTCTCTCAACGGTCGTGCCCGCGTGGCGATGCGTTTTATCATAGTGATGATAGCACTCGCAACAGTTATGCTGCTAATGCCCTCGTCGAGTGCGACAGCACTATCGCTGCTTGCCATACCCGTATCATCACTCGTGCCACTGATGTTCATCAAGATGAAACACAGCATAACGCAGCTGCTGTGGCGAGCCCTCCTTCTGATGGTGGCACTGAACATCATCGTTATGATTTTTATGTAGTTTTGGAGGCAAAAAGCAGATTTTTTGGCACTTAGCAGTACAATTTCATATTTTTTACATATCTTTGCAGTCCGTATCAACCTCTTATAATAGGGTGGAGGACCAGATGGGCGATAGGCAAAGGGCTTGTTTGGGTTACAAGTGTTGGGGCATCCTGCATTTGAAATCTACTACCGCTTTGGGTAAAGCAAGGTCGTTTATCGTCTGGGATTAGATGGCAATTGCCGCTATGGTAGGTCCTGTGCAGCGATAATGTTGAGCGTTAAATTTTTAATTTTTGTTGCAACAATGAACAAGGATGCAATTATCAAGCTCGTGAACGAGCAGATGTGGTCTAAGAGTGAGGCTGACGTGCCATCATTCAAGGCTGGTGATACCATCACCGTAACTTACCGTATCGTCGAGGGAAACAAGGAGCGTTTGCAGAGTTTCCGTGGTGTAGTAATCCAGATTAAGGGTTCAGGTAAGACCAAGATGTTTACAATCCGTAAGATCTCTAACGGTGTAGGCGTTGAGCGTATCTTCCCTCTCTACTCTCCACACATCGACAAGATCGAGGTTAACAAGGTGGGTGTTGTACGTCGTGCACGTATCTACTACCTCCGCGATCTTACAGGTAAGAAGGCTCGTATCAAGGAGAAGAGAATTTCGAAGTAGTGCATTCCACGCTTCAGTGTTTAAGGCTGTTTCCATTTGGGAGCAGCCTTTGTTTGTATCCAGCTGCCAGACATAAGATAAGAGAGGGTGTCGCAACGTATGTTGGACACCCTCCTTTTTCTACCTGAATTCGTAATAACAAGAGCTATTCCATAACTCTGCACTCCAACTGCACCACCGCCGTTACCGAGTTGTGGTCAGAGAGTGTTACGCCACCAAACTTTGGTGAATTGATAGAGTACGACATAACCTTAGAATAACGCTTCATGAAGATATAGTCGTAGCAAGCATAGTTCTGCTGCAGACCACCACTGACAACATCGACCATCGTACTACGAGGAATCGAGGTGCTCTGGGTAGTGATGCTCTGGGCTACGGTATAAGCGTCGGTGTACTTATTCTGTGCATTAGAAAAACGCTTGATAGGCGACTTATCAGGGTTGGCGTTCATATCGCCCGCAATAACGATAGGCAACTCATCATCCTCACCCTTCGAACGAGCCTGAACATTGTTGATAGCAATCTGAACCTGACCGTTCATCACAGCATAGTCCGTAGCAGCGTGTGCATCATTGTTAGCATTGTCGATATGGGTAGATGCCAATACAAACTCACCCTTTGTGCTCTTATCACGCAGACGTGCCCATACGCAGATACGGTTGTAGTTAGAGCTCAGACCGCCCGCAGAGTAGAGTCCCGCAGAATCCGGGTGATCGTTAAGCCAGAACATACCGCCATTGACCTTATCGAAGCGAGTGGTCTTATATGCCAAACCGATACCCTCGTTGCTTGGATTGCCACGCTCGGCATAGACACCGCTATAAACATCTCCTACGCTATTTGAGTAGGTGTTGTTGATAGCCTTCATAATATCGTTATAGAAGCCGGCAGGGCTCAACTCCTGGAAGCAGATAACATCTGGCTCCTGCTCCTTAATCAACGCCGCAATCTGCTTACAACGCTGCGACCATATATAGCCATTGAAACTTGTCAGCCAATCGCCCACGCAGACATTGAACTGCATAATCTTCACATCGACAAGTTCTGGACCTGCTGGTGGTGCTGGCGTGTCGTACTCTACACCCACAGACTCCAACTCATCCAAGCAGTTCTCAGGCTTAAAGATAGACTGCACCTTAATCTTCGAGCCGGCAACAGCTCTCACATAGGTACTCTTCGATGATGTAGGCTGAGCCGTCTTGATTGTCAAATCGCCTGTCTGCGAGCTTGTGAAGCTATACTTCGTGCGAAGCTCACCCTCGCAGGCTTTGCCCCACGAGAGGTTATAATAAGCCGATGCACCACTACCCTCGGCGGTTATCGCAACCAACTCACGGGTAGGAAGTGTCGCACAATACTGCTCGCCATAAGAGCGGGCTTCGATAACGACAACATCCGATGCGTTGCCCTTTGAGTCGAAGTTCTGCAGACGGAAGGTGTACTCGCCCTCATCAAGGGTGAGCTCCTTGCTATACTCTCCGCTCTCCGAGTCAGGTAGCAACTCCACATTGTGTGGCAACGACTCATCGCCCCACGAAAGAAGTGTGCGTGAGACATCTGCCGAAGTATCCTGCTTCCAACTAATCTGCACGCGGCCCAGACCATCCATTGCCACGAGGTCAGTAGGCTCTGCAACATCGATAACCTCTGGCTCGGGCACAGTATACTCCTTAACAGGCGACCACAACTCGTCCATACAACGCTCTGGCTGATAGACAGACTGCACCTTAACAACAGACAGCGGTGCAGCAGAGATGTTGTGAGAGGTCTCGGTAACGATACCATACTTCTCCTCGCCACTCACTGCGTCGATATATCTGTATTCGGTGCGGATAGCAGCCTGGTCAGCCTCAGCCCACTCCACAACAGCGTAATCCTCCTCATAGACCATAGAGGTAATCTCGCGTGTAGGGAGCTGTGAGCAATACTCATCACCATAGGCACGTGCCTCGATAGCTACCGTCTCAGACTCATTACCCTCGGCATCGATATTCTTTAGCTCAAAAGTATAAGAACCCTCACTCACTTCAATCATCTCCCTTATCTCATACGCCTCCTGCTCATCGGAAGTTCCGTAGGTTACCAAATGTGTATCCTCACCATCGTTCCAAGAAATAAGGGTCTGAGCTACATCCTCCGCAGGATCGTGCATCCAGCTAATCTCCACTCTGCACTCACCATCCAACGCTGACGCATCCCTTACGACGGGCACCACAACAGGCTCTGGCTCAGGGACAACAAACTCCTTAACAGGGGAGTATAAATCATCCATACAGCCAGCTGGCTTATAGACCGTACGCACGCTGATAGTCTCATTAGGCAACACCTTAATATGCTCGTTCAGAGCATTTACCTCTGCTGTTACCGTCTGCTCACTCTCGGAGTCGGTATAGCTGTACTCGGTGCGAATCTCATCATCGAGAGCCTCCTCCCAGGTGATGAAAGCGGTGTCATCCTCATAGTAGATGGCAGAAATCTCGCGTGTATCAAGCTCCGCACAGTAAGCCTCGCCATAGGCACGAGCCGCCACCTTGACAGCGTCAGACTTGTTGCCCTTAGAGTCAATATTGACAAGCTCGAACTCATACTCGCCCTCGGCAATATTCAACTCCAAACCCTCGGTCTGCTTACCAGAGGTCGATGCAGCCGAGAAATTTACCGTCTGCGAGTTCTTACGACCATTCCAATATATGGTTGTTTTCTTAATGTCGGCACTACAATCCTGCTGCCAGCTGAGTTCAACACGCTCGAAGCCATCCTGCGAGGCAGGGTTTGTAGGCTCAACGACATCAATAACTTCGGGAGTAGGAGGCTCTGGAGGGGTTATAGGCTCGTCACTTGAGCCTCCACAACCTATAAATCCTATCGCCACACAGAACGATGCCAATAATGATAGATACTTTTTCATTGTATAGTAGTTTAATAGATTTCGCCCACAAACAATGCACCAGACAGTTATCTTGAACGGTATCATAATAGATATCAATAGATATCAGCACTCGGTGCACACACTCCCACAATACAAAATTAGCGAATTTTGCCAAATAAGCAAGTAAATGTCATTCGGAAATCGCCCGCTACAAATATTAGACGCACTAATTGTGTCAAAAACTACAACTCTATAGAATATTAGATAACAAAAATGGGGCATAAGAGGCGTTGTGAATATAAGTGCGGCATTAGCAGAATAAATAAACACCTCTTCAAAAGGAGAATAACTCGTTCTCATACTCTTTCTTATTTTATATGAGAATTATAGTGCGATGTAACGAAAGGTGGCTATTGGGATAGTACGCAGTGTACAGCCCAATAGCCACCTAAGTAAAGCGTGCTAGAAACTCATATAAAAAAGAAAGAGGAGAACGACCTTTGTCATTCTCCTCTTGAAGAGGCGGCTACCTACTCTCCCACCTAAATAGGCAGTACCATCGGCGTTAGTGAGCTTAACTTCTCTGTTCGGAATGGGAAGAGGTGGAACCTCACTGCTATAACCACCTAAAAGAACTATT
>SUZI01000003.1 GCA_015060005.1 Rikenellaceae bacterium
GGTACTACATCAAACGAGTGGATTGACTGCATCGGTGCAGACAAGACTTACGAGTTTGAGAACTGTACAGTTAACGGCGTAGCTTACACAGCTGATAACTATACAGAGTATGGCGACATCTTCTCACGCAACAATACTGTAGTTAAGATTAACGGTGTTGATTGCCAGATGTAATCCAATAGAGATACTCTAACTCTAACTGCGTTTCTTTCGGGGAACGCAGTTTTTTTTGCCTTTGATTAGAGAAGTAAAGGAAACTAAGGGTGATTAAGGGTTACTAAAGTCGCAATGATAATTTAGACTGAAGACTTTAATATCCTTTAATAACCTTTAGTACCCTTTAACCGCCCTAACTTAATTTTGGCAAAGCTAACGCCCTCCTTTAGTTGCTCTCGCTCGGCATAGTTCAAGCAAGCTTGACGCTGCCCTCGCTTAATCGCAGCCGTGGCAAAGCAAATGCTATCCCTTGTCTGCTCTCGCTCGGCATAGTTCAAGCAAGCTTGGCTCTGCCCTCGCTTAATCGCAGCCGTGAATTTTGAATTTTGAATAATTATTTCGTATCTTTGCACGATAATGTAGACAATAACAAAAAACCATATACAGAGATGTTTGAAAATTTAACGGACAAACTTGAACGCTCCTTCAAAATCCTGAAGGGTGAGGGCAGCATTACCGAGATTAACGTTGCCGAGACCCTCAAGGAGATACGTCGTGCACTCATCGACGCTGATGTAAACTACAAAGTTGCAAAGACCTTCACCGACGAGGTGAAGCAGAAGGCTCTCGGTCAGCACGTACTCACAGCGGTGAAGCCAGGTCAGATGATGACCAAGATTGTACGCGACGAGTTGGCAGAGCTGATGGGTGGCACTGCTACCGACATCCGTTTGGAGGGTACTCCCGCAGTGGTGCTCATCGCCGGCTTGCAGGGTTCGGGTAAGACAACATTCTCGGGTAAGCTCGCAAACTTGCTCAAGACAAAGAAGAACCGTAAGGTATTGCTCGTTGCGGGCGACGTATACCGTCCTGCCGCTATCGACCAGCTGAAGGTGTTGGGCGAGCAGATTGGCGTAGAGGTATATACCGAGCAAGGTAACCAAAACCCCGTAGAGATTGCCCAGAACGCTATCAAATATGCACGTAGCAACTCGTTCCACGTAGTGATTGTCGATACCGCAGGTCGTCTGGCTGTGGATGAGGCTATGATGGTCGAGATAACCGCCATAAAGGAGGCTGTAAAGCCAAGCGAGACACTCTTCGTGGTGGACTCGATGACAGGTCAGGATGCAGTGAATACCGCCAAGGAGTTCAACGACCGCCTCGACTTCGATGGCGTGGTGCTCACCAAGTTGGACGGTGATACACGTGGTGGTGCTGCCATCTCTATCCGCTCGGTAGTAAAGAAGCCTTTGAAGTTCATCTCAAGTGGCGAGAAGATGGATGCCTTGCAGGTGTTCCACCCCGAGCGTATGGCAGACCGTATCCTCGGAATGGGTGATGTCGTTTCACTCGTTGAGCGTGCTCAGGAGCAGTACGACGAGGAGGCTGCACGCCGCCTGAAGAAGAAGCTGGTGAAAGACCAATTCAACTTCAACGACTTCTTGGAGCAGATAGCACAAGTGAAGAAGATGGGTAACCTGAAAGATATAGCTTCGATGATTCCTGGCGTAGGTAAGGCTCTGCGTGATGTCGACATCCCCGATGACGCATTCAAACAGACCGAGGCTATAATCGGCTCGATGACACCTGCCGAGCGTGAGCAGCCCGAGATTATCAACGCACGTCGTCGTGAGCGTATCGCCAAAGGTAGCGGAACGACCATCGCCGATGTAAACCGTCTGATGAAGCAGTTTGATGACGCACGCAAGATGATGAAGATGGTTGCGGGCGGAGGACTCAAGCAGAAGATGCAGGCTATGCGTCGTGGCGGAGGTTTCCGCAGATAAACTTTAGTCAACACGATATAGCGAGCCGCTGCTCGCTATATCTATAATATAGATAGGTAAAGAATTTATGCACCGTTCGGGTTTTGTAAATATCATCGGTAATCCCAACGTGGGAAAGTCGACACTGATGAATGCATTGGTGGGCGAGCGTCTGTCGATAATCACATCTAAAGCACAGACCACACGCCACCGTATTATGGGAATAGTCAATGGCGAGGATTTCCAGATAGTCTACTCCGACACTCCTGGCATCCTCAAGCCTGCATATAAGCTCCAGGAGTCTATGATGAACTTCGTCAACGGAGCTGTCGACGATGCCGACGTGATACTATACGTTACCGACACCGTCGAGCAGAGCGACCGCTCGGAGGAGGTCATAGCCCGCATCATCCGCACGGGCATACCCACTATCGTGGTCATCAACAAGATTGACCTCACCACACCCGAGCACTTAGAGGAGCTTGTTGAGCAGTGGAGCAAACGACTCCCCGAGGCGATGATAATACCTGTCTCGGCACGCGAGAAATTCAATCTCAAGGGTGTGCTGGATGCTATCCTGGAGCGTCTGCCCGAGGGCGAGCCATACTACGACAAAGATACGCTGACGGACAAGACCCTCCGTTTCTTCGCCTCGGAGATTATCCGCGAGAAGATACTCCTATCGTACGATAAGGAGATACCCTACTGCTGCGAGATTGGTATCGACTCATACAAGGAGGAGGAGACTATCGACCGCATCTCGGCGACGATATATGTGGCTCGCACATCGCAGAAGGGCATCGTCATAGGTCATAAGGGCGAGAAACTCAAGCGTGTGGGACAGAAGGCACGCGAGGATATGGAGCGTTTCTTGGGCAAGAAGGTCTTCTTGCAGCTCTTCGTCAAGGTGCAGGAGGATTGGCGTAACAACGAGCGACAGCTGCGTCGTTTCGGTTATGACCAGGAGTAGGCAATAAAGTGGCGTGAAATACGTTTATTGAGAGGTTTAGTAGAGGTTATATGCGAAAGTTATTTATAAAGGTTATGCTCTCGTTGGTGCTTATCGTAAGTGCCAACACAGCCTTTTCGCAGTATAACAAGGACTATTTCTTCTATATGGGACGTCATTTTATGATGAACAATGACTACCACGAAGCTATCCGCACACTCAACGTGCTGTTGCGTTTCGACGAAGATGCCTACGAGGGCTATTTCCTGCGAGGCATCGCCAAATACAACCTCGACGACCTGTTGGGTGCCGACGCCGACTTTACGGAGGCTATCAAGCACAATCCCGTATTCACCAACGCCTACACGTACCGAGCCATAACACGCTCTCGTTTGGGTAATTACGACGACGCCTTGAAGGACTTCCACGAGGCTATCGAGCTGCGTCCCGACGTGCCTGGGGCATACTATAGCCGCGGCGTAACACGCCTCCTGAACCAGCAATTCGAGGAGGCTATAGGCGACTTCGATATGTTCATCCGCCAGGAGAAGAAGGTTGCCGACGCCTATATCAACCGCGGTATCTGCTACCTTCAGCTGAAGGACACCACCGCAGCCTATGAAAATTTCTCCACAGCCATACGTACCAACCGCGAAAATCCCGACGGATACAACCGCCGAGGTATGCTCTATATGGAGCAGCAACGCTACGATGAGGCTTTGGAGGATTTGGATACCGCCATCAAGCACGACTCCACCTACGTGGCATCGTTCTTCAACCGTGCGATAATCTTTGCCAACACCAACCGTCCTATGCAGGCATTAGGCGACTTCGACAAGGTTCTGGCACTCGACTCGACCTCGTCGCTCACCTACTTCAACCGAGCTATTGTCCGCTCGCAGATAGGCGACTATAATCGTGCTTTAGAGGACTATAACGAGGTTGTCAAATACTCGCCCGACAATGTTTTAGTATACTACAATCGTGCGGGCATACACTCCCAGATAGGCAATATCGAGGCGGCTATCGAGGATTATACGCGAGCTATCTCGCTCTACCCCGACTTCGCCAACGCCTACCTCAACCGCAGCTATATGCGTATGACCTTAGGCGATATGAAGCGTGCCAAGCAGGATAGACAGATGGGCGAGAGGAAGATTGCCGAGCACCGCTCACGCCTCAAGATAGACTCTTCGTACTCGGTATATGCCGACACTACGCAGAAGTTCGACAAGTTGCTCTCGTTCGATGCCAAGCTCACCAAGAGCTTCGAGCATAGCCGCCAGCATAATGCTCCGAGCGATGTAGCTATGCGACTCATACCACTCTTTAAGTTCACCGTTACACGTGCCGACTCTACTATGATGGCACGCTCCGACTTGTACCACTCGCAACGCGAGGCGGACTTCAAGGTCAGGGTGTCGACCGACGATTTGTGGATGTCGCGTGATGAGAGCAACATAGCCGCCGACTCGCTCATACTCCGCGAGCAGGAGATAAATCGCAGGATACAGGCTGAGGGAGGCAATTGGGTACTCTACTTTGAGCGAGGTGTGGTGCAGTCGCAGATTAAGCAGTATACTGCGGCAGTCAACACCCTCACGGTAGCTATTGCCGAGAATCCGTCTAACCCATTCCTCTATATCAACCGCTCGACGACACGTGCCGAGATGATTGATTTCATATCGTCGATTGACAACTCGTACCAGCGAATAACTATTGACTCGGACCCCGCCAAGCGACTGCACAACAGCGGTACACGCCAATACAACTACGACGATGCGATGGAGGATATAAACAAAGCTATTAAGCTCTACCCCGACTACGCATACAGCTACTACAACCGAGCTAACCTGCACGCCATATCCAACCGCCTGCCCGAGGCGTATGAGGATTATAGCCGAGCTATCGAGCTCAACCCTCAGTTTGGCGAGGCATACTTCAACCGTGGCTTGGTACAGATATTTATGAAAGATACTCGTAAGGGCTGTTTAGACCTGTCGAAGGCGGGCGAGTTAGGTATCGAGAACGCCTACGAGGCTTTGAAGTTCTACGGAGGAGATATATCAATTCATTAAAATACAATTTACTATGACTCAAACAATTAAACACAAGCTAAACGATAGTGCCGTAGCTCGTTGGTCGGCACTTATCTTGGTGGCATTGATGATGTTCTTTGCCTATATGTTTGTCGATATGCTTTCGCCTATCAAGACAACCGTAGAGAACGTTCTTCATTGGAACAGCGACACATTCGGCACCTATGCTGCATCGGAGTATTTCCTCAATGTGTTCGTTTTCTTCCTTATCTTCGCAGGTATCATCCTCGATAAGATGGGCATCCGTTTCACAGGTATCCTCTCTGCAAGTTTGATGGTCGGTGGTGCTGTGATTAAGTTTGTGGCTGTTACCGATTGGTTCCAGGCTACCGCTCTCTGCGGCTGGCTAAATAGCTGGTGGGTAGCATTCCCAGGCTCTGCAAAACTCGCTTCATTGGGCTTTATGATTTTCGGTTGCGGCTGCGAGATGGCTGGTACAACCGTATCGAAGGCTATCGCTAAGTGGTTCAAGGGCAAGGAGATGGCTTTGGCTATGGGCTTGGAGATGGCTATCGCTCGTCTGGGTGTCTTCGCTGTTATGTGGACAGCTCCTGCTATCTCTAATGCTTTTGGTGGCGTTATCACCGCTCCTGTGGCATTCTACACAGCATTACTTATTATCGGTTTGTTGAGCTACACCGTCTTCACCTTTATGGACCGTAAGCTCGACAGCCAGCTTATCGCCGCAGGCGAGATGAGCGAGGAGAAGTCATCGGATGAGGAGTTCCAGATTCGCGACTTAGGTAAGATTTTCACCAGCAAGATGTTCTGGTTGGTCGCTCTCTTGTGCGTACTCTACTACTCAGCAATCTTCCCATTCCAGCGTTTTGCTCCCGACTTTATGCAGGACACATTGGGTGTTACCGAGGCTGCTGCCGGTAAGATTGTCAGCGTATTCCCTGTATTGGCTATGGTACTCACCCCATTCTTGGGTGCATTGCTCGACTATAAGGGTAGAGGTGCTACAATGCTCATCTGTGGTGCATTGATTATGATTGTCTGCCACCTCAGCTTCGCATTCCTCTTGCCAGCTGTACCAAGTCAGGTGTTGGCTGTTGCACTCATCACCACTTTGGGCGTGTCGTTTGCACTTGTGCCAGCTGCTCTGTGGCCATCTGTTCCAAAGATTATCGACGAGAAGATTCTCGGCTCGGCATATTGCGTTATCTTCTGGATTCAGAATATCGGTCTGCTGTTGATGCCTATCATCATTGGTAAGCTCAACGTAGCTACCGGCGGATATACCGTTCCGATGATTGTCTTCGCTTCGTGCGGTATTGCAGCCCTCGTATTCGGCTTCTGGCTCAAGATTGAGGACAAGCGTAAGGGCTACGGTCTGGAGTTGCCTAACGTAAAGAAATAGTTACTCGGATTGAATATTTTAAGAACAATATCCATTGCTGTGGCAATGGTAGCACTATGTGGTATGGCTCGGGCTCAGCAGCTCGAGCCTGACTACTATATCTTCCCCGTGAAGGATGTGGCAGGGCTCTACTCATCAAATTTTGGTGAGATGCGTACCAACCACTTCCACTCGGGTATCGACATCAAGACCAACGGTGTCGAGGGCAAGCCTGTCGTAGCTACTGCCGACGGATATATCAGCCGCATCTTCCAATCCCCCTCGGGCTACGGTCTGGCTCTCTATGTCAACCACCCCAATGGCACGATGACGGTATATGGTCATCTTCAGCGTTTCCGCAGCGACATAGCCCGATATGTCTATAAGGAGCGTCATCGCCAGAAGAAGCACCGTGTCGACTTATATCTCTCGGCAGAGACTTTCCCTGTCAAGCAGGGCGATACGATAGCTCTCTCGGGCAATAGCGGCTCTTCGGGCGGTCCGCATCTCCACTATGAGATACGCGACCTGAAGAATCAGAAGACACTCAACATCTTCGCCGCGGGCGTTATTATGCCGAAGGATGATATTGCTCCACTCATTCAGAAGTTGCACTATGTCGAGGTCGATAGCATAGGTGGTGTACCTCGCCACTCACGCATCACATCCTACGACCTGCAACACGACGGAACACTCTATACCCCAGTGCAGACCACCCCTATCAAGGTTGGTCGTAAGGGCTATTTTATCGTGGAGGTCAGCGACCGCAAGAACGACACGCAAAATCGTTATGGAGTCTACCATTTGGAGGCTTCGGTTGATGGTAAAACATTCTACGAATACCGCAACGATGGCTTCACATTCGACATCACTCGCTACTGCAACTCTGTGGCATACTACCCTTTGCAACGCTCCTCACGCAACGAGGTCTTCCGCCTGGCAAAGGAGCAGGGATGTATCGACCGCCTGTATAGTAAGATTGTAAATCGCGGTGTCATAACCACTACCGAGGGCGAGCGACGCACCATCACCATTACGGCTACCGACGACTGCATCAATACCTCAACATTAGAGTTTGAGATTATCGGTAAGCCCGACAATGAATGTTTCCACTCGACGGGTATCACTTCGACCAATATAGCATACTATAACAAACAGTTTAATGCGATATTCGAGGATGTGAGCGTTACAATACCTTCGGGTGCATTATACGAGTCCAAGGAGGTAGAAATTTCACGTTACACACAGCCCGTCAAGAGCTCCGCAACACGCCCTCAGCTTAGCGAGGCTTATGTTGTCGGCAGTAAGAACATCCCACTACACAAGGCTATGACTCTCTCTTTTGTAGCCCCTGCGACCGATGTTGCCGCACGACAGGTCGTCATCGCATCTGTCAACAACAAGCAGGAGATGGTCTATGCAGGAGGTAAAAACCAGGATGGCAAGGTTACGCTCAAGACCTCATCTTTCGGCACTTATTGTCTCACGTGCGACACCACAGCCCCCACTATCACACCAAAGTTCACCGATGGGGCTGACCTCTCGGCAAACAAGACAGTAGCCTTCGCTCTTAAGGATGATTTCACAGGTGTGTCGTCCTACTCTATCACTATCGACGGACGGTGGGTAGCTATCGACTACGCTCGCGGCGTGGCAGCTGTAAGCCTTGTGGATGAGAAGATTGAGGGTGGCACGAAGCACGACATCACAATCACCGTAAGCGATGGCTGTGGCAATAAGAGCTCGTGGAGCGGCTCATTCATCAGATAACAATATACGCCACTCATAGACACAAAAAACCCACCTGCATAGGTGGGTTTTTCTGTTGAGCTACCGAGATTCGAACTCAGAATGACAGAACCAAAATCTGCAGTGTTACCATTACACCATAGCTCAATCGTTCGCTCGTAAGCGAGTGCAAAATTAGTTAAAAAAATTTAATTCGCAAACATAGTCGCCATATTTACACCTATGTTGGGACAATTTGGCGAAGGAAACTTGAAACTTGAATTACTATTTCGTATATTTGTAGGTTGAAACATCAGTAACCTATGGAAAACTTAGTCGAGACATATAATTGGTTTTTAGTAGTGATGGCTGTCATTGCCATATTTGTATTCATCGCCCTCCAATTCTTCGAGGCAGGATATGGCTATTTGTTCGACCGACGCTATGGTCCTCCCGTACCGAATAAGGTGGGCTGGGTGCTTATGGAGTCGCCGGTGTTCATCGCTATGACTGTCTTGTGGGTTCTATCCGACAGAATGTGGGATACAGTACCTCTCATCCTGTTTGCAATGTTTCAGCTCCACTACTTCCAACGCTCATTCATCTTCCCGCTGTTGATGCGAGGCAACTCCAAGATGCCTTTGGGTATAGTGCTGATGGGTATGACCTTCAACACCCTCAACGCATTGATGCAGGGCGGCTGGATATTCTATATCGCTCCCGAAGGCTATTACGCCGATTGGTTCTCTCAGCCCTGGATTTACGTGGGCGTAGTGCTGTTCTTTGCCGGTATGGCTATCAATTGGCATTCGGACTATATCATTCGCCACCTGCGTAAGGAGGGTGATACTCGCCACTATATCCCCAAGGGAGGTATGTTCCGCTATGTCTCATCGGCAAACTATTTTGGTGAGTTGTTAGAGTGGACTGGCTTCGCCATTGCATCGCTCTCGTGGGCTGGTCTGGTCTTCGTGTGGTGGACATTTGCCAACCTTGCTCCACGCTCATTCTCGCTCTATAAACGCTACGAGAAGGAGTTTGGCGAGGAGTTCACATCACTCCGCCGCAAACGCATCATTCCATTCATCTATTAGGCAGAAATTAAAAACAGATATGAAAGATTCAAAGCTCTTCACCCCATATCAGATGGGACCCGTAACACTTCGCAACCGCGTCATTCGTTCGGCTGCCTTTGAGTCTATGGGTAAGGATTTCGGTCCTACCGAGGCATTGAAAGATTACCACGTGAGCGTTGCTCGCGGTGGTGTCGGTATGACTACTCTGGCATACGCCTCGGTCAATCGCAGCGGTGTCTCATTCAACAGCCAGCTGTGGCTTCGCGATGAGATTGTCCCTGCACTGAAAGATATCACCGATGCTGTTCACGCCGAGGGTGCTGCTGTCGGAGTGCAGATAGGTCATTGCGGCAATATGACACATTGGTCTACCGCAGGCAGCTTCCCTGTCTCGGCATCTAACGGTTTCAACCTCTACTCCCCTACTTTTCACCGTAAGCTACGTCGTTCGGAGATACCCGAGATGGCAAAGGACTTCGGTCGTGCCGTAGTAACGGCTCACGAGGCAGGCTTCGACTCTGTGGAGGTGCACGCAGGACACGGCTACCTCATCTCGCAATTCCTCTCGCCCTATACCAACCATCGTCGCGACGAGTATGGTGGCTCGTTGGAGAACCGTATGCGTTTTATGAATATGTGTTTGGAGGAGGTTATGGAGCAGGCTGCACGATGCAATATGGCTGTTCTCGTTAAGCACAATATGGAGGATGGTTTCAAGCGAGGCATACAGATTCCCGAGTCTATCGAGATAGCCAAGCAGATAGAGACGTTTGGCGTTCACGGCATCGTTCTCTCATCGGGTTTCGTGTCGAAGGCTCCTATGGCTGTTATGCGTGGACGTATTCCTACCAAGACTATGGGCTATTATATGCCGTGGACACAGTGGCCACAGAAGATTGTCGTATCGTTGTTTGGTCAGTGGATGATTAAGCAGTACGACTTCGAGGAGTGCTTCTTCTTGGAAAACGCCAAGAAGTTCCGTGCCGCACTGAAAGGCCCGTTGGTATATGTCGGTGGTTTAGTCTCTCGCGAGGGTATCGAGAAGGTTCTCGACGAGGGCTTCGAGATGGTGCAGATGGCTCGTGCTTTGATTAATAATCCATCGTTTGTCAATCAGCTGCGTGAGGGTGATATCTCCACCCGCTCGGGCTGCGACCACCGCGACTACTGCATAGCACGTATGTACTCTGTCGATATGAAATGTTGCCACAACTGTTCGGGGGAGATACCTGAGAAGTTGTGGAAGGAACTAAACTCTATAAAATAATGGCACGCGGAGAGGTTACACCAGGTTCAAAGACAGCCCTCGTTACGGGAGCTTCACGCGGCATAGGACGCTGCTATGCTTTGCGATTGGCAAAGTTGGGCTACAATGTCGTGATGGTATCATCGGCAGCCGAGGAGCTCGCTACGACAGCCGAGGAGGTACAGCGTGTGAGCGATAAGATATGGGTGCGTCATTTAGCCAAAGATTTGGCTACCACGACCGCTGGTGATGAGCTTTATGCGTGGACAGAGAGCGAAGGCATCAAGGTCGATGTGCTGGTCAACAACGCTGGTATCTTCTCATTCTGCGACATCCTCAACACCCCCGAGGAGCGTATCGAGAGGATAATCTACCTCCACGCCCTCACTGCCACCAAGACCTCTCGTCTCTATGCTGCCGATATGATTCGGCGTGGCGGTGGTAGGATACTCAATATGTCCTCTTACTCTATCTGGATGCCCTACCCGGGCTTGGCACTGTATAGTGCGAGCAAGGCATACCTCAAGAGTTTCACCGTAGCTTTCGCCAAGGAGCTGAAGGGCACAGGCGTAACAGCCACAGCCATCTGTCCTGCGGGTATCGCCACCGACCTCTATGGTCTTTCGCCCAAGTTACAGCGTTTTGGACTGAAGATAGGCGTTTTGATGTCGCCCGAGAGCTGTGCACGTCGCGGCTTGAATGGTATGTTCCGCGGTCAGCGATGCAAGGTGCCCGATTGGTGGTTCCGACTCTTCATTCCCTTTGCCAAGTGCTTGGGGGGCTACCCTATGAAGTGGCTACGCAACTATACAATGAAATTCCAAAAATAACGATATGAAGATTGTAATACTCGGTCCCGCACACCCCTATCGTGGAGGATTGGCGTCCATAATGCACACTATGGCACGCGAATACCAGCGTCGTGGGCACGAGGTAAAGATATACACCTTCACCGTTCAATACCCCTCGCTGCTCTTCCCAGGCAAGACACAATATACCGACTCGCCTGCACCCGAGGATTTGCATATCGAGCGAGTTGTCAACACCATCAACCCAATCAATTGGATTCGTTTAGGCTACCGCCTCAAGCGAGAGTGCCCCGATATGATACTGATGAAGTATTGGACACCGTTTATGGCTCCCTGCTTTGGCACTGTGGCACGCATAGCACGTCGCAACGGTGTAACGAAGGTCATCTGCCAGATTGACAACGTAGAGCCCCACGAGCACCACTTTGTTGACAAACCTTTCAACCGCTACTATCTGCGTGCAGTCGACGGTTTTGTCTATATGTCGGAGCAGGTACACAGCGAGCTTACAGCCTACACCTCCGTCCCTGCCATCTTCTCGCCACACCCTATGTTTGAGCACTTTGGCTCGGCTGTGGAGAGCCTCGAGGCGAAGCGTCGGTTAGGCTTGGATAGCAACTACGATTATACTCTCTTCTTCGGACTCATCCGCGACTATAAGGGACTCGACCTTCTGTTGCGTGCCTGGCGACGCTGGATGCCCGAGCGAAGGCGACTGCTTATCGCTGGCGAGTTTTATGCCTCACGCGAAAAATACCTCTCGCTCATCGATGAGCTCGGACTGAAAGATAGCATCATTCTCCACGACCATTTCATTCCCGATGATGATGTTAGATACTACTTCTCGGCTGCCGACGCTCTGGTTTTGCCCTACCGCACAGCGACGCAGAGTGGCGTAACGCAGATAGCCTATAACTTCTCGCTACCGATGATTGTAACACGCGTAGGAGGTCTTGCGGAGATTGTTCCCGATGGTGTTGTCGGCTTGTGCTGCGAGCCATCAGAGGAGGCTATCGAGGCGGCTATGCAACGCATATACGAGGGCGACACTCTTCAGCGTATGAAGGCAAATTTCGCCGAGGAACGGAAGCGTTTTTCGTGGGAAGCTATGTGCGACAAGCTCCTCGAGGTGTTAAGTCTTGCAAATCGGAGCAACGACTGACAATTTTGAATTTCTAATTTTGAATTTTGCATTATCATTTATTATCTTTGTCGCGTAATTAAAGAGATTACTAATCACATTAAATAATACAACACTATGAAAGAAGCTATTGCTATTCTTACGGGTGGTGGTCCAGCACCAGGTATGAATACTGTCGTTGGCTCAGTTGCCAAGACTTTCCTTGCAAAGGGTTATCGTGTAATCGGTTTGCACTATGGTTATTCTGGCTTGTTCAACCCTAATCCACGTTTCGAGGATATGGATTTTGCGAAGTCGGATATGATTTTCAATATGGGTGGCTCTTACCTTACAATGAGCCGTTTCAAGCCAACTGATAAGGATTTCGAGGAGAACTTCAACCTCAAGTTCTTCCAGGAGAACAACATCAAGCTGTTGGTAACTGTTGGTGGTGATGACACTGCTTCGACAGCTAACCGCATCGCTAAGTTCTTGGAGGCTAAGCAGTACCCTATTGCTAACATCCACGTTCCTAAGACTATCGACAACGACCTCCCATTGCCAGCAGGCTCACCAACCTTCGGTTATCAGTCAGCTAAGGAGGGCGGTACCGTTATCGGTCGTGCCGTATATAACGACGCTCGCACATCGGCTAACTGGTTTGTTGTAGCAGCTATGGGCCGTTCAGCAGGCCACCTCGCATTCGGTATCGGTTCAGCTTGCCACTACCCAATGATTGTAATCCCTGAGATGTTTAACAAGGCAGAGATTACCGTTGAGAAGATTGTAAACCTGGTTGTTTCGTCTATCATCAAGCGTAAGATTATGGGTATCGAATACGGTGTTGCAATGATATCTGAGGGTGTATTCCACGCACTTTCTGACGATGAGATTCGCAACTCTGGTATCCACTTCACATACGACGACCACGGTCATCCAGAGTTGGGTAAGGTATCGAAGGCTAACATCTTCAACGAGCTCTTAGAGAACAAGCTCAAGGCTCTCGGCTTGAAGGTTAAGTCTCGCCCTGTGGAGATTGGTTACGAGGTACGTTGCCAGACTCCTATCGCATACGACTTGGTATATTGCTCAGAGTTGGGTATGGGTGTATATAAGCTCTTCTCGGAGGGTAAGACCGGCTGTATGGTCTACATCTCACAGGATGGCTTCGTTTCACCACTCTACCTGAAGGATTTGCAGGACCCAACAACCGGCAAGATTCCACCACGTTTGGTAAACATCGAGTCAGACAAGATTCAGCAGGTTATCAACAACATCCTCCACTACATCACCGAGGAGGACTACGAGGCTGCTAAGGCTTACGTTGAGAATCCTGAGGCATACGACTTCAAGAAGATTTTGAATTGGTAATAACCGCTTCAAAAGATAAAAAAACACCGCTTTTACGAAGCGGTGTTTTTTTATCCGAATATCTCTAACTGTAACTGCGGACACAAATTTTTCACAGGCTTATGTTGTCGGCGTGCTCGCTGCACTGTGTAGTAGGTGCCACCTTTGGGTATGCCATCCCACCACGCCACGACATATGAAGAGTTATCCGCTAAAAAATCATTTCGCTCGAAGAAGCCTCTGCCTCCCCGATGCTCGCTGACCGTTATCCGCTCATCTGCCGCATCTATCACCCTATCGTAAATCTCAAGGTCCTCACCACGAAAATGCGAGCGGAAGCCCTCAAATGGCACTACCGCTATGAGTTGCACATCCGCAAACTCCTCACGCAACTGCATCACAGCCTCTGCTGCTGCAAGGTCAAAGCCACGTGCCATACCACTCAGAAATGTACGATAGCCCTCGGCATATAACTCACGCAGAACAGCAGCCAACTCCTGCTGTGCCTCGCCCTCGTATGTTCTGTGGCCCGTAAAGGCTACCGTCTTTTCATTTTTCTGTTTAAGCATAGACAAAATTACCTCTCTGGCTTGACTTTTGCAACTCTACGATATGAATTTTTAATTGTTAGTATTATGAAAAGTACAGGTATTTGTTCAATCATCTCTTTCATTGGAGGTGCTTTAGTAGGCTCGTTGACCGCAATGCTCATCACACCCCAGTCGGGTGCCGAGTTACGTAGTAAGATACGCGATTACGTGGAGCAGGAGTCAGAGAAGATTCGTTGTCAGTGCAACGATAAGTAAACGTCGGTAGCCCACTATGGCAACAGATAATCACTCACCTCGCAGCCTGATGACGGCTATCGTTACGTTCCTCTTCAGCATCATCACAGCAACCATCCTGCTCGTTGTATTGCTCTTAGAGTGGCTGACGTCGCTCATCGGCTCCGACATAGTAGCTACGCTTATCGTGGCAGCTATGTTTCTCCTCGCGGCAGCCATCATCTATCTGCTCTCGGCACACAAAGCTATCACGCAGATTAAGGCTCGTTGGGACGAGATATACGACGTAGCCTATGCTGCCCGCAAGGGGTTTGAGCGGGTGAGGGATTTCATACGGTTGTTTCTGGGTTAGACAACACCATCTTCTATCAGAGCGGGCGTGTCCAAAATAGTTATGGATACGCCCTACTTTTTGTTTGCATAAAAGAATTTTATTTCCTAAATTTGTTAGAAATAAAACGTAAAAACCTTAAAACTTTTAATATTATGAAACTTCCATACGCAGAGCCTTATAAAATCAAGGCGACAGAGGCTATCCGCACCTCGACACGCGAGGAGCGTGAGCAGTGGCTTAAGGAGGCACATTACAACCTCTTCAACCTTCGCAGCGAACAGGTTACCATCGACCTTCTGACCGATTCGGGCACAGGCTCAATGAGCGATAAGCAGTGGGCAGCTGTGATGTGTGGCGATGAGAGCTATGCTGGTGCGAGCTCCTATTTCCGCTTGAAGGAGACCATACAGCGTATCTTCGGTATGCCCTACTTCCTGCCTACACACCAGGGGCGTGCAGCCGAGAATGTCATCTTTTCGGCTCTTTTGAAGGCTGGCGACATTGTCCCCGGCAACTCTCATTTCGACACTACAAAGGGACATATCGAGTTCCGCAAGTGCCACGCAATAGACTGCACGATAGATGCAGCTGCCGACACCCAGCTTGAGATTCCTTTCAAGGGCGAGATGGACTTAGACAAGTTGGAGAAGGTATTTCAGTCATACCCCAAGGAGCAGATTCCTTGCACCGTGCTGACTATCACCAATAATACCGCAGGAGGTCAGCCCGTATCTATGCGAAACATCCGCGAGACTGCCGAGCTGTGCCGCCGCTACGAGATTCCTCTGCTCATTGACTCTGCCCGTTTTGCCGAGAATGCCTACTTCATCAAGACTCGCGAGGAGGGTTATGCCGACAAGAGTATCAAAGAGATTGTTGCCGAGATATACTCTTATGCCGATATTATGACTATCTCAGCAAAGAAGGATGGTGTAGTCAATATGGGAGGTTTCGTTGCTATGCGTGATGCCGACCTGCTGCGTCGAGCTACATCGTTCTGTATTATGAACGAGGGCTTCGTAACCTATGGCGGTATGTCGGGACGCGATATGGATGCTTTAGCTGTGGGCTTGGATGAGAACACCGAGTACGAGCAGCTGCACGCACGTATCCACCAGGTACAGCTCTTGGGCGAGCTGCTGGATGAGTATGGCATACCTTATCAGCGTCCTGCAGGTGGCCACGCCATCTTCCTCGATGCGAAGAAGATTTTGCCTAACCTTCCCAAGGAGCAATATGTCGCACAGACCCTTTCGTGCGAGCTCTATTTGGAGGCTGGTATCCGTGGCACAGAGATTGGCACGTTGCTGGCAGACCGCGACCCCGAAACACGCGAGAACCGCTATCCAAAGTTGGAGTTGCTTCGTTTAGCTATCCCTCGCCGCGTCTACACCGACAATCATATTCGCGTCATCGCAGCCGCTTGCCGTAACATCTTTGAACGTCGAGATGAGATTACCTCGGGCTACCGCATCACCTTCGAGGCTCCTATCCTGCGACACTTTACGGTAGAGTTAGAGAAGCTATAACAGCGACCTATGACAACAACAAAGGGCAGACCTCGAAAGTCTGCCCTTTGTTATTTATCTTATCTTAATGCTCTTACTCCTTGAAGTAACGCTTGTAGAGTCCCTCAAAACCTGCACCGTGACGAGCCTCATCCTTTGCCATCTCGTGAACTGTGTCGTGTACTGCGTCAAGGTTCTGCTCCTTTGCCAGACGAGCCAAACGGAACTTATCCTCGCAAGCACCCTCCTCAGCATTCATACGCTTGTAAAGGTTAGTCTTAGTATCCCAAACAACCTCACCGATAAGCTCAGCGAACTTTGATGCGTGCTCTGCCTCCTCCCAAGCATAACGCTTGAAAGCCTCAGCAATCTCAGGATAGCCCTCGCGGTCAGCCTGACGACTCATAGCCAAGTACATACCAACCTCGGTGCACTCACCCATAAAGTGGTCCTGCAAACCCTTCCAGAGCTCCTCGCTTGCACCCTTGCCATCACCTAACTGGTGAACGGTCGCAAACTCCAGACCCTCCTTCTTCTCCTCAACCTCAACGAACTTATCTGCACCTACCTTGCAAAGTGGACACTGCTCTGGTGCTGAATCACCCTCGTGGATATAACCACATACTGTACAACGAAATTTCTTAGCCATAGTTTTAATGTTTATTTGTTTGTGTTATGTTTGTTTTTATTACTTTTTCCACTGCAAATATAGAATATAAAACCAAAATCCTAAAAGAAAAACACATTATTTTTTCTTATCACAGCATAAGCATAGCTTATACCACCCCTAATAAAGCAACACCCGCTCTATCAACTCAACTGAGACACAATCCTTTAGCATCACTCGTTTCTCCGCATCCAGCAAATACAACGACGGTATCGCCTTCAGGTCGTAGAGCTCTTCCGCCTCTATCGTCTGCTCCGCGTCGTAACCATTTATCCACGCCGCCGGATAATCGCCTTTGGCGGCGTGCCACGCATCCAAATCCGCATCGGGATAGAGCACCACTATCTTGAGCGACTCATCCTCCACCATATCACTCAGCAGCTGCGATGCGAGGATAGCCTCCTTCACATCGCGACACATAGGGCAACCAGGATTACTTATGAAGAGCAATACATAATCTGCTTCAATATCGTATAGCGATATCCGCTGTCCCGAGGCGAGTGTCAGTTCAAAGTCATTTGCTACGTGCCCTACTCTGTTTTGGCTCACTATACGCAAATCGCTCTCGTATGGCAGACGCTCATACTCATCAAGCAGCCCCGACTCCAATGCCACGCGTAACATAGGTATGTAATACTCATCGTTGCGGTAGGGGGAGTTTGGGTCATAGAATAACTCCTCACCCATCGTAAGGAAATATTGCATCACAGGCTTCGATACCACTGTTCGCTGCATCAGTTTTGTGAGATAGTCGGGCGTTGTTTCAGGCGTTGTCGAGAGAGCCACAGCTGTCAGCAGGGTCTGCATCATCAGCGTATTATCCACCTGTGCAACAAATGTCGAATCCGCGAAGTCATACTCATCCCAAAAATGCTCTGCGTAGTACTCTCGCTGAGCCGC
Source organism: Rikenellaceae bacterium (assembly GCA_015060005.1). Lineage (GTDB taxonomy): Bacteria > Bacteroidota > Bacteroidia > Bacteroidales > Rikenellaceae > Alistipes. Next base: position 17,839 of record SUZI01000003.1, read on the forward strand.
CTCGTCTAACATCTGCGAGGCTCGTTGCACCCTGAATGCCACGTTGGGCAGAGAATCGACTACTTTAGCCGATTGCTCAACCTTTGGCTCAACACCTTTCGAGACTCTTCCCTGAGCCCCACACGCCACCGACGCAGCAGCCACCACCGCCACCGCCATATATAATATAAGATGTCTTTTGCTTCTCATACCAAATGTTCCTCCAACAAATATACATCTTTTTAACGACCAAACAAAATAAAAAGAATTAGAATATCTATTAGCAAACTTTAGCTCGTAAATATTTGCTAATTAGGCGGAAAATTCCTACTTTTGTGCTATAGTTCGCAAGAACTTGACATATTTTGATAGAAGTGTTTCGCTTTTATCCTTGGAGGAAATCTGGAAAATTTCAACACATCAGGGAGAACGATAACACTCATCACTTGTATTGGTATGCGATGTGCTCTACTCCATACTGGACAAGTGTGGGGTATTGTTTATTTGATGTGGGCATTCCAGAGCCTCCTCCTGATAGACGAACGGCTCCACACTTCTTGTTTTTATATAGCCAGCCCGGGGTCCGCTGACTACAAACTTTCAAACTATGAAAAAAGAGAAGAAAGAAGTCCTCTCACGTAGAGAGTTCTTCAAGAAGGCGACTAAAAACGTTCTTCCTATTCTCGGTGCAATTTTTATAGGCAGCACAGCCGCCTTTGCAGAAAACAAACATTCTTCCACAAAAGCCAATGGATGTACATATGGAACTTGTTTTGGAGCTTGCGTTGTAACGTGTCTACATTCGTGCGACACAAATTGCCAAGGATCATGCGGCACCACTTGTGGATACGGTTGCACAAACCAATGTGTAGGTACATGCTCTGGTAGTTGCTCTGTCGGTTGCGGGGGAAGTTGTTCTGGCTCTTGCGGATCAAATGGTTGTGAACATTCTTGTTCAGGCAGTTGCTCTGGGGGTTGTTCAGGATCAGCTAAAGGAAGTTGTAGTTCTTGCAGCGGCGAATGCACAACATCTTGTAAAAATGGCTGTAAAGGTTCTTGCTCCTCTGGATGTACCGGAGAGTGTTCATCTGGTTGTAAAGACACTTGCAGAGGCGGATGCGAAGGCTCTTGCGACTCTGGATGTACTGGAGAATGTTACACAGGTTGCAAAGGTTCTTGTTATAAGGGATGTAATACAACATGCGAGGGCGGCTGTAAAAGTTCTTGTTCAGGATATTGTGGAGGCAGTTGCGGCTATGGGTGTGCAAACACTTGTACCAATTCATGCATAGGAAGTTGTGTCGGTGGTTGTTGGGGTATGATGTATTTCTAAATTATGAAAAAAATAAAGGAACGCACGGATCCGTGGCAGTCTGGAATATCCAAAAATATTACATTTATCGTAACCAAAGACTGCCAACTTGCTTGCAAATATTGCTACCTTGTTGGTAAGAATGAAAAAGAGCGAATGCAATGGAATATTGCAAAAAAAGCTATTGACTATATTCTTGACCGCGAATACGACCCATTATTTAGCAATAAATCCGTAGTCTTTGATTTTATTGGAGGTGAGCCTTTTCTTGAAATAGATTTAATTGATAAGATTTGCGATTACATCAAAACCGAGTTATTCTCACGCAACCACCATTGGTTTAATTCCTACCGTTTTAGCTTTTCTACAAACGGCATAAACTACGATAGCGAAAAAGTGCAAAATTTTATAGCTAAGAATCGTGAGCACCTTTCTATTGGAATTACCATTGATGGCACACAGCAAAAGCACGACCTAAATAGAATTTGGAAAGGCGAAGGCAAGGAGAAGGGTTCGTATAATGATGTAGTCCGCAATATTCCTCTATGGTTGGAGCAGTTCCCTAACGCAGCAACTAAGGTAACTATATCAAGTGCCGATATTCCATATATAAAGGAGAGTGTATTACACCTATATTCATTAGGTATACACGAAGTGAACATAAACTGCGTATTCGAGGATGTATGGAACGAGGGCGATGATATCAAATTCGAGGAGCAATTGATGCAACTCGCCGATGAGATTATCGACAACGAACTATACAAAGAGAATGCTTGCTCATTCTTCACCGAGCAGATGGGTAAACCTATGGATTGTCAAAGAGATAATGGCAACTGGTGTGGTGCAGGTAAAATGTTGGCAATTGATGCAGCAGGAAATTTCTATCCTTGTACACGTTTCGCCCAATATTCGTTGCGAGATAAAAAAGCTTGGATTATAGGCAATATCCACGATGGTATTGACAAAAACAAACTACGACCATTCCTTACCCTTGACCGTTGCACCCAATCGACCCAAGAGTGCATTGATTGTGAGGTGGCGAGTGGCTGTGCGTGGTGTCAGGGTGAAAACTACGATGCTGCAGACACACCTACTGTATACCAACGTGCTACAGCGATATGCAAGATGCACAAAGCCCGCGTTAGAGCCAACAACTACTATTGGAACAAACTCTACCGCAAACTTGAGCTCGAGGGAGAACGAGAGGAGTTCGAGGCTAATAAATTGGAGTCAAAGGATGTAATATGTTAAAACTATGCTAAACTATTTAGTAATATTACTCGACGACACGAGTACATCGTATTGCCATTACGATAATACGAAGCAGGAACGTAAACTGATTGCATTGGATGACTTAAAAGCTGGAATCCTCTTCGCAATGAAAGAGAACCTGATGATTCAGTTCATATATCCCGACTATGAAATACCTCAAGAGTACAAAGACACAATCGAAACTATCGACCATAGCAAGATTGTTCCTTTCGCATCGCAAGAGGATGCCGACATCATTGTTTTTAACGACTACAACGAGCTAAGCAAGTGCGAGTTAAGCAATAGCAGCACCTATGTCTTACGCATCGGAAAAGATGATTTCTTCAAATACATCAGCGGCATCCAAGACATTTTAGTAAAAGTCAAACGACTCAACATTGCCATCCGCGATGTAGAACGTTTTTCTGAGGATGATTTCGACAGATACAAAGAGTGTTTATCTACACTTGGAAGCGAATTAGAAAAGTGTTATCTCGAAGGAAGAACACCACAGCTAAATTTACTCACCGATAGGTTTTCACTTAGTGCAATGAATAATTGCAACGCCGGATGGGAAAATATCACATTGGCTCCCGATGGAAAATTCTATATCTGCCCCGCATTCTATCAATCGGACAGCAAAACAACAATTGAGGATAAAGCACCGAGCATTGGCGACTTGAAAAATGGGTTGGACATTAAAAATCCACAACTATACAAGCTCTCTTATGCCCCACTGTGTCGCAACTGCGATGCATACCAATGCAAGCGTTGTGTTTGGCTCAACCGAAAGACAACTCTTGAGGTTAACACTCCAAGCCACGAGCAATGCGTAACAGCACACTTGGAACGCAACGCAAGCCGCGAGTTATTGTTAAATATTCGCAAGCACGCAGAGTTCCTCCCCGAGACCGAGATTGCAGAGATAACATATTTAGATCCTTTTGATGTACGAAAAGAATGGTAGTATGAAAAAACTAATTGGCAAAGTAACAGAAGCAGAGAGAGATGAGATTCAGACTCTCTTTGAGCGTCGAAACGGACTCAACGAATTGGCAAAGATTCTAACAGCCGAGAATGATGCTCTTTACGAAAAACTCATTAAAGATATGAGTGAGACAGGTATTAACTTCCAAAGATGGTGGGATAGAATGTCAACGCAGTACCAATGGGAAAGTAGTGAAAATGGTCATTGGGAGATAGATTTCAGTTCGTGCGATATTTATCTGGTGGAGTAAGTTAAATGAGGTTGTCAATCGACAACCTCATTTAACTTTGGGACGTGTATAAAAAGTGGGAGTTCAAGGCTTGCGAAACTCGCAAAACCGCAGTTTACTTGGCGTAAATGAGGATTTTAAGAGTGAGCGTAACACAGAAATCACCTTTTTAGACGCGTTCCATAAATAGTATTAGAAATTAATACTGCCGCTGCACCTCACTCCACAGAGCCACATCCTCGCCCGTAGAGTTCATTACCATACACTCTGCCGAAGCGATGTACGATGCTGCCATCTTGGCGAAAATCTTTGCATCCGACTCATACTCCTCTGCCTGTGATGCCTGCTCGGCAAGCAACAGAGTGATGATGATATGTCCGACACTCTCCACCAAACGACGTGCGTGGAAATCCTTGAACTGTGGGAACTCCTTATTGACCGCCTCAACGTGCTCTATCATTCGCTCAACACGCTCACGCAGAGCCTTCATCTGCTCCACCACAGGTGTCATAGCCTCCGAATACTCGGCAGCCTCATAACGAGCGATTTGCTCCATAAAAGTACCCTTTGTAACGCCATTGATAGCCGCCACAACCTGCAACTGCGATGTACCCTCATAGATATTCATAATACGTGCATCACGATACAATCGCTCGCAAGGATAATCCTTCATAAAACCCGAGCCACCGTGCACCTGTATAGCATCATAAGCCAGCTGGTTGGCATACTCCGACGAGAAGAGCTTTGTGAGCGGAGTGAAAGCATCTGCCAAGCGGTTGTAGAACTTCATCTCCTGACGCTCCTCAGCCTCCAACGCACGCTCGTGCGAGATATGACCATACTGCTTATAAATCTCCACAAAGCGACTTGTCTCATACAAAAGTGCACGTGCACCGTGCAGCTTGGCACGCATCACAGACAACATCTCCGACAGAGCCGGAAAATTGATAATAGCTTTACCATACTGCTCACGCTCGTGGGCATACTTCAACGCCTCACGATATGCTGCCTCGCACAGACCTACCGACTGAGCACCGATACCCAGACGGGCTGCGTTCATCAGCGACATCACATACTTGATAAGTCCCATACGACGGTCGCCTACCAACTCTGCTGGGGCATCCGTAAATACCAACTCACACGTTGGCGAGCCCTTGATACCGAGCTTATTCTCGATACGACGTACCTTCACACCGCCATCACGCTTGTCGTAGATGAGCATCGAGAGACCGCGTGCATCGGTTGTACCCTCCTCTGTTCGAGCCAACACCAACGATATGTCGCCATCACCATTGGTGATAAAACGCTTGACACCATTCAGGAGCCAGGTCTGACGCTCCTCCGACCAGATTGCCTTCAACATCACAGCACCCAGGTCTGAGCCTGCGTCGGGCTCGGTGAGTGCCATCGCACAGGTGTCGCCCTCACACACTCGGGTAAGATATTTCTTCTTCTGCTCCTCGGTAGCAAACTCATTGATAGTCTCGGCACAATCCTGCAAGCCCCATATATTCTCAAAGCCTGCATCGGCACGTGCCACCATCTCGTTCGCCATCACAAAGCAGATGAGTGGGAAGTTCAAACCTCCAAAGCGACGTGGCAGAGTCAAGCCACTCAAGCCGGCATCCACCACAGCCTTCATATTTACGACAGTGCCCGAAGCATACTCCACGTGGTCGTTTACCACACGTGGGCCCTCCTTGTCGACACCCTCGGCATTAGGTGCTATGACATCGCCGCACACCTCACCTGTGAGCTCCATCACACGACGGAACGAGTCCATAGCATCCTCAAAATTCTGAGGAGCACCCTCAAAAAGCTCCTTCTCGGCAAACTGACGCTCCTTAAGCTCCACAATCTTACGCATCAAAGGATGCTCAAGGTGAAACTGCAAATCTTTATTATCTGAAAAGAAATTAGCCATACTACTTCGAATTTTGCTTGTAATACTTAATCATCTTAGGGATTACCACTGCCACATCTCCTGTGATGGCATAGTCCGCAATCTTGTTGATAGGTGCATTCTCATCGGTGTTGATAGAGATAATCATCGCCGAAGCATCCATACCTGCTGTGTGCTGAATCTGTCCCGAGATACCGCAAGCTATATAGAGTTTAGGACGCACGGTAACTCCTGTCTGTCCCACCTGACGCTCGTGCTCTGTGAAGCCGGCATCTACCGCCGCACGTGAAGCTCCTACCTCACCGCCAAGCACCTCCGCCAACTCGTGGCAGAGACGGAAGTTCTCCTTCGAGCCCATACCGTATCCTCCTGCAACGATAATCGAAGCACCCTTGATATCAATCTTTCGCTCCTCGATATGACGTGAGATAATCTCCACCGCCAAATCTTCATCCGAGAGATACTCCTTCCACGCGATTGGCTTCACCTCGCCTGCAGCAGCCTCAGCTGCTTCCTGCTTACGCATCACACCCTCACGCACGGTAGCCATCTGTGGGCGGTGGTCAGGGTTTACAATCGTTGCTATGATGTTACCACCAAATGCAGGACGAATCTGGTAGAGCAAGTCCTCATACTCCTTGCCGCTCTTGGCATCCTTGTGTGGTCCAATCTCTAACTGGGTACAGTCGGCAGTCAGTCCGCTATGCAGTGCTGATGATACACGTGGTGCGAAATCGCGACCTACGGGTGTAGCACCAAACAACACTATCTGTGGCTGCTCCGCCTTTATCAAGCCGCACAAAACCGACGTATGGGGCAGTGTGCGGAATGGAGCAAACACCTTATCATCGGCAACCCAAACTGTGTCAGCACCATACTTTGCCAGTTCCTTCTCCATACCTGCGAGGTTCTCACCCAAGAGCACAGCTTCCAACTTAACACCGAGCTTATCGGCAAGCTCACGACCCTTTGTCAAGAGCTCCAAACTCACGTCGGCTACAACACCCTGCTCCGACTCTATATATACAAATATATTATTCATAGCAAAATCGTTTAACCGAGCGTGTGGCTCGAGATAAGTTCAACCATCAAATCATTTATATCGCTATCCTCTGCCGAGAAACGCTTTGCCTCCTTAGCTTGGAATACGACATTCTCAATCTTCTTCACCTTCGTAGGTGAGCCTGTCAATCCGAGCTGCATCTCGTCGCACTCTATGTCGGCAGCAGTGAGCTCCACTATACGCAGATACTCTCGCTCGCCACACATCTTTGCACTGAGCGAGTCAGCGTCGGCTGCTATCTCCGAAGGAATCATCGCATACTTATACTTCATCACACGACGTGCATTCTGAGGACGTACCTCGGCAGCCGACGAGTTCACCGTAACGACTGCTGGCAGTGGAGTTTTCACCACCTCTACACCACGCTCCAAGCGACGACGTATGACAAGTGCCGACTCCTCAACCTCCAACACCTCCTCGGCGTATGTAACCTGAGGCAAGCCGAGCTTCTCTGCCACCTGTGGGCCTACCTGAGCGGTATCGCCATCGATAGCCTGGCGGCCCGCAACGATAACGTCGGCTCCAATCTTACGCAACGCACACGACAGGGCATACGAGGTAGCCAACGTATCCGAGCCTGCGAACTTACGGTCGGTGAGCAGGTAGCCTCCATCTGCTCCGCGGAACATAGCCTCGCGGATGATGTCTGCTGCACGATAAGGACCCATCGTCAGGATATGAACTGTCGAGCCCTCCTGGGCATCTTTAAGACGTAATGCCAACTCCAAGGCATTCAAATCTTCGGGGTTAAATATAGCAGGCAGTGCTGCACGGTTTACTGTTCCTTCTGCCGTCATCGCATCCTTACCCACATTGCGGGTATCGGGTACCTGCTTTGCCAATACGACAATTTTCAATGCTTTGTTCATTTGTCTAATTTTGGTTAAACATAGGGGCAACCATCGTCACCACACATAATAAACGCCACAGTCTCTTCAATTATGATAACAAAGGCAAACCATCCCCGAGAAGGACCATTTTACGCGACTTAAATGATCGTTCCCGAATCTGATTTGCCTCTCTTAAACATCATTGGCGACTGTTACGACGTCAACTATTTTCACTGGCAAAGATAGTAAATCTCAGCCAAAATCAAAAATTTTCTATCTAAAGATTGTCTCCTCGCGGTCTGGACCTACCGAGATAATCTTCACAGGCACACCTGTTTGAGCCTCGATAAATTCCACATAAGTCTTAAACTCCGCAGGGAAGTCCTCATAGCTGCGAACACCACAGATGTCGCACTTCCAACCCTTAAACTCGGTATATACAGGCTCCAAGCCCTCTCCCACCTCGTATGGGAAGTGGTCAACGACCTCGCCGTTAATCTTATAAGCGGTAGCGACCTTGATGGTGTCAAACTCGTTCATCACATCAGCCTTCATCATAATCAGAGCCGTTACGCCATCAACCATCACTGCATACTTGAGTGCCACCAAATCCAACCAGCCGCAACGACGTGGACGACCCGTAACAGCACCAAACTCGTGACCTATGCGACGCAACTCCTCGCCAACCTCATCAAAGAGTTCGGTAGGGAATGGACCGCTACCCACGCGAGTACAATATGCCTTGAAGATACCATACACGTCGCCTATCTTCGACGGAGCAACGCCCAGACCTGTGCAGGCTCCGGCACATACAGTATTTGACGATGTAACAAACGGATATGTTCCGAAATCAACGTCGAGCATCGAGCCCTGAGCACCCTCAGCCAATATAGCCACATCGTTATTGATATACTCATTTACCTCATGCTCGCTGTCGATGAAGCGGAAGCCTCGCAGATACTCGACGCCCTCCATCCACTGCTTCTCATACTCGGTAATATCGAACTCGAAATCAAACTGCGATAGCATCGCCAGATGACGCTGCTTCAGGCGGTCGTAACGAGCCTCGAAATCCTCTGCCAGCACATCGCCGAAACGCAATCCGTTACGACTAATCTTGTCGGTATAAGTAGGACCTATACCCTTCAGTGTAGAGCCAATCTTCGACTTACCCTTAGCCGCCTCATTAGCTGCATCGAGCTGACGGTGAGTAGGCAGGATGAGGTGAGCCTTCTTCGATATAAAGAGCTTCGACTTAACGTCAACACCCTGAGCCTCTATCTGACTCAACTCCTCACACAATGCCACAGGGTCAACGACAACACCGTTACCTATAATATTGATAGAGCCCTCGCGGAAGATACCCGAAGGAACGGTACGCAACACAAAGCTACGACCCGCAAAATGCAACGAGTGTCCTGCATTTGGTCCACCCTGAAAACGTGCAATAACCTTATAATTTGGTGTCAGCACATCGACCACCTTACCTTTACCTTCATCGCCCCACTGCAAACCGAGGACAACATCTACTTTTTTCATATTATTGCGATTAAATAATTACACAATTTGACGCATCAAAAATACCTATTTAATACAGATAAGCATAGCCGCCGAAAGTTAATTTGTCAACAATTTATTAAAGAATTGATATAACTTTTCATTTTTGTCCCTATATTTGTGATAGCTATACTCGGCTTTCGAGCCATTCAACACATTCGCCTGTCGCTTTTAATTCACTAATTATTAAACGATATGCGAATGAAAAAACTTCTTTTAACCGTAATGTGTGCCGCAACAGCTGTTGCGTGTTGCACTCAGCCCGCACCTACCGAAGGTGGTAAAGTTCCCAACGAGCAGAAGCAGTGGGCATGGCTCGGCTTTGAGCGTCCCGAGGGTGTCAACCCTATTATCTCTCCCAACACCGACATTGAGTTTGACTGTCCTATGCAGGGCAAGCCTATGAAGTGGATGGAGAGCGACACCTTCAACCCAGCAGCCGCCATCAAAGATGGTGAGGTTGTCGTTCTGTTCCGCTCCGAGGATAACTCCGCAACGGGCATCGGACAGCGTACCTCACGCATCGGCTATGCCTCTTCAGAGGATGGCATTTCGTTCGACATCCTCCCCACCCCTGTCCTCTACCCCAATCCTAACGACTCACAGGGCGAAGCGGAGTGTCCTGGCGGATGCGAGGACCCACGTGTCGTTATGACCGATGATGGCACCTACGTTATGCTCTACACTATGTGGAATCGCAAGCAGGCTCGCTTGGGTGTCGCTACGTCGAAAGACCTCATCACATGGGAGAAGCACGGTTTGGCATTTGGCAAGGCATACGATGGTCGCTTCGCCAACGACTTCTCAAAGTCCGCCTCTATAGTAACCAAGGTAGTAGATGGCGTGCAAACCGTAGCCCAGATTGATGGTAAGTACTATATGTATTGGGGTGAGCAGTGGATAAATGTTGCAACGAGCGACAACCTCATCGACTGGACTCCTATGCTCGATGAGAATGGCGAACTGCTGAAGGTTATCGAGCCACGCGAGGGCTATTTCGACAGTATGCTCACCGAGTGTGGTCCTCCGGCTGTTATTACCGACGATGGTATCCTTCTGATGTACAACGGTAAGAATATGGATGGCGAGAAGGGCGATGCAAACTACACTGCCAACAGCTATTGTGCAGGTCAGGTACTCTTCTCAAAGGAGAATCCTGCCGAGGTCATCGACCGCCTGGACTACCCATTCTTTATCCCCGAGGCAGACTTCGAGCGTAGCGGACAATACCCTGCCGGCACGGTATTTATCGAGGGTTTGGTGCTTCACCGTGGCAAGTGGCATCTTTACTACGGCTGTGCCGATTCACGTGTAAGCGTAGCGACATATACTCCTGAGAATTAAGTTACATTACAGACAACAAAAAAATCCGACTTTTTCAAGTCGGATTTTTTTACTCCATATCGTCATCCTCAGAGCCGTCGTCCTGAATCTCATCAGCTCCGTTAATCTCGTCGTCGCCGAAGTAGTCGTCATCAGCACCATCGTCTGCGACATCGTCAATCTTAACGTCAATCTTAACCAGATACGACACCTCTTCTGTCTCGTATGGTACAACGTAGAAGAAGTCGCCATTAGGCTTCTCGATTCGCGTCATCACCTCGGTAAAACCACGAGGATAGAGCATCTTTACCTCCTCCTGCTGCTCCTGTGAGAGATTATTAAAACTTGTAACCAAGCGTTTTTTAGTACTATTCTGCACCATACCTAAACCTAATTTTTACAGGGGCAGGTTACGCGTGTAGCCCGCCCCCTATTACTAAAATTTATCGAACCAAAACTATATAGTCGTGAGCTGCCAAAGTAGCAGTGTAACTTGAGCCGAGAGAAACCTTCTCGCCAGAGATAAGGTTTGTCCACTCGCCGCTCTGTGGAACGTCCACAGTAGTCGATGCCTGAGCATTAGAGAAGTTAGCGATAACAATCACGTTATCCATAACCAAATATTTTCCGCTCATATTAGCATCACCAACAGCCTGCTTAACGACCAAATTGCTCTGACCATAAATCTCCTCGTGAGATGTACGATATGTGATAATCTTCGACATAGCGTCATACAGAGCACGTCGGTTAGCATCGTCGAAGTAGTTCCAGCGGATAGGCTTGCGGTCTGTACGATACTGTCCGTTTGAGCCCACAACACCACTCTCGTTAGCTTCGATTGACACATCGTAACCCAACTCACCAAACTGCCACATCATACGAGGATATGGAGCTAAGAAGTGGAATGCATAGGCTGCCTGCAGACGCTTCGAGATGATAGCCCAGTCGCTCTTCATCCACGCCTGACCGTAAGTGATAGCCTTGTATGCTACACGCTCCTCGTCGTGAGTCTCGATGTTGTTTACACGACCTTGCTTGAAATCAGCAAATGAGCTCTTGTTGTTGCCGCTATAACCCATAACACTCTCCATATAGCCGTTCAGTGCATTGTTATTCCAGCACAAAGCACCTACCGACTCGTAGAGTTCGGTCTCCTCACGCTGGTCGCAGAAGTGCTCGAAGATAACGTATGCATCTGGCTCAACCTCGCGGATTGCCTCAGCATAACCCTTCAAGATACCGATACGCTCTGCACTGTAACCACCTGCATCGTAGTTTGATGGATTCTGTACAAGACCCTTTGTAAGGTCGAAACGGAAACCGTCTACGTTGTACTCCTCCAACCAATACTGCAATACATCGTCGAAGTACTCCTGTACCTTAGCGTTGGTGTGCTTGAAGTCGTGGAATACGCTGAAGTTATGTGGAGCATCCACATTGAAGAGTGGGTTGTCCGAAGCAGTCTTGTTTGCAGATGAGTTCCACCACATCTTCGCCCAAGGATGAAGACCTGTTGCGTGGTTGAATACTACGTCAAGGATAACTGCGATATCACGCTTGTGGCACTCGTCGATGAAACGCTTGTAATCCTCCTCTGTTCCGTATGCCTTGTCGGCTGCGAAGTAGAAGCAAGGGTTGTAACCCCAAGAGTCGTTACCGTCAAACTCCTGGATAGGCATCAGCTCGATAGCATTGATACCGAGAGTCTTCAGATAATCCAACTTAGCTGTTACAGCGTTTATTGTACGCTCTGTTGTGAAGTCGCGAATCAAAAGCTCGTAGATAGCCAAAGAGTTCTCTGCTGGACGGTCGAAATCCTCAATCTCCCAATCGTACTCTGTTGTATAGGTATCGAATACTGAAACGATGTCGGTAGTATACTCCGATGGGTAAGGCTTCAAGCCAGGATAAGTCGACGAAGAGATATACTTATCGTTCCAAGGGTCGAGAATCTTTGTTGCGTATGGGTCGCCTACCTTGATAGAGCCATCAACCAGATACTGATAACCGTACTCCTTGTTAGCCTGGAGACCATCAACTGTAATCCAGAAGTAGTCGCCATCACGCTTCATCATATACTCGTTAGATGGAGCATAGTCGTTCAACTCCGAGAGCAATACCACGCTCTGCTTACCTGGAGCATAGAGAACAAATGTAGCCGAAGAGCCCTCCAATGTTACGCCACCTACTGAGTCTGTTGGGCGTGTCTCATTCTGAGTATCGCCAAGAACGGTTACGTTGACTACCTCCTCAACACGCTCGCCACCGTTTGTAGCTACAGCCTTGAATACGATATCCTCAGCCACCGATGGAGTATATGAATAAGTGATTGTTGACTCCTGGGTAGAAACAACCTCTGCATCATTCATAAACAACGAGAGAGCCTCAGCACCCTGTGCTGCAACCTGCACATCGCAAGTCTCGCCAACCTTATACATTGTACCGTTGGCAGGAGTGATAAACTTCACCGAGAGAGCCTCCTCTGAGAGCTCGACGAAAATATCCTTACCGTTATCCTTCAACTCTGGAGTACCAGCAGGACCACGGAACACAAACGCCAGCTTTACAATCTTCTCGCCGGCAGGAACACCATAGTAAGCACGTGGGCCACCCTTAATGGTCAAAGTCCACAACTCGCCCACCTCGTGCTTCACGAGCTTACAATCAGGGATATTTACCGCCCAATCAGCCTTCACATACTTCCAATCGGCGTCGCCTGTACTTGCTGCAGTAATGACACCGGTGTGAGCATACAAATCCTGGCGATAGCCATCAATTGTTGTACCCTCACCATTGACAACGATAGTAACATCGTCTGTCATATTCTCTGTTATGAAGGTAGGAATAGACGAAATCAAAGGATAGTTCTTGTTAGGGTCAATCTCTCCTGAAGGAGTATCTCCGCCCTGATTTGGATCATCCGGCTCCTCACCGCCACCTGGCTCATCTCCACCGCCTGGCTCATCTCCACCGCCAGTCTGACCACCCTGTGGAGGATATGGGATATCTGGAATACCTCTATCACCCTCATCACAGCCTACAAACATTGCAGACATCATCAGTACTGCAAGCAGTAATCTAAATTTTTTCATAGTAATTATTTTGTTAAGTTGTTAATTGGTCGCAAAAATTTCTGCAAGTATACGCAAAATTTACATATTGAAGCAAATTTGCATATTTTTTTTTGATTTTTTTTGAAAAGAGTCTCCATTACAAACAAATTGCTTACCTTTACACGCGATTATATATATACAAATGGTATAAAACGATATGGATATCCGCCAAGAGATAGAAGAGCTGCGTAGCCTACTCAACCGCTACAACCACCTCTACTACGTAGAGAACAGCCCCGAAGTGTCGGACTTTGAGTTCGATACCCTGCTGCGTCGTCTGCAGGATTTGGAGGCTGAGCACCCCGAGTACTACGATGCCAACTCCCCCACGATGCGTGTCGGCAGCGACCTGACGAGCGAGTTTCAGACAGTACGCCACGCCTTCCCTATGCTCTCACTGAGCAACACCTACTCCCAGGAGGAGTTAGGCGAGTGGATTGACCGTGTGGAGCGAGAGGTGGAGCACGCCGAGTATGTCTGCGAGCTTAAGTTCGACGGTACAGCCATATCACTCACCTACGAGAATGGTCGTCTGCTACGTGCTGTTACACGTGGCGATGGCGAGCAAGGCGACGATGTTACCGCCAATGTCCGCACCATAGGCTCTGTGCCTCTTGTCCTCTCGGGCGAGGGCTACCCCGACTATTTCGAGATTAGAGGTGAGATTTTGATGCCCTACGCCTCATTCGAGAGGCTCAATGCCGAGCGAGAGGCTAACGACGAGCAACCCTTTGCCAATCCCCGTAATGCTGCGGCGGGCACTCTCAAGCAGCAGCAGTCGCAGGTTGTAGCCAAGCGAGGCTTGGACTGCACACTCTATCAGTTAGCTGGCAAGACCCTCCCCTACGACAACCATTGGCAAAATCTGCAGGCTGCACGTAGCTGGGGCTTCAAGATTTCGGATAAGGCACGCATCTGCCATAGCCGCGAGGAGATATTCGATTTCATCAACTATTGGGACTCGGAGCGTAAGACTCTCCCATTCCCCACCGATGGTATCGTCATCAAGGTCAACGACGACGCTTCACGCCGCACGTTAGGCTTTACAGCCAAATCGCCTCGTTGGGCTGTCGCCTATAAGTTCAAGGCTGAGCAGGCTCTGACACGTCTGCTGAAGGTTACGTATCAGGTAGGCAGAACGGGAGCTATCACCCCCGTAGCCAACCTCGAGTCTGTGCTCCTGGCAGGTACTGTCGTCAAGCGTGCCACACTCCACAACGCCGACCAGATTGAGGCTTTGGACCTCCGCGAGGGCGATATGGTCTATGTCGAGAAGGGCGGCGAGATTATCCCTAAGATTGTCGAGGTGGAGCTATCTCAGCGACCTGCCGACAGCACCCCTTTGCAATATATCACCCACTGCCCCGAGTGCGGTGCCGAGTTGGTGCGTTATGAGGGCGAAGCAAAGCACTACTGCCCCAACGCGAGCCATTGCCGACCACAAATCATTGGTCGCATCATCCATTTCATCCGCCGCAAGGCGATGAATATCGAGGGCTTGGGCGAGGAGACCATCGAACTTCTGTTCGACAACTCGTTGGTGAGCAACATAGCCGACCTCTACGACTTGAAGGCACACCAGATAGCTGTCTTGCCACGTCTGGGCGACAAGTCGGCAGAAAATATTATGCAGAGCATTGCCGCCTCACGCAGCGTACCGCTCCACAGAGTCATCTTCGCTTTAGGCATACGTTTCGTGGGCGAGACTACCGCCAAATATTTAGCTTCACACTTCAAGTCTCTGGATGCACTGATGACCGCCTCTCGCGAGGAGTTGCTCCAGACCGAGGAGGTGGGCGAGAAGATTGCCGACGCTATAGCCGAGTATTTCGCCGATGAGCAAAATATTGCTATCATTGAGCGACTACGCTATGCAGGTCTGCAATTCGTGGCAGAGCAGCGAGAGCAGGCATCCGACATGCTGGCAGGTATGAATATCGTTATCTCGGGCTCTTTTGCCGACCACTCGCGTGATGAGCTGAAGGCTCTCATCGAGGCTCACGGAGGCAAGAATCAGTCGGCTGTTGCGAGCAATACGACCTACCTCTTGGCGGGCGAAAAGATTGGACCTGCAAAGTTGCAGAAGGCTACAAAGTTGGGTGTAAAGATTATCTCCGAGCAGGAGTTCATCTCGCTCATCGGAGGCGAGCATACCACCCTACCGCAACCCACCGCAACAGAGAAACCTGAGCCCAAAGATACTACACCCGTTCAAGGCTCGTTATTTTAATATGAAAAAATACTACCGATATGAAATACGATAAAATATGCGGCATTGGTGCTGCAATGATTACACCTTTTAAGGCTGACGGTAGCCTCGACAGTGAGGCTCTATGCCGTATGATAGATTATGTTATCGAGGGCGGAGCGGACTATATCGTAGCTCTTGGCACTACCGCCGAGACCCCTACGCTCACCGCCGAGGAGAAGCTATCAATTGTCGACCTCACCCGTCGCCACGTGGCGGGCAGAGTCCCCGTCGTGGTGGGTATGGGCTGCAACAATACCGCCGAGCTGTGTCGCCAGCTCCGTGAGATGGATACCGAGGGTATCTCGGCAGTGCTGAGCGTTACACCCTATTACAACAAACCTTCGCAGGAGGGCTTGTATCAGCACTATAAGGCTGTTGCCGAGGCTTCGCCACTGCCCGTTATCCTCTATAATGTACCGGGTCGCACAGGCGTAAATATGACCGCCGAGACCACCTGCCGTCTCTCTCACGACTGCCCCAATATTGTGGCTGTCAAGGAGGCTTCGGGTAAGATTGACCAGATAGAGCAGATTATCAAATGCAAACGCGATGATTTCGTCGTGCTCTCGGGCGATGATGGCATCACAATAGATGTCATCCGTAAGGGTGGCGACGGTGTTATCTCTGTCGCTGTTGATGCCTTTCCCGAGAAGTTCTGCAAGGCTGTCAACCTCGCTCGCGAGGGTCGTTTCGATGAGGCTGACAAGGCTTATGAGCCACTCAACGATGCGGTATGTGCTCTTTTCGAGCAGGGCAACCCTGTGGGCGTTAAGGCTGCACTCGCTGTCAAGGGCTTAATCTGCAACAGTCTGCGTCTGCCTTTGGTCCCTGCAACCGATATGCTTGTGCGTAAGTTGGAAAAACTCATTGCGGAATACGATTTGCGATAGGCTTTGCGTTTGAGAAAGAAAACGATTATGAAAAGATACCTTTTACTGCTCATCCTGCTCCCTGCAACACTCTGGGCTAAGGTGCCCGACGAGGAGGATATCCTTCGCCAGACTATGGATAGCTCGTCGCCCTACTACTACACCAAGCTCATTATGCGTTACAACAACCTGGAGCGGCTCACCGAGGATGAATATCACTACCTCTACTACGGTTTTGCCTATCAGGATGACTATAAACCCACCGCGACCAATGCGGCAGCCGAGGAGCTCTACGCCTCGCTTCCAAGTATCGACACAGAGTCGCCCGACAGAGCCGAGATAGAGCATATCATCTCGGTCTGCAACGACGCACTGCGTGTCGACCCCTTCAGCCCTATGGTACTCAATATGTTAGTCTTTGCCTACGGAGCTATGGGCGACAGCGAGAAGGAGTTGGCTTATTTCTACCACCTCAACGGCATTATGGAGACCATCAAATCTTCGGGTGATGGTCGCACGGAGCGAGAGCCTATGCACATCATTATGTTCTCGCACGCCTACAATGTCCTCTCATCTATGGGCGTAGCATACAAGCGTGCCGAGATTGTGAGCCGCAATGTAGAGTTTATTCCGCTCTATGAGCCTCGACGTATGCCCGATGGCAAGAAGGTTCGCGGCTACTATTTCGATTATAGTCGCATCTACCGCAATAAGCCCGATGAGGTTACCTTCCAGAAGAAACGCACCTGGCAGTTTAATAACCTCGGCCCACGCGAATATAAATAATCTATAAATAACAACCCACGTATGAATTTACTCCGAAAATATCTTTTGCTACTCGTCGTAGCCCTTGTACTACCTCTCGCCGCCTGTGAGAAGAGCGATGAGCCACAGCCCGAGCCGCTCCCCGAGAGCACCGAGCACACTCTGATATGCTATTTTATGGGCTTCGACCTCAACTACTACTTCTTTCAGAACATCGATATGATAAAGGCTGCGTTGCGTACCCTCTCGCTCGAGGATACGACATTGCAGGATAAGGTGCGAGTGGTCTGCATCTTCCAGCAGGGCAACAAGGATAAGACAGCCCTTATCGAGTTGGAGTTCCACAAAGGTGTCTGCGAGTCCAATGAGATAATGGTCTACGATCTGCCCGAGCGTACCGAGGCTGAGACCATCACCTTCTTTGTTGGTGAGGCTATCAAGCAAGCCCCTGCCCGCACCTACGGACTTGTCTTGGGTGGACACTCTCGTGCGTGGACTCCTATCGACTTTAGCAGCAGTATTTCACAATACCGCCCACACCTTCAGTCGCCTAAGACTATCGCCGACCACCAGCTGTGGCTACGTCCCGAGAAGCATATGATGACTCGTTTCTTCGGCGACCCTCCACAGACCACCGACACCTATTACAGCTGTATCGAGATTGCCGACTTAGCACGCGGTTTGGAGGCTACGGGCGTGAAGTTCGAGTACACCATCTATGATGCTTGCTTTATGGCTAATGTCGAGTCGCTCTATGAGTTGCGTAACACTACCAAGTATGCCATCGGCTCGGTTAGCGAGATTATGGGTGCAGGCTTCCCCTACAAACGTGTCATTCCACACCTTTTGGGCACAGGTGGCAAGAGTTTCGATTTGGATGCTGTCTGCCGAGACTATCATGAGCACTATGCAGTAGAGGTTGGTTACTCGGGCTGTGCGTCGCTCATAGATATGCGTCAGATGAACGCTCTTGCCGAGGCTTTCAAGCGTGTACGTTCAACGGGCATTGTCGAGGGCGTTACCCTGTCGGCATTCCAATGTTACGACGGCTTGAGTAAACCTCTGTTCCTCGACTTGGGCGACTATGTCAAGTTGGTTGCCGAGGATGAGGCTGCCGAGGAGGCATTTATGACACAGCTCTCCAAGAGTGTCATCTCTCGCTATCATACCGATAAGTTCTACGCTGGCTGGGGTGCAAACAAAGGTTTCAAGCCTGTCTATGCCGACCAATACTTCGGTTTATCGACCTCCTACCCTTCGGACTTCTATCGCGACGAGTATTACCAGACATCGTGGTATAAGGCGACAGAGTAATTTCCACACGCCTTCCCCTTCCCCTAAAATATGAACAGGGCTGACCACGCGGTCAGCCCTGCCGTTATTATATTACACAGCAATCATTATCACAGCGTGCTAAATACCTTCTGTGGATTTTTTGCCATATCTTGTAATCGTTTTGCAACCCGCTTCCAATCAAACTTTCCCGTAGTCATAACCACCGATTCGTCGAAGTTAATCTCATCGAAATATGTTAAAGCTTTGGCTGGCATAACAATATTTGCATTGGGAAATTTATCTACGTAGAATTGCAACATCTCATCAAGCGAATATTTTGTCGATAGTGTAGCTATATCTATAAAATCCTTGATACGAGTACCATTCTGGACGATTGCTGATAGTTTCATTGCGATAATATCAGGTATACTCTCAAGCCTTACACCATCAATTTCATCGGGGGCTTGCAGGTGTGGATAGTTGAAGCGAATGCAATCAATCATTACTCCACCAATAAAGCCTTTGAGAGTGTGCTGACGCTCAAACGACACCTTAAAGTCATATTTCTCCACAAGCATAGATTTCACCTCTTCGAGGTCAAACCCCTCGCGAGTAAAGAGGTCGAGGTCTACACTCTTGCGATGACCAATACGCAGTGCCAGGGCTGTGCCACCTACCAGATTGAAGGTCGCCAGCAGAGGCTCTTGCTGTAACTTCCTTAGAAGTTCCAATGTTGCGGGCTCGACTGTCTGCGTTTGTAACATCTCAACTCCTCCTTTTTAAGATTAAATGCGAATGATACGAAGTTCAAATCTATGGGGCTGAGGTATGGAACATCTTTTAGTATCTCACGAAAACCCTCAACACCACCATACATATCGAATGCAGCATAGAAATCTTCTGGTGTTCCCAACTCAACAACTCGTTGCACTACAAGCGTACGCGATGCCTGCCAGTCGAAAGTATGCAGGTCATACTCCCACAATAAAGCAGGATTAAGCGAATGTTCGCCACGCTTGTATCTGTTGATAATCACCATCGTATCTTTATGTTACTACATACAAAGATAATGCTTTTTTGCCAAATAACCACAACTTTTACCTTTCAGTTTTCACTTTTCACCTTAAAAAAAACAGAGCCGACCTTTGCGGTCAGCCCTGCCATTTATTTATGAATCAAATTCAGTCTTTATAACTCTTTTCTTGCCATTACGCCACAGAATACGGCAGCCGGATAAGCATCAGTTACCGATACGAAAAGGAGTGTAGTATCAAAAAATACATTACTTGTGGTTAGCTCTGTGGTGCCATAATATTCCACCGTTGAGAGCGAGGAACAGCTTGCGAACGCATTTTGTCCAATCGCTGTAACATCACCCTTTATCACCACCTTCTCAAGAGCCGCACAACTATAAAATGCATTGCTTCCAATCGTGGTTAAGCCCTCCGAGAATGTTATCGACGTGAGGGATGTGTTTTCTCTAAACGCATTATTCGCAATCGAATACTCCGTAACCGAACTATCAAAACTAATCGTTCCCTTGCCGTCGGCAAATGTATGAGTGTAGGTCGCATAACCAAATGCACCCTCTGTTAGAGTAAGCTGCTCTGTCGCCTCGTACTCGATTGATACTTCAGACAGTAATTCAGGGTAAACCACTCCTGACATAGACATATACGCCTCAGAAGTTGTGTACAGCAGCGAGTTAGATGCTGCTTTTATTCCATATTGCTGTGTCACGCCAACAAGCTCCTCCGTGTACTCTAAATCATAGTAACAATTGTCGGTTGGACTGTATGGATTAACAATTGGATTTCCCTTACAAAACTCATAGAAATCGGCATTTGGCACAGGGTCCCAACTTATACGCATTACGCCACGAGAAATCTGTTCAGTCCTTACGTTAGTCGGCATCGCGAGCTGCTGAACTCCCGTAGCCACCATAGGAATCATATCCGACACCACGTTGTTGCCATTCTGGTCGATAATCTGTATGTAGATTACTGCATCCAAAGCACCTGTCCTGAACTCATCGCTCAGGTTCTGTCCCTCGATAGTCAGTGTGAATATGCCATTCTCGCCTACGCTCATTGCCGCAACCTTCTGCTCAACGATATCGCCCGCAGCACGTGTCTTGGTGTAGCGAACATAAGCCTTGATAACACTGTTGTCGGCATCAAACTGCTGCTTGAGCGACGTAGCCACCTCAGCTGGTGAGACGATAAAGTCGAGATTCATTGTAAGTGTTGCATAGTCCATTACTGCCTTACCGTCGTTATACTCCGGCAGATACTTCAGGCTCTGTATGCGGTTGGCGAAGTCCTTTTCAAGTGCTTCAATTCTGCTTTCCAAATTAGCGACAGCAGTCTGCAATGAATCCACTTCTCCCTCTACGGTATCCATTCTATCTTGAAGATCTTTAATATCAACTTTCATCGCAGCCATATCGCTCAGCACGGTTGCCAAATTCTGTTTAACCTCATTCACATCTTCCTGAGTTGCACACTCATCTATTGCATTGAAAAGTTGAACGATTTTGCCCTCAATGATAGTAAGCCGAGATGTAAGCGTTGTGATGGTCTCCTTGATGGTGGCGAGCTGTCCCTCCAAAGCCGTCTTCACGGTTTTCAACTCATCGAGCACCTTCTGCTCCGATGCTGTAATCTGGCCTTCAAGGTCGCTCTCCAAGACTGCAAGTGCATCGTTGGTGGCATCAATCTTCGACTGCAAGTCGTTTGCGGTGTCCTGCAAAGACTCTATGTAGCCTTTGAGTTCGGCATCTACACCCTTCAAATCATCAATCTGCTGTGTGATTGAGTTGATGTCTGCCTCGATAATATCCAAACGAGTCTTTATCTTCTCTATCTCGTTGTTGATAGCATCAATCTGTGCCTGAAGATTGTCCTGTGCGGTCTTCACTGCTGCGGCAATCTCTGCATTAATCTTTCCGTTGTTGTCGTTAATTGCCTTCTCGATAGCCTCCACGTATGCTACTGTAAGGTCGCCCTTTGCCTTCTCAAGAGCAGCTTTGAGTGCGTCAATCTCCTTCTGGAGTGCGTCGTCGCCATCCTCAATCTTAGTCTCGAGAGCAGAAACCTTACCGTCTATCTCTGCCTTTGTGTAATATCCCTCAGCCAAAGTCTTATTTACCCAATCCTTCATAGATGCCTCGCTGGCATTGATGGCGGTCTTGATAGCATCGGTATAAGCAGCTGTAATTTCGCTCTTATACTGCTCTAAGAGTGTCTTCAAAGCAGAAATCTCCTGCTGCATATCGGCATACTGCTCCAGTGTCGAGAAGGTCTGGTTTGCCCAATCCTCGGTAGCCGAAATCTCGTCATCGACATACTTCTGAAGGTCTGCAATCTTCTGGTCGAGCTCTACGTCTTTTGCCTGCAAAGCTGCGATAAGAGCCTTCAGGTTGGCAATCTCGCTCTCCAATGCCGCCTTTGTTGCTGCGTCGGCTGCTGCATTGGCGTCAAGCTGTGCCTGCAAGTCCTCAGCCTTAGCCTCCAAGTTGTCGATAAGACCCTGCAAAGCCTCATCTACAGCCTTCAAATCGTCAATCGAAGCATTGATATTTACAATCTGCTGTTCGATGTTAGGGATTGTTGTTCCCTCCAACAACTCCAAACGGTCCTCCACCGCAGCAATCTTATGATCCCACTTCTCACAACCCACTGCGAAGAGTGCGATAAACAGTACGATAATTGATAATTTCTTCATAATCTTTAGGTTTTTATTTTAGTTATTACTTTATAATCTCTATTACGGTGGCGTTTCTCGCCTCCTTTCTGCTCGGAGCGTCGTGAGCAATACCTGCTCCTACGGTCTCCACTCTCTCGGCAGGTATAAGCCACTGTCCCAACACTCGCTTCACTGCCTCGGCACGCTGCAATGACACTCGCTTATTAACCTCCTCGCCGCCAATCTCGCAGCATGAGCCTGTTACGCGGATACGCATCTCGGGGTTAGCCTTCAATATCTCCGATATCTCCTTTACTTTGCCTCGCTCGCTTGGCTCAATCCAAACGCTGTTGAATGAGAAGTATATCACAGGGAACTCCACCTCTGCAACCTCTGTTGCCTGCTCCGTTTGTGGCTCTGTTGTAGCCTCCGACTGTGGCTCGGCCTTAATGCCTACCGCAGGCTTAATCTCTGTGCTAACCTCGGCAGGAGGTGCCTGAGGCATAGCCTTACGCTCTACAACCTCTACCTCCGCAGGCTCCTCGTTCGCTACCTCGTCCTGCTCAGCGGTGTCGTTACCCTCGCCCAAAAGTGCCGACGCTGGGATAAGTGCAGCCGCAGCCGTCGACTTCGCACGAGGCTTCGTGCCGATAGCGTATGTGAGCTTCAATCCTGCATCAATCACAAAGTTTGTCAGGTGAATCTGCGGCATAGCATCCAGCGTAGAGCCTGTGTGGTGGGCAAAACCTCCATAGATACCCAAATCCAGACGCTCGGTCAGGGCGTATGATGCCTGCAAACGACCGCCATAACCAAAATGCCACGAGTTGATATCCGCTACGATTAGCTTATCATCCGACTTGGTACGCAAGTCCGACGATGAGCCCACAGCATAAATAGAAGGTGCAAGCTCCAGTCGCCAGCGGCTATCACGCGTCGAAGGGAAGAATCCCAGCATATTTATATTAAGGTGTAGTCCGTAACGCTGCAACTGAGTATGACTCTTCAGCTCGCTATATGGATAGTAGTGGAAGTCCGCTGTCGGATACTTCCAACGGTTCCAATCAGCCCCCAGCAGATAGTCGCTGTCGAAGCAACAATCCTGCTCGCCCATAAATACCTGACCTATGGCAGCTGTTGCCTCCAACGCCAGGATATGGTTAAAGCGATAGCCAGCGTGCAGACCCGCCTCCCATCCTGGACGGAAACGGTCCGCTCCAAATGAGCTGAATGTCGCCTCGGCGGTAGGTATACCACCCTGAAGTCCAATGTACCAGCCACGTTCAAAGTCGCGTGGCTCCAACTCGGTGTTGCCCTGTGCCGCCGACTCCGTAGCAGCTAACATCACAAAAGCAACTGTCAATAAAAGGATGTTTCTCATAATATTATATAAGGTTATTTAGTTATTATCGCTTCCCACAATACAACCAACTGTATTTCAGCTAATTATATTTGGTTTTTATCAAAAAAGTTTTACATTAAATATAGTTTTAAGACTTTATTTGCACACAAAAAGCCCTATTAAATATCGTATTCAACCACAAAAATATAACTTTTTATTTAAACTGCAAATATTTTTATATAAATTTTATCAAATTAATATCACCATAAGCCCCATTCCATACAACAAAACCACCATTATATACATCTATCACCCCTTTATCCGGCTATCTCCGCACCACTACACCGCCTCTGTCTCCGCCCAATGCCCACATAACCACAAAAAAAAGCGAGGACTCCCCGAAGGGAATCCTCGCTGTGCGAGATTTAATCTCTTATTTTATCCGAAGCTGATTAGTACTCAAGTTTAGCCATACGCTGGTATGAGTTGTAACGCCACTTAGCGTTCTCCTCTGCCGCTGCGAAGAGCTCCTCAGCCTCACCTGGGAATGCCTTGAGGAGCGAAGTATAACGAACCTCCTTCATCAGGAAGTCGCGGAACTTCGACCAGTCTGGCTCCTTAGAGTCCATAACAAATGGGTTCTTGCCCTGCTCCTCCAACATTGGGTTGTAGTGCCACAAGTGCCAGTAACCACAAGCCACAGCCTCCTTACCGACTGTCTGTGTACGTGTCATACCACCCTTGATACCGTGGTTGATACAAGGAGCATAAGCGATAACGAGTGATGGACCAGGATATGCCTCTGCCTCCTTCAATACGTTGAAGAGCTGAGTCTGTGAAGCACCGATAGACACCTGTGCAACATATACATAACCATAAGTCATCGCGATAGCACCCAAATCCTTCTTACGGATACGCTTACCGCTTGATGCAAACTTAGCAACAGCACCTACTGGAGTAGCCTTTGATGACTGACCACCGGTGTTAGAGTAAACCTCGGTATCAACAACCAGAATGTTTACATCCTCTCCCGAAGCCAATACGTGGTCTACACCGCCGAAGCCGATATCGTAGCCCCAACCGTCGCCACCGATAATCCACTGCGACTTCTTCACCAACCAATCCTTCATCTCGAGAATCTTCTTGCAAGTGTCGCAGCCGCAAGCCTCCATAAGTGGCAACAGACGTGCAGTAACCTCAGCCGATGCAGCCGATGAGCCACGCTTCTCAATCCACTCCTTCATTGTAGCCTTCAACTCCTCAGAGCAAGCTGGGCACTCTGCGATAGCGTGCTCCATATACTTCTGGATGCGATCACGCAACTTCTCAACACCCACGTGCATACCCAAGCCGAACTCAGCATTATCCTCGAAGAGTGAGTTAGCCCAAGCAGGGCCCTGACCCTTAGAGTTAGTGCAATATGGAGTCGATGGAGCCGAGCCAGAGTAGATTGATGTACAACCTGTTGCATTGGCAACCATCATCTTATCACCGAAGAGCTGTGTGATAGTCTTAATATAAGGTGTCTCACCGCAACCTGCACAAGCACCCGAGAACTCAAAGAGTGGCTGCTCAAACTGCAAGTTCTTCACGCTCTTGGTCTTATCCAGAATGTCTGTCTTGTACGATACATTCTTGATCAAGTTATTCCAGTTCTCAGCCTGTGGCATCTGCGACTCGAGTGGCTTCAGAACCAAAGCCTTAGTCTTGGCAGGACATACATCCACACAGTTACCGCAACCTGTACAGTCGAGTGGCGATACCTGTATACGGAACTTGTAAGCCTTAGTCTCGCCCAAGCCCTGCTTCCAAGCCAATGAAGCGTCAGCCTCCTCCTCTGTTGCGAGGAATGGACGGATAGCAGCGTGAGGACAAACATAAGCACACTGGTTACACTGGATACAGTTGTCAACCAACCACTCAGGCACATTCACAGCGATACCACGCTTCTCGTAAGCAGCAGTACCGTTGTCCCAAGTACCATCCTCACGGCCATTGAATGCCGATACTGGGAGGTCATCGCCCTTCAATGCGTTGATAGGGTCGCACACCTCGCGAACAAATGCTGGACGTGCCATATCGACAGCCTTCTCAGCCTGCTTAACCTCCAGCGAAGCCCACTCTGCAGGAATCTCCACCTTCTCAACAGCCGAGCCACCAGCGTCAACCGCAGCATAGTTCATATTGACGATATCCTCACCCTTCTTACCGTAAGACTTCAAGATAGCCTTCTTCATCTCCTCTACAGCCTTCTCGAATGGGATAACCTCTGCAATCTTAAAGAATGCCGACTGCATAATGGTGTTGGTACGTGAGCCCAAGCCCAACTCTGCAGCAATCTTTGTTGCGTTGATGATATAGAAGTTGATATTGTTCTGTGCCAGATAAGCCTTCATGTGATCAGGCAAAGTGCGGCAAGTAGTCTCTGCATCGTGAACAGAGTTCAACAGGAATGAGCCACCCTTCTTCAAGCCCTTCAATACATCGTACTTATCTACGTATGATGGAACGTGGCAAGCCACGAAGTCTGGTGTAGTAACCAGGTATGGCGAGCGGATAGGGGTATCACCGAAACGCAAGTGTGATGATGTGTAACCGCCCGACTTCTTCGAGTCATAAGAGAAGTATGCCTGGCAATACTTATCTGTCGAACCACCGATAATCTTAATAGAGTTCTTGTTAGCACCTACTGTACCGTCAGCACCCAAACCGAAGAAGAGTGCCTCAAAAGTACCGGCTGACGCCATAGACACCTCCTCGCCAACTGCGAGTGAGAGGTTGGTTACGTCGTCATTGATACCCACCGTAAAGTGGTTCTTAGGCTCTGCTGCGAAGAGGTTCTCCACAACTGCCAAGATCTGTGCAGGAGTAGTATCCTTTGATGAGAGACCGTAGCGACCACCGATGATGAGTGGCTGGTTCTCCTTACCGTAGAACATATCCTTCACATCGAGGTACAAAGGCTCGCCGTTAGCTCCTGGCTCCTTTGTGCGGTCCAGAACGCATACACGCTTAACTGTTGCAGGCACAGCCTCCATAAAGTACTTCTCTGAGAATGGACGGTAGAGGTGAACTGTGATAAGACCCACCTTCTTACCCTGGGTAGCCAAGTAGTCGATACACTCCTTGATAGTCTCGTTCACCGAGCCCATAGCTACGATAACGTGCTCTGCATCCTCTGCACCGTAGTATGTATATGGCTTATAAGTACGACCTGTAATCTGAGAAATCTTCGCCATTGCGTCAGCCACCATATCAGGCACTGCATCGTAGAACTTGTTCGATGCCTCACGTGTCTGGAAGTAGATATCAGGGTTCTGAGCAGTACCGCGTGTTACAGGGTGCTCTGGGTTAAGAGCTCCGGCACGGAATGCCTTCAATGCGTCGCGGTCCAGCATAGCTGTCAGCGATGCGTCATCGATAACCTCCACCTTCTGAATCTCGTGTGATGTACGGAAGCCATCAAAGAAGTGAAGGAATGGGATACGAGCCTTCAATGCAACGACGTGTGCCACACCTGCCAGGTCCATAACCTCCTGAACAGATGATGTTGCCAACATTGCAAAACCTGTCTGGCGAGCAGCCATCACATCCTGATGGTCGCCAAAGATTGAGAGCGACTGTGCAGCCAATGCACGAGCCGACACGTGGAATACACCAGGAAGCAACTCACCGGCAATCTTATACATATTAGGAATCATCAGCAACAGACCCTGCGACGCAGTGAAAGTCGATGTCAAAGCACCACCCTGCAATGAGCCGTGAACTGCACCGGCTGCACCAGCCTCCGACTGCATCTCAACGACCTTTACGGTCTCGCCGAACATATTCTTCATACCTTGAGCTGCCCACTCATCAACATACTCCGCCATTGTAGACGATGGAGTGATAGGATAGATCGCAGCTACCTCCGAAAACTTGTAAGCGATATGTGCCGCAGCATAGTTACCGTCACAAGTAATAAATTTCTTTTCTGACATAGTACTCAACGATTTATTGTATTGTTTGTTTTTGTATTAGTTTCACTGCTCTGAATGATTTGCCGACCAAACTCCACAAATCGCGACAAAGGTAATAAATTGCAGCAACAATTCATAGCATTTTTTGTGTTAATAATTTCACACTTTACCCTTCGTGTAATATTATCCTACATTTGGCACAATATCAAAGATATTGGCATCGTTTTTCGCCTACAATAATTATACTACTTATCGCTAATTGAATTATTTTGGATATTTTTGCATAGGTTTACCGAAATTACCGAATATGATAACATACGAAAAGACCACTCTCAGCAACGGACTCACCGTATTAGCCAACCGCGACCGCTCGTCACGTATGGCTGCTGTCAACGTGCTTTATAAGGTCGGAGCTCGCAACGAGAGCCCCTCTCGTACAGGCTTGGCACATCTGTTCGAGCATCTGATGTTTCGTGGCACCAAGCAGGTACCCGACTTCGACACACCCCTACAGATGGCGTGCGGCGAGAATAACGCCTTCACCAATAACGACTACACCGATTTCTATATCACTCTGCCCGTCGACAACATCGAGACAGCCCTCTGGTTGGAGAGCGATCGTATGCGAGGACTCAACCTCTCGGAGGAGGCTTGCCAGATAGAGAAACGTGTTGTTGTAGAGGAGTTTCGCCAGCGTTACCTCAACCAGCCCTATGGCGATGTCAATATGTTGATGCGTGATATGCTCTACAAGGTACACCCCTACCGCTGGTCAACCATCGGCAAGACGCCGCAGCACATCGAGGAGGCTACGCTTGACGAGATTCACGCCTTCTACAACCACTTTTACCAACCCTCAAATGCCATCCTCTCCATCTCGGCAGATTTGGATGCCGCCGAGGTCTTTGCGTTGGCAGAAAAGTGGTTTGGCAACATCCCCAACACGCCCTACACCAAGCCCACCATCCCCGTTGAGCCCGAGCAGAGCGAGGCTCGCCGATTAGAGGTCGAGCGAGATGTACCTGCTACGACCATCACCATCGCTTTCCATATGGGCGACCGCCTCTCTCGCGACTTCTATCTCGGCGACATTGCGTCTGATGTCCTGGCAGGAGGCGATTCGGCACGATTGTATGAGCGACTCATCAAACAGCAACGCCTCTTTGGCAGTGTCAACGCCTACATCTCGGGCGATGTCGACTGCGGCACCTTCACCTTCACCGCTCAGCTTCTTCCAGACACCACCGAGCAGCAGGCTGAGGAGGCTCTGTGGGCTGAGATTGAGGAGCTCAAGCAGGGCAGGATAAGCGATTACGAATTAGATAAAGTAAAAAATAAGTTCGAGGCTAACACCCTCTTTGGCGAGATTAGCGTGATGAACAAAGCTATGAACTTGGGCTATTATGAGATGATAGGCGACCTGCCTCTCATCAACCGCGAGGTGGATATCTACCGCTCGCTGCAAGCCACCGACATAGCCGACTTCTCGCAGAGGGTCTTCCGCCGAGAAAATTCCTCAACCTTAATCTACCGAGCAAAGCGATGACACAGCCACCACTCACCATACCACAGCAGATTGACGTTACGCAAGCCACCAAGAGTGTTGCAGCTAACGGAACACCCATATACACTGTGCTATGCCCCGACTATGAGGTGGTACGCCTCTCGTTTGTCTTTGCGGCAGGCTCCACCACGCAACGCCACCCCTTCACAGCCTCTGCTACTGCCAATATGTTGGCTGAAGGCAGCGAGCGTTTCACGTCGCAACAGATTGCCGAGCGATTGGACTACTACGGCTCCTATTTCGATGTCAACATCGACCGCGACCACACCTATATAACTTTCTGCACACTCAGCAAGTTTTTCCAGCCTACGTCGGAGGTCATCGAGCAGGTGCTGCTCCACCCCACTTTCCCCGAGGAGGAGATTACTACCTATTGCCAGAAACGTCGCCAGCAGCTTGCTATCGAGCGTCGTAAGGTGCAGACCATAGCCCGCGAGATTTTTGCTCAGGCTATGTTTGGCACACATCATCCCTATGGCATCTCTTACCCCGAGCAGGAGTACGACACCCTTCGTCGCGAACACCTTTTAGAGCACTATCGCCGCCGTTACACTGCATCCAACTGCATCGTTGTATGCAGCGGAAATATCACCGACGCTATTGCTCAACGCATCACCGAGATTGCGGAGCAGCTTCCGCAGGGCAGCAGCGACGAGAGCTTTATTATTCCCCCATTTGAAAGCACTTCCCACGTCTGCCATCAGCACGATGGAGCTGTGCAGTCTTCGATTCGTATGGGACGTATGCTCTTCACACGCAACCACCCCGATTTCATTCCTATGCAGGTACTCTCTACCGTTTTGGGAGGTTATTTCGGTTCTCGCCTGATGCAGAACCTACGTGAGCGTAATGGCTTCACGTATGGTGTATTCTCTGCTATGGTCAACTTCCAGCAGGCTGGTTATCTGGCTATTGCCACGCAGGTAGGCACGCAGGTAACCGCCGAGGCACAGCGACAGATACTCCTCGAGATAGAGCGACTTCGCACCGAGAAGATAGCCGATGAGGAGCTTGCGTTGGTCAAGAATATTATGGCGGGCGAGATGATGCGTATTTTGGATGGACCATTTGGCATAGCCGATGTTACTACGGAGAATATCCTCTGCGGCTTTGATAATAGCCGCATTGAGTACAATCTGCAACGCATCCGCCAGACCACACCCGACGAGCTGTTATCATTAGCACAGAAGTACCTCCGCGAGGAGGATTTGGTCAGCGTCATCGTCGGAGACCTCGAAAACAATGAGTAATGAGTAATTAGTAAAGAGTAATTAGAATATTTCTCTAAACTCTCTAAATTCCCTAAATTCTCTAAACTCTCTAAATTCCCTAAATTCTCAATTTTGAATTATAACAATTAAGGCTGCCTCAAAGCAGCCTTAATTGTTATCTTCTGTTCTCGCTTACCCAATTAGTCAGCTCCACAAAGTCTGCAACCGAGAGTTGCTCCGCTCGCTGCGTAAAGAAACGATGCTCCGCACCGCCAAAGTCGCCAAATACCGAACGCAGCGAGTTGCGTATCATCTTACGTCGCTGTCCAAACGAGGCTTTCACAACCTTCACGAAGAGAGCCTCATCACACGCCAACGCCTCTGTTGCATTTCGCTTTAGCCTGATGACAGCCGACTTAACCTTTGGGGGTGGATTAAATACCTTCTCGCCTACGGTGAATAGATACTCTATATCGTACCACGCCTGCAACAGCACACTCAGTATGCCATACTCGCGTGAGCCTGGTGGCTCGGCAATACGCACCGCCACCTCTCGCTGAATCATACCCACACATTCGGGCACGATGTCGCGATTTTCTATTATCTTAAAAAATATCTGTGATGAGATATTGTACGGAAAGTTTCCTATCACACGCAACTCCTCTCCGAAACGCTCGCGGAGGTTCATCTGCAGGAAATCGCCCTCAATAAGACGTGGTGCAAAGTCGGGATAATGCTCGTGAAGATACTCCACACTCTCCGAGTCAATCTCCGCCCCATAGGTCGTTATATCTTCTCGTTGCAGCAAAAATTGCGTCAGCACGCCCATACCACATCCTACCTCCAGCACCTTCGCAGGGTTCTCGGCACTACCTCCCGAGAGGGAGTCGCATATCTTACGGGCTATATTCAAATCCGTAAGGAAGTGCTGTCCTAATGCTTTTTTGGCTCTTACCTCACCCATAGCTTTAGTTACCAACCTCGCAGAGGAACTTAATTCTCACTAAACGTATCTCCTCTTCGGTATACTCCGAACCCAACTCATCTATTGCATCATCCAACGAGTCGCTCTCGGCATCCTCCTTGAAGTAGAGGTATATATCCTCTGCCTTCTCCTCATCCATATATTGGTTGATGTAGTAAGCAATGTCGAGACGTGTTCCCGAGTTTACGATAGCCTCTATCTCGGTCAGCACCTCATTAAAGTCGAGATTTTTGGCACGTGCTATATCCTCAAAATCCATCTTACGGTCGATAGACTGTATGATGAATATCTTGTTACCCGCCTTATTTGCCACCGACTTGACGACCATATCCTGCGGACGAATGATATCCTTCTCCTCGACGTATGCCTTTATGAGTTTGATAAACTCCTCACCAAACTTCTTCGCCTTACCGACACCCACACCCGAGATATTCTGCATCTCCTCGATTGTTATCGGATATTGTATCGCCATATCCTCCAACGATGGGTCCTGGAATATTACAAACGTCGGTAGGTTATGCTTCTTTGCCACCTTCTTACGCAGGTCTTTCAGCATAGCGAACAGCTCTTCATCGGCTGCTCCGCCACCCTTGCCAATCTGGGCACTCATCATATCCTCCGCCTGCTCCTCCGAGTCGTAGTCGTGGTCGAGAGTTATCGTTACAGGCTTTGGCGAGTCGATATACGCCGCACCCTTATCGTTGATAGATATCAGACCATAGTTCTCGATGCTCTTGTCGATGAGTCCCATAATGAGTGCCTGACGTATCACCGCACCCCAGAACTTAGCGTCGTGCTCGTCGCCCTTACCGAAAGCATCTATCTTGTTATGCCCGTAGCTCTTCACCTGTGCTGTGGTCTTACCCGTCAGGATAGCCGCTATGTGGTCAGCCTTAAACTTATCGCCCACCTCCTGCAGAGTCTCCAGAAAGAGCACCATCTCGCGTCGTACATCCACCTTTGGCTTTGGCTTCACGCAGTTGTCGCAGCAACCGCAGTCGGGCTCGGTATACTCCTCACCAAAGTAGTGTAGCAGCGTCTTACGACGACACATCGAGCTCTCGGCATACGATACGGTCTCCAGCAGCAACAACTTACCAATCTCCTGCTCTGCTACGGGCTTACCCTGCATAAACTTCTCCAACTTCTGGATATCCTTATAGCTGTAGAATGTCAGGCAGTGTCCCTCGCCGCCATCACGACCAGCACGACCTGTCTCCTGATAGTATCCCTCGAGCGACTTAGGTATGTCGTAGTGTATCACATATCGCACGTCGGGCTTATCGATACCCATACCGAATGCTATCGTCGCCACTATCACATCGACACGCTCCATCAGGAAGTCATCCTG
Source organism: Rikenellaceae bacterium (assembly GCA_015060005.1). Taxonomy (GTDB): domain Bacteria; phylum Bacteroidota; class Bacteroidia; order Bacteroidales; family Rikenellaceae; genus Alistipes. Next base: position 50,646 of record SUZI01000003.1, read on the forward strand.
GTTGTCGGCACGCGTCTGTGCATCCATTCCGGCGTGGTATGCACGTGCTTTTATACCGTTTGCTATGAGCAGTTCTGTCAGCTCCTCCACCTTTTTTCGGCTCAGACAGTATATGATACCGCTCTTACCCGCCTTCTGCTTGATGAAACATATTATCTCATGCTCAGCATTGTGCTTGGGGCGAATCTCATAGAAGAGGTTAGGACGGTTGAACGACGACTTAAATACCGTAGCATCGGTCATACCCAGGTTCTTCTGTATATCCATCTGCACCTTTGGTGTCGCTGTCGCAGTCAGAGCAATCAGCGGAGCCTGACCTATATCGTTTATTATAGGTCGTATACGTCTGTACTCTGGGCGGAAGTCGTGTCCCCACTCCGATATACAGTGTGCCTCATCTATGGCATAGAACGAAATCTTTATCTTACGCAAGAAAGCTACATTATCCTCTTTTGTGAGCGACTCGGGAGCGAAGTACAGCAACTTTGTCTTACCGTCCAGCACATCCTGTCGCACCTGGTTTATAGCGGTCTTGTTGAGTGATGAGTTCAGGAAATGAGCTATTCCCGAGTCTGTCGAGAATGTACGCATCGCATCGACCTGATTTTTCATCAAGGCGATAAGAGGCGAGATTACTATCGCCACTCCATCCATCAGCAATGCTGGGAGCTGGTAGCACAACGACTTTCCGCCACCTGTCGGCATCAATACAAATGTATCGCGACCGTCAAGCAGGTTACGGATGACTGCTTCCTGATTACCCTTAAAGGAGGTAAAACCGAAATACTCCTTTAATTTCTCGTGTAATATGCTCTGTTGCTGACTCATATTTATTATATAAATAACGTATTTGACTACTTTTACGCCTGTCAAACGCTAAATTTAACTCAAAGATAAGACTTTTTTTCAAAAAAATAATAACTTTGTAAAAAATTTTTAGCCGTAGTATGCGATTATACACAAGCGAACTTGTCAAGAAATACAAAGCCCGCACGGTGGTCAACCACGTAACCATCGATGTCAAGCAGGGTGAGATTGTCGGTCTGCTGGGTCCCAACGGAGCTGGTAAGACCACTACCTTTTATATGATTGTAGGTCTTATCAAACCTAACGAAGGTCAGATTTTCCTCGAGAATGACGAGGGTATCGTTACCGAGCTCACCAAGCTCCCCGTATACCGTCGTGCTCAGTTAGGCGTCGGTTATCTTGCCCAGGAGGCTTCTGTCTTCCGTCGTCTGAGTGTCGAGGACAACATCCGTTCTGTGTTGGAGATGACCTCTTACAGCAAGGAGTACCAGCGCGACCGTGTCGAATCTCTCATCGAGGAGTTCCGTCTGCAGAAGGTACGTAAGAGTTTAGGTATCCAACTCTCGGGTGGTGAGCGTCGTCGTACGGAGATTGCCCGAGCAGTAGCTATCAACCCATCGTTCATCCTTCTGGATGAGCCTTTTGCAGGTGTAGACCCTATCGCGGTAGAGGATATCCAGAGTATTGTTGCTACGCTTAAGAATAAGAATATCGGCGTCATCATCACCGACCATAATGTCGACGAGACTCTCGCCATTACCGACCGAACATATCTGCTCTACGAGGGTAAGATTCTTAAGGCAGGTACTGCCGAGGATTTGGCTAACGATGAGATGGTGCGTCAGGTATACCTCGGCAAGAACTTCCAACTGCGTAAGCCGGCTGTCATCGAGACTTTAGACGAGAAGGAGCCCAAGGAGGAGCCCGTAGTGGAGCATCCTGCCGAGTCGGCAATAGAGCCTGCCGAGGAGCCCATAGCCGAGGCTACTACTGAGGCTACGGCTACACCAAATGAGCAAAACAACACCGTAGATAATGGATAAAACTCTCTCCGCTGCGAGCGTTAAGGGAACTATCATTCCCCCGAGCTCAAAAAGTTATGCACAGCGAGCCATTGCCCTGGCTCTGCTCTCGGAGGGTGTAACTACGCTTCGTAACATCGAGTTTTGCAAGGACACACTCTCTGCTATCGAGTGCGTCAAGGCGTTGGGTGCTAAGGTAGAGATTGTTGATGATAGCACAATCCGCATCGAGGGCGGTCTTAACCCTGTAAGCGACACCCTCAACGTCGGCGAGTCGGGCTTGGCGAGCCGTCTGTTTACCCCCATAGCTTCACTCTGCGACCGAGCTATCCGCATCGAGGGCAAGGGCACTCTGCTCCACCGTCCTATGCAGATGATGATAGAACCCCTGCGTGATTTGGGCGTGCAGATTAAGGATGGCGGAGGCTACCTTCCTTTCGAGGTTCAGGGTCCTATCCAGGGTGGCAAGATACGTGTCGACGGCACTATCTCTTCACAGTTTATCACAGGTCTGTTGCTTGCATTACCTTTAGCCAAGCACGACACTACACTTTATGTCGAGAATCCGGTCTCTATACCCTACCTCGAGATGACTATCGACACCGCTGCCCGCTTTGGTGTCGAGATTATGCATAACGAGGGCGATTACAGCGAATTTTTCATCGAGGGCAACCAACACTATACAGCTACCGACATAGCCATTGAGGGCGATTGGAGCGGTGCTTCTACTATGCTTGTTGCGGGGGCTATTGCCGGCGAGGTTACACTCAACAACCTCTCTACTCTCTCTCGCCAGGCAGACACCGCCATCTGTCAGGCTTTGGAGCGTGCAGGTGCCGGTATCATCATCGAGGGCGACTCTATCACCGTCAGCCGCCGACCTCTGCGAGCTTTCACTTTTGACGCCACACATTGCCCCGACCTCTTTCCGGCACTTGCCGCGTTGGCAGCAGCTGCCGAGGGTGTCTCTCACATCACAGGCACCGAGCGTCTGCGACATAAGGAGAGCGACCGTGCTGCCACCATTAGCGAGGAGTACGGTAAAATGGGTATCGAGGTCGACCTCTCGGAGCCAAATGTTATGGCTATACGTGGTGGCGATATCTCTTCGGCGACACTCTTCAGCCACGACGACCACCGCATAGCTATGTCGTTGGCGGTCTCGGCACTACGTTGCAACGAGGATATCACCATTCGCAATGCCGAGTGCGTCGAGAAGAGCTACCCTACTTTCTTCGAGGATTTGGAATCTATAATTGAGCGATAATATGAACTCTTGGGGTCAACTTTTCAGAGTCTCGCTATGGGGAGAATCTCACGGCGAGCAGGTAGGCGTCAGCATTGATGGCGTACCTGCGGGCATAGCCTTGTGTATAGAGGATTTTGAGGCAGATTTGGCACGTCGCAGAGCTGGCAGCAGAGGCACAACACCACGCTGCGAGAGCGACACGCCACACATCGTTTCGGGCATCTTTGAGGGTAAGACCACAGGTGCTCCACTCACAATCATCTTCCTCAACGAGAACACCCGTTCTACCGATTACTCTTCACTCAAGAGCCACCCACGCCCCTCTCACGCCGATTTTGTGGCACAACGAAAATACGACAGTTGCAACGACTATCGCGGTGGTGGACACTTCTCGGGCAGACTCACCTTAGCTTTGGTTGCTGCGGGTGTCGTTGCCAAGAAGATTTTGGGCAGCGACGTATGTTTCCACACCGAGATAACCGCTATCGGTGGCTCAACCGACAGGGAGCAGTTCGCTCACATCATCGAGCAAGCCATTGCTGAGCACGACTCCGTAGGTGGTGTTGTGGAGTGCCGCGTAGGAGGCATAGGCATCGGTTTAGGAGAGCCCTTCTTCGACTCTGCGGAGAGTCTTATTGCCCACCTACTCTTCTCCGTACCAGCTATCAAGGGCGTAGAGTTCGGCAGCGGTTTTCGCTCTGCTGCAATGCAGGGCTCAGAGCATAACGACTGCATCATAGATGGCGAGGGCACTACCCTTACCAACCACGCAGGTGGCATTGTCGGCGGCATCACCAACGGTAACGAATTGGTGGTACGTGCGGCAGTTAAGCCCACCGCCTCTATCGCCAAGGAGCAGATGACCTACAACTTCTCATCAGGCACGATTGAGCCTCTTACAATTAAGGGCAGACACGATGCTTGTATAGCTCTGCGTGCCGCTGTTGTCATCGAGGCTGCTGTCGCTATAGCTCTTGCCGAGTTAAAACTACGCCAATAAAAGTATGAAAGCTCGCCGCAACGATATAGTTAATTACATCTGCTCTCGCATAGAACACATCTACGATGAGCCCAACGAGCGACGCAACATTGCTCAGTATACTGTTGCTGCAGCCGAGGGTGTCGACCTTGCCAAAGTATTAATCTGGTACGACGAGGAGGTTGATTTGCCCAACATAGAGCATATCACCGATGAACTATCCCAGGGACGACCTCTTCAGTATATCATAGGCAAAACCGAGTTTTGCGGTTTGGATTTCGCAGTACGTGAAGGTGTGCTTATTCCTCGTCCCGAGACTGAGGAGTTGGTTGAGTGGGCTATCAAACGAGCCAAGAAGTATGCTCACGCTCGTATCCTCGACCTCTGCACGGGCAGCGGATGTATAGCCATCAGCCTCGCTAACGCATTGCCCCAAGCCACAGTTACAGCCATCGACCTTTCATCCGACGCTCTTGCCGTCGCACGCGAGAACTGCACTTCGCTCAACACTGCTGTAGAGCTGTTAGAGGATGATGTCTTAGGAGATTTACCAACGCTGACAAATAGGGAATTCGACGTTATCGTTTCCAACCCGCCCTACATTCCTCGCTCCGAGCAGGCGATGATGCGAGTTAACGTAACACGCTATGAGCCCGAGATGGCACTTTTTGTTGACGACAGTACACCTCTTCTCTTTTATGAGGCTATAGCCCGCCATGCCAAGACTCTTCTGCGTCGTGGTGGCTCACTACTTTTTGAGGTACACGAGAGTTACGCCACAGCCACAGCCGAGATGTTGCAGGCGATGGGATTTGAGAAGGTAATCTTACGCAAAGATTTTTTAGGTAAACCACGTATGATATGTTGCCAACGAAGCCAAAGATAAAACGCACGAAGAGTGGCGATGAGGCTCTCGCCTCACTTATGCGGCTGTGTGCACGTGCCGAGCGGTCGTCAGGTGATGCTCTGCGACTTATGAAGCTCTGGGGCGTAGACCCTGCCGAGCAGCAACGTGTGCTGAAGCGACTTTTAGCCGAGCGTTTCATCGACGATAGACGTTATGCCGAGGCTTTTGTGCGTGAGAAGACCTCGCTTACCGCCTGGGGTGAGTTTAAGATTCGTGCCGCACTGCAACGTAAGGGCATAGCCTCGCCAATTATCGCCGAGGCTCTGGCTGCCGCACCACAAGAGGGCTCTACCGAAAGACTGACAAACAAGCTACGCAGTAAACTACGCACTACGAAATACGACACACTCTACCAGCTCAAAGGCAAACTCCTGCGTTATGCAGCCTCACTCGGACACCCTATGGAGGAGGCTATGGAGGCTGTCGAGCAGGTTATGTTAGAGCTAACCGACAAGTAAACAAAAACCTTAAATAATATGATTAAAAAGATTCTTTTCACACTCATTGGACTTACAACCTCCATTACCCTCTATGCCCACAGTGGCGATTTCTCACCTGTGGACTATGTCAACCCATTGGTCGGCACACACTCTTCGTTTGAGCTCTCGGCAGGCAATACCTACCCTGCTATTGCTCGACCCTGGGGTATGAACTTCTGGACTCCACAGACAGGTAAGATGGGCGATGGATGGGCTTATGTCTATACCCAGAATAAGATTCGCGGTTTCAAGCAGACCCACCAGCCAAGCCCCTGGATTAACGACTACGGTCAGTTCTCTATTATGCCCGTTGTCGGCAAGCCCGAGTTCAACGAGGATAGACGTGCAAGCTGGTTCTCTCATAAGGCTGAGGATGCCCGAGCATACTATTATAAGGTATACTTAGCAGACCACGACGTGCTGACCGAGCTCACTCCGACCGACCGTGCCGCTATGTTCCGCTTCACCTTCCCCGAGGCGGAGGCTTCATATATCGTTGTTGACGCCTTCGACGGTGGCTCATACGTGGAGGTCGACAAGGAGCACAACCGCATCATCGGCTACACCACCAAAAACTCTGGTGGAGTGAGCCCCAACTACCGCAACTACTTCGTTCTGGAGTTCGACAAGCCTTTCGAGTATATAGCTACCTTCGTCAATGGTCAGCTCAAGGAGGGTATCAAGGCTCAGCGTGATAACCACGTAGGTGCTATCATCGGCTTTGCCACCAAGCGAGGCGAGCAGGTTGGCGTACGTGTTGCATCATCATTCATCAGCCACGCCCAGGCAGACATCAACCTTCAGGAGTTAGGCAACAAGAGCTTCGACGAGGTTAAGGCTGAGGGCAAGCAGGTGTGGAACGACATCCTCTCTCGCATCGAGGTCAGCGGTGGCAACTTAGATCAGCTCCGCACATTCTACTCTTGCCTCTACCGCTCAACACTCTTCCCACTCAAGCATTATGAGATTGATGCCGAGGGTGAGATACTCCACTTCAGTCCCCACACCGATAAGGTTGAGAAGGGTTACTTCTACACCGGCACTGGCTTCTGGGACACCTTCCGCAGTCTGTTCCCACTGCTGAACGTGCTCTACCCATCGGAGAACAGAAAGATGCAGGAGGGCTTTGTTAACGTCTACCGCGAGAGTGGCTTCTACCCCGAGTGGTCCAGCCCTGGCCATCGTTGGTGTATGGTCGGCAACAATTCAGCCTCTGTTTTGGCTGATGCCTATCTCAAGGGTATCCGCGTAGAGGATGTCGATACAATGTTCGAAGGTATTCTGGCTGGTACCGTAGCCCACCACCCCGACGTACACTCTTCGGGCAGATTGGGTCATCAATATTACAACACTTTGGGCTATGTACCTTACGATGTGAATGTCAACGAGAACGTAGCCCGCACTCTGGAGTACGCCTACGATGATTGGTGTATCTGGCGTTTAGCCAAGGAGTTAGGTCGCCCCGAGGAGGAGATTGAGCTCTTCGCTCAGCGTGCTCTGAATTATCGTAATGTCTTCGATAAGCAGACCAACTTGATGCGTGGCAAGAAGCTCAATGGTGAGTTCCAGTCTCCATTCTCGCCTCTCAAGTGGGGCGACGCCTTCACCGAGGGCAACAGCTGGCACTACACCTGGTCGGTTTTCCACGACCCACAGGGACTTATCGACCTTATGGGTGGCGACGACAACTTCATCTCTATGCTCGATCAGGTCTTCACCGAGCCACCACATTTTGACGACAGCTACTATGGCTTCCCTATCCACGAGATTCGCGAGATGACCATTATGAACACCGGCAACTACGCCCACGGCAACCAGCCCGTTCAGCATATGATTTACCTCTACAACTACGCTGGACAGCCCTGGAAGGCTCAGTATTGGGTACGCGATGTGATGAATCGTTTCTACAGTGCCACTCCCGATGGTTACTGCGGCGATGAGGACAACGGACAGACCTCTGCGTGGTATGTATTCTCTGCTTTGGGCTTCTACCCCGTATGTCCTGCCTCGGATGAGTATGTTATGGGTACGCCTCTCTTCGAAAAGGCAACCCTTCATTTAGAGAATGGCAAGACCTTCACCATCACAGCCAAGGACAACAGCGACGAGAACTTCTATATCGAGAGTGCAAAGCTCAACTCTCGCCGCCACACTCGCAACTATATCACCTACGACGATATTATGAGCGGCGGCAAACTCTCGATACGTATGTCGTCGGAGCCTAACACCTCGCGAGGCACAGCTCCTGCCGACCGCCCTTACTCGTTCTCAAACGAGCTGAAAGGTGAAAACTAAAAGGTGAAAGGTTAATTTTGAATTCTGCATTTTGAATTATGTAATCCGTCATTCCCCGACTGCGTAGCAGGCGATGGGAATCTACCGCTTACAAGCTAAAATCAAAAAGACCATACAAGAAGCGTGGGTAACCAATCGGTTACCCACGCTTTTCACATAGTCATTGCGATAAATAACACTTATCTATTATTTACCCTCAATTTTGAATTTTCTATTGCCTGCCTTATCTCTTCGTCGCTGAGCGAGCCATCCTGCAACTTACCGGCAAAATACTGCTCGTAGGCATAGAGGTCTATCATTCCGTTACCCGAGAGGTTAAACAAGATAGTCTTCTGCACGCCCTCCTCCTTGGCACGTTGAGCCTCACGCACCGCAACAGCTATTGCGTGTGTTGACTCCGGAGCAGGTATTATACCCTCGCTGTTTGCGAACAACATTCCTGCGGCAAAGGTCTCCAACTGTGGCACTGCCACCGCCTCAATAAGCCCATCTTTGTAGAGCTGGCTCACTATCGAGCCTGCACCGTGATATCTCAAACCACCGGCGTGTATTGCTGTAGGCTGAAACTTATGTCCTAAGGTATACATCGGCATCATAGGTGTCATTCCTGCTGTGTCGCCATAGTCGTAGAAGAACTCGCCACGTGTCAGTTTAGGGCACGACTCCGGCTCAACCGCCACCACTCGCGTCTTCTTACCCTCGGTAAGGTTACGACGCAAAAATGGAAATCCTATACCCGCGAAGTTTGAGCCACCGCCGAAACATCCGATAACCACGTCGGGCTCATCTCCTGCCATCTCCATCTGACGCAGAGCCTCCTCGCCTATTACGGTCTGGTGAAGCAACACGTGGTTCATCACACTACCCAGACAGTAACGTGTATCCTCTCCGTGAGCCAATGCACTCTCCACCGCCTCCGATATAGCTATACCGAGGTTTCCGGCACACTCTGGGTCTGCGGCAAGCACATCACGTCCCGCCTTTGTTGTATCACTTGGCGAAGGTATCACGTTAGCTCCCCACGCATTCATCAACAACTTACGATAGGGCTTCTGCTGACAGCTAACCTTCACCATATAGACACGCAGGTCGAGATTGAAATACTGACACGCCAATGCCATAGCACTACCCCACTGACCACCTCCGGTCTCCGTCGCCAAATATTTTATGCCCTGCTTGGCGTTGTAGTATGCTTGTGGAATAGCTGTGTTGGGTTTGTGCGAGCCGGCGGGCGATGTTCCCTCATTCTTGAAGTATATCTTCGCCGGTGTATCCAACGCACGCTCCAGATTGTAAGCACGCACCACGGGCGTAGGTCGCCATATCTTGTATAGCTCCTGCACCTGCTCGGGAATCTCTATATATCGCTCTGTGGAGAACTCCTGACGCACCAACTCCTCGCCAAATATGCGGCACATAGCCTCCTCGGTTATGGGCTTACCTGTCTTGGGGTCTAATGGCGGCTGTGGTTTGTTGGGCATATCGGCTACGATATTATACCACGCCGTAGGCATCTGGCTCTCCGAGAGCATATATTTCTTTGTCCTCATATTATCTCGTATTATTCACCTCTCGCGACCGCTGCAAATGAGCATATTACACTCAAGGCGGGCTCTATACAGCCATAGAGCGAAATTTCTACTTTGTCTTGTACGCACAACGATACTTACCATTGGCGAGCTTTGTCATCTTACCCTTCAGCAGGTTACGACGCAGAGCCGACAGACGGTCAGTAAAGACCTTACCCTCTAAGTGGTCATACTCGTGCTGAATGACACGTGCTGGGTAGCCATCAAACTCCTCGTCGTGCTCCACAAAGTTCTCATCTAAGTATCGCATACGTATCGCTACGGGGCGACGCACATCCTCGTGCAGTCCTGGCAGCGACAGACATCCCTCGTTGAAGAGGTCGGTCTCCTCGCTTCGCTCATATATCTCGGCGTTGATGAAGACACGCTTGAAGTCAGCCAAGCTCTCATCCTCATCTGCCCAGGGTGTGCAGTCCACGATGAACAGACGGATGTTCTTACCTATCTGCGGAGCTGCCAGACCTACGCCACTCGCCTCCTCCAACGTGAGGAACATATCGTCGATAAGTTTCTTCAGGTCGGGATAGTCTGCGGTTATATCTTGCGATACGTTACGCAACGTCTGCGAGCCATATATTACTATTGGATATATCATATTTCTTCTCTTAAAGGTTATCTCTGCAACTCTAACGACTCCATATACGATTGTAGTATTATGGTGGCAGCTATGCGGTCTACCAACGCCTTATCCTGGCGTGCTTTCTTGCCGATACCACTCTCGAGCATTGTGCGATGAGCCATCACCGATGTGAAACGCTCATCATACAACACCACCTGCTTCTCGGGATATGCGTGACGCAACCTACCCGCCAGAGGCTCTATAAATCGCATCGTCTCCGATGGCTTTCCACTCATCTGCGAGGGCTTGCCCAGCACTATCACGTCGACATCATTCTCCGCGAAATAGTCTGCCAGGTATCGCTCCAGCTGCTTGGTCTCCACCGTTGCCAATGCTCCCGCAATCAGACGTAAGGGGTCGCTCACAGCCAACCCCGTACGCTTTGTGCCATAGTCTATTGCGAGTATTCTACCCATCGTTACAAAAAGCAGGATAGACCCGTTTTACATATTCATCTTCTTGAAGAGCTCACGCATCGAGGTCTTCTCATCTACCATCTGACGCAGAGCCGAGATAGCCACACGCTCCTGTGCCATCGAGTCGCGATGACGCACTGTTACTGTGCCATCCTCCAGACTCTGGTGGTCTACCGTTACGCAGAATGGTGTACCCACAGCATCCTGACGACGGTAACGCTTACCGATAGAGTCCTTCTCGTCGTATGCTACGTTGTAGTCATACTTTAACTCATCTATTATCTGACGTGCCAACTCTGGCAGACCATCCTTCTTAACCAAAGGCATCACAGCCACCTTTGTTGGTGCGAGCTGTGCAGGTATACGCAATACCACACGTTCCTCGCCATTTTCGAGCTTCTCCTCACAATATGCTGCCGACATAATCTGCAGGAACATACGGTCTACGCCGATTGAAGTCTCCACGACGTAAGGTACATAGTTCTCACCACGCTCTGGGTCGAAGTACTGAATCTTCTTACCCGAGAACTCCTGGTGGCGACCGAGGTCAAAGTCGGTACGCGAGTGGATACCCTCCACCTCCTTAAATCCGAATGGGAAGTTATACTCTACGTCGGTTGCTGCGTTAGCATAGTGAGCCAACTTGTCGTGGTCGTGGAAGCGATAGTTCTCATCGCCGAAGCCCAACGCACGGTGCCAAGCCATACGTGTCTCCTTCCACTTGTTCCACCACTCCATCTCTGTACCTGGCTGCACAAAGAACTGCATCTCCATCTGCTCAAACTCACGCATACGGAATATGAACTGACGTGCCACAATCTCGTTACGGAACGCCTTACCAATCTGTGCGATACCGAATGGGAGCTTCATACGACCTGTCTTCTGCACATTCAGATAGTTTACGAATATACCCTGTGCAGTCTCTGGGCGGAGATATACTGTGTTAGCACCCTCAGCTGTTGAGCCCATCTGTGTTGAGAACATCAGGTTGAACTGACGCACGTCGGTCCAGTTACGTGTTCCCGAGATAGGGCAAACCACCTCGCAGTCGATGATTATCTGACGCAACTCAGCCAGGTCGTTGTTGTTCAACGCCTCAGCAAAACGGGTGTGTACCGCATCACGCTTGGCAGCAATCTCCAGCACGCGTGGTGATGTAGCACGATACTGAGCCTCATCGAAAGCCTCGCCAAAACGCTTCTTCGCCTTGTCTACCTCCTTCTGAATCTTCTCATCCTGCTTTGCCATCCAATCCTCGATAAGCACATCTGCACGATAACGTTTCTTTGAGTCCTTGTTATCGATGAGTGGGTCATTGAAGGCTGCTACGTGTCCCGAAGCCTCCCAGGTACGTGGATGCATAAATATAGCCGCATCGATACCTACGATATTCTCGTGGAGCTTCACCATCGAATCCCACCAATAACGCTTGATGTTATTCTTCAACTCAACACCGTTCTGACCATAGTCATACACAGCACCCAGACCATCATAAATTTCACTTGATGGGAATATGAAACCATACTCCTTACAGTGTGCAATCAGTTTCTTAAACAACTCTTCCTGTGTCATAATCTTATATCGTTTTATATTCTACGTTTCAGCATATTTACACACAAAGTGTGTATTCAAACGGCAAAGATAGTTATTTTTTACCATTTCTCAATACTCTGCCAAATATTTACTATCTTTGTGGTGTAAGAAATAAATCTCACACTATGTCGAAGCTACTTATTCCATCATCATATCGTGCTATTTTGAGCCAGCACCAGACCGAGAATGCCATCAAGCAGATTAAAGATTTCTTCCTCAGCAGTATCTCTACGGAGCTGCGTCTGCGACGCGTTACCGCACCACTCTTTGTCTTGCAGGGCTTGGGTATGAACGATGACTTGAGTGGCACCGAACGCCCCGTTACGTTCCCCATAAAGGATATGGGCGACGCACCTGCCGAGGTGGTACACTCTTTGGCTAAGTGGAAGCGAGTAACCCTTGCCGACTACGCTGTCGAGCAGGGCTTTGGCATCATCACCGATATGAATGCTATCCGTTCCGACGAGGAGTTGGATAACCTCCACTCTCTCTATGTTGACCAATGGGATTGGGAGCGAGTTATGGGAGCCGAGGAGCGAACTGTCGAATATCTCAAAGGCGTTGTCCGTCAAATATATAGTGCTATTCTTCGCACCGAGTTCTATATCTGCGAGACCTATCCGCTTTTACAACCTTTCCTGAGCAACGAGGTTACCTTCATCCACGCCGAGGAGCTTCTCCAACGCTACCCCAACCTCACCCCGAAGGAGCGAGAGGATGCCATCTGTCGCGAGTGCGGCACGGTCTTCATCATCGGTATTGGCGGAGCATTGAGCAATGGCGAGCCACACGACCACCGAGCACCCGACTACGACGACTACACCACCACAGCCTCCGACAGCCAATATGCCGGCTTGAATGGCGACCTTTTAGTGTGGTATCCTGTCCTGGGCCGCTCCGTAGAGCTATCATCTATGGGTATCAGAGTTGATGGCGAGGCTTTGGAGCGACAGCTCAGCCTCTGTGGCAAGGAGGAGCGTCGCACGCTCTATTTCCACCGCCGACTGTTGGAGGGCTCACTGCCTCTCTCTATCGGTGGCGGTATAGGTCAAAGCCGCTTGTGTATGCTTCTGCTGCATAAGGCACATATTGGCGAGACGCAGTCGAGCATCTGGCCCGAGGATATGCGTCGTGTGTGCCGTGAGAATGGTATGCCTCTTATATAAAAGAGCTATAATAGTCCCGCTGCTCGGAACGAGTAGCTACCACTTGAGGCTATAATGACGTGGTCTACGACTTTTATGTCGAATATCTGTGCCGCCTCCTTTACACGTTTCGTGAGGTCTATATCTATCTGGCTTGCTTGAGGTGAGCCCGATGGGTGGTTGTGTACCAATATCATCTGCGAAGCTAACAGCTCCACCGCACGTTTCATCACCCGACGTATATCCACCACAGTGCTCTGCACCCCGCCTCGGCTGATACATATCTTATCGAGCACGCCATTCGACGCCGACAGATATATCGCCCAGCACTCCTCGTGCGGCAACTCCTGCAACAGTGGTCGCATCATATTGACCACATCGTCGTTGCTCTTTATCACAGCCCTTCTATCTGCATCGAGCAACGCCACTCGACGCCCCAGCTCCATTGCAGAGAGTATCAGTTGAGCTCTGCCGAGCCCCATACCGCCCACCATCCTCAGACGCTGCAACGGCGTTCTACGCAATGTACCAAGCGACTGACACTCAGCATATATCGCATCCACATACTGTTCTACCTGCCGCTCATCTGCCGTACACTCCAGCAGCGATGTCAGCAACTCTCGCTCCTCGAGCGACTCGACACCTCTCGAAAGGATTTTATCTGTGATAGCCTTTATCATACTGCCATTTGTGTTTTATCTTCTTGTGCCGTCTTCTCCTTCGCAACGACTTTCTCTACCACCACATCTGCGACCTTTGCCTTTCTTGGGGCACGACGTCTTGGTTTAGGTTTCTGAGTCTGCTGCTCCTCCGACTGCATACTCTCCGTCGGCTCTTTCTCCGACACGCTCTCGTTTGGTGTTACCACACTCTCCACCTCTGCCTTTTCCGCCTCTGCCTCTGCCTCAGCCTTTCCCGCTACTCTCTCTGCATCAGACTTTTCCGCAGTGCTCTTCGCCGAGCGACGACGACGTGGCTTACGCTCCACCTTCGCCTCCTCTTTTACCTCTTGCGATGTTTCTATCTTCGGCTCTGCCTTCTGCTCCGACTTTGGCTCAGTCTTCTGCTCCGACTTTGGCTCAACCTTTTTCTCTGGCTTTGCCTCAACTTTCTGCTCGGATTTTACCTCCGATTTTGGCTCAACTTTTGGCTGTGGCTTTACTTTAGTTTCCCTAATCTCTTTAGCCTCCTTAATCTCCTTGCCCTGCTTCGCCTCATTTGCCACCTTTGGTTCTCTCTCGCGACGCTCTCGCTTCGACTCGCCATCTAACGTATCGAGTTTATCCATTATCTTGGTGTAGTCAGCCTCCGAGAAACCTTGCGACACCGAATATGATGCTCTCTGTTCCGCCTCTTTCTTCGAGTCGCCTGCACCATATCCTACCTCAATACCATCAATGAGCACTTTGCTATAAAAGAATGGGTGCGACGATGAGTACGTCTTATCATTTGCAGTCTGGAAATTTATCGAGTGATGATTTTTCTGACACCACTCTATCAGGCGGCTCTTAAAATCGGTCTCCTCAACGAGCAGATTATCCACCTTGATATACTTCACAAAGATATGATTTATGAGCAATCTGTTCACAAAATCGTATCCCTGGTCGAGATATATCGCACCTACCATCGCCTCGAAAGCGTCGCCATAGATATGTTTCTGCGAGAGGTTATTCGACGAGTGGGTAATCACATAATCATCCAGACCGATACGTTTTGCCACCTCGTTGAGTGTCTGTCGCGACACCATTTTCGAACGCAGCTGTGTCAGAAATCCCTCATTCTTGTCGGGAAACTCAATAAATAGATACTCCGACGTAACACTCTCAATCACAGCATCTCCCAGATACTCCAAACGCTCATTATTGATGTGCGTTCCATCCTCCAGCACCACCGATGCCGACTTATGTATGAGTGCTAATTTGTAAAGTTCTATGTTGTGGGCGATAAAACCGAACATATCGTCTACCGCCTTATAAAATCTCTTATCCTTGCCGAAGTTACGGCGAAATGGACGAAGAATAAAATCTATCAACCTATCTGATGTTTAAGCATTTATACCTATACAAAACATATCATCCCGCCCAAGATTTCCGCCTCAACTGATTCCGCTCCTATGTACTCCGAGTACACACGAGCCGAATTTTTCCCTTTTGATGGCTTGACCTCGAGTAGTCTGAGATGATAAAAAAGACTATATCAAGGGAGCAAATACACCCTCGATATAGTCCCAACTTTTCTTGTAGAACTCTTTAGGTTCCACACAATATTTTGCATCGGCCGATCGAAGCGACCCAAAGCAAATCTTCTATTGAAAATTATTTTGTGTGAGCCTCAACGTATGAGATAGCGTCGCCTACAGTAGCGATCTTCTCAGCGTCCTCGTCTGGGATCTGGATCTCGAAAGCCTTCTCGAACTCCATAATCAACTCTACTGTGTCGAGTGAATCGGCACCCAAGTGAGCAGTAAAACTTGCTTCAGGTACAACCTCAGACTCCTTAACTCCCAACTTGTCGACGATAATCTCAACAACCTTTGACTGAATCTCTGACATAATTTCTAAATTTTAATTAAACAATAATTATTGATCGTTTTTCAATCATTTTCTTGCCTTAGCACTGCAAAGGTAAGACTTTTTTTATTAAATTTGGCATCGGAGAGCAAAAATTTTAATAGCTACTCTCCGACCAAACCAAACAACTTACTAATTATCAATAAATTATGAACTTATTACTCATATCAAATTCAACCAACGCAGGTGAGGCTTACCTGCAGTATCCTATTGCACAGATTGCAGAGTTCCTTCGCGGAGTGAATGAGGTAGTCTTCGTTCCCTACGCTGCCGTTACCTTCTCTTATGCTGCTTACGAGGCTAAGGTGCAGCAGCGATTTAACGAGATAGGTGTACGCGTTCGTTCTATCCACCGCTCGAAGAATCCACGTCGTGATATTTTACAGGCTGAGGCTATCTGCGTCGGTGGTGGCAACACCTTTGCTCTGACGAAGAAGATGCAGGAGCAGGGCTTGATGAGTGCCATTTTGCGTAAGATTAAGGCGGGTACACCTTATGTAGGCTGGTCTGCTGGCAGCAACGTGTCGTGTCCTACCATCTGCACCACCAACGATATGCCTATTGTGCAGCCCGAGTCATTCAAGGCTATCGGAGCTGTCAAGTTCCAGATTAACCCCCACTATTTGGATGCCAATCCCGAGGGCCACGCAGGTGAGACTCGCGAGCAGCGTATCCTGGAGTATATCGAGGCTAACCCACGTCGTTATGTTGTCGGCTTACGCGAGGGCTGTATGCTCCATCTCCACGATGGCAAGATGGAGCTTATCGGCAAACGTCCTATGCGTATATTTAAGAAAGGTGTCGAGACCTTTGAGGTCAATGCCGGCGACGATTTGAGTTTCCTGCTGTAAGCTATGACTACCACCAAAGCCATTACGGGTGCTCGTGGTGAGGATGCAGCCGTCAGCTTCTTGCGTAAGCAAGGCTTCCTTATATGTGAGCGAAATTGGAGAAACGGGCGATATGAGATAGATATTATCGCCCGCAAATCCTACGTTACGCATATCATCGAGGTCAAGACACGCAGCGTCAGTGGCTACACCACACCCGAGGATGCCATCACACCCGACAAGCTACGCTCTATGCGTCGTGCTGCCTCGCTCTATTTGGCACAGCACCGCATCACCGACGACGTAGCTTTCGATTTGGTGGCTATCGACCTCTTTCCCGATGGTAGTTACGACATCCGTTTCATAGCCGATATTATGTAACGATAGTGATATTTGGAGCATTAGGGAAAAAATAGTACCTTTGCTGAGCAATTATTCTTGTAATTTATGCTTCTATACAATTTCTTTCTGGCTGTCTATGCGAAGCTGGTGGCTTTTGTAGGCTTATGGAAGCCCAAAGCCAAACAATGGACCGACGGTCGTAAAGATATCTTTAGGCGTATGGCGGAGCGTATCTCGCCTTCGGACCGTGTTGTCTGGATTCACGTTGCCTCACTCGGCGAGTTCGAGCAGGGGCGACCTATCATCGAGGAGATACGTAAGAATCACCCACACTATAAGGTCTTACTCACCTTCTTCTCTCCTTCGGGCTACGAGATTCGTAAGAACTACGATGGTGCAGACTATATCTTCTATCTGCCTGTCGACACTCCGGGCAACGTACGTCGTTTTTTAGACATATCCCATCCCGAGATTGCTGTCTTCGTGAAGTATGAGTTCTGGCTCAACTACCTCTATCAGCTCAAGGCTCGCGGCACACGCACCTTCCTCATCTCGGCTATCTTCCGCAGGAACTCTATCTTCTTTAAGTGGTATGGCAACCGCTGGCGTCAGGCTTTGGAGAGTTTCGAGCAGATTTTCGTACAGAATGAGGAGTCGCGTCAGCTGCTCCACGACATAGGCTTTGACAATGTCATCATTGCGGGCGACACACGTTTTGACCGTGTTGCCGCTATTGCTAAGGCTGCGAAGCAGATACCTCTCGTCGAGCGATTTAAGGGCGACAGCCGCCTCTTTGTCGCAGGCTCTACGTGGGGTCCCGACGAGGATATCCTCCAACAACTAATCAACCAAAATCCCGATATCAAGTTTGTCGTAGCACCTCACGAAATGGACGAGGAGCGTATGGCAAAGATTATCGCCAACACCGCTAAAGGTGCTGTCCGCTATACCCAGTGCGACGAGCATACCGACCTCAACCACTGCCAGGTGCTCATCCTTGACACCATAGGCATCCTCTCTTCGGTCTATGGCTATGCCACTTGGTCATACATAGGCGGCGGTTTCGGCGTCGGCATCCACAACACATTGGAGGCTGCTACTTTCGCCCTTCCTATTGCCTTTGGACCTAAGTACGAGAAGTTCAAGGAGGCACGCGATATGGTTGCCCTGGGTGCAGCCACATCGGTTACTTCGGCAGAGGAACTTATCCGATGGTTCACCCCACTGCGTGACGATGCAATACTTCTCGACCGTGTAAGCTCCATCGCCAAGGACTACACCGCCAAGAATCAGGGAGCCACGTCGCTCATTATGAAAATAGCCTTCGAGGGATAATCCCCGAAGGCTTTTCTTTTTTCATATCTCACACTCACTCTTATCCTTTGTGAGTCATTATATCTAAAATCATACGATCCGTTTCGTTCATTCCGTCGCGACCTATCGACGTAAGGTTGCGTATCGACTTGTCTACATCCTCATCGATGATACCCTCGAGCTTCGACACACAGCGATGTTCCATTGCCATCATCGCCGAGAGCACAGCGGTAGATGCACCACTCGCCAACTTCAACGCACAACTTGGCTTCGCCCCGTCGCAAATCATACCCGTTAGGTTGGCTATCATATTTTTGAGTGCCATCGCCACCTCATCGTAGCCGCCACCCATCAGATATGTTATTCCACAACTTGAGCCCGATGCAGCTACCACACATCCGCACAGTGCCGACAGACGACCCAAGCTCTGCTTGATATATATCACCATCAGGTGGCTCAACATCAAAGCTCGCACCATCTGTTCGTGCGACGCACCTACCTCTTCGGCATAGACCACTACGGGCAGCGTCGCTGTGATACCCTGATTACCACTTCCCGAGTTACTCATCACGGGTATCTTTGCTCCTCCCATACGTGCATCACACGCCGCTGCGGTGTATGACAGTATACGCGAGAATATGCTCTCGCCCATCACCTGACGCTCACGCTCTCCCGAGAGAGTCTTGCATAGCGACAATCCATAATCAGCCTTGAAAGCACTCTCCGCAGCCGCTTTATTCAACTCGCGTGCCTCCAATATAAACTCCAACTCCTCCAGAGGTGTGGTCATAGCAAAGTCAAACACCTTACGCACCGAGAGCTCCACCTCGCCCGCCGCCTCTGCCGCAGCACTCTGCGAGAAGCTATCGAGCAACACCTCCTCATCACGCTTCAGATATACAAAGGCGGTATGTCCACCCGATATCACAGCCTCGGCACGGTGTCCGCCCCAATGAGCCTCACACTCTATATGGAGCTTGTCGCAGTTACCCTGCTTGAGCTCTATCGAGATACGCTTCTGGTCAATATATTGTTTTCCTCGCTCGACAGCCTCCGCTGTAGAGTCCTTCAACACTTCTAACTCATACTCCGAGCGACCCACCAAAGCACCCAAAGCTATGGCTATCGGCAAACCTATCATTCCCGTTCCCGGGATACCCACACCCATAGCATTCTTCAGGATGTTGGCACTCAGCCTCACCACAACTCTCTCGGGCAACTCGCCGAGCAACTCTTTAGCCTTAGCCACGCATAACGCCACAGCCACAGGCTCCGTACAACCCATCGCAGGCACAACCTCGCGATGTACGAGCTCGATAATAGCTCTTCTCTCCTCCAATGAAAGCATACGCAAATCAAATATTTTCCACAAAGTTAGCAACTTCGCTCGATATATCAACCTTTTCGCTCTATTTAGGCACAAAAAAAATACGGGACAGACTGTCGCAGTGTGTCCCGTACGAATAGAATAGTTTGTAGAATAGATGAGCGATTACTCGTAAAGGAATCGCTTTATCGAATGTTTAGGAGTGTGCTGGAAGCCCTCCTCCAAAATCTCAATCTGAACAACCTTGCTATATGCTGGCATCTGTGCGTTGAGAGCTATACGGTTCTGCTCCATTGCCTCAGCGAGCTCCTCCTTCGAGAGCTTGTCCTCTGTTGTTGCAACCAGAGCCACCAACTTACCCTTGCGGTCAACCACCAGCGACTCAGCAACGTATGGCATTGCGTTCAATACGCACTCTACCTCCTCAGGATATATGTTCTGACCATTTGCAGTCAAAATCATACACTTGCTACGACCCTTGATAAAGATGTTACCGCCCTTGTCGACGACGCCCAGGTCGCCTGTCTTGAGGTAACCATCCTCAGTGAATGTAGCAGCTGTCGCCTCAGGGTTCTTATAATATCCCTTCATCACGTTAGCACCCTTCACCTGAATCTCGCCTACCACCTGCTGTGGGTTCTTCGAGTCGATACGCACCTCCATATCTGTTACGATGCGACCACAAGAGCCCTTACGGAAGCTATCCCAAGGCGAGTATCCAATCAGCGGAGCACACTCGGTCATACCATAACCTACGGTGTAAGGCAACTTAACAGCCTTCATCACCTTCTCCACAGCTGGGTTCAATGCAGCACCACCCAATACGATAGAACGCAGGTTGCCACCAAAAGTAGTGAGCAACTTCTCACGCACCTTACCATATATAATATTCTTCACACCAGGGATTGCTGTCAGTATACGCATCGCTGGCTTCTGCAATGTAGGCATCACCTTACCCTTAAAAATCTTCTCCATCACGAGTGGCACGGTGATAAGCAGATAAGGCTTCACATCAGCCAACGCCTGCATCAGCACTGTTGGTGTTGGGGTCTTACCCAAGAAATATGTATGACCGCCACCACAGATAGGATAGATAAACTCAAATGCCATACCATACATATGAGCCAGAGGCAACATCGATATGATGTTATCGCCATCCTTTACAGGGATATGGCTCAATGCAAACTCAACGTTTGATGATATGTTGCGAGCTGTCAACATCACACCCTTGGGCGACGATGTAGTACCCGATGTGTAGTTGATGATTGTCAAATCCTCCATATCGCCTGTCTTGAACGACAGAGCCTCCTGACGCTTCTCGAAAGCTATCGTAGCAGGAGTATTCTCATACGCCTTAGCTATCACAGCCTCCAAATCTATATCTTTTGCATAGAGAGCCTTGAAATTCTCCAAATCAATTGCCGCCTTCAACTGTGGCATAGCCTCCTTTGGCATAACCTCCCAGTTCTTTGACTCAGTGAAGAGCACTACGCTCTCCGAGTGGTCAACCAAGTTAGCAGTCTGCTCTGGCAGGAACTCGTGCAACAGAGGTACTGCCACAGCACGGTAAGTTACACTTGCAAAGAATGCGATAGCCCAGTGAGCCGAGTTCTTTGCCGAGAGTGCAATCTTATCGCCAGGCTTCACACCAACAGCCTCAAATACCTCGTGCAAACGCACAATCTGAGTTGCGATATCAGCAAAGGTAAAATCCTTACCTTTATAGTCGCTCAATGCCTGCTTTTCCCACTTGGCGAGCATCGACTCCCTTAAAATTTCCAAATAATGTCTCATCTTACAATTCTAAAGTATTCTACTAATTATTCCTTATATTTATAGCATCCGCTCGGAGCGAAAACCAATTCGACAATGCGAATGTCGCACAAGTTTCGAAAATCACAAAATTTTAGTGATAAACCACCCGTTGGTGGGACAAAATCCTTATAAGGGATAAAAATCGTAATTTTTGGGGCGAATTTTCATAGTTGGCATATCCATTAGGGATAAAAAATAAGGCTCGGTTATTTCATTAACCAAGCCTGTACTGCCTCTGCGTATGTCTTCGATATCGGGATATCGGGTACTCCTTCGACCCCAAACTCCACGAACAAACCCTCCTTCTCGCGACGCAGGACTTTGATAATTTCTATGTTAATCATATACGAGCGATGACATCTGATTATCGATGTCGAAGCCAAGTGGTCAGCCACGCACTTGAGTGTATTTCTCACCATCACCTTCTTCGGCAGGTTGTTATTCAGATACCATACACACACATAGTTATCCGCCGACTCTATCAATATCAGGTTCTCTCGTCTGACCGAAAGACGCATCTCGCCCTTCTCGTCATAAATCTGAATATAGGCATTCTGCAACACCGTCTCATCCTCGGCTATCGTTGCACGCAACATCTTTAGCTGTGCCACACGCTCACGCCAGATGAAGTAGATGTAACACATCACATACGGGATGAACAGCACCAATATCGTCTTTATCAACGAGTTATGAAACAGCGTAATCACACTCTTATCCGTATCGGTAAAGAGTGCCGCTACGGTATAAATCGTAGCCATTATCACAATCTCCAGGAATACCCACAATATGTAATGTATGTACGAAATCGGCTTGCGACGTGTATATATTCCCATCAGCGTGCGGCTCACCGCCACCACAGCCATTCCCACCAAAATCATCATCACCGTGATGAGCTGTATGGAGAGCTCCTTAGGGATATTGAGCCACGGGAAAAGGTTTGCGTCGCCAATCTTATCAAAGTCGAATGGGTCATATACATTGATAAACACCCAGGCGAAGATAGGCACAAAGACTATCATCGCCACCTGGTTGGCACGCTTGTATATAAACGAAGGAATTGGTATCATTGCCTCATCTATTTAACCTCAATTACTGCTCTGCACAACGCCTCTGCCGCCTGATTTTTGAACTCAAAGGTATAACCTGCCTCCGACTCCTCCACGTGAAGGTTCAACACATCACCATAGCGAGCCTCCTTCACGAAATTCAAATCCAAGCGAAGTCCCTCCAACTTCTCAAGCTTCTCTATCGGCATTGCGTCAGACATCAGGTCGATATAACGCATAGTGTTCATATGGCGGTTGAAGTCAATATCGCTATATGCCACCTTATGCACCAGCTGAGGCTCTCCTGCCACCGCTCCTACACGTTTTGGAGCAGCACAAGGTGATGGAGCATCGACTATTGTACCCTCGTGCACCTTCGCCAGCGTATTCATATCGACAGGCATACGTGTCGCAAAGTCCAGCATACACCACTGCGACACCGCACGGGCGAAGAGTCGTCCCTCGCCATCCACCAGCTCAAAGTTACGCGTCGATGCCAGACGGTTATATCCGCCAATCCACGTGTAGAGTGTAAACTCGCTATACTCTTTAGGCATATAATCTATCTCCACACACATACGCGACAACACCCAGCCGAAGTTCTTCTCTGCCAACACATCTATTCCAAATCCGCGTCGGTAGGCATCCTGTCCTGCGGCGTGTAGTATCATATCACACATTCCCGACAGCGATGCACGTGATGTGAAATCTACGTACTGCGGTGCTATTGTAAACTTAAAAACACTCTTGTCCATCTCTTAATCTAATAACCTTGTGTGCAAAGTTACACAAAAAGTGCAAAACCACAAAATTGCCTTTTGCAGGAAAAAGAGCCATAAAAATCCGCAGAATAAAAAATATTACGTAACTTTGTTACGTTATACATTCGATTATGAGCAAACCATTGGCAGAGCGTCTGCGTCCGCAGACCATTGATGAGTATATAGGTCAGTCGCACTTGGTGGGCGAGGACGGTGTCTTCCGTAAGTTTCTCTCTACGGGCAACACCCCATCATTTATTTTGTGGGGTCCTCCGGGTGTCGGTAAGACCACCCTTGCACGTCTTGTAGCCAACCACCTCAACCGCCCCTTCTATACCCTCTCGGCTGTTACCGCCGGTGTCAAGGAGGTACGCGAGGTCATCGAGTCGGCACGTAAACAGAGCCTCTTCAACCAGAGGTCGGCTTTTCTGTTCATCGATGAGATTCACCGCTTCAACAAGAGCCAGCAGGACTCTCTGCTGGGTGCTGTCGAGCAGGGTGTCATAACTCTGATAGGTGCTACTACCGAGAATCCCTCGTTCGAGGTCATCTCGCCTCTTTTGAGCCGCTGCCAGGTCTATATCCTCCGCTCGATGAACGATGACGAGCTCTCCACCCTGCTCCACCGTGCTATCTCTACCGATGAGGAGCTCAAGGCACGCAACGTACGTGTCGAGCAGACCGAGGCTCTCTTCCGCTTCTCGGGCGGTGATGCCCGTAAGTTACTCAATATCATCGACATTGTGGCAGGTGCTACCGATGGCGATATCACTATCAACGACGATGTCATCACCCAGGCTCTGCAACAAAATATAGCCCTTTATGATAAGAATGGCGAGCAGCACTACGATGTCATTTCTGCCTTCATCAAGTCTGTTCGTGGCAGCGACCCCAATGCCGCTATATACTATTTAGCACGTATGCTCGCTGGTGGCGAGGAGCCACGCTTCATCGCCCGCCGCTTAGTCATCCTCGCCTCGGAGGATATAGGTCTGGCTAACCCCAACGCTTTGCTGCTGGCTAATGCCTGCTTCGACACGGTGCACAAGATAGGTATGCCCGAGGCACGCATCACTCTTGCCGAGACAACCATCTATTTAGCCACAAGCCCCAAGAGCAACTCGGCTTATGCCGCTATTAACGAGGCACTTAAGATGGTCAGTCGCGACACCACCAACCGTCCCGTTCCGCTGCATCTACGCAATGCTCCGACGAAGCTGATGAGCGAGGCTGGCTATGGCAAGGAGTACAAATATGCCCACGACTACGAAGGCTCTTTCACCCGTCAGGAGTTCCTTCCCGAGTCGCTCAGCGGCACTACGTTCTACCACCCTCATAAGGACAACGCCACCGAAGTGAAGATTGCCGAGCGTATTGCTGCGTGGTGGGGCGACAAATACGAACATTAGGCACAAGGTTTGTTAGTTATCAATGAGACACAATATGAACAAGACAATTCTGACGCTTATCATCAGCATAATTTTCCTCGGCACAGCTGCCGCAGCACCACATAAGACAACATATCTCTACGCCGAGAAGGATGGCGAGAAGCTCTATCTCGACCACTACCACTCATCCGTCAAGGGTGAGCGAGGCTGTGTGGTCTTTCTCTTTGGCGGAGCTTTCGTTGGCGGTGTCCGCGACAATGAGGCTTATAACGACTATTTCGAGTTTCTCACTCGCGAGGGCTGGGATGTAGTCTCTATCGACTACCGCTTGGGACTGAAGCCTATGACCCAGAGCGATATGCAGCCCACTCTGCGTGAGACTATCGGCTTGCTCTACAATGCAGTAAATATCGCTGTCGAGGACCTCTACTCGGCTACCCTCTTCATCCTCGACAACGCCGACCGCTGGAGTATCGACCCCGAGAAGATTGTCATCAGTGGCTCGAGTGCAGGTGCTATCACCGTTTTGCAGGCGGAGAACGAGCTGTGTAACCACGGCGAGCTTGCTACTGTTCTCCCCGAGGGTTTCCGCTACGCAGGTGTCATCTCTTTTGCAGGTGCTATCTTCTCCGTTAGTGGCGAGCCCCAGTGGGCAGAGAAACCTGCTCCTATTATGTTCTTTCACGGCAATTCCGACCAGCAGGTACCCTACAAGAAAGCAACTCTGTTGGGCGTAGGCTTCTATGGCTCGAACTATCTTGTCAGCCAATTCAATAAACTCGATGTGCCCTATTGGTTCTATATGGTTAAGTATGGTACCCACGATTTGGCTGTTACCCCTATGCGAAACAATTTGGCACACATCCGTGAGTTCCTGAAGAGCTTTGTCCTTGCTGGCGAGCACTCGCAGCGTACCACCGAGGTTAGCGATACAGCTTTTCCGAAGCGACCTACCTCGTTTGATGTCAAGGATTATATCTCAGCTAACTACGGTAACTAATGCGACGTATAGGTGTAATATCCGACACTCACGGCACTTTCGATGAGCCATTGCGTGAGTTTCTGAAGGATGTCGACGAGATATGGCACGCCGGCGATGTAGGCTCATTGGAGCTTGCCGACCAGATAGCGGCTTTCAAACCTCTGAAAGTTGTCTATGGCAATATCGACGGAGGCGTTACACGTCGTGTGCTGAGCGAGTTCAACTGCTTTGAGTGCGAGGGTAAGAGGGTCCTTATCACCCATATCGGAGGCTATCCACGCCACTACTCGCCCCAGGCTGTTGCTCGCATCCAGCAACTCAAGCCCGATATCTTTGTCGCAGGACACTCCCACATACTGAAGGTCATCTACGACCCCATCTATAACCTCCTCCACATCAACCCTGGGGCTGCCGGCACCTATGGTTTCCATAAGGTACGCACCGCTATCCGCTTTACTATTGATGGCACCGACATACGCGATATGGAGATAGGCGAATGGCAAAGAATACTCAAGTAGAATGATGAAAAAAAATGGGCGCGTCTAACAAGTTTATAGACACGCCCATTTTGTTAGAAGTTGTATAACAAGAGGGATTTCAAGGCTTAACCCATCTTTGATGGTTTTTGGTTGCTTCGGCTCACGAAACAAATTCATTTGTTTTGTTTTCGCCTTAATCGCAACCTTGCGAAACTCGAGAAACCGCAGTTTACTTGGTGTAAATGAGGATTCCGAGGTCAAGGCAGATGCCGAAAGAGCCTTGTTACCCCATTATCATAGAAGTTGTATAACAAGAGCTATTTTGAAGCTGCTCGCAGACCGAGGAACCGCAGTTTACTCGGCGTAAATGAGGATTCCGAGGTCAAGGCAGATGCCGAAAGAGCCTTGTTAGACAGCTTCTCTTTTTACTCGTAGCGACCACTCTTTAGTCGATCCACCTCATCCTTCGTCAGGAAACGCCAAGCACCACGCTTGAGATTTTTCTTTGTGATACCTGCATAGTATACGCGGTCGAGCTTCTGCACCGAATAACCTAAGTACTCAAATATACGACGCACGATACGGTTTCTTCCCGAGTGAATCTCTATGCCGACCTCCTTCTTGCTCTCATCTACATAAGCCACCTCATCGGCATATATCTCGCCATCCTCGAGGGTGATACCCTCTGTGATACGCTCCATATCGGCACGTGTCAGAGGCTTGTCGAGTGATACCTGATATATCTTTTTCTTCTCTAACGATGGGTGTGTGAGCTGACGTGTTACGTCGCCATCGTTCGTGAAGAGTAGCAATCCGAGTGAGTTCTTATCTAATCTGCCTACGGGGTATATACGCTCTGTACAGGCATCCTTCACAAGCTCCATCACTGTCTTATCGGCGTGAGGGTCCTCCAACGATGTTACATAACCCTTTGGCTTGTTAAGCACCAGGTATACCTTTTTCTCGCCCTGGATACGCTCGCCATTAAACTTCACCTCATCTGTTGGGCGTATCTTCACTCCCAACTCCGATACTATCTCGCCATTCACTGTTACCAGACCTGCCTGGATGAAGTCATCCGCCTCACGACGTGAGCAGAGTCCCGACTGGGCGAGGAAACGATTTAGACGCATCTCATCTGGCTGTTTAGCCGCATACTTTGGATACGAACGCTTCTCCTCGCTACGATAACTCTTCTTAAAGCTACCTATCGCACCTCTACGTGGCGAGCTACCTGCTCCGAACTTTGACTTAGCACCAAATCCGCTCTTCTGACCGCCCTCGGCACGATATCCACCGCGAACGCTGCCTCTTGCACCACTTCGTGGCTGCTGCTCGCCTACGGGACGGTTATCAGCCGTAAAGTTAGGGTTGTATGAAGCTCTACGCTCTCGCTGTGGAGCACTTTTCTGGCGAAAATCTCCCCCGTTGTCGGCATCACGCTGAGGACGAGGGCTACGCTCAACTCGCTGTGTCGATGATACTCGCTGACGCTTGTCGCGACCAAAACGACTAACTGCCGATGTTGAGTCCTTCTTAAAATCTCTCATACTATTATTCTCTTTATTGACCTGCATCACGCATCGCGATGCTCTAATTTTCAGCGACAAAGGTAGTTATTTTTTACAGAAAACATCACCTCGCATCAAAAAATATGCTACATACGCCCTTTCCGACTATTTCGCCACAATACGCCACTGGTTGTCGACGTTATTTTTTTGTCTATATGTTTTGACCTAAACCATTTTTTACCGAAATTTGTACCTATATAAATATTAGAACAAATAAAACTTTCTGCATATATGAAGAGACTTTTCACACTCATCGCAACACTTCTGGTTGTCCTCTCGCAGGCTGATGCCAAGGAGTGGTCAGCACAATGGATTATGGCTCAGAACACTCCCACCAAGAGTAAACTTCTGACCAACACGTGGTATTGCTTCCACAAGAGCGTCGAACTGCCCGCCATAGGCTCGCAGAGCGTCTATGCCGACATCGCTGTCGACAGCAAATATTGGATGTGGATTAATGGCGAAATGGTCGTCTTTGAGGGACAGCTCAAACGTGGACCTTCACCTCGCGACACCTACTACGACCACGTCGACATCACCTCTTACCTCAACGAGGGCAGAAACGACATAGCCATCTTAGTATGGTACTTCGGCAACCACGGCAACTCTCACAACAGCAGCGGCAAGCCTGCTCTTCTGTTCGATTGTCAGGCAGAGGGCTTCACAATTCTCTCCGACAACACGTGGAGTGCCACCTACTATGCAGCCTACGAGCAGACGCGAGGCACACAACCTAATGAGCGTCTTGCCGAGGGCAATATCCGCTTCAATGCTCAACGTGAGGCTGAGGGATGGACTGCCAAGGGTGCTACCCCGTCGTTTGCCAAGGCTGTGGAGGTCGGCAAGGCTGGCTACGAGCCCTGGAACAATCTCATCAAGCGACCTATCCCTTTCTGGAAGGATTCTGGGTTGGTGGAGTACGAGTCTATCGAGCAGCAGGAGTCGGGCGACTACATCGTCTACACCTGCCACCTGCCATACAACTGCCACGTAACCCCTTGGTTCGATATCGAGGCATCGGCTGGCGAAGTTATCCACATCCAGACCGACAACTATATGGGCGGCAGCTACCCCAACCTCCGCTCCGAGTATGTTACCCGACAGGGCTCACAGCAATACGAATCACTCGGCTGGATTAATGGCCACGCCATCATCTACCGCATCCCCAAGGGCATCAAGGTCAACTCTCTCCGCTACCGCGAGACGGGTTTCAACACCGAGTTCACCGGCACATTTAGCTGCGATGACGACTTCTTCAACCGTTTCTGGCAGAAGGCTGCCCGCACCCTCTATGTTACTATGCGAGACACCTATATGGATTGTCCCGACCGTGAGCGTGCCCAGTGGTGGGGCGACGTTGTCATCGAGCAGGGCGAGGCATTCTATGCTCTGGACACTCGCAGCCACACCCTGACATATAAGGGCATCCTCGAGCTTATGAATTGGCAGCGTGCCGATGGCACAATCTTCTCGCCTTGTCCATCAGGCAGGTTCTACAAGGAGTACCCATCGCAGATGTTAGCCTCTGTCGGCTACTATGGCTTCTACACCTACTACCTTTACAGTGGCGACGACAGCTTCATTCCTGTGGTCTACGACCGTATCCACCGCTATCTGCACGACGTGTGGCAGATGGATAGCGACGGTCTTGTCATCCACCGTAAGGGTGGCTCAAATTGGGGCGATTGGGGCGATAATATCGACATCGAGTTACTCCTCAACTGTTGGTACTATTTAGCTCTGCAGGCGGAGCGTGAGTTCGCCCTTATGCTCGACAAACAGTCCGATTTAGAGATGATTGAGGCTAAGATGGCAGGTATGCGTCAGAGCTTCAACCGCCGCTATTGGACAGGCAAAGAGTACCGCTCTCCAAAATATAAGGAGACTACCGACGACCGAGCACAGGCTATGGCTGTTCTGGCAGGCTTCGCCCCCGAGGAGTATTATCCAGCCATTTTGGAGGTACTCAAGCGTGAGTACCACGCCAGCCCATATATGGAGAAATATATCGACGAGGCTCTCTTCAGAATGGGCTATGCCGACTATGCTCTTGAGCGTGCCCGCAAGCGTTTCGATGCAATGGTCAACCACCCCACCCTCACCACACTGTGGGAGGGCTGGCGTATTGGCGATGATGACTTCGGTGGTGGCACCATCAACCACGCCTGGAGTGGCGGTATGCTCACTCTGCTCTCGCAGTATGTCGTGGGCATCAGCCCTGTCGAGGCAGGTTTCAAGGAGTTCCGTGTAGCACCACAGATGGGGACACTCAACCGTGCCGAAGCATCGTTTGACACCCACTATGGCACTATCCGAGCCTCACTCCTTCGCCACGACGGCTCTATCGACCTCCGCCTCACTGTTCCCGAGGGCACTATTGCCCACCTTACGGTCGATGGCGAGCCACGCACCTATCGCAGTGGCGAACACCATATAACCCTTACCGAGTAATCTATTAAATTCAATCACTATGCAACGTATCCTTTTCGCTCTCCTCCTCACCCTCTCTGCCACTCTTGCCGATGCCAAGGTGTGGCAAGCCAAGTGGATAACCAGCCCTACCGCCTCCGAGCAGGGTAATTCGTGGTTCTGCTTCCACAAGAGTATCACCATCGATGACCTGGGCGACCAGAGAGCCTTTGCCGACATCGCTGTCGACAGCAAATATTGGATGTGGATTAATGGTGAGATGGTTGTTTTTGAGGGAGGTCTCAAGCGAGGACCCTCTCCTCGCGACACCTACTACGACCACGTCGACATCACCCGCCACCTCCGCCGTGGCAAGAATACTATTGCACTCCTCGTGTGGTACTTCGGCAAGGAGGGCTTCTCGCATAAGGATAGCGGTCGTATGGGCTTATTGTTCGACTGCCATACCGACACCTTCTCCATCCTCTCCGACGATACGTGGCTCTGCCACCACTATACAGCTTTTGAGCCCACCGAGGGCACTCAGGCAAACTTCCGACTCCCTGAATCCAACGTACGCTTCAATGCCCAGAAAGCTATCGATGGCTGGTATGCCCAGGGTTCACACCCCTCATTTGAGCGTGCCACGGTGGTTGGTAAGGCGGGCTGCGAGCCGTGGAATAAGCTCATTGAGCGACCTATACCTATGTGGCGTGATTATGGCATCAGCGACTACCTCTCTATTAGCGAGGAGCAGGATGGCGACCACACTATCTATCGCTGCCGTCTGCCCTACAACTGCCAGGCAACACCCTACCTCGAGGTAGAGGCTGAGGCGGGCAAGCTCATCCACATCCAGACCGACGACTATATGGGCGGTGGTGAGCCTAATGTGCGTGCCGAATATGTAACACGCTCTGGCAGACAACAATACGAGTCTTTGGGTTGGATGAATGGCCACGAGGTCATCTACCGCATCCCCCAGGGTGTCGATGTCATTGCTCTCCGCTACCGCGAGACAGGCTACGACACCGATTTCAGCGGCACCTTCATCTGCAACGATGATTTCCTCAACCGCCTCCGCACCAAGGCTCTTCGCACCCTCTATGTTACTATGCGAGACAACTATATGGACTGCCCCGACCGCGAGCGTTCACAGTGGTGGGGCGATGAGGTCAACGAGCTTGGCGAGGCTTTCTACGCTTTGGACAGCCGCGGACAGCTCCTCGCACGCAAGGGTATCCTTGAGCTGGTCAATTGGCAACGCGAAGATGGTGTCCTCTACTCCCCTTGCCCATCTGTCATCTGGCGTAATGAGCTCCCTTCGCAGATGTTAGCTTCGGTGGGCTACTATGGCTTCTACACCTGGTATTTTTATAGTGGCGACGAGAGTATCATCCGCCACATTTACGACCCCGTAAAACGCTATCTGCACGATGTGTGGCAGATGGACGACGAGGGCTTGGTCATCACTCGCCACGGCGATTGGTCGTGGGGCGATTGGGGCGACAATATCGACCTCGACCTGCTTCTCAACTGCTGGTACTATTTGGCTCTGAAGGCGGAACGTGAGTATGCCCTCCTGCTCGACAAGCAGAGCGATGTCGAGATGATTGAGGCTAAGATGGAGGGTATGCGTCAGAGTTTCAACCGCCGTTTCTGGCAGGGCAACGAATACCGTTCGCCATCGTATGAGGGTAAGACCGACGACCGTGGACAAGCTATGGCTGTTCTGGCAGGCTTCGCACCCAAGGATTACTACCCTGCCATCCTGAAGGTACTCAAGCGTGAACACCACGCCAGCCCTTATATGGAGAAATATGTAGGCGAGGCTCTCTTTAAGATGGGCTATGCCGACTACGCACTTCAACGCACCCGCGAACGTTTCGATAAGATGGTCAACCACCCTACACTCACCACCTTGTGGGAGGGCTGGGGCATTGGCAGCGAGGGCTTCGGTGGCGGCTCTATCAACCACGCCTGGAGCGGTGGCACACTCACCCTACTCTCGCAGTATGTTGCCGGCATTGCTCCGCTGAAGCCAGGCTTCGAGGAGTTCCGCATAGCTCCGCAGATGGGCGATTTGACCTCTGTCATAGCCTCTGTTGAGACACCTTACGGCACTATCCGCGTCTCAATCTTATGTGTTAACGACGTTATGAATATCAACTTCGAAGTACCTACGGGCACCACTGCCCACATCACCCGCCGAGGTAAAGATGTTACCTTCGGAGCAGGTACTCACCACATAAGATTATCTCGCGAGTAGACCGATTATCGTACAATTTTTGTATATTTGCTGCGGTTAAAAGGTTAGACAATGGGAATGACAAAAGATATTCTGCGTATAGCAGTTCCAAACATTATCTCCAATATCACAGTGCCTATTATGGGCATCGCTGGAACTATCATCGCTGGACATCTCAACGACTCCATCACCACCATCGGTGCATTGGCTATTGGTGTTTCGATATTCAATTTCATCTATTGGAACTGCTCCTTTATCCGTATGGGCACAAGTGGCATCACCGCCCAAGCATACGGAGCTAAAGACTTCCACACCACCACCCTTATGCTCGCCCGAGCCATATTGGTCTCTGTGGTATTAGGTGTACTTATGCTTATTCTGCAACGCCCGTTGGGCGAGGGAGCATTGACACTGATGAATGGTGGCGATATGGTTGCCGACTACTTCTACGCCCGCATCTGGGCTGTTCCGGCAGGTATTATGCTCTTTGGTCTTAACGGCTGGCTTACGGGTATGCAGAACGCCATCATCCCTATGGTTGTCTCTATCACCGTCAACATTATCCACGTCGCTTGCAGTATCTGGTTTGCCTTTGGCTTCGATATGGGCATTGTCGGCATTGCCTACGCCTCTGTTGTTGCACAGTGGATAGGAGTCGTCGTTACCGCCCTTATCACCTGGTGGCACTATCGCAGCTGTTTCACCGCTATTCGCTGGCGTGAGGTCATCGACGCCAAGGCTATGAAGACCTTCTTTGTCATCAACCGCGACATCATCATCCGCACCTTCTGCATCGTCTGCACCTACACCTTCTTTACCGCTGCTTCGGCACGTATGGGCGACGCAACAATCCTTGCGGTCAACACCATCCTTCTGCAGCTCTTCACGCTCTTCTCTTATATGAACGATGGCTTCGCCTACTCGGCAGAGGCTCTTACGGGCAGATTTATCGGAGCAAGGGATATTGTCTCTCTCCGCAAGTGTATCAAACACTGCGTGGTGTGGGGCATACTTACAGGTGTTATCTTCGTTGCTGTCTACATCTTCTGGTGGGAGGAGTTGCTCTCATTCTTTATGAAGGAGCAGGGCTCCGATGTTGAGCGACTACTCGCCTATGCCCGTCAATATATAGGTTGGATTATCGCTATCCCTATGGCTGCTGCCCTGCCATTTATTATGGATGGCATTATGGTCGGAGCTACACAGTCGCGTGTTATGCGAGACTCTATGCTTATGGCTACGGTAGCCTACTTCGGTTTGTTCTACGCCTTCGAGCCCTTTATCGGCAACGATGCTCTGTGGCTCGCCTTCAGCTCCTATATGTTCCTGCGAGGCGTACTGCAATACTTCCTCTCACACCGCTTCCGCGATATCTATCGCACCATCGAGCCATAGCACTCCGCTCGAGCACTGCCCACAATGATACACAACGAAAAAAGCGAGAATGTTACCACATCCTCGCTTATTTCTTGATTTTTGATTTCAGCTTCGCTTACTCTGCCTCGGTTGCCTCAACTGCCTCGCCAGCCATCTCTGCAGCCTCGTTTGGCATACCCTCCTCAACAACTACAGTCTGCTGAGTTGCGTTCAAGTCGCCTGCAAAGTTGTTAACTGCGTTACCCTCTCCTGAGTTAATCGAGATGATGATACTCAAAGCAGCGATGATACCTGCCAACCACCAAGATGTCTTCTCAAGGATATTAGCTGACTCACGAACACCCATCACCTGGTTTGCTGCACCGAAGTTTGCTGCCATACCACTCTTTGGGCTCTGAACCAACACTGCAAGGATAAGCAAGATACTTGCAATCAAAATCACTACGATACTAATGCTTTCTAACAACATAATTAGATACTATTTTTGATTATTACTCTCTATTTTTTCAAAACGTTCTGCAAAGTAAACACTTTTTTCGGGATTTAGCAAACTTAATTTGCGATAAGTTTCTTTTGCAAGCTCATTTAGCCCCTGTTTGAGGTAAATTTCCGCCAACTCCTCACTCACCAAATCATCCTCTTCAGCAAGTTCCGCCTCGGTTACAACCTCTATATCATCGCCCTTATCTTGAGCTACAATCTTATAGCTGTCGCGGCTTAGAAATCGGTCCATAATATCAGCCGAAGTGAGCGTTACAAGTCGTTCAATATCAATTGTTTGCTGCTCTATTTGAGGCATCTGCATCAACTCCTTCAACGCCGGGTTACACTCCAGAGAAGCTATCTGCTCACCCCACGCTTTACTACCCCATCGGCACGCCGTAAGGAGCAACTCCACATCTTT
The DNA here is from genome assembly GCA_015060005.1 of Rikenellaceae bacterium. Taxonomy (GTDB): domain Bacteria; phylum Bacteroidota; class Bacteroidia; order Bacteroidales; family Rikenellaceae; genus Alistipes. The sequence goes on from SUZI01000003.1 coordinate 85,109, forward strand.
TTTTTCGATGTGCGACGAGCCCTGTTGAGCCGAAGAAATATTTTCAATATTTTTTTTCATCTTCTACCAATTTGAGGCAGCTGCCATATAGATGTCGGTTACAAGCTGCTGGATAATCTCATCGTCGAGCTCCGTCTGAATCTCCGTCAGGAGTTGTGTTGAGTCATAGTCTGCAAACGCCTTAAATGTCTGGTTGAAAGATGCTTCTGGCTCAATCACATTAGTGAACTGCACCTTGATGGTGATTGTCAGTCGGTTCAGAATAGCATAGTCATCACTCGAGACAGAGGCTGTTGCCGATGTATATCCTACAATCTCACCCTCGAAGGCAAAGTCGCCACCCTCATCCACAAGCTGCAATTTTGTCTGACGCGAGAACTTATCCTTCAAAGCCTCCACAAAAGCTGTCGACAATGTAGGCGACACCATAGGTGCGTTGTTGGGGAAATATGCCACGCTGAAGGTCTTAGCCGCCTCGGGGATACTCGCTCCCGAGAGTGTGTAGCCACCCTTCATAAAGATACATCCTGTCAAGCCGAAGCACGAGAGCAGCAACACGATAGCCACCACGTGCGAAAGAAATCTTCTCATACTAAATATCTTCATCCGTAATACCCAAATCCTTCATACGACGATACAGCGTACGTTCCGAGAGGAACAGGTCGCGTGCCGCATCACGTCGTCTGCCCTTGTTATTCTTCAACGCCTGCAATATCTGCTCACGCTGCATATCAGCCTTTGTTCGCTCACGCTGTGGCTCGTCGACCACCACCTCACTCTCGGCATAATCCACCACCTCGGCATGCTGCTTAACAACCGCCTCAGGCAGATAATTACGCACCTCGGCGGGCTGTTGCGGGTGGACAGGCTGACCCTGTAACACACTGCTAAGCATACGTTTAAGCTCATTTATGTCGCTACGCATATCGAACAATATCTTGTAGAGCAACTCTCGCTCCGAGGCATACTCCTGACTACCCCCTCCTGAAAACGACATTGTCGGAGCCGACGTTGACACAGGCTCAAGGTACTTACGCAACACCTCGGCAGTAATCTCTCGCGAGGTCTCCAATGCCGAAATCTGCTCTGCCACATTCTTCAGCTGTCGTATGTTTCCACGCCAATAATATGACATCAGCACACCTCGTGCCTCTTCGGTAAGTACCACCGATGGCATCTTATACTGCACCGCCACATCAGCAGCAAACTTCCTGAATAACAGAGGTATATCCTCCTTACGCTCACGCAATGGTGGCACCTCGATAGGCACTGTGTTCAAACGGAAAAACAAGTCCTCACGGAAGCGGCCACTATCAATCGCCTGCTGGAGATTGTTATTCGTAGCTGCCACAACTCGCACATTGGTTCTCTGCACTTTAGAAGAGCCGACACGAATAAACTCACCCGACTGCAACACACGCAGCAGACGCACCTGCGTTGCGAGAGGTAACTCACCCACCTCATCGAGGAAAATAGTACCTCCGTCAGCCTCCTCGAAGTAGCCCTTATGAGCCTCCAAAGCTCCTGTAAATGAGCCCTTTTCGTGTCCGAAAAGTTCCGAGTCGATAGTGCCTTCGGGTATCGCTCCGCAGTTCACTGCGATATACTTATTATGCTTGCGAGCCGAGTTCTCATGTATGATGCGAGGGAAAAATTCCTTGCCGACACCGCTCTCGCCCGTGATGAGCACCGAGAGGTCGGTGGGGGCTACTCGCAGAGCAATAGCAATGACACGATTGAGCGATTCGGCATTTCCAATGATACCAAATCGTTGCTTAACACGTAGTATTTCGTTCTCTATTTGCATCGTTTCGTTACTTATTTTCGTCGATTGGTGTGATATATTCTGCATCGGGATTTGGAACTGTTGGCTCGGGCTTCGACATCACAACAACCTCCTCCTCTTCATCATTCACACTACTGAAAACTTCACCCCAGAGCAACATTCCGATAGCCAGCAGAGCTGCCGCCACAACCAGCACCAACAACCATCCGCTGATACCCTTCGACGAGCCGCCCTTATAACCAGAGCCACGCTGCGAAATATTACTTGAGCCCTTATACTTCAACCCCTTGATAGAGCTGTCGCGACGTATGCTTGTCGACCTGAGCACCTCCTGACGGTCATCGTAGCGAGATTTACCCAACTCCTTGGGCTCGGGCTCGATATACTCCTCCTCATCGTCATACTCATCGTATACATCTCCTCGCACATCGGCTGCGGCAGACTCCTCAACCGAGATAGCAACCTCTTCCTCGGTCGCTACTGCAACATCGGCAGGCTCAACAACCTCAATCTCAGCTACTTGCTCCTCCACAGACTCCTCTGCGAGTTCTTCCGCTTTAGCCTGTGGCTGAATGACATCAACATCGAATACCTCGCCATCCATCTGAGGCTCATAATCGAAGAGCACCGTACCGTTATCGCCATTGCGGAGTGTACCGAAGTTCTTCAACGAGCAAGCCAAGCCCTGCTGTAAACGGAAGTTAGCCTCGAAGACAAAGCGGTCGAGAAGAGCTGCCGCCTCAATAGCCGACAAGCCCTCCTCCACCAGCAAGCCACGAAGCACACCATCATCACCCTTCATAAGGTTAGAGAAGAGAATCTGCTCGCCCGCCTTCTTGACGATGAAAGTACCAAGATTGGGGACAACCAAGCGTTTGTTGGTTGCCAAATATTTCGATATAACCTCTACTACCATTTCGATATAATAATTTGGGATAAAGGTACGAATTTTTTCTTAAAAGAAAAAACTATCTGCAACAACAGAAAAAAAAGTCGCCGACAAAATAATCGGCGACTCAATCAGGGGATCGCTCCTACGACTTGTAACTGATTGATTTTTAACGTTGTGTTTGATAAAACACGTGGGGTTCTACACAGAAGTCATAATTTAAGCAAAAACCATCAGTGTAGAGGAAAAACCCACAAAAATAAGACACTGAAACGAGGCACCTACAGAAGATGCTCAGTGAATAAACATAAGGTGGCGTATGAGCGAACTACACTATTCACTACATACGCCACCGATTGATGTTAATATATCTTTATAAAGATATTTTAGTTGTTACTCGAAGATATAACCATAAATAGCTGAACTATAATCGCTCCAATACTGTGATGCTTTGTATGCTTCTACAGATTCTATTGGGACATAGAACTTGCAATCACGAGACTTACCCAAGAATGTGTTATCATACACTATAGGCGGAGTTGTTGCCTTGCAATATACCTCTTCTAACCTGCAATTTAGGAATGCCTCATCTCCAATCGAAGTCACGCCATTGCCAATAGTCATACTTGTCAGGCTGCGGCAATCATAGAATGCTCCTTTTCCAATCTCAGTCACGCTGTCGGGAATAGTGATGCTTGTCAGGCTGCGGCAACCTTTGAATGCATAACTTGCAATCCACCCCACGCCATTGCCAATAGTCACACTTGTCAGGCTGCTGCAACCTTCGAATGCATGATATGCAATCCAAGTCACACCATTGCCAATAGTCACACTTGTTAGGTTTCTGCAATAATAAAATGTATACTCTCTAATCGAAGTCACGCTGTCGGGAATAGTTGCACTTGTCAGGCTGCTGCAACCATAAAATGCATACGCTCCAATCTCAGTCACGCTGTCGGGAATAGTTGCACTTGTCAGGCTGCTGCAACCATAAAATGCATACGCTCCAATCTCAGTCACGCTGTCAGGAATAGTCACACTTGTCAGGCTGCTGCAATCATAAAATGCATAATCTCCAATTGTAGTCACTCTGTCGGGAATATTTACACTTGTCAAGCTGCTGCAACCATAAAATGCACTACCGCCAATCTCAGTCACGCTGTCGGGAATAGTTACACTTGTCAGGCTGCTGCAATATGCGAATGCTCCCGCTCCAATCGAAGTAACACTATTAGGAATAGTTACACTTGTCAGGCTGCTGCAATTTCGGAATGCCTCCTCTCCAATCGAAGTCACTCTGTCGTGAATAGTCACACTTGTCAGGCTGCTGCAACCAGAGAATGCACCCGCTCTAATCGAAGTCACTCTGTCGGGAATAGTTATACTTGTCAGGCTGCTGCAACCAGCGAATGCATAATCCCAAATCCAAATCATTCTGTCGGGAATAGTTACACTTGTCAGGCTGCTGCAACCAGCGAATGCACTACGTCCAATTGAAGTCACTCTGTCGGGAATAGTGATGCTTGTCAGGCTGCTGCAACCATAAAATGCACAATCTCCAATCTTAGTCACGCTGTCGGGAATAGTTACACTTGTCAGGCTGCTGCAATTTCGGAATGCGTCCTCTCCAATCTCAGTCACGCTGTCGGGAATAGTTACACTTGTCAGGCTGCTGCAATCATAGAATGCTCCTTTTCCAATCGAAGTCACGCTGTCGGGAATAGTGATGCTTGTCAGGTTTCTGCAACCATAGAATGCCTCCCTTCCAATCTCAGTCACTCTGTCGCCAATAGTTACACTTGTCAGGCTGCTGCAATCACAAAATGCACAATTTCCAATTGAAATCACGCTGTCGGGAATTGTAACACTTGTCAGGCTGCGGCAATAAGCGAATGCATAACTTCCAATCGAAGTCACGCTGTCGCCAATAGTTACACTTGTCAGGCTGCTGCAACCATAGAATGCATAATCTCCAATCGAAGTCACGCTGTCGCCAATAGTTACACTTGTCAGGCTGCTGCAACCAGAGAATGCATACGCTCCAATCTCAGTCACGCCATTGCCAATAGTTCCAAATGTTAGGCTGCTGCAACCATCGAATGCATAATCTCCAATTGAAGTCACGCTGTCGGGAATAGTTACACTTGTCAGTCTGCTGCGACCTTTGAATGCATTTGCTCCTATCGAAGTGATATCTTTATCGAATTTAATTAATCCTATACCATTCTTGTAGGTATTTGATATTATATTTGCATCAAAAGCTACAGCACTGTTAGGATAAACAATAGCACCATCATTGGAGGTATACCAAATTTCGTCGTACGCAATGTTTAATGGATACATATCATTTGAGTAAGAACTCCAATATTCGTAAACTTTATACGCACTGCACAATTCAGCTGGCACATAAATTCTGCGATTGGGTACATTGGTATCAAACATACATGTAGACCCTTTAGGAGGTCTTACAGCGAGGCAATATACATCAGCCAAACTCTCACATTTGAAGAATGCATAACCTCCAATCTCAGTCACGCTGTCGGGAATAGTTATACTTGTCAGGCTACTGCAACCATAGAATGTATAATTTCCAATCTTTGTAATATTGCCACCAATAGTTAGTTTGGTAAATCCCGCGCCATAAAGCCAACCATTGTAAGAAGGGTAATTGGAGTTAGTATAATTGGTCTCAATAATTTTATTATTGATGATCAGTTCACCAGTGCAACCATAAAATGCACTATCGCCAATCGAAGTAACGCTGTCGGGAATAGTTACACTTGTCAGGCTACTGCAACCATAGAATGCATAATTCTTGATTGCGGTAATCTCCGATGGAATAGTGATGTCTGTCAATTTGCTACCATTAAGATAGAGGTCTGCACCTTCTCCAGTAGAGATGGTTACACCCCCAGAAAGAGGGTTTGCACTACTACTGCCAAAAACCATCTTACACCAAGCCGATAAATCTGAAATATATACACTTGTCAGGCTGCTGCAACCAGAGAATGCATCCTCTCCAATCTCAGTCACGCTGTCGGGAATAGTTACACTTGTCAGGCTGCTGCAACCTTTGAATGCAGAACTTCCAATCTCAGTCACGCTGTCGGGAATAGTTACACTTGTCAATGACTTGCAATACTCGAATGCATACTCTCCAATCGAAGTCACGCTATCGGGAATAGTGATGCTTGTCAATGAGGTACAATTATAGAATGCACGCTCTCCAATCGAAGTAACGCCATTGCCAATAGTTCCAAATGTTAGGTTGCTGCAATTATAAAATGCATAATCTCCAATCGAAGTCACGCTGTCGGGAATAACCAGCCCTGTTAACTCCTTGCCATCAATTAATAGATGTATATTGCTGCTTCTTATGTAGTGCATTGGATTACTTGTAGCGTATGCTGCCAAATCGGTTATATTTACATATGTATCCTTCAGCGAGGTGCAATTCTTGAATGCACCAGCTACAATCCAAGTAACGCTATCGGGAATGGTAATACTTGTCAGCGAGGTGCAATTTTGGAATGCGGAACTTCCAATCTTAGTAACGCCGTCTGGGATTGTTACACTTGTCAGCGAGGTGCAACCAGAGAATGTTGCAACATTAATCTCGGCAACGCCATCGGGGATTACCAAATTAGTTACCAATTCGCCGTTTAAGTACAGGTTATGAGCATAGTAAAGTGGATTTGAGAAAGCAGTACCGAAATCAATTCTACACCACGCTGCAATATCGGAGATATATACACTATCCAGCGAGGTGCAATAAGAGAATGCATAATCTCCAATCGAAGTAACGCTATCGGGAATAGTTACACTTGTCAGCGAGGTGCAATTATAGAATGCATCATCTCCAATCGAGATAACGCTATCGGGAATAGTTACACTTTTCAGCGAGGTGCAACCAGAGAATGCCTGACTTTCAATCGAAGTAACACTATCGGGAATAGTTACACTTATAAGGCTTGTTTGATTAGCAAATGCCCTTTCTAAAGAATAGACTCGTCCAAACAAAACTAATTTACCAGGAATATGTTCTTTGACGACGGCACCATTCCACTGGAGATTAAGCAGGGTTCCGCCATTGTCATAGTATATTATTGTTTCCGAATCGCAAGATCCCATTGGGATAATCTTATCCGCCCAATCAGGCCATTGTTGCTTATACACATCTACGAATTCATCATATACATATATGGATGTAACCGAATCTGGAATATAGATATTGGAATTAGGAGTCGCACTCATTAAAGTGAAACTTTTTAGCGATGTGCAACCTTTGAATGCACTACCGTCAATCTCAGTAACGCTGCCGGGAATAGTTACACTTTCCAGCGAGGTGCAACCACTGAATGCAGAGCCACCAATCTCAGTAACGCTGCCGGGAATAGTTACACTTTCCAGCGAGGTGCAACCACTGAATGCAGAGCCACCAATCGAAGTAACGCTATCGGGAATTGTTACACTTGTCAGCGAGGTGCAATTATGGAATGCATCAGATCCAATCTTAGTAACGCCATCGGGAATTACCAAATTAGTTACCAAATCGCCGTTCAAGTACAGGTTATGAGCATAGTAAAGTGGATTTGAGAAAGCAGTACCGAAATCAATTCTACACCACGCTGCAATATCGGAGATATATACACGTTCCAGCGAGGTGCAATTCCTGAATGCCTCCTCGTTAATATCTGTAACGCTATCGGGGATTGTTACACTTTCAAGCGAGGTGCAATTATAGAATGCGTACATTCCAATAGAGGTAACGCTATCGGGAATAGTAATACTTTCCAGCGAGGTGCAATTATTGAATGCAACATTTCCAATCTCAGTAACCCTATCGGGAATAGTAATACTTGTCAGCGAAGTGCAATTGTGGAATGCACGCTCTCCAATCGAGGTAACGCTATTAGGAATAATAATACTTGTGATATTATCATACCCGTCAATAGTCGTTCCTTCGTCTGCTAAATAGACTATGCTATTGATACTTGTGATAGGAGAATCAAAAGATATAACACCTATGTTTTCTTCTTTGTCGTAAGTATTCGACACAATATTTGCATCAAAAGCATCAGCAATAGGCTCAAAAATATTACCATCCTTTGTGGTATATATAAGTACATTACCCTCTATCTTGCTCTTTACAACCGGAATATAATCCGACACAATAGCTGTGTTGCCATCGGAGATTTGAACAGCGACCTGAATCTCATCAGATGCGGCAGCTATAGGTGCAGGCAGTTTGGTGTCTGACAGTTGTAAAGTGATGATACCACTCTGAGCATCAGCCTCGACCAACTGCACAGGGAGGCTGACAAACTGCTCCTCGCCGACGCCCTGCCCGAGGGCCTTGGCACTGACAATATCTTTCCACACCTTCTCCAACTCCGTAACAGCATCTTTAGGCGACACCTCAAAACTCAAACGAGATGAGTAGTAATCCGGAGTACACACCATCTTCGCCTTGCCATCTGCGTACTTGTGTACATACGAGAGCGACTGTATGCGGGTAAGAAGTTTGGCAATATCCTCGCTATTTTTGCCTATCTGTGCCTCCAAAGCATCGAGCTTGTCATTGATAGCAGCGACCTGCTCATCAATACGCTTATTGACATCGTCCAACTGACTCTTCAGTTCGGCGGTTATAGTACCATTGTACTCCTCGATAGCGGTCTCAATAGCCGCCTGATACTCCTTTTCGAGCTCGGTAGCGGAGTTTGCTATCTGAGACTCCACATCGTCAATCTCACCTTGCAGTGTCTGGTCGCCGGACTCAATGCTCTGTCGCAATGCTGCGAACTCAGCATCTGCCCTGGCGATAGAGTAGTAGCCCGACAACTCCTTGCCTACCCACGTTTGGAAAGAGGCTTGCAACGCGGAAATAGCATCGCTAATCTCCTTTGAGGTGGCATCATCACTTGAAGCGATACTCTGCTCCAACTTCGCAAGAGTGCTGACAGCAGCATTATACTGCTTCAGGGTATAGAACGTGGCCTCTGCCCAATCCTCAGTAGAGTTGAGTCCAGGATAGATGACATACTTCTTCAAATCAGTGATAAGTATCTCCAACTCCTGGATAGCCATATTAAGTTTCTCGTCCTCAGTTGCCAACTGCTCATCCTTGGCTCGCAACGCCTCATCGGTCTGCTTGAGAAGTGTAATAGATTCATCAATAGCAGAAATCTGCTGCTCGATAGTCGGAATCTTCTGCTCCAACTTATCAATGCGGTTGCCCAATTCCACAACATCATCCTCATACTTACTTGTACAGGATACCGAGAGGGCTATGATTGATAATATTAAAAATATCTTTTTCATAATGTAACGTTTTTGGTTGAATGACTAAACCTTATAGTCAATCTATCGTGCAACCATAACAATATAGTCCGACACTACCGAGCTGTTGCCGTCCGAAATAGAGAGACGTAGGCTGGCGGTCTGTGTGCCTGCGAAAAACTCCTCTGAGAGGTTCTCTCCCGAAGCTGTAACGGTAATAATGCCATTCTCCTCATCAGCAACAAACTCAACAACAGGCATATCAATCAATGTAACCGCACGTGTTGTAGTATATACAGCCTTTACCTGCACTGCACTCTGCCAAACTTTTGCCAACTCCGCAACAGCCTCCTTTGGCGAAACCTCGAAATCGAGTGTAGCACGACTCGCACCCTCAGCGGTGGTAGATACAGAGACCTTACCATCGGAGTTCTGTGGGATATAGGACAGCGACTGAATCTGTGCCAACAACTTGGCAATAGCTGCACTATTCTCATCAGCTTGTGCCTGCAACTTTGCAATCTTCTCATTCAGAGCGGCAACCTCCTCGTCGATACGCTTATTAACAGTGGCTATCTCAGCAGCAATCTGTTGGTCGATAACGCCCTTGTTATCATTGATAGCCTTGGCGATAGCCTCCTGATATGCCTCCGTTACCTCATCTTTTGAAGCCTGCAACTGCTCCTTAAATGTATCTATTTGCTCCTGAAAAACAGAGTCGCCATCGGCAATAGCCTGCTCCAACTCGGCAATCTTGGCATCGGTCTGAGCTATGGTATAGTAGCCTGTCAGCTGCTCGCTAACCCACGACTCAAGAGAGCTCTTAAGAGCAGCAATAGCATCGTTAAGCTCCTTTGTGGAAGCCTCCTTGTTCTGCTTAAGCAGAGCCTCAAGGCGAGCAATCTCACTCAGAAGTGATTGCTGCTGCTCCAGAGTGGCAAATGTTGCACTTGCCCACTCCTCGGTAGACAAGAAACCTTGCTCAATATAGTTCTTCAAATCACCATTAACATAATTCTTGAGTTGCTCAATCTGTGCCTGCAAATCCTTATCGGCTTGCTCCAACTGAGCATCCTTCGCTTGTAAAGCCTTATCCACAGCCTCGAGCTGCGAAATAGAGTTATTGATAGCAGAAATCTGCTTATCAATTGTTGCAATCTTTTGCTCCAACTGATTTACTCGATCATTCAATAAATTGATGTCTCCTTCAACATCACCACATCCGGTAAAAAGTGCTGCAATTGCAACAATCATAAGAAATTGTTTCTTCATAATGTTTGATTTGATTGGTTAATTATTTTTTTTGTGTTAATTTACTGATTATCAACAAAATACCCCCCCCAAAAAAAGTTTTGGGAGAGGTATCGTATACTCTCATTTTGAACTCTCGTTCATTAGATACGTAACTGTTTAATCGCTACAAAATTAGTAAAAATTCCGCAAATGACAACACTCTGTAGGGCCTTGTTCAAGTAGAATAAAAAATTTAGGCGGTGAAAATCAATTCACCGCCTAAAAAAAGCAATTCGTAAAGGGGAAGATTATTATTACTCCTCCTGACGATAAGTATGCTCAACGTAGATAGCGTGCTGCATAGCCTCACGCTTTGTGATTGATGGCTTTGTGAAGTACTGACGACGACGCAACTCCTTCAAAACACCTGTACGCTCATACTTACGCTTAAACTTCTTGAGGGCTCTTTCGATGTTCTCACCCTCACCTACCTTCATAATAATCATAATCTTATACTCTTTTAATAATTTTTAATTCAGTTAACTTGTTTTGGCTGTGGGTGGCGAAGTTCTCAACTTCACCCTTCCCAGAAAAATGGACAACTATCGGGTTGAATCTGCTGCGAAACGAAGATACGGGGCTATACGTTCAGCCTCCTCTGCAGTAAATATTTCATCACTAATCATCTCTTCGATTCTACTCCAACCTCCTTTCAATTGTCTTAGTTTCACTATACGCCTCAAAGCACGCGAAGATACATAGGGATGTTCCTCCAACAACTTTGGGCTCGCAAAGTTAATATCAATTTTTGATATTTTGCAACTATCACAGCAAATTTGTGGTAAAATTTTCTCAAAATTGCTCTCTGTAACAGATTTTACCTCCGAAATTTGCTCCGTAGAGTAGAAACCGCCGAGCCGCTGACGGTACTCGACAATATCGCGAGCACTCAGTGAGGCTATGCCATAGAGCGAGATGAGTGCCGTAGTATCGGCTGAATTTATCTCTAATGGTCCCTCTGCGACAGGCTCTTCTTCCTGCGAGAAGATAATATATGGCAACAGACGCGTAGCCATAGTATCACTCACCACATAGCAGCGACGCAGCTGCTCCTCGTTGAATATGCCACCAATCATATCGCGATACTGCACCAGCACCTCGGCTTGCCTGTCGGAGAAGCCCACGTGTGAGAGAAACGCCACCGTAGCTGTGTCAATCCTGAAGTGCGTAAGAGGGATAGTATCGCTACGGAAATCGCGTCGGCGATAACCTCGCTCCGTAGTATCATAATAGGAATCGTAGTTATGAGGGCGTGCTGCCAAAGAGTCATCAATAATGATATAGGGCTTCAGCTCGGCATAGATTGAGTCGGTCATACCACTGACAAGAGCCAAATCCTCTCGGATGCGATAGACCTTGCCATACTCTCGCCAACGCACTATGCCGACAGCAATCGCAGCATCGACGCCCGCCTGACGTAACTCCTCATAGCTGAAGGTGTTAGGGTTAAATGGAGCATAACATCTCTCGACCTCTGCCTCCTCGCTCTTCATCTCATCCACGACATCGCTCTGCTGCATCTTGCCATAGAGCAGCACAAGCAGAGCCAACGCAAGCAGGATGGGCAGCAGGAGTGTCAAGCCCTTGACATCGTCGCGACTAAAGAGAGCCATAACTTAACAGATTACCACTCCGCCTTATCGGAGAGTCTAAGGGTACGATAACGCATTGATGGCGAAGGGATAAACTCACCCAAGCCATACTCCGTCCAACGACTATCGACAAGACGTATAACACGCTCCGATGAGGTAACGACATTAGGGAAGCGGCGAGGATTACCCTCCACATCGCGACTCTTGCTGCGGGCATCGAAAAGCAGTGTCTTCTCAGCCACCAACCTCACATCACGACGTGGGTCGGTGTTTGCCGCAGCCAACCACAACAAATCACTCGGCAAGAGCGAATATGAGGCGTTATAATCGAACAAAGCGACGTAGCGTACACCTATTATATTATTATGACGCAGGAAAGCCTCGACATCGATAGCATCGTACCTACCCTGCTCGGCAAATAAGACAAGCAGAGCACAGCTCTTCGCAAAGCAATCATTGCACAAGGCTATGCCATCGGTCATCTCCACACAATCGGGCATAACGACAGGCTCTACATCACCCTGCAAATCGACATCGGTCAAATCGAAAGCCAACTTACCACCCACACCACACGTAGCTGTTGCGTGGTCCAAGACATCCAAGACACCCTCGGCACGCACCAGACATCGGCTCACATCGGCACGACGCAACAACTCGCCCAAGTGGCGATAAGAGCGTATCGAGCCCTGCGAGGCAGAGGTGATGAGCATATATTTGTTGAACATCATCTGCCCTGCACCCCACATAGCCTGAGCCACCTTGGCAGCCTGAGCCTCATAACGCTTAGCAATAGAGAGGACAGCGATATTGTGCGACGTACCCTCTACAGGCATCCACAAATCTTCAATCTCGGGCTGGATAGCCAACCGTATAGGAGCAAGGAAAATCTTCTCGGTAGCCTCCGAGATATAGGCATCCTCCTGCGGTGGCACACCCACAACAGTAGCAGGATATACAGCACCACGACGATGTGTGATGGCGGTAACGTGGAAGCGAGGATACAAATCCTTCAACGAGTAGAAGCCTGTATGGTCGCCAAAATCACCCTCAACAACCTTCTCCTCCGTAGGGTCTACATAGCCCTCGATAACGAAGTCGCAATCCTCGGGGATGCGGATATCGCAAGTCAAAGCCTTAACCAGACGCACCGGCTTACGACGCAGGAAGCCCGCTAACAGATATTCGTCCATATTGTCGGGCATAGGAGCAGTAGCACAATAGGTGTAGACAGGGTCGCCACCCAAAGTAACGACAACAGGCATACGCTCGCCACGACGCTTATAGCCCTCATAGTGGCGTGCTCCCGTCTTATGTACGTGCCAATGCATACCCGTAGTGTGTGCATCGAAGCGTTGCATACGGTACATACCGACGTTGCGGATACCTGTCTCGGCATCAACGGTATTGACCATAGGCAGAGTTACGAAAGCTCCGCCATCACTCTCCCACGAATGTAGCAGCGGCAAGCGTTCCAACGAAGCCTCCTCGCCCTGCCACACAACCTGCTGGCACTCACCACGCCCCGACACGTTCTTGGGAAACCACTTCGACACATCAGCCAGCAAGGGCAACATACGCAGCTTATCCATAAGGGTAGCCTTTGGCGAGAGAGCATCGCCAAGCAGAGTATTGAGTCTCTGGGCTATATCCTCGAGACGCTCCACACCCAAAGCCATAGCCATACGACGCGACGAGCCCATCATATTGGTCAAAACGGGGAACTCCGTACCCGTATTCTCGAACAACAGAGCACGACCACCGCCCTCGCTCTTAACAACACGGTCGGTAATCTCGGCTATCTCCTCACGGGTAGAGACCAAAGTGGAAATGCGGACCAACTCGCCCGCACTCTCCAACTTATTGATGTATTCTGTAAGATTCCTATACACTACAACTTGATATCGTAAATCTGAATCACTCCCTTCAAATCGCCAGCCTCGTCGGTAGCAAGCAGAGTATTGACCTTATACTTGGTCATCAGCTTCTCCGCCTCGATGAGTTTAGCATTCACATTGATAGTCTTGGGCGAGCGTGTAGCAATATCGATAGCCTTGATATCGAAGAACTCCGCCTGACGCGACTGCATAGCACGACGAATGTCTCCATCGGTAACGATACCCTCCACACGACCATCCTCGACAATGATAATCAAGCCCAAGCCGCCACGACTCACAGCGTGAATCATCTCGGTAGCATTGCAGTCGGCACTAACAACAGGCAAATCGTTGCTACGCATAACATTCTCGACAGTCATCAACAGTCGGCGACCGAGGCTACCACCTGGGTGGAGGCGGGCGAAATCCATAGAGGTGAACTCCCTCGCCTTCATAAGAGCAACAGCCAGAGCGTCGCCCATAGCTATCTGTGCAGTAGTGGAAGAGGTGGGAGCAAGACGCAGGATGCAAGCCTCCTCCTTGACACCTACATCGAGATGTATATCGGAATTTTTAGCCAAAGCAGACTCCTTCTTGCCCGTCATAGAGATGAGCACATTGCCATTACTATGGATGAAAGGGACTATCTTCAACACCTCGTCGGTCTCGCCCGAATAAGAGAGTGCCAAGACAACATCCTCCGATGAAATCATACCCAAATCACCGTGAAAAGCCTCACCCGGGTGAAGGAAGAAGCTCGGAGTGCCTGTCGAAGCCAACGTAGCGGCAATCTTACGACCGACCAAGCCCGATTTACCCATACCCGTAACGATAAGCTTACCACGACACGCCAAAATCTTATTCACAGCAGCTACAAACTGCTCATCCAAACGCTCTGCCATAGCCAACAACGACTCCGACTCGATATGGAGCGTGCGGCGAGCCAACTCAACAATTTCGTGTGATGTCATATATTTAGTTTAGGTTATTCAAACTATAACAACGATTTAACAACACCCTCCAAGTCCTTAAGATAGAGCATATTGGCTGCATCGCTCTTACCATTGTCGGGGTCGGGGTGTACCTCAAAGAAGAAGCCATTAGCACCGAAAGCCTTTGCCGCCTGTGCCATAGCAGGGACAAACTCACGGTTACCACCCGTCTTGCCACCAGCAGCACCTGGGCGTTGTACGCTATGAGTGCAATCCATAACCACAGTCTGGGCAATACCCAACATATCGGCTATATTGCGGAAATCTACGACTAAATTGTTGTAGCCATAGATGTTACCTCGCTCGGTGAGCCACACCTCCTTAGCACCCGAGTTCATTGCTTTCTCGTAAGGGTAAAGCATATCGGCTCCCGAGAGGAACTGTGCCTTCTTCACGTTGACAATGCGTCCTGTCTTAGCTGCCGCAACCAACAAATCGGTCTGACGACACAGGAAAGCAGGTATCTGCACAACATCGGCAACCTCACCCGTAGGAGCAGCCTGGTATGCCTCGTGGATATCGGTACAAATCTTCAAGCCCCACTTCTGCTTCACGTCGCTAAGCATCTGCAAGCCTTTATCTAAGCCTGGACCACGGAACGACGAAAGCGATGTGCGGTTAGCCTTATCGAACGACGCCTTGAAGATGATATCGACGCCCAAGCGAGCATTTATATCGACCAGCGTCTTGGCAACCTCATCGAGCAACTCTGCCGACTCAATGACACAAGGTCCTGCGATAAATCGTTTCATAACTTATTTTGTTTAGTGTTTATTTGCCAAAAACTCCTCGGCACGAGCCAAATCCTCGGGGGTGTCGATACCGACAGTCTCGACGTCCGAGATACCCACGCCGATCTTATATCCGTTCTCAATCCAACGCAGCTGCTCCAACGACTCAGCCCTCTCCAACGATGACTGGTGAAGTGCGGTAATAGCACGCAGCACCTCGCTACGGAAGGCATACATACCGATATGCTTGTAGAAGGTGTGGTGCTTCAACCACTCCTCTCGCTCTACACCTCGCAAATACGGGATGACAGAACGTGAGAAATATATCGCCTTAGAGGCGGCGTCGACAACAACCTTCGGAGAGTTTGGATTCTCCAAAGCCTCGATGCCATCCTCCTCGGTAAAAGGTTTAACCAAGGTAGCTATCTCGGTCTGCTCGTCATCGAAACAAGACATAATTGCTCGCAACTGCGAGTGAGCAATGAAAGGCTCGTCGCCCTGCACGTTGATTACAACGTCGTACGTCTTGCCCAATTTCTGATAAGCCTCGTAGCAGCGGTCGGTACCGCTGCGATGCTCCGTAGAGGTCATAACGACACGACCACCAAAAGCCTCAACAGCAGCGAAAATTCGCTCGTCATCGGTGGCGACAACAGCATCCTCAACGACAGCCGACACCTGCTCGTAGACACGCTGAATGACAGGCTTACCACCGAGCAGAGCCAATGGCTTGCCGGGGAAACGTGTCGAGGCGTAGCGGGCAGGGATTATCGCTACAAAGTGCAACTTTTTATCCATCGTATTAACTGTTTGCTATTTAAGAGCTAAAGCCAAAACCTCATCTATCTGCTTCACGTAGTGGAAGTTCAAGCCAGCCAAATATTCGGGTTTAATCTCCTCGACATCCTTACGGTTGTCCTCGCAGAGTATCAAATCAGTGATTCCGGCACGCTTGGCAGCCAAAATCTTCTCCTTGATACCGCCCACAGGCATCACACGACCACGCAGAGTCATCTCGCCTGTCATAGCGATACGCTCCTTCACCTCACGACGAGTGTAGGTCGACACGATAGAGGTTACCATAGTGATACCAGCCGATGGGCCATCCTTAGGGATAGCACCCTCGGGAACGTGGATGTTGATATTCTTCTTCTCGAAGAGCTCAGCAGCGATACCCAACTCCTCGTGGTGTGCCTGCACCCACTCGTAGGCGATAGTGGCAGACTCCTTCATAACGTCGCCCAGGTTACCCGTAAGGTTGATAGCACCCTTGCCCGGGGTCAGGACTGACTCGATATAGAGGATATCGCCACCCACAGCAGTCCAAGCCAAACCCGTTACGACACCTATCATACCGGCAATCTCATACTCATCGTTGCGGAACTTCGGCTTACCCAGCACCTTCTCCAACTCCGAAGGGGTTACCTCGGCAGCAAAAGCCTCGTCAAAAGCGATATTCTTTGCTCGGGAACGAGCCAGCTTAGCGATCTGCTTATCGAGCGAACGAACGCCAGACTCGCGGGTATAGTCGGCGATAATCTTCTCCAAAATATCGTTGGAGAGTATCAGCTCCTGCTCCTTCACGCCGTGAGCCTCACACTGCTTCTTCAACAAATGGTCAGCAGCGATACGAACCTTATCCTCGAGAATGTAGCCCGGGATGTTAATCATCTCCATACGATCACGCAGAGCGGGGTTGATAGCACCGATATCGTTGGCGGTAGCGATAAAGAGCACCTTCGAGAGGTCGTACTCGGTATCGAGGTAGTTATCGTGGAAGGTGGTGTTCTGCTCAGGGTCCAATACCTCCAGCAGAGCACTCGATGGGTCGCCATGGTTGCTCACTGTTATCTTATCAACCTCGTCGAGGATAATGACAGGGTTGGATGAGCCGCAACGCTTGATGGTCTGGATGATACGACCAGGCATAGCACCGATATAGGTGCGGCGGTGGCCTCGTATCTCGGACTCATCGTGCAGACCACCGAGTGAGATACGACCAAACTTCCTGCCCAAAGCAGCGGCTACCGACTTACCAAGCGAGGTCTTACCTACTCCCGGAGGGCCATACAAGCAGAGGATTGGCGACTTCAAATCGCCCTTGAGCTTGATGACTGCCAGGTGCTCTAAGATACGCTCCTTGACCTCCTCCAAGCCGAAGTGGTCATCATCGAGCTGCTTACGGGCACACTCCAAGTCGAGATTGTCGGTGGTTACATCGTTCCACGGAAGCTCCAGCATAAGTTGCAGGTAGGTCATCTGCACCGAATACTCCGCCACAGCGGGATTCAGTCGCTCGACCTTCGAGAGTTCCTTCTCGAAGAGCTCACCCACCTCCTTCGACCAATTCTTCTTCTTGGCAGCCTCACGCATCTTATCTATCTCGGCATCGGTGGTATCACCCAGCTCATCCTGGATGGTACGCATCTGCTGCTGAAGATAGTAGTCGCGTTGCTGCTTATCTATCTCTCGCTTGACCTTCTCCTGAATCTCACTCTTGAGCTCTGCCATCTGCTGCTCACGCACCAAAATCTCCAACAACTTACGTGTTCGAGCCAACAAGCCTGGTGCCTCCAACAACGTCTGACGATCCTCATCGCTGAAGTCCATATTGGAGCAGACGAAGTTGACCAAACCTCGTTGTGTGTCGATATTCTTAATAGCAAAGACCGCCTCCTTAGGCATTGCAGGCGAGATATTGATGATGTTGAGCGACACCTCACGCACCGAGTCGACCAAAGCCTGGAACTCTACATTAGAGGCATCGGGCTGTGAGTCGCGGATAGTACGCACGGTAGCCTTGAGATAAGGCTCCGACTGCAGATACTCACCCACCTCAATCTTCTCTAAACCGCTCAGGATGACAGTGAGATTACCATTAGGCATCTCCAAAATCTTGATAATGCGGGCAGCAGTTCCGACTTTATACATATCGTCGGGGGTAGGTATCTCAACCTCGCTCTCACGCTGAAGCACAGCACCCAACAATCCGCCCGAAGCATTCACATCCCTAACCAACTTAATACTCTTCTCACGACCTACCGTGATGGGAGTTATAGCACCCGGAAACAACACCGAGCTACGCAACGAAAGGATAGGAAGTGCCTCTGGCAGGTTAACCTCCTCAATCACATCGTCGCCGCCCGTAATAATGGGCACTACCTGATGCTTGCCATCCATCAAATCGGGCAAGACATCCAATTCTGATAAATCTATACTCTTCTTTTTACTCATAATTGTCTGTTTTACAGAGTCTGCGGCACTTCAACCCCGCAGGGAGCACTTCCGCACTACAAGCCGCATCTCGACTCCTCACCGCAAATATACATAATTTATGCACAAAGCATACCCTATTTTTATAGATTGTTAATAACTTCTTGCTTTACACTTGCACTTTTTAACCATATAACGTTTGAAAGATAGAGTTTCGTATAGGCGGAAATATATCATTTGAGAGCAAAGAGCAGGCGAAAAAATTTTTTTGTTGACAAAAATTTTGCTACTTTCGCGACAAAATTAAAACAGAGAGATATGCAAGTTGAATTATGGACTTTGATTCCATTTGCTTTGATGCTTCTGAGCATCGCAATTTTGCCCCTTGTGGCAGAGAAATGGTGGGAGAGTAACCTACACAAATTCTACATCGTGCTGGCACTCGCCATTCCGACATCCATCTATTTGATAGCCAATGGTATGGGGCATAATCTTGAGCACCAGATGTTAGGCGATTATCTGCCATTTATCATCCTTCTCGGCTCACTTTTTGTAACCACCGGAGGCATCCATATCCGAGGCGATGTGATGGCTACACCACAGGTCAATTCGCTGGTGATGATTATAGGTTTTGTCCTTGCATCATTCATCGGAACAACGGGTGCTGCGATGTTGCTTATCCGCATCCTTCTGGAGATTAATCAGCAACGAAAATATAAGGTACACACCGTACTGTTTTTCATCGCACTTGTTGCCAACTGCGGAGGTATACTCTCGCCACTTGGCGACCCACCACTCTTTATGTTGTTCCTGCGAGGTGCCGACTTCTTCTGGTTCCTCTCGCTTTATGGCGAGTGGTTAGTTGCGGGAGTATTGCTTCTGGCGATATATTTCCTTATGGATGTATACTACTATCGCAAAGAGGATACCGCCGATTTGATGGCAGATATGCGTGAGCAGAAGCCTATCACTATTGATGGAGGCGTGAACTTTATATACCTTTTGATGATTGTGTGTGCCGTGGCATTTATCAACCCACAATATATCCCTGCAATGGGCGTGGAGCATCCTGCGGTACACATCAAATTCCTGCGTGAGATAGTCCTTCTGGTAATAACTGCACTCTCGCTTATCACCACACGCAGCAGCATACGACGTGCCAACAACTTCAGCTGGGAGCCTATCAACGAGGTGGCGATACTCTTCATCGGTATATTCGCAACGATGACACCTGCACTGCTCTACTTGGGCGAGCACGCAGCGGATTTGGGACTCACTGCCCCATGGCAGTATTTTTATAGCACAGGAGCTCTCTCATCATTCCTCGACAACACCCCTACAGCTGTTGCCTTCCATCAGGTAGCACTCGGAGCGGCAGCGGGCACAGGCGAGGGATTTATGGCAGGCATCTCGGTGCCTATATTGACGGCAATATCTCTCGGAGCAGTATTCTTCGGAGCGATGACATATATCGGCAACGGACCTAACTTTATGGTGAAAGCCATAGCCGAGCAGGAGGGAGTGAAGATGCCAAGTTTCTTCGGCTATATGCTCAAGTTCTCGCTTATCATCCTGCTGCCCGTATTCGTTATTGTTCAGCTGATATTCTTGTAAAAAATTCTACCGCCACGCACTTTCGCGAGGCGGTTTTTTCGTATCTTTGTGGCGATGGAGCAATATTTGGAGATAGCAGGTGTTGTGGTAGGTATAGTGTACCTTTGGTTGGAGTATAAGGCAAGCATCTATCTGTGGGTGGCGAGTGTCGTTATGCCAGCCATATATCTTTTTGTCTATTACGACGCCGGACTATATGCAGACACAGCCCTCAACATATACTATTTGGCTATCGCACTATATGGCTGGTTAGCGTGGCGACGAGGAGGCGAGCAAGCTCAAGAGGAGCTGCCGATAAGGCGTGCAACAATAGGCACATGGATAATAGCAGCTGCTATATTCGTGGTGGCACAAGCCGCGACAACCACCCTACTTATAACGCTGACCGACAGCGAAGTACCCTGGGCAAATGGTTTCACATCGGCTCTGAGCGTAGCGGGAATGTGGCTCTTGGCACGCAAATATCTTGAACAGTGGCTCGTCTGGATTGTAGCCGACATAGCATTGGCGGCACTCTACATCTACACAGAGTTATATTTTACCGCTGCGTTGTACGCCATATACGCAATAATTGCTATCTTTGGCTATCGAAACTGGAAACGACTTATTGCCACTGAGGATGCTTAAACAATCGCAAATAGAGGCTGTGATACTTGCCAATGGCGACTACCCATCGGCAGAGCTACCCTTGCAGATACTTTTGCAGGGCAGATACGTCGTATGCTGCGATGGCGGAGCAGACAACTACATAGCTCAAGGCTATACACCCGATGCGATAATTGGCGACGGAGACTCTCTCAGCGAAAAGAACCGCCGACGCTTCGCCGACATCATCCACTACTCGCCCGACCAGGAGACAAACGACCAGACAAAAGCAGTAAAATTCTTGCTCGAAAAAGGTTTTCGCCACATAGCTATCGTAGGTGCAACAGGCAAACGCGATGACCACACGTTGGGCAACATAGCCCTTCTGGCAGAGTATCGCAGGATGGGGGCAGATGTAAGGAGTTACACCGACTACGGAGTCTTTATCCCCTGCAGCGGAGAGTGCTGCGTAGAGTGTAAAAAGGGGGCTCAGGTATCAATCTTCAACATCGACGCCAACAACCTAACATCCAAAGGTTTACGTTATCCTATCTATACCTTTACACAGTGGTGGCAAGGGACTTTGAACGAGGCTGTGGAGGAGCACTTTTCGATAAGCGGTGAGGGCGACTACATAGTCTACATAACATACTCTGCAAAGGAGTAAACATCCGCCTCTTTCACCCTTTAGCGTGCGGGCACACACAATTCTTTCGCTAAAGCGAACATTATCCGAAAAATTTTACTAAATTTGCGAGTTCTATTTTCAATAGAAACTCAAAAAAGGCATATTCAAAATTAAAACAGATAAAAACTATGGTTGCAGACAAGTACACACCACAAGAGATTGAGTCGAAGTGGTATGAGTATTGGATTGAGAACAAACATTTCCACTCGGAGCCAGACGCTCGCGAGCCTTACACAATAGTTATCCCACCACCAAACGTAACGGGTATGTTGCATATGGGACATATGCTCAACAACACATTGCAGGATGTGTTGATGCGTCGTGCCCGTCAGCAGGGCAAGAACGCCTGCTGGGTGCCTGGTACAGACCACGCATCAATAGCAACAGAGGCTAAGGTGGTAGCAAAACTCAAGGCTGAGGGTATCGACAAGGCGACACTCACACGAGAGGAGTTCTTGGCACACGCTTGGGAGTGGAAGGAGAAACACGGTGGCATCATTCTTCAGCAGTTGCGTAAGTTAGGTGCTTCGTGCGACTGGGACCGCACCTGCTTCACGATGGATGAGCCTCGTACCGAGAGCGTGATAAAGGTATTCTGCGACCTCTACAACAAGGGTAAGATTTACCGCGGAGTGCGTATGGTAAACTGGGACCCATCGGCTAAGACAGCCCTCTCGGATGAGGAGGTGATATACAAGGAGTCGCAGGGTAAGCTCTACTATCTGCGTTATATGATTGAGGGCTCTGACCGCTATTTGGTAGTTGCAACAACACGTCCAGAGACAATCTTGGGCGATACCGCTGTCTGCCTCAACCCTAACGATGAGCGTTACAAGGATATACCTGCCGACGCAAAGGTTATAGTGCCATTGGTAGGTCGTGCAATACCTATCATCCGCGATGAGTATGTAGACATTGAGTTCGGTACAGGAGCACTGAAGGTTACGCCTGCACACGACGTGAACGACTATATGTTGGGTGAAAAGTACAACTTGGAGACTATCGACATATTCAACGATGACGGAACGATAAACGACAAGGTGGGTATGTACGTAGGCGTGGACCGCTTCGAGTGCCGTAAGCAGATTGAGCTCGACCTGCAGGCTGCCGGCTTGATGGAGAAGGTGGAGGCGTACACCAACAACGTAGGTTACTCGGAGCGTACTGGCGTAGCTATCGAGCCAAAGCTCTCGATGCAGTGGTTTATGTCGATGAGCGAGATTGCCGAGCCAGCGACAAAGGCAGTGCTGGAGGATGCTATCAAGTTTATCCCTGCAAAATATAAGAATACATACCGCCACTGGATGGAGAACATCAAGGATTGGTGTATCTCACGTCAGCTCTGGTGGGGACAGCGTATACCTGCTTACTACCTGCCAAAGGGTGGTTATGTGATTGCTGAGACTGCCGAGAAGGCGTTGGAGTTGGCACGCGAGAAGACGGGCGACAGCTCTTTGCAGATGAGCGACCTGCGTCAGGATGAGGATGTATTGGATACCTGGTTCAGCTCGTGGCTGTGGCCTATATCTGTATTCGACGGCATCCGCAACCCCGAGAACGAGGACATCAAGTATTACTACCCTACCAACGACCTTATCACAGGTCCGGATATCATCTTCTTCTGGGTAGCACGTATGATTATGGCGGGATATGAGTATCGCTCGGAGAAGCCATTTGGCAACGTATATTTCACAGGTATCGTTCGCGACAAGTTAGGTCGTAAGATGTCGAAACAGCTGGGTAACTCGCCAGACCCACTCGATTTGATTGCCAAGTATGGTGCTGATGGTATGCGTGTTGCTATGATGCTATCATCATCTGCCGGCAACGATGTGATGTTCGACGAGGCACTCTGCGAGCAGGGCCGTAACTTCGGTAACAAGATTTGGAACGCCTACCGTCTTATCAACGGTTGGAGCGTGGATGAGGCTATGGAGCAGTCGGAGAATAACCGTCTCTCTATCGAGTGGTTCCGCCACACGCTCTCGAAGGCTATCGCCGAGATTAACGATAACTTCGCAGCATACCGCATATCGGAGGCGTTTATGCGTATCTATAAGCTCTTCTGGGATGACTTCAGCGGTTGGTATTTGGAGATGGTGAAGCCTGCATATCAGCAGCCAACAGATAAGGCTACGATGGAGGCTACACGCCACTACTTCGACCTGCTGATGCGTCTTATCCACCCATTTATGCCTTTCGTTACGGAGGAGATTTGGCAGGACTTGGCTTCACGCACCGCAGGCGAGACAATTATGTTTGCCCCAATGCCTGAGGCAGAGGAGGTGGACGAGAAGTTGCTCGCTCGTTTTGAGCTGGCGATGGAGGTTATCTCGGGTATACGTAACGTACGTAAGCAGAAGAACATTGCACAGAAGCAGGCTCTGACGCTGAAGGTTATCGCCGACGAGAACTACCCTGCTGAGTATGCTCCTGTAATCGCAAAGATGGGTAATCTGGAGCAGATGGAGCTGGTAGCCGAGAAGGATACCGCTGCTGACGCATTCATCGTAAAGACGACACAGTATTTCGTTCCTATGGGCGACAACATCGACAAGGAGGCAGAGTTGAAGAAGCTCGCCGATGAGCTTACGTACCTCGAGGGCTTCCTCGCAAGCGTTATGAAGAAGCTCTCTAACGAGCGTTTCGTATCGTCAGCTCCCGAGAAGGTTGTAGCCAACGAGTACGCCAAGAAAGCAGATGCCGAGGCAAAGATTGCAGCCATCAAGGAGCGTATGGAGGCTATGAAATAGAGTTGGAAACTCTATATTGAATATTAATTAAAGTCGGAATTCATAATTATTTAATTTTGAATTTTGAATTTTGAATTTTGAATTGTAATGCCCAACATTACCATATACACTGACGGCTCGGCTCTGGGAAACCCAGGGCCGGGTGGTTATGGTATTGTGCTATTGTCGGGGCCTCACCGCAAAGAGCTCTCGGCAGGATTTCGCCTTACGACAAACAATCGTATGGAGCTTATGGCGGTGTGCGTGGCATTGGAGGCTCTGAAGTTTGACGGAAGTAATGTAACCATCTACTCCGACTCGAAATATGTGGTCGAGGCAGTCAACCAACGCTGGGTGTTTGGCTGGGAGAAGAAGAGGTTTAAGGATAAGAAAAATCCCGACCTATGGATGCGTTTCCTGAGGATTTACCGCCGACACAACGTGCAATTCATCTGGGTAAAGGGACACGCCTCAACGGTCGAGAATAATCGCTGCGACGAGTTAGCCGTAGCGGCAGCTAACGGGGCTACCTTATTGGAGGATGCGGGATATATATCCGAAGCAGAAGGTGTAGTATTTTAAGTTAACCACGCTATCTATGGCAATCTTCACATTCTTAGGTACAGGCACATCACAGGGCGTTCCTGTCATCGGCTGTCGGTGCGAAGTGTGCACCTCGACAGACAGACGCGACAACCGCCTGCGTACCTCGGCAATGGTGGAGGCAGAGGGGCAGCGAATAGTGATTGACGCAGGTCCAGACTTTCGTCAGCAGATGCTCCGCGAGGGTGTGGCAGAGTTGGATGCAATACTCTTCACGCATCATCACAAAGACCACACGGGAGGGTTGGATGATGTGAGGGCTTTCAACTTCAACCACTATCCGCGAATTCGCCCTATGCACATATACGCAACAGCGACAACGGCGAGCTATCTACGTAAAGATTACGACTACGCCTTTGCCGAGCAGAAGTATATAGGAGCACCAGAGCTACGTTTGCACGAGATAGATACCGAGCAGCAATTTAAGGTTGGCGACATCGAGATAACACCCATAAGAGGTACTCACGCACCCAACATTGAAGTGGTAGGTTTTCGCATAGGAGCGATGGCATATCTGACCGACTTCAAGACGATAGAGCCGAGCGAGGTGGATAAGTTGCGAGGTGTAGAGCATTTGGTGGTCAACGCACTGCGTTTTGAGCCCCACCACTCTCACTTCAACGTAGAGGAGGCTGTGGCACTTGTGCGAGAGATAGCACCCACAAAGGCATATCTCACCCACTCATCGCACCGTATGGGGTTATACAGCGAGGCGGAGAAGCTCCTGCCCGAAGGGGTGATGCTCGCCTATGATGGATTGAAATTTGAATTTTAACGATAAAACAGACGATAGATGAAAAAACTTAAAGGTAAGGTTGTAGTTATCACCGGTGCCTCATCGGGCATTGGCGAGGCTATGGCTAAGGAGTATGCCAAAGTGGGAGCAAAGGTTGTGCTCGGAGCACGTCAAGCCGACAAATTGGAGGCTCTGTGCAAGGCTATCGAGGCAGACGGAGGCGAGGCAGCGTGGATTGCTACCGACGTAACGAAACAAGAGGATTGCAAGGCACTCATCGACCTTGCGGTAGAGCGTTTTGGCGGCATAGATGTGATGATATGTAACGCAGGTATCTCGATGCGTGCATTGTTCGATGACCTGGACCTGAGCGTATTGCACCGACTGATGGATGTGAACTTCTGGGGCACGGTATACTGTACGAAATATGCTCTGCCATATCTTCAGCAGTCGAAGGGCTCTCTGGTCGGCATATCATCAGTAGCAGGCATACACGGTCTGCCAGGCAGAACGGGTTACTCGGCATCGAAGTTTGCGATGACAGGATTCTTGGAGACAATACGTATAGAGAACCTCAAGAAGGGATTGCACGTGATGGTGGCGTGCCCAGGTTTCACGGCGTCGAATGTACGTTTCTCGGCTCTCACAGCCGATGGCTCACAGCAGGGTGCTACACCTCGCGAGGAGGGTAAGATGATGACCGCCGAGCAGGTGGCACGCATCGTTGCAAAAGGTATACGTCGCCGCAAGCGTCTATGTCTGATGGAGGCTGAGGGTCGTGCAACACACTTTGTGAAGAAGTTTGCACCCGCTCTGGTAGACAAGCTCTTCTATTGGGTGATGTCGAAAGAGCCAAACTCACCGCTGAAGTAGAGGGTAAGATATACATACAAATAAAGGCGACATCGAGAGGTGTCGCCTTTATTACTATACATTGTAACGATTATTTCGTTGCACTCTCCAATCGCTTCATCATCACAAACATAAAGAGTGCTGAAAGCAAACAGAGGGCAATAAATACTGACCATACAACAGTCAGTGAGAAACCGCCCCACAACAGACCACCGACAGCAACCAAAAGGTTACCGATAGCTGTTGCAACAAACCAGCCACCCATCATCATACCCTTGAGCTTTGGAGGTGCTACCTTTGATACGAATGAGATACCCATAGGCGAGAGCAACAACTCTGCAAAAGTCAAAATAAGGTATGTAAATATCAACCAATTAGCAGATACACGTGTAGGAGCAACAGGCTTGATAGTCTCAGCAGGAGCTGCTGCAATAATAGCATCTACCTTCGCTACGTTCTCATCAACAGCGACTGTCTCGACAACAGGTTCTACGACCTCTGGCTCTACTACAGCCTCCTCTGCTACGATAGGCTCAACAACCTCAGCAGTAGCCTCAGCAACAGCCTCCTCAACGACAGGAGCCTCCTCAGGGGCTACCTCCTCAACAGGTGCCTGCTCTACAACATTAGCAGCCAAAGCCGACTCATAAGTTGTAGCAAAGCTATGTGCAAAGATAGCTGCCAACTGCAACTTCTCATTCTTCTTATTATCGACCAAACCCTGGTTATACTCAACAATCTCCTTCGCAACCTCAGCCTTAGTCTTCACACCATTCTCCTTCTGCTCTGCAGTAACAGTTACTGGTGCTGCATAGTATGCCTCGGCGAGAGTGATACCCTTCTCCTCAGCCAAACCCTGCGACTGAACATCAGGAGTATTCAAACCACGTGAGCCAACAGCCATAATAACAAAACCGATAGCAGCTACCAACATACCATAGGCAATCTTACGTGGTGCCGAAGGCTCCTTACCCTTACGTGCCAGAGCACCAAAGATAGCCATTGACACAGGAGTCAAAGCAACAACGTAGAATGGGTTAAATTGCTGGAAGATAGGAGCACTCACAGCAACAGCCTCATCAGTCAAACCTGTATAACGCCATACGAGGAAAGCCAGAACAGCAGTACCTACCGCACCCGACATAAGCTTACCTTTTGCACTCTCGCTCTGGAAAATAGAGAATGTAGCATAAACCGCTATGATAACCAAAGCAAGATTCCATACGTTAAATGCCATACTCTGCAAGCCAAATGACTCGGTAGCTGTGAACTCATCAGCAAAATAGGTTAACGCCAAGCCATTCTGGTGGAATGCCATCCAGAAGAAGATAACAACAGCAAATACCAAACACAAGGCAACAACACGCTGCTTGGTCTCCTGCGGAGTGAGATTATCCTCAATCTGCTGCTCACCAGCCTTACGCTTTCCACCTTCAACGTGACGGAAAGTAGGACGGAAGAGATAATAGATAGCCATAGATGCAATCAACGATACACAAGCTACAGCAAACGAGAAGTGATATGCATCGTTTGATGTAAAGCCAAGACCCTCAGCCCACTCCTTAATCTTAACAGCTGCAGTAGGTGCAAACAAGGCACCGATATTGATAGCCATATAGAAGAGTGAAAAGGCTGAATCACGCTTGCTCGCATACTTCGGATCGTCGTAGAGATTACCAACCATAACCTGCAGATTACCCTTAAAGAGTCCTGTACCCACACTGATGAAGAGCAGAGCTGCCAGCATACAAATCATAGCCAACGTATTGCCGCCAAGAGGGAATGACAAGAGTACATATCCGGCAAACATCACCGAGATACCAAGTGTTACCATCTTACCGAAACCATACTTATCAGCCAAAATACCGCCGATGAGTGGCATAAAATAGACTAAGCCAAGGAAGGTAGAATAGATAATACCTGCAGTACCAGCATCAAAGCCAAAGTTGGCACGCAAGAAGAGTGCAAAGACGGCAACCATAGTGTAGTAGCCAAAGCGTTCGCCCGTATTAGCCAACGCCAATGCAAAAAGTCCTTTAGGATGTCCTTTGAACATAAAAAATAGTGTATTAGTTAATAAATAATAATATTCTCACATTGCACAAATATAAGAATTTTTTTTATATTTGTATAGAAATAACAGCGTGTTATGAAAAAAAATCAGACAATGCTCCCAATGGTTGAGCAAGATGAGTGGCTACATCCCGTAGCAGAGAAGGTCGAGGAGCGTCATAATCGTTACCTGGGTCGTCTACAACATATTGAGCAGCAGACATCATCGATTGTCGACTATGCCAACGGATATCGTTTCTATGGCTGGCAATACGATGAGATGCTTTGCGGATGGTGGTTCCGCGAGTGGCTACCCGAGGCATACGACGTATTTATCTTCGGCGACTTCAACTCGTGGCAACGCACATCACTCCGCTTAGACAAAGGCAAGAACGGCGTGTGGAGCATATTCTTCCCCGACGCAACGTACTCGCATCTGCTGACGCACGGCTCACTCTACAAGCTCCACGTACACGGAGCTAACGGGTGGCACGACCGCATACCAGCATACGCCACACGTGTGGTGCAGGATGACGAGACGAAGAACTATACCGCACAGTTCTGGGCTCCCGCCGAGCAGTACAAGTGGCAATGCAACGACTTCTCGATAGCCGACGTGGGTAACCTGCTCATATATGAGGCTCACGTGGGTATGGCACAGGAGCGTGAGGGCGTAGGCACATACGAGGAGTTCCGCACAGAGATACTCCCTCGCATAAAGGATGCAGGATATAACGCTGTGCAGCTGATGGCAATAGCCGAGCACCCATACTATGGCTCATTTGGCTACCACGTAGCCAACTTCTTCGCACCATCATCGCGTTTCGGCACACCCGAGGAGCTTAAGCACCTTATAGACACAGCTCACGAGATGGGTATAGCAGTGATTATGGATTTGGTGCACGCCCACTACGTAAAAAACCTCAACGAGGGCATAGCGTCGCTCGATGGCTCGGACCACCACTACTCAAAGGCGGGTGATGCGGGATATCAGCAATACTGGGACTCGATGATTTTCGACTATGGCAAGGATGGCGTGGAGCACTTCCTACTCTCGAATGTGAAATATTGGATGGAGGAGTTCCACTTCGATGGCTACCGCTTCGATGGCGTAACATCGATGCTCTACTACCACCGAGGATATATCGACTTTGACGCTCGTGAGAAGTTCTTTGACGAGGGTGTCGACCTCGATGCGGTAACGTATCTAACGCTCGCCAACAAGCTGATACACTCACTACGTCCCGAGGCGGTAACGATAGCCGAGGATGTGAGCGGAATGCCTGGAATATGCTCACCTATCGAGGATGGCGGCGTAGGCTTTGACTACCGATTAGGTATGGCGATACCCGACTTCTGGATTAAAATGCTCAAAGACACCCCCGATGAGGAGTGGAACATTTGGGAGATGTGGAGCACTCTCACAAACCGACTGCCGAGTGTCCGCACAGTAGCCTATGCCGAGTCGCACGACCAGGCGTTGGTGGGCGACAAGACTATCGCCTTCCGTCTGCTGGATAAGTTGATGTACGACTCGATGGATCTGAAGAGCGAGAGCATAGTGGTAGACCGTGGTATGGCTCTGCATAAGATGATACGTCTGATAACAATAACCACAGGAGGTGAGGCATATCTCAACTTTATGGGTAACGAGTTTGGTCATCCCGAGTGGATTGACTTCCCTCGCGAGGGTAACGGTTGGTCGTATGCTCACGCACGACGTCAATGGTCGATACGCGACGATAAGACGCTGCGTTACTCGCTGCTTGCCGAGTGGGATAAGGCGATGATTGAGTTAGTGAAGCAGCACGACATCTTAGCCGACGGATATCCGTACAACCTGCTGATGGATGAGCACAACAAGACAATGGTATATAGCCACCGCAACCTGCTCTTCGTACTTAACTGGCACGGAGAGGCTTCGATACCCGACTATGAGCTGCCGGTAAGGGAGAAGGGCAAATATCGCCTGGTACTCTCGACAGATGAGGAGCGTTTTGGCGGACTGAAACGCCAGGAGATAGGTGGCGAATACTTCTCGTTCGATGTAGAAAACGAGGATGGCACGACGACATCGAAGATAAAAATCTACAACACATCACGCACCGCAATGGTGTTTGAGTTGGTTGAGTAGGGATACATATTATATATATGGTAAGAGGTTGCATCCGCAGATGCAACCTCTTTGTCTTTACTCGTAAATGAGCATTTTGAGGGCAAGCATAACGCCGCTATTCGCCTTTACCTTATGTAACTAATTAGAGCGGATATAAAGGATGAAGAGCCAGGCTTGCGATGAGGGAGAAACCGCAGCATACTGAAGTATGTGAGGATTTCTCGCTCGAGCATAACGCCGCTATTCGCCTTTACCTTCTGTAACTAATTAGAGCGGATATAAAGGATGAAGAGCCAGGCTTGCGAAGCCCGAAAAAGCGGAGTTTACCTTGCGTAAATGAGCATTTTGAGGGCAAGCGTAACGCCGCTATTCGCCTTTATATACAGCTCTAATCTGTTGACTCGCCGTGAATAGTTATTATCTGCATCCCTCGTGGGTCATTCGTAAAAACCTTGATAGCCTTATGAAATGTCTCGGCAGGAAGTTTATTGGGCGAGTAGATGATGCGGATAGTGCCCTGCTTGCCTGGCATAACGGGTTTCTTGGAGAACTCCACGCTGGTGCACGAGCAAGTGGTGGTAGCCTTCTTCACGACAAGAGGTGCTGTACCCTCATTGGTGAAGAGAAAATCCACACTCACATCGCCCTCGCTACGCAGCACACGACCAAAGTCGTGCGACTCACGCTCAAACGAGAGCTTGGCACCCTCGGACTGTGCCAACACCGTAGCTACACAAAAGACCGCAGCCAACACCAGTAATATCCGTCGCATCATAGAGCTAATTAAGGTTAAACATATAGGTAATCTCGCCGCCCATAAGCTGTGCCTTACTCTCGTGGAAACGAGCCTTCATAGCCGCCGCCTTGGCTGCCTTGATGAGGTTAGGGTCATTCGACGTAGAGCCCTGAGGCTTATACTGAGCGTCGGTAACCTCTCCCTTACTGTTGACCTTGACACTAATGACGATACGACCGCCCACATTGCCAGGATACTGTGGCTTAGGTAGGCTACCTACAACGCCTCTACCCTGCAAGCCTGCATCGAGCTGCGAGTCGCCAATCATATTTATGCCCTGCCCGTTGCCGCTGAGCGTAGTCTCGTCGCCAAGCGGAGCTATAGGCGAGATATCCTGCTCGGGCTCATCGGGGCCTCCCATATTGGCAGAGAAGTTGAGCTTAGGGTTGGCGGTACGTGTCTCGGCATCGCTACCGCTCACCTGCTGCTTCTGCTCCACCTCACGCGAGAAAGTCTGGTGCTGTGGTGCCACATCACGAGAACGTGGGCGGGGTGGCTGCTTGGGCTCCACCTCCTCATCAACAAACTCTATGTAGACCTCCTCTTCGGGCTTCGACTCATTGTTGGGCAACGATATAAAGGCGAAGAGCAGAGCCACAACAACACAATATGAGAGTGTTGCTATGGAGCCATAGAGCTTCGAGCGTCCCTGATTTTCGTCGTAATAATTCATACCCCAAAAAGTATGTCGCCGCCCACTATCGCTGGGTAGCAGCTATAAGTTTATATTCGTTATCCTTGGCGATATTCATCACCTGCACAATCTCATCCCAGGCAACACTCTTGTCGGCGTGCAACGACACGATAGGGTCTACCTCGTCAGAGAGTGCCTCCTGCAATGCCTTCTCAATACCAACGAATGAGCCAACCAATTCATTGTTCACATAGTAGGAATACTGACCTCTGCCCTCATCCTTGATGGTTACCGTCGTAATCACCCTATCCTTGCTCTGGTGGGTGCTCTGTGGCAAGACCACCTTGATGGCATTAGGGTTGATGAGAGTGGTCGCCAGCACCATAAATACCAGCAGCAGAAATATCATATCGGTCATCGATGATGACGAGAATGAACAATCTACTTTTGAACCTCTTCTAATTGCCATATCTGATTATTTAACTGGTTGATTCAAAATATCCATAAAGGCGATAGAGTTAGCCTCCATCTGGAAGATGAGCTTCTCGATACGTGCCACGAGGTAGTTGTAGCCGAAGTATGCCGGAATACCTACAACAAGACCTCCTACGGTAGTAACCATAGCCACATACATACCGCCAGCCAACGTAGCGAGCTCAACAGCACCGCCACCTGCCTGCATCTCCATAAAGGTCTGCACCATACCGATGACAGTACCCAAGAAACCAATCATAGGAGCACCACCGGCGATGGTAGCCAAGAATGGCAGACCATTCTCCAGCTTCGACACCTCCAGATTAGCGACATTCTCGATAGAGGTCTGGATATCGCTCACCGGACGACCTATACGCTCGATACCCTTCTCAATCATACGTGCAATAGGAGTGTCGGTCTTACGACAGAGCTCCACAGCCGAGCGAATCTTTCCCTCCGAGATATAGTCGCGGATACGATTCATAAAGTGCATATCTACACCCGTAGCCTTACGTATAGCCACGAAACGCTCCACAAAGATGAAGATGGCGATACCACCCAGAGCGAGCAAAATCCACATCAACCATCCTCCGGCATTAAACAACTCCCACAAACTCATTGTCTGCTCGGCAGCATCTGCCGCCGCATTCTTTACCGGCTCGGTAGCCAGCGAATCAACTGCTGAAAGAAAATTAATCATAGTTCTCAATATTTAAGTTTTACATTATTTGTTCCTTATCTCTGCCCTCTTTGAGCGTGCTTGATGGAGTCCTGCTGTGCCTCGACACGACGACGCTCGGCACGTCGCAGCTGACGCTGCTGCTTACGCGTAAGGAGAGCTGTCGTATCGTAAGGCTCTCCATTCTCCATAGCCTCTAAAGCGGCATCACGAGCCTCACGACGACGCTTACTCATAAAGCGGTCGCTGACACGTCGCTTCAGGTCTGCCCAATTGTTGAAGTCCTCCTTATAGTAGATACCAAGACCCGTCTCCTGCAAACCCTGGTTCTCATCGAAACGGTCGATAGTCTGGGTAAAGCCCCTCAGCTTAAGCGTTCCCGCCTGGTCGATAAGCCAGGTGATATATGCCTCGCCCATAAAGTTCGACATATTGGAGTTGGCAGCCATCTTATTGTCGACCATATAGTTACCTTCCAACTCAACCAACAAGCGGTTGTTGACCAGGCTCTTCGAGAAGCCGAAATCAATCTCATCGCTCGTAAGCTCGGAGCGTGGGCGGTAACGCAGCACGATATTATAATCATCGCTCGAGAGCCAATTGCTCAGCTGGTTGGACAAGAGCTCGAAGCCTGTCATAGCAGAGGCATTAGCACCCATACTCGACGAGGTGCTCTGGTCGGAGTAGAAGCTACCGCTGACAAGCAGATACATAAACTGAGTAGCGATAGACTGCTGATTATTCAACAAGTTGGCTACCGCAGCCTGAATCTCGGCATCGGCATTAGGCACCTTGATATCGAACAGCACATTAGGATTACTCAACCTATCGGTGAGGTTGATGATACACTCCACAGGCACTGCACGTGTAACATTATCAAGCGTAGTAGATGCCAACAGAGGCTGCAACGACGCTCGGAGCTTATACACCGCATTGATATCCAGACGAGCATCCATAGGCTGTCCTGTCCACTGTATGGTAGAGCCATCCTCAATCTCAAAGAGCTTATTGACGATATTCTGCAACGTGAAGAGGTAGCTACCCTCCGAGATACGATAGTCGCCATACATCGTAAAGACATTATCGCGTGGCACGATATGCAGATTGAGTGTACCCGAGCCTCGAGCTTTGATGATATCGCCCACAGTAGGGTCGATAACGAGCTGTGCTTCGGTATTGGTATTAGCCTCGAGCTCGATATTAATCTCCATATTGCTTGCAGCCGATGATGCAGGGCGGTTACGACGCTCAAACATCATTCGCTTACGCACAAGATAGTTCATCGTATCGCTACGCACACCCTCACGCTCGAAGATGACAAAGTCGGCTGTCGAGACATCGGACTTACCCGACAGAGGCATATAGAAGTGCGAGTCGCCCTCGGTAGAGCCCGAGATATCGAGACGTGTGCCACTCTTGCTGCCGGTGATAGCTGCCACACCCGAGGCGTAAATCTTGCCATAGAAGAGGTCGTTGTCGCGTTGAGTGGTGTTGAGCACTATCATCTTATGTGGTCGCACCTCAACATTAAACGAGACATTAGAGAGGTGTTGCAGGCTCACATCCATCTGATACTCGCCCACATTATTCTCCTCATCGTAGACCTTAACGCCCTTGGCAATGAGGTGGTTATCCTTGACAGCGATATGAGCCTCGGGGGCATTATACCGCACGCGAGTGAAGTCTACCATAGTGGAGAGCTCCTTAATCTTAACATCGCCATTGAGGCTTGCCTCACGTCCCCTGCCCTGGATAGTCAAATCAGCCCGAACCGTACCTTCCGTAGAGCATACCACACCTCGCAGCAGAGAGTCGAGCATCGAAAGTGGGATGTTGTCGAAGACGCCCTTAGCAAAATATCTCTTCGATGAAGGGGCGAAGAAGCCCGTAACGACATCGCTCTCGGTACGCATATTACGCAACACAACCCTCGCACGATTCTCCCTGAAATCCCATCGAGAGTCGAGCTTCATAGGGGCGACAGCAACATCATTAACCGAGATATCGTCGAAATCAATATCGGCAGTAAACTCGCCCAAATCCAGCACGGCCTTCATCGAAGCCTCGCCATTACCACTACCCTTGACGTGGTAGCCCATACGCTCGACAATGGTAGTGAAAGGTGTAAGGCTGAAGTCCCGCAGCTGCAACGTCAGCGAGTCCGAAGGGCTATACGACGCAACGCCATTGAGGTGCAGCTGCTGCTCACCACTGCTGACAACGAAGTTCTGCACATCGATACGCATAGAGTCCATAACAACCCTACTGCTATGGATATCCCACGTCTTACCACCCTTACGAATCTTGGTAGGCAGGACATCGACCGTAAGCATACGTCGCTGCGACTCGTTATAACCCAGCTGAGCAAGCAGATTGACCGAAGCGGCAAGGGAGTCGCGGCGAGAGTTAGACATAGCCGAGAGCTCCACCTTATCGTTCTTCGCTCCCGCAACAACCGAGAGGCTCGGCAGCTTCAAGAAGCCCGTATAGAAGTCGTTGGTCTGGACATACATAGCCAACGAATCGCCCTCGTTGCGGACATTGACATTGACCTTCGTAGTAAGGAAATGACGTTGCTCATTCTCGATAAAGTCGGAGTTGAGCTGCAACGATATGAGGTTGATACTTGGATTTATCAGGAAGGTGAGATTGGTGCGTGGTCCGACCTTCCAGCCATCGGCAAAGGTGCTGAGCAGAGGGTCGATATTCTTCACCGTAAGGTTCAGACGCGAATAGCCATCCTCGTCAAGCACCACACTCTTACGTGTGAAACTTGGCAGGCCTGGCAGATATTTATGCATAGCCTCACGCAGGTAGCCCATAACCTCGGCGTAACTTGTAGGACCGATAAACGAGGCATCCAGGAACTCCGAGCCGAGAATCAGCTCACGATACTCGCCTACATTCTGTGCATTGAGCGAGACATCGGACTGAGTGGTGAGCTTAGAGTCGTTATAGCGATAAGTAGCACCTCGCTCAACAACGACACTACCATTTATATCATCCAAAGTCTTACCGATAGCGAACATATCCGCCTGGAGAGAGAGCTGCGAGAGCGAGTCCTGATGATTGAAGTTCATCGCACGCAGGTCGGCGTGCTCGACATCGAGCTCGACATCGTAGATAGATTGCTCGCCATTCATATCGACCTTACCGTCGAGCGAGAGCCTAAGTGCTGCATCATCGCTACGCACACTACCGATGAAACTCTTGTTTATCACGTTGCCTCGGATAGCTATCTGCTGATAGTTGTAGGCATTGAAGCCAACAGCCGCCACATCGCCATCCACCGCTCCGACCAACATATCGTTAGCCACACGACCGTGGAAGTCGGCACGAGCAGTCAACATACCCAAGCTGCGGAGACCGAGCAGAGCTCCTATATTCATCTGCTGCACATCGGCAGAGGCTGTAAGCGACGACTCGCGACGGTCGTTGTCGTCAATAGGCTGCAACTGCTTACGTGCGGAGAGCTTGGCACCGCCGATAGCAGTCTTGAGGTCAGCCTCGGTAACAAAAGAGTATAAACCACCGCTGAACGTACCCGAGAGGTCTATCCTGCCGGCACGCTCTACCATAGCGAGCACATTCTCGGGCAGAGCCTTATGTGAGATACCCGTGAACAGAGCCTCAGCGTCGGCACGGTTGGTTGTAAGATGGCGTAAATCGAGCTCGGCGATAGTATTCTTCACATCGGGCAGACCCTTCAAATTAACACGACCACTCAGAGAGCTACGCTCGCCAAACTCGGCGTGTTTGACGTTGACATTAAGGTCGATGACACGACCATCAAACTCAATATCGGCATTATTCAAGCCACTCTTCCAGCTACGCATCTTGGGCGAGAAGTAGGCTACATCGTCGCTCGTAACGTGGCTACGATTGACCACGCCCAGCATATCGACACTTGTGATGAAGTATTTATATTTGGTCCAATCCTCAGCCTTGAGCAACAGATGTTCAACATTGAGTTCCGACTCCTCGGTACGCACATACATATCGCGGAGGTCGACAACACCCTTATCTATATGAAACCTGCCCGACATAGACTTCACATCGAAGCCACTCTGCTCGCGTCCCACAAAATTTGATACCACGCCCTCGACAACAGTGCCTTGCAGGTGGAAATGCTCGACATCTGCCGAGATATTGTCGATACGCATATTGCCATAGTCTACGCCATATTCGGGGTTGCGATGCTCCAGACGCTCGATGACAAGATATAAATCTTCGATGCGGACATCCTCGACATTTACAGCAAAAGGCTTCTTGTTTTTCTTCTTCTTACTCAGCTTATCCAACACCTGCTTGACATTCATCACACCCTCGGGTGTCTCACGCAGGAAGAGGCGTGTACCGACAATAGCTCCGTCGGAGAGGACTATGCCGTTACCCGTATTACTCTTGATGAAATTGGACAAAGAGGTCTTCACGAGGCTGGCATAGAGGAGGGTATCCTGTTGCAAATCCTCGACATAGAAGTCCTCGACACTGACATTTCCCAGAAAATCAATCCGCACGTGGCCTACATCGACCTTCACGCCGGTGTTGTCAGCCAAAGTGGTGGTCAACTTGTCGACAAGCATATTCTGCACTACGGGCAACTCAATGACGACAGCCACCAACATAGGAAAGAATATCAGCAACAAAACCGTTGCCGATATGATATTTCCCAATATTTTTGTAACTTTGCCCATAGCTTTTTGATAAATAACTTACAAATATAGAACTTTTTCTATTAAAAATAGAAAAAACTCACTACAAAATTATGGATATTACAATCCTCGGCATAGAATCTTCGTGCGATGACACCTCGGCGGCAGTCATCCGTGGCACGACACTACTATCGAATGTCATTGCCTCTCAGGCTGTTCACATCAAATATGGCGGCGTGATACCCGAGCTCGCCTCGCGTGCCCACCAGCAGAATATAATACCGGTGGTCGACACCGCCCTGAAGGATGCCGGCGTGGATATCGACAAGATTGATGCCATCGCCTTCACTCGCGGACCAGGTTTGTTGGGCTCGCTCCTTGTAGGTACATCGTTCACCAAAGGTCTGGCACTCTCGCACAACATCCCGATGGTCGAGGTCAACCATCTGCAAGGACATATACTCTCGCATTTTATCGACCTTCCCGACCGCGAACTGCCACACCCAGAGTTTCCATTTCTGTGTCTGTTGGTGAGTGGCGGACATACGCAGATTGTGAAGGTCAACTCGCCATTAGAAATGGAGATTATAGGCTCAACGATAGACGACGCAGCAGGCGAGGCTTTCGACAAGTGTGCAAAGGTTATGGGGCTACCCTACCCTGGTGGACCCGTCATCGACCGATTGGCAAAGGAGGGCGACGCCAAGGCTTTTGACTTTGCCAAACCCCACGTTAAGGGCGAATTCGACTACTCATTCTCGGGACTCAAGACATCGTTCCTCTATACGTTGCGTGATAGAGTCAAGGAGGATGCCGACTTTGTCGAGAAGAACAAAGCCGACTTGTGTGCTTCGCTCCAGAAGACCATTATTGACATCTTGTTAGATAAGCTCATCAAGGCTTCCAAGAAGTTAGGTATCAAGGATATAGCTATTGCCGGTGGCGTGTCAGCCAACTCGGGACTACGCGAAGCTATTGCCGAGGCAGGTCGTCGTCGCGGCTGGCGAACATTTATCCCCGAGCTGAAGTTCACAACCGACAACGCAGCGATGATTGCCATATCAGGCTACTATCGTTATCAGCAAGGTATGCTCTCGGGAATGGACGTCTCACCCGTAGCACGTTTGGAGGAGATTTTATAGGAGAACGGCAGGATGTTATACGACAAATGGGAACGAGTGTTCGTTCCCATTTGTCGTTTATATGCAAGGCTCGCGAAGAGAGAGAAACCGCAGTTTACTTGACGTAAATGAGGATTTTCTCACAAGCACAACGCAGCAATCTTCGTTCTGCCAAAACTCAAAAATCGTATAGGGCGGAGAGTGCAAGGCTCGCGAAGAGAGAAAAACCGCAGTTTACTTGACGTAAATGAGGATTTTTCTCACAAGCACAACGCAGCAATCTTCGTTCTATACGGTTTTTACCTAAGGGAGTTCATACGAATACTCGCCTTCACCAACGCAATAGCACGTATACGACTCATCTCTATATCCTTATCGGCGTGGTGGGGATTTTGACTAACGAGCTTAACATAACCCTCACGGTCCGACTTCTGGATATACTTAACGGTTATATACTCCTCACCATCCAAATCTATCGAGAGCAGGTACATATCACCCCAGAAAATACTATCTAAATCCTGCAACTGCTTGTACAGCACGATGTCGCCGCTCTTCAAAAGCGGATACATCGAGTCACCAACGATATAGATAGCACCATCACATTTAGGGAGATTGGGGATGTGGATGTAGTTGATAGGTGTCGTCTCCTCCTTCTCGTTGAACAGAGGCACAAGTCCCGCAGTACCCTCTATCGAATAGAGAGGTACCGACTGCATAGGCAGTGAGTTGTCGGTACGCAAACGGAAAGGAGTAAAATCGGGTTCAGAATTGAACATCTGACCATTACCGCTCTCCAACCATTCGGGGTTAACGTTCAAATCCTGAACAAGAACATTTTTGTTTCTTGTAGAGAGTCCGCTCTTGCCGGTCTCAATCATCGAGAGGGCTGCCTTACCTATTCCAAAGTGCTGAGCTAATTGCTCTTGCGTCATTTTAAGCTCTTTTCTTATAAGCTTAACTCTATCGCCAATCATAGTGTTATAAATATTATTTATGTAAATTTTGTTCAAAAACTATTGACAAAGTTCAATTGCTAAACTATATTTGCATCGTAAAAGTTAAGGCAAAGTTAAGCAATTTATTACAAACAACCAAATATTTTTCAAGAAATTTAATCTAAATCAATTATGTACGACGTTTCATTTGAACTTTATGATCATCTGCTCGACCTATTATGCTATGAGATAGGCAGTAAGGGTTACTACTCGGGAGTAATAGATTTTTCGTTCGACGGAATGGAGTGTTCGCTCCACCTCGCAGCGGTAACATACCACAGCACCGACCACGCAGCCGGAGAGAAGTGGACTTACCTGAGCGATATTGTCCCTGTATGGTGGGAGTTTCACACCTACGACGAAGAGGGCGAAGAGGCTCTCAACAACTTTTCATTCAACGAATTACGCGAACTACTTAAAGACTAAAAACTATGGCAACAACCTCGACTCCAAAGCGACATCGCACACCCCATTTTACTCGATTTGCCGAGCAGCTATACCCATTCCTCGACATACGCGAGTTCCACAAGACATACTACCGGCTGTTAGAACTATTCGCACGTGGCAAGATACGCCGACTAATGGTATCGATGCCGCCCCAACACGGAAAGAGCATAGGGGCAAGCACCCTGCTACCCGCCTATATGCTCGGTCTTAATCCCGACCAACGCATAGCAATAGCATCCTACTCGGGCACATTAGCCAACAAATTCAACCGACGTGTGCAACGAATAATCGAGAGCCGTGAATATGGCGATATATTTCCCGAGACACGCATCAAGACAGGTGGCAAACCACCACAATATCTGCGTACATCCGACGAGGTGGAGATTATAGAACACGAAGGAGGGTTGCTCTCGGTGGGCAGAGAGGGCTCACTGACAGGTAACCGAGTAGATTGTTTCATACTTGACGACCTGTATAAAGATGCAATGGAGGCAAACTCGCCACTCATACGCGAGAACTGCTGGGAGTGGTACACGTCGGTAGTCAAGACTCGTATGCACAACACATCGAGCGAGCTGATAGTATTCACACGCTGGCACGAGGACGACCTGATAGGAACTCTGCGTCGCAAGGAGCGATGCGTAGATTTCCGCTCGTGGAAGGACATAAAACAGCTGTCGGGCTCGGATTGGTTGGCACTAAACTTCGAGGCTCTGAAGACAGGCTCGCCCACAGAGATTGACCCACGACGTGAGGGGCAGGCACTATGGCCCGAGCGACAGAGCGAAGCCCTACTCAAGCAGAAACGACAGCTCGATGCACTACAATTTGAGTGTATGTATCAAGGCAGACCATCGCCTCGCGGAGGGTTGCTCTATGGCGATGGTTTCACCACATACGACACCCTGCCGACAGATATCGTACGACGCTCAAACTACACCGATACCGCCGATATGGGCGACGACTATCTCTGTTCGATGAGCTACGCGGTGGATACCGATGGGATAGTATACATAACGGATGTGGTATACTCACGCGAGCCGATGGAGGTAACCGAAGAGTTGGTAGCCAAGATGCTCGTAGAGAGTAACACACGTTCGGCACTCATCGAGAGCAACAACGGAGGTCGTGGATTTGCTCGTGCGGTGCAGCGGCTTGCTCCGAAAGTAAAGATTGACTGGTTTCATCAGAGTGGCAACAAAGAGGCACGAATACTATCGAACTCCGCCACAGCACAACATATCATCCGCTTTCCTGTCGACTGGCAGAGACGCTGGACAGAGCTATATACCCACCTTACGACATACCGCCGAGAGTTCCGTTCCAACCGCTGGCACGACGCAGCCGACGTGATAAGCGGCATAGTAGAGAATGAGGGATTCGCAGACGAGGATGGCC
Source organism: Rikenellaceae bacterium (assembly GCA_015060005.1). Classification (GTDB taxonomy): domain Bacteria; phylum Bacteroidota; class Bacteroidia; order Bacteroidales; family Rikenellaceae; genus Alistipes. The sequence goes on from SUZI01000003.1 coordinate 126,938, forward strand.
GCGTGAGACATATAGAGTTTCGTTAATAGAAATGGTCGTTTCCTCTCGGAACGACCATTTCTATTACATAATATATAAACTGTTATCAACGTTGGAAAGACTGAGGTCTGCCGCCACCCATAGGGCGTCCACCTCCACCCGAAGGTCTGCCACCACCAGGAGCAAAGCCTCCGCGAGAGCCTCTGCCTCGCTGCTGAACGCCATTCTCGTCGATAACCTCGCCCCGACGCGTCAGACCATAGCGACGCAGGTTATAGGTGAACTTAACACCGAAATAGCGACCTATAACGCTGCGGGTAGAGTTCTGCATATAGAGCGAGTTCCAGCTACGCTCAAAACCATTGCTATTGTTAAAGACATCGTTTGCTAAGAGCTGCACCTCGCCCATCTTCTTCAACACCTTAAATCCAACGGCGAAGTTACAGATGAACTCGTCCCTGTCGAGGCTCTTATTTGCCTCGGTAAGACCTTTGAAGTAGTTGTATCTACAATCACCCGATAGGGTCAAGCCAAAGCCCGTAACAACGCGGAAATTACCCAACAGGAAGTGTTGGATATATTCGTTATCGCCTCGCGTGAGCTTGGTGTTGACGACATTGTTGTAGTTAGCCAGGTAGAGCACCGAGAAGTCGACGTGGTCGCTGAAGTTACTACCCACAGCCACTAAAGCAGCCGCAGTGCGATACTTAGAGTAGTTTACGACACCATTGAGAATAGATGGCGACTGGCTATATGAGCCCGAGCCGGCAACGGTGAGGTTACAACCGATAAACTTCACAGGGAAAGCATACGACACACCACCATCATATCGCCAATTACCCGACATATTGACCGGCTTGGAGAAACGTCCCATAGGCGAGAGCGTCGTCAACAGCTCGCCATCGGGCGAAAAGACCTCATAGCCAGGAGTGTTCATAACGACAGAGTCGACAATCTGTCGCTGATTCTTTGAGCCATTGAGGTGGAAGGTAACAGTCGTTCCCTTCTCGACACTTGTACGCGTATAACGCAGATTGATGCGGTGCGTGTAGGATGGCTTAAGGTGAGGATTACCTGCCGTAACATTATTCACATTGGAGATATCGACCACATCCTGCAACTGTTGCACCGAAGGGTTGGCTGTCGAGGAGTTGGCACGGATATGTATCTGGTTGCGGGCATTGAGGTCCAGGCGTGCTGTAACAGAGTATGTAACATTACCAAAGTGCTTGGTAGGCAAGACATAAACCGCAGGATACTCCCTATCACTATTCATCGTAACGTGCTGATAGTTGAGCTGTGCCGAGACACTCTTTCCATCCTTACTGAAGCGGAAACCGGGGCCTACACGATGGGTCAGATAGTCGGTATTGTTGCGGTTGGAGTACTCGGGGCTTATCTGCTCGGCATACTCACCCGTCGCAAAATCGAAGAGATGCGTCAGGCGGTCAGCGTCGGAGTTGTTGTAGTCGACATTATATCCCGCAGTGAGCTGTGAACGCTCACCCAGCGGCTCGGCATAGGTTACACCCACACGCATCGAGTAGTTGCTATGGTCGGCACCCGAACGCTGCTGGATGGTCTCCTCGACACTCTTCTCGGAGTAGCTCTCCGACGACGAGTCGCCCGAAGAGTAATGACCACCGAAGCTCACCTGCAACGTACGTCCTGCCTTCTCGCCCAGACGCAGAAAGTAGTTACCATTGAGCGAAAGGTTCATATTGTCGTTATCGCCATTGCTATACGAGGTCAGGTCAATCTCCTCAAGGTTGTTGACAGGGAAATAGCGGTTGAGCGATGAGGCGTCGTTGCTATTGTCGCTCAACGAGAGGCGTGCACGCAACATAAGTCGCTGCTTGGGCGAGATGTTGTGCTCAAAACGTCCCATAAAGTTGTGGTTGAGCGAGGTGTTGCCATTGCGACTATCGGAGATATATCGCTGATAGATGTCGTCGCCACCAGCCTCTATCTGCTCCTGCGTAAGGAAGTAATCGCGTTCGGTCCACTGCTCGCTGTTGTTGTCGGCAGCACGCAGAGAGTAGCTACCCTCGAGCTTTGTGCGGTCTCGCTCGCCCCACGAATTGATATAGTTCACAGCACCGAAAGCCTGCTGCGACTCGGAGTTGCCATTCATATTATTAGCCTGGATGCGTACCGTAGTCTTCGACTTCTCGCGGAAGAAGTTGACGTTGCCATTCACATCGCCATAGTGCTTCCAATGCTCGGCACTGCGTGGCTCGGTGGCATACATAGCAGCCATCTTACCGAAGACAGCGGTCTTCATCTTGTTGTGCGTAACGAGGTTGATAGTCTTGTAGCTATTACCGTCATCTATGCCCGAGAATTCCGCCTCGTCGCTCAGCTTATCAAACACCTCGACAGACTTAATAGCCTCGGCAGGTATGGTCTTGATGGCTGTCGCCACATCCTCGCCAAAGAACTCACGACCATCGATGAGCACCTTCTGCACCTTCTCGCCGTGTGCCTCTACCTCGCCATTGTTGACCTTGATGCCGGGCATCTTCTCCAACAACTTGTCAGCATCGGCATCGGGCAGCACCTTGTAGGCTGCGGCGTTATAGACCAATGTGTCGCCATTGATTGTCGTTCGCACCGCCATAGCCTCGACCTGCACGTCGGCAAGAGCTATCACATCGGGCTCTATCTCCCAGCCGTTGAGCTCGAGGGTCTCGCCTCGCTTGAGCTCCACCTCACGCTGCACGCTCTTGAAGCCGAGAAACTCCGCCTTGAGGCTATAACGTCCTGCACGCAACGACTTGAACTGCCACGCACCACGTATGGCTGTTACGGTGTGCTTGACCTCGGTAGTGTCGGCTAACGAGCGGAGCTCAATGGTAGCACCTACCACGCCCTCAACACCCGACTCTGCCTCCTCACTCTTGGTAACCAACGTACCTACGATTGATGACCGCGACTGAGCCATCGCCCCCACCGCAATCATAATCAACCATAGCGTAATACACAACTTTCTCATCGACACTAACTATTTTTGACAAAGGTAACCAAAATACCGCATCGCACCTAATAATCACGCCCAAACGCCCAAATTACGGGGTGAAGCACCCGAAACAAGGGAGAAACAAATAAAATGGGCGTGTCTAACAAGTTTATAGACACGCCCATTTTGTTATAAGTTGTATAACAAGAGCTATTTCCAAGGCTGCGAGTAAGCGAGAGCAGAGTCAAGCTCGCTTGAACTATGCCGAGCGAAAGCAGACAAGGGAAGAATAACATATTCTTTCCAAGCTGCTCGCAGGCTGAAAAAGCGGAGTTTACTCAGCGTAAATGAGCATTTTTCAGACAAGGCAGATGCCGAAAGAGCCTTGTTAGACAGCTTCTCCAAAATTGAATATTACACTATCTCTATTATTTTTCAACAAAGCCTCCTCCTCGCTTTTCATACTCGCGACCACTGCTGTCTCGGTATTCGGTAAAGCCCAGTAAATCCTTACCTTTGGTCAGTACAGTTCCATCTTCAAGTACGACCTTACCTTTAGAATTCAAGCCGAACATTTCACTCAACACAGCACCAAAGAAGTACAACAGAGCAATTAAAATTACAATAACTATCACTACAATAGCCCCTATAAACCCGACAACAAAACCGCCTGCAATGAAAACAGATAGCAGCAAAGACCTCAAAATAGAAACCTTCACAGACTCTGCGACAATAATTGATTCAGCGATATTTACTGCTATAAATAGAATAATTAAACTTATTGCTGCACTCATCGTAGAGTGAGGCATATAGGTATTAAATATATCCCCTAACAAAGTACAACCACTCAGATATGCTCCTGAGCATAATGCGAACAAAACTGAAATTGAGCCTATATAATAATTAGGATTAGTCTGCTCACCCCAAAATCTCTTCTCGAGTTTGTATATAAATCTAAACATAATATATTGCGTTTATTAAATTGACAATAAAATAGATTCCGCAGCATCAACATTGCTATACAAGATAGCCCAAAGTACTCCTGCAACAACTGAAGCTACAAGCAAGGAGAGGAAGTACTTGTTGAGTGGCGAATAGACACCTTTAACACCTGATTCTTTACATTCTCCACCAGCAAACGCTGCACATCTAACAAACGGAATAACCGCCAAAATCTGCAAGAATCGCAATACAATATACCAAAGAAGGTAGCTGTGATATGCTTGATATATGACATAACCAACAAACCTGCCGTCAACCTCATAAACAAAGTCACCATATATTAAAAATCTTACATACATGGATATGAACAAAAATACAGTCAACATCATAAGAATGATATTGATGTTTATCCACGATTTCTCATAAGCGGTAATGCCTTTATTTGCCCTAAGAATCAAACTAAATCCATAAAGACTAACCAACGCCATTAATAAATTGATGATTTGTCTTATATCCATAATTATATGATAATTCTCCATTGTGTAGCTGAGGAAAATAGAGAAAATAAAATATAATATAATATTTAGAGCCGAAACACCCAACAGAATGTAGGTTGCCACTTTAGTCGCCTTATTGCTTGATATTTGAGACAGAACACAAAAGGCGACAATCTCTATTGCAAACAACAGCACATCAAAATGAGGGAAAATAACAGTCCCTAAGAAACTTGACAAACACAAATAAGCGATTGATGCTACATTGATGATGATAAATAATGCGGCAGCAATATTCTGTTTTCTACGAACAGACTTTGCAACCACATCTTCTGGAAGTTGAGTTACGTTCTCCATAAGTGAATGATTTGGTTAGTAATTGATTATTATACAAGCTTTTATAAAAGAAAATTAACAGTTAAACAAAGGACATCTTTCAAAAAGCTATACACAAATATAGAAATAATTTTGCAAGAACAATCTCAACACTCCAAAATTTTTCCAAAAATCATCTTAAAACATAAAAAAAGAATAGCAATGCTATTCTTTTTCGTATGAGTGTGTGTTGGATTTTGTATGGTTAACGGAGTTGGGTTACCTCTTTGATGCCGAGGGTGTTGTAGAGCTCCTCCATCTCCTGTTTGCTCTTGTCGCTCACAACAAGCAGTCGGTCGCCGATATGCAGCTCGTTATTGCCGCGTGGAACGAAATAGTTGCCATCGCGGAAGACCATAACGACCAGAGTATTATCGGGCAAGTCGATATCTCTCAGCGTGTTACCACCAGCAATGACCGCATCGTTTATCTCAATCTCCGTAAAGTTACTCTTAATGCTATCGGGGATACCGACCTTGAACAATGCCTCCTTCTCCTCGTAAGCCAAGCCCAACAAGTTAGCCATACCGCTGACCGTAATTCCCTGAATAACAAGTGATATGAGCGTTACAAAGAAGACCACATTGAAGAGCAACTGTCCCTGCTCAACACCCGCCAGAATAGGATAGGTGGCGAAGATGATAGGCACAGCACCTCGCAAGCCAACCCACGAGACATACATACGTGCCCGAGCAGTAAACTGACGGAAAGGCAACAGACTGATTAACACTGCGATAGGGCGTGCGATAAATATCAGAAACACGCCGACAGCACAGCCCAGAATAAGGACATCGGGCTGCAGTAGTTCACGGATATTGACCAGCAGACCAATAGTGAGGAAGAGGATAATCTGAGCTAACCAGGTGAAACCATCAAAGAAGGTAACGAGGTTGGTACGATGAGCTAATCGATTGTTACCCACCACCAAACCACTGATATAGACTGCCAGATAACCATTACCCCACACTAACGATGCAAACGAGAATGAGAAGTAGACGAAAGCAAGCAACAACACCGAATAGAGCGATGGATTGCTCATAATGTCAATCTTATTATTGGTCCACACAGCCAAACGTCCAACACCATAGCCAACCAACGCACCGATAATCATCTGGGAGATGAAGTCGAAGATGGTGGACCACGCACCTACACCGCCGCCATCGGTCGTGGCGATACCGACCAACAGGATGGTCATAATATATGCCATAGGGTCGTTACTACCACTCTCAAGCTCCAACATAGGGCGGAGGTTTTCACGTAAGCCCTGCTTCTTGGTACGAAGGATGGAAAAGACTGAAGCTGAGTCGGTTGACGACATAGTAGCAGCCAACAGCAGTGCTACCGCAGGTGGCATAGGCAAGCCTATCCAACAAGCGAAGAAGTAGATGAAGCATCCCAAGATGAGTGCGGTAAGCACCACACCCAACGTCGCCAGAACGACACCCGGAGCTATGACAGGGCGTATCTCGGAGAACTTGGTATCCATACCACCCGTAAAGAGGATGATACAGAGTGCAAGCATACCGATGACCTGGGTGAGTTCATAAGACTCGAATGACAAGAATCGCCATCCGAAAATCATACCGACACCCAGAAAAAGCAACAAGGCAGGTGCTCCAAATCGGTAGGCGACCTTACCCGCCAACACCGCAACAAAGAGCAGCAACGCTCCGACCAATAACAAATGCTCCATACGCTAAATCAACATCTAACACGTTGTGCCTGAGCCCGCTCGCTACTTGATGACAACATCTGACACAGGGCGGAAATCCATCTCGGCATACTCGAAGAGCTGGGCAGCACAAAATCCACTTTTGGGCGATGAATAAATCTCGAGCACAAGAGCCGAAACCTCATCCTCCGAAAGAGCTTGCAAGGTAGCAAAATCCTTGCTATTAACCAAATTCAGCAACTCAGATTTCTTATCTTTATTGAATTTAAGTGTTATTCGGTTGAGAAACGCTCCATCGCCCACGTGATAGTAGCTACCATCACCTCGCGTGCGAGCAACACCCCACACCAAGCCCCAGACAACGAGTACCGTTGCGAGTAACATAATAGACATCTTGACAGAGTCGGTAGAGTGGGTCATATTGATGAAGCTGTCGATAACAAAGAGCAGAGCTCCAAGACCAATCATCAGAACAGGAACAAAAACTGAACGACGACGCAGGGTAATCCCACGATGAAGATAATGAGTATGTGATAGAGCCTAAACATCTGCTACTGAGGGATAAAGGTGTAGGTAATAGTGCCCGTCTGGCGGTCGGGGGCATTGAGATTGATATCGAACAACGAAGCACGTGCAGCACGCAAAGCCTCGCGACGCATCTCCTCGTCGCCACCCCACGTAACCTTAGCCGAGATGACCTCGCCACCTTGGTTCAACACGACGCTGACCTCGACCTGACCTCCCGTCTCGCAACGGTAAGCGGGGATAACCAAGTCGCGTTTATTGCGGACAGGATTTTCAAACTTATAGCGTACAGTAACGCCACCCTTATAGTGGGAGTCGCTACCCTTCTTCTCGCTCGCCTTATCGTCGCTCTTCTCGCCCTTGCCGATAGCATCGACCTCAGCCATACCGGCATTGTGAGCATTACGGTTGGCAGCCATACGCTCGGCAACAGCCTCCGCCTGCTCGTTGAGTTTATCGACATCGGTACCGCGGTCATCAGTAACCGCCTCGTTGACCAGAGCGTCGTTGGACTGCATATTACGCACTCGCTCCCACTCGATATCCTGAGCCTTCTTACGCTCAATCTCTCGCTCTAAACGCTCCTTCTCCTCCAAAATCTCCTCTAAAGTACGGGTGTCAACAAACATAGCCTCCTGATAAGAGGGCTCACCACTGAGCTGAAACTCCATAACGAGCAGCGTAGCGAGGAACGCCACAGCTGCAATGAGCAGAGCCACCAAGCCTTTGCGGTGGGTATACGCCCAATCACCCCAATCCTGCTTCCTGCCATCGAAAGGCAGACGCAGTCGCTGGCGTGGACGACGCACCCGAGTCGCCGCAGAGGTAGCCTTTGGCTGCTCCGCACGACGCTTTTGTTCCATATTTACCCTATTTAATGGCTCCATTGTTGTAATTCTGATGCAAAGATAGCGGTTTTTTATAAAATATTAGTATATTTGCACGATATTATAGCCTTCTTTTTGGACCAACCAACAATAAATGGCTAAAAGGATTGATTAGTAACTAAATTGAAAAAATATGCAGGTAAAACAACAAACCCTAACGAGTGCTATCACATTTTCGGGAAAAGGATTGCACACTGGCTGCATCGTAACAATGACGGTAAACCCAGCCCCCGAAAACACAGGCATCATCTTCCGTCGCGTAGATTTGGAGGGACAGCCTACCGTACCAGCACTTTGTGAATATGTGAAAGATACCTCACGTGGTACGACGATTATCAAAGGTGAGGCGAGAGTGAGCACTATCGAGCATATTATGTCGGCTCTGTGGACTATGGGCGTAGACAATGCTATAATCGATATCGATGGTCCCGAGACACCAATTATGGATGGTTCAGCAAAAGAGTATGCCGAGCAGATAACAAAGGTAGGTCTGGAGGTGCAGAAAGCTGACCGCAAATACTATGAGGTAACAGAGAAGCAGGTATATACAATCCCAGAGAAGGGCGTAGCGATAATCATCTACCCAGATGATGAGTTTACGGTATCGGTACACGTCGATTACAACTCGAAGGTCATCGGTAATCAGTACGCTACACTCGATATGTTCAACGACTATGTTGACCACATCGCACCTTGTCGTACATTCGTATTCCTGCACGAGCTGGAGCCACTGCTCAAGATGAATCTCATCAAGGGCGGCGACTTGGACAACGCTATCGTAGTGGTAGAAAATCCTGTATCGGAGGAGCAGCTCAACCACCTGAAGAGTATATTCCACAAGGATGATATTCAGGTTACGGGAGGCTATCTGAATAACCTTCAGCTCCGCAGCAGCAACGAGCTGGCACGCCACAAGCTGCTCGACCTGCTGGGCGACTTCGCTCTGCTCGGACAGCGTATAAAGGGTCGTGTGTGGGCATCACGTCCAGGACACTTTGCCAACACCGAGTTTATGAAGCAGCTCACAGGCTCTATACGTCGCGATGGCGAGAAGCCTAACTTCAAGTATAGTGCATCGAAAGCTCCTATACATGATATAAACGCGATACGTAAGATGTTGCCACACCGCTATCCATTCCTGCTCATCGACAAGGTGTTCTACAAGGATGAGACTTCAATCGGTGCAATCAAGAATGTAACGGTCAACGAGCCATTCTTCACAGGACACTTCCCCGAGGAGCCTGTAATGCCGGGTGTGTTGCTCGTCGAGGCGATAGCTCAGGCGGGAGGTATATTCGTGCTGGACAGCGTGGAGGACCCATCGGAGTACTCTACTTACTTCCTCCGCATCGACGGCGTGCGTTTCAAGAAGAAGGTCGTTCCTGGCGACACACTCCAGTTGGAGGTGCATCTGTTAGAGCCTATACGTCGTGGCATAGCAACAATGGCGGGTAAGGTATTCGTCGGCGGCTCATTGGTTTGTGAGGCTACGCTGATGGCACAGATTGCACACAACAGAAAGAAGGAAAATGTAGAATAGATAAAATTTAGGAGAGACTTATGATTAGTAACTTAGCATACGTTCATCCCGACGCGAAGATTGGCGAGAACGTAACAATTGAGCCTTTTGCATACGTAGCAGCCGATGTTGAAATCGGCGACGGCACGTGGATTGGCCCATCGGCAGTAGTACACGACGGTGCACGCATCGGTAAGAATTGTAAGATTCACTCATTCGCATCTATCGCCTGCACACCTCAGGACCTGAAGTTCGCAGGAGAGAAGAGCTTGGCGGAGATTGGCGATAACAATGAGATTCGCGAGTGTGTAACAATCAGCCGTGGCACTGCATCACGTGGCACAACAAAGATTGGCAACAACAACCTCATCATGGCATACGCCCACGTAGCTCACGACTGTGAGGTGGGTAGCAACTGTGTCATCGTCAATGGCGTATCACTCGCCGGCGAGGTAGAGGTAGGCGACTGGGTAGTGATAGGCGGTCATACCGCAGTACACCAGTGGGTACACATAGGCGACCACGCAATGATTCAGGGTATGTCGGGCGTAACGAAGGATATCCCACCTTACATCACAGCGTCGAACAACGAGCACTATGCCGGTATCAACAAGATTGGTCTGTCGCGTCGTGGTTTCACACAGGAGCAGATAATGAATATTCACGACACCTGCCGCATACTCTTCCAGAGCGATATGAACTACATCAACGCTTGCGACAAGGCAGAGGCAGAGGTCCCACAGACACCAGAGCGTGATTATCTGTTGGATTTCGTGCGTAGCTCAAAGCGTGGCGTGATTAAGCCATACGTAAAGAAAAAACGCGAGGAGTAAGACTCGGCACGGCAATAGTTTTTGGAGTATCACTAGCGATACTCCTTTTTTTTAATGAGTAATGAGGAATTAGCAAAGAGCAATTCAAAATTCAAAATTCAAAATTCAAAATTCAAAATTCAAAATTCAAAATTCAAAATTTTCTAATAGTTTAAGAGTTACTAAAGGTTATTAAGGGATATTAAGGGATACTAAAGTCTACAGATGAGATTTAGTTTTAGTTTTTAGTTTTTTCAATTTTTAGGGGGGGGGGATTTTTGCAACTTTTAGAAAAATTGGCTACCTTGCACTCAAATAATCAATAACCTTAGAACATTAATATTATGAAACGTATTTTTCTGCTTGCTACAATGTTGCTTGTAGCGACAAATGTTATGGCACAAAATCGGGTAACAGGTCGCATCGCAGGAGAAGATGATGGGAAGCCTCTGGATTATGCAGAGGTGCTCGCCAAAGCTGGAGAAGAGATTGTTCAAGATGTGCGAAGCGGTCTGGATGGAGCATTTGAGATGCTTGTGGAGAAGGGAGAATACATCATCGAAGTAAAATATATCGGATACGAGACTTCAAAACAGAACATCGTGGTAGAGGGTGATATGGATTTGGGAGAGATAGCACTCAAAAAGACTCCCGATGCCGACATACTTATCCGCACTCCGTGGGGGTACTTCGACGATTTGGCGGCAGATGCAGCCGAGAATGGTGTTCGGATGGAGGCACCCGCAGGCTTCAAGAAGTGGGATAGCGGATACTCTCGCGGAGCATTTTATGCCTGTCTGCTACACTCCGAGGATGGCGAGGCAGAGCTGACATATATGCCTGTATATGCAAAAGACCATCTTGCGATATGGGAAATCGATGGTGAAAAGATTGCTGCATACAACGCATACGGCAGAGTTGTAGAGCCAGAGAAGCAGACATCGGAATCGGTAGAGATACTCTACTCCAAGGGTCTAAAAGCAAGTGGAAAACGCGAAATGTTATCTCGAAAGAAGTGCCAAACAATAGGTATCGACAAGGGGTATATAATCCATCGCAAGAGCAACGACCCACGCGAGAAATATACTCAACAAGCAATAGTTATACTCAAAAAGGGCGACGTGTTGATTGAGGCATCACTGCTAATGACCGACGAGGGAAAGAAGTCGGAGAAGCGTTATCTCAAAGCGATAATGGAGGCAATAAGGTTTGAGTAAGGAATTTTTTAGCACAATTTCGACGCAAAGGTTTGGAATATAGTAAATTATTACTATATTTGCAGCGTGAAAGACGAAGGTAAGGGGACGAGTAAGTCCCCTTATTTCGTGGATATAGGTTACCGAACAAGTAAAAATTAAGCGACTTAGAGATGATAGATTGCAACAAGATTTTGGCGATTGCCGAGCGAGAGATGGAGGGAACTGACTTATTTACAGTCGGTTGCAAGTGCTCACCTGCGAACGAGGTGGAGCTCCTCATTGACAGCGACACTGCCGTCAGCATAGAGCAGTGTATAAGCCTCACACGTAAGATTGAGGCGGAGTTTGACCGCGATGTGGAGGATTTTCAGCTCACAGTGGCATCGGCAGGAATTGGCGAGGAGCTGAAAAACATACGCCAATATCGTAAGCTCATAGGCTCATCGGTAGAGGTTTTGCTCAAGAGCGGAGTGAAAATCTTGGCAAAACTCGATGCAGCAGATGAGGCAGGCATAACAATATCGTACACCGAGAAGCAAGCCGTAGAGGGCAAGAAGCGTAAGGTGGAGGTCGAGGTGGTGAACACCTACTCCTTCGAGGAGATAAAGTATACCAAGGAGTACTTAGATTTCAAATAGGAAACAATAACGAAACAAAAATATATAGCAAAATGGAAAACTTAAATCTTATCAGCAACTTTGCAGAGTTCAAAGAGCTGAAGAACATTGACAAGTCGACAATGATTGGTGTGTTGGAGGATGTGTTCCGCCACGCACTGCAGAAGCAGTTCGAGAGCGACGAGAACTTCGACGTTATCATCAACCCCGAGAAGGGCGACTTGGAGATTTGGCGTAACCGCGAGGTAGTGGAAGATGGAGCGGTGGAGAACCCTAACACCCAGATTGCAGTGTCGGAGGTACAGGCAATAGACGACTCATACGAGGTGGGTGATGAGTACACCGACCAGATTAAGATGAATCAGTTTGGTCGTCGTGCAGTGCTCTCGCTGCGTCAGAACTTGGCATCACGTCTGCTCGACCTGGAGAAGGCTGTGCTCTTCGAGAAGTATTCGGAGAAGGTGGGCGAGATTATCACTGGTGAGATTTACCAGGTGTGGAAGCGTGAGGTGCTCATCCTCGACGATGAGGATAACGAGCTTATACTGCCTAAAAGCGAGCAGATACCTAACGACTTCTACCGCAAGGGCGACACAATCAAGGCTATCGTGAAGAGCGTGGAGATGAACAACAACCAGCCACGCATCATCCTCTCACGTACCGCAAACCAATTCTTGGAGCGTCTGTTTGAGCAGGAGGTACCTGAGATCTTCGACGGTCTTATCACCATTAAGAACATCGTGCGTATCCCAGGCGAGCGTGCGAAGGTGGCGGTAGAGTCATACGACGACCGCATCGACCCGGTAGGAGCTTGCGTCGGAATGAAGGGCTCACGTATCTACTCTATCGTAAAGGAGCTGCGTAACGAGAACATCGACGTGGTGAACTACACAGCTAACACATCGCTGATGATTCAGCGTGCACTCAACCCTGCAAAGGTGTCGTCAATCACTATCGACGAGGAGCGTAAGACAGCAACCGTATACCTCAAGCCTGACCAGGTGTCGTTGGCTATCGGTAAGGGTGGTCTGAACATCCGTCTGTCGAAGATGCTCACGGGATATGACATCGACGTATATCGCGAGATTGAGGAGGAGGATGTAGCACTGACAGAGTTCTACGATGAGATTGAGCCTTGGATTATCGATGCACTGAAGGCTGCCGGCTGCGACACAGCGAAGAGCGTACTGGAGCTCTCGGTAGAGGAGATTGCATCACGTGCCGACTTGGAGACGGAGCAGGCAGAGAAGATAGTAGAGATTCTCAAGGCAGAGTTCGAGGAGTAAGTTTAACCCATTAAGAATAGAGAGAGTATGACAGAAGTGAAAAAGATAAGGCTCATTCGAGTAGCAAAGGAGTTCAACGTGGGTATAAACACACTGACGGACCACCTGCTCAAGAAGGGCATAAACATCGACCCGTCGCCTAACTCACAGGTGTCGCCCGAGGTGTATGCCATCTTGGAGAAGGACTTTGGCTCGAATCGTAGTGCCGCAAGCGAGCGTGATAGCATACGCGAGCGTATACAGCAGAACAAGCAGTCGATAACAATCGGCGAGGAGAAGACCGACGCTCCAAAGGAGGAGAAGGAGGTAATCATCAAGAGTAACGTAATAAGCGTAAAGGATGAGATTAACCAGCCTAAGATACTCGGCAAGATTGACCTTGAGCCTAAGAAGAAGGCTGAGGTAAAGCCCGCAGAGGAGCCTAAAAAGGAGGAGCCAAAACCTGTGGCAGAACCAAAGGAGGAGGAGCCAAAGGTGGAGGTTGTAGCCGAGGCACCAAAAGCTGAAGCAAAGCCCGCAGAGGAGCTTAAAAAGGAGGAGCCAAAGCCTGCAGAGGAGCAGCCAAAGAAGGATAACGTATTCCGCGTAGGTACAACGACATTGGCTGGCCCTCAGATTCTCGGTACGATGGACGTATCGGGAATGGTACCAGGTGGCAAGCATAAGCGTAAGCGTTTGGACAAAGAGAAGGTAGACTTCAGCAAGGGCGAGAAGGGTCAGCAGAAGCAGGAGAATGGCGGTGGCAAGAAGCAGAAGAACAAGGACCACAACCATAATCAGCAAAATCAGCAGAACCAAAATCAGCCTAAGCCAGGCGAGGGTCGCCGTAACAAGAATAAGGATAAGAAGCACAACCAGCCAAAGCCTGTTGTTCGCCCAGAGGTGAGCGACGAAGAGGTATCAAAGCAGATTAAGGATACACTGGCTCGTCTGACAGCAAAGGGTGCGAAGAACAAGGGTGCGAAATATCGTAAGGAGAAGCGTGAGGAGATACGCGAGAAGATGATCTCGGAGGAGATGGAGCGTGAGGAGATGGAGCGTTCAGTACTGAAGGTAACGGAGTTCGTTACTGTAAGTGAGCTCGCTACGATGATGAACGTATCGCCTATGGAGGTTATCTCGGCTTGTATGAACCTCGGACTGATGGTATCTATCAACCAGCGATTGGATGCAGAGGCGTTGGTGGTAGTGGCTGAGGAGTTCGGCTTCAAGGTAGAGTTCGTATCGGTAGAGATTCAGGAGGCTATCGAGACAGAGGTTGACGAAGAGGAGGATATGTTGCCACGTCCACCTATCGTAACAGTAATGGGACACGTAGACCACGGTAAGACATCGCTGCTGGATAACATACGTAAGACAAACGTCATCGAGGGCGAGGCAGGAGGTATCACCCAGCACATCGGTGCTTACTCGGTGAGCCTGAATGGTCAGAAGATTACATTCCTCGACACCCCAGGTCACGAGGCATTTACCGCAATGCGTGCTCGTGGTGCGAAGATTACCGACGTAGCAATCATCATAGTGTCGGCTGACGACAGCGTGATGCCTCAGACAGTGGAGGCTATCAACCACGCACAGGCAGCAGGCGTGCCTATGGTATTTGCTATAAACAAGATTGATAAGCCACAGGCTAACCCAGACCACATCAAGGAGCAGTTGGCACAGATGAACTACCTCGTAGAGGAGTGGGGAGGAAAGTACCAGAGCCAGGATATCTCGGCAAAGAAGGGTATCAACCTCGACAAGCTCCTGGAGAAGGTGCTCTTGGAGGCGGAGATGCTCGACCTGAAGGCTAACCCTAACAAGAAGGCTCAGGGCTCAGTCATCGAGTCTACACTCGACAAGGGACGTGGCTACGTAGCGACAATTATGGTACAGAGTGGTACGCTCCGAATAGGAGATATCCTGCTCTCGGGAACATATACTGGTCGTGTGAAGGCTATGTTTGACGAGAATGGTAAGAAGGTAACAGAAGCAGGACCATCGACACCGGTACAGGTATTGGGTCTGAACGGTGCTCCACAGGCGGGAGATAACTTCAACGTGATGGATGACGACCGCTCGGCACGTGAGATTGCCAACAAGCGTGAGCAGCTGCAGCGTATGCAGGGATTGATGACGCAGAAGCACATCACCCTCGACGAGATTGGTCGCCGTATCGCTATCGGCTCATTCAAGGAGCTCAACATCATCGTTAAGGGCGACGTAGACGGCTCGGTGGAGGCAATGACAGGCTCGCTCATCAAGCTCTCGAAGGAGACCGTACAGGTGAACGTAATTCACTCGGCAGTAGGTCAGATTTCGGAGTCAGACGTATTGTTGGCGACAGCATCAAACGCTATCATCGTAGGTTTCCAGGTGCGTCCATCAGCGGCAGCACGTAAGACAGCCGAGAAGGAGGAGATTGAGATTCGACTCTACTCTATCATCTACGACGCAGTGAACGACATCAAGGATGCTATCGAGGGTATGTTGGAGCCTGTGATGAAGGAGGTTATCGTCTGCTCTATCGAGGTATTGGAGACATTCAAAATCTCGAAGGTGGGTACTATCGCCGGAGGTATCGTGCGTGAGGGTAAGTTGCAACGCAACACTCCTATCCGCGTGATTCGCGACGGTATCGTAATTCATACAGGTAAGCTCGGCTCACTCAAGCGATTCAAGGATGATGTGAAGGAGGTTACAACAGGTCAGGACTGCGGTTTGAACATCGAGTCGTACAACGACATAAAGGTGGGCGATATCATCGAGGGATACGACCAGGTAGAGGTAAAACGTAAGTAATTTAATTAGACAATTATAAATCCGTTAAACTTAAAAAAGTGATGACACAGATTAAGTTCACAACAGCTCAGGAGGCTGTTAAGGTAATTAAGTCGGGTGACCACGTTCACCTCAGTTCAGTAGCATCGGCTCCTCAGTGCCTCATAAAGGCTATGTGCGAGCGTGGCAGAAATGGTGAGTTGAAGGATGTGCATATCCACCACCTCCACACAGAGGGTCCAGCACCATACTCTGAGCCAGAGTTCGAGGGCATATTCCAGCTCGACTCATTCTTCGTAGGTGGCAACGTGCGTAAGACAACACAGGCAGGTTTTGCTGACTACATTCCAATCTTCCTCAGCGAGACACAGAAGCTCTATCGCTCGGGTGCAGTGCCTTGTAACGTAGCAATGATTCAGGTATCGACACCTGACCAGCACGGCTACGTTTCACTCGGTACATCGGTTGACGCTACATTGGCAGCTGTTGAGTGTGCTGACCACGTGATTGCAGTGGTGAACAAGTATGTTCCTCGTGCATTTGGTGATGCTATGATTCACTCTTCGAAGATTGACCTCTTCGTAGCTGACGACCAGCCATTGGAGGAGGCTCACTTCACAACACCTAACGAGGTGGAGGTGAAGATTGGTAAGTACTGTGCAGAGCTCATCGAGGATGGTGCAACATTGCAGATGGGTATCGGTGCTATTCCTAACGCTGTATTGGCACAGCTGGGTGGTCATAAGAACCTCGGTATCCACACCGAGATGTTTGCTGACGGCGTACTGCCACTCGTTGAGGCTGGCGTAATCAATGGCGAGGCAAAGAACATCGATAAGGGTAAGATGGTATCTACATTCCTGATGGGTTCACAGAAGGTGTACGACTTCATCCACGACAACCCAGGTGTGTTGATGATGGACGTAGGTTACACCAACGACCCATTTATCATTGCTAAGAATGACCGCGTAACAGCTATCAACTCCGCATTGCAGGTAGACCTCACAGGTCAGGTATGTGCCGACTCACTCGGTCGTAAGTTCTACTCAGGTGTAGGTGGTCAGATTGACTTCATCTATGGTGCTTCACTCTCAAAGGGTGGTAAGGCTATCATCGCTATGCCTTCAATCACAAATAAGGGTATATCGAAGATCTCTGACGTGCTGACAGAGGGTGCAGGTGTCGTTACAACACGTAACCACATCCACTGGTTTGTAACCGAGAATGGTGCAGTAGACCTCTACGGTAAGAGCTTGCAGGAGCGTGCACGTCTGATTATATCAGTGGCTCACCCATCAGCCCAGGAGGCATTGGATGAGGCTGCATTCAACCGTTACGGCTCACATCACCACTATATTAAGGGATATATGGGCAAGTAATTCGTTGTTACGGTTTCTTATATGCAAGGCTTTCTCTTCGGGGAAGGCCTTCTTTTTATCCCTTAATATAGTGGCGATTCTCGCTGTGTGTTACCTATCCCCCTAAATCCCCCTTTCTGTAAAGGGGGACTTTGGTCGCTTCGCTCCGACAAAGGAAGTAGTTTATTTTTGGGATATATGGGCAAGTAATTCGGGTTACCGAGACTTATCGTATATGTAAAGCCTTCCATTCGTGGAGGGCTTTTTTGATTTCGAAACCAAAGAGAATTTAGAGAATTTAAGGAGTTTAGGGAAATCAACTTAATAGCATTAAACTCTCTATATTCCTTAAACTCCCTAATATACCTATACTCCTTAAACAGCCTATTTCGCCCTTCGCTCTACACGCATACGATGCATTTTCTCTTTGAAACCACCATCCTCAAGGAATTGTTCAGAGAGAGATGTAAGTAGTTTATGCAGCAGATAGTCCTCCTGCTTGAGTAGTATGATTGCCATATTGGCGACTGTATCAAGAGGTCGAGATTTTGCAATATCTAAAATGGATTGGCTACTACCTTCTACGCCAAGTTTGCGCATTGCTATAAACTTGTCGGAGCCATCGCTCCACTGCTCATAACCATTCACACGCAGATAGTCCTCATAATCCGTTAGCAACTCTTTCAAACTCGCCTTAGCGACATTGATAAGTTTGATGCCCATCTCGATTGATGTTTCTGCATCTGCATTCCCCTCAACAATATTTTGCTTGCCAGAGCGTGCAGCTTGAATCATTTGGTCAACGGTGCGGTCACCACGCACAAATGCCAAATTCGCAAAATGATAGGTTATATCATATATTAGTTCCGCCTTACGATAACATATTAGATTTCGATGGTCTCCTTGCGGCTTTATTAGAGTTGCATCATTCATAGGTCATCTTTTTAACAAAGGTAATAAAAAGATTAGAGAATTTAGTGAATCTCTTCTAAATTCCTTAAACTCCCTAAATTCCTTAAATTCCTTATGCTCTATACTCTTTGTGCCACCCTCTTGCTCCATCAAAAATAAATTTCTACTTTTGTTGCAAAATTATGGAAACAATGAGAATCGAGGAATTTACAGAAAATGATATTCGTGAGGCTGCTGCTTTGGCATATCCCGTTTGGGGTGTTGGACACGCAGGCGGTGGCAATGGCAAGGAGTT
>SUZI01000013.1 GCA_015060005.1 Rikenellaceae bacterium
CTTTCGATTTTCCCTTTCAGTGATCCCGGCGGGATTCGAACCCACGACCCACAGCTTAGAAGGCTGTTGCTCTATCCAACTGAGCTACGGAACCATCGACAACTAAGCTAAACGCCAAATTGCGTTGCAAAAGTAACTCTTTTATTTCTTTTATCCAAATCTATCGTTACGATAGTGGTGTCGAGCCATTCATCTGCACCTTGACATAGTTATATCCTCTGTGTCGCAGCTCGATTGTGATACCCAGCTCATAGAACACCTTAACCGTGCGTGCAAAGACGTGGAACGCCATAACGCTCTGTGGCGGGATATTCTCCTTGCGAATCATCGTGTGTGCTGTATTTGCCAACGAGCGAATTACCTCCTCTAATTTCTTAGCCTGCTCACCACCCAGAGGGTAGCCCACAAGACACTCCACAACATACTCATCCATCTCATCGAAGCCTCGTGGCGAAGCCATCAGCTCATACCAATTCTCTGTATCTTTATACTCACCCCACGACTTATCCCACAGCACAGCAGCACCCATACCCATATATGCAGCCCAGGCAATAGCCGCCAGCGGATACTCCGCAATCTGTGGTACTGCCGCTGCCATATACTCCGGTGCCGACGTGAGCCACTTCTCATCCAACTCCTCAACGGTAAACAGTTCACCATTGATAACTCCAGCCGTTGTTGCCTGTTCTACAAGACTCTTTGCCAACTTCTGGGTATAGGAATTCAAATACTCTAAATCTTTCTGTTCCATACGCTAAAATGTGCCAAGGCGGAATACTATCTTCTGACAATAGGTCTCCTCAGGCTTAAGTATTGCCGATGGGAACTCCGGCTTATTCACCGCATCAGGGAAGTTCTGGCACTCAATAGCCACACCTGCGTAATCCTTATATCTGCCACCCGACTTGGTTACAGGGCAACCGCCCTCAAGCCAATTACCTGTGTAGAGCATAGCTCCCGCCTGCGACGAGAGAATCTCCACCTTGCGGCCCGTAGCCTCACAACGCAACTCGCCAACCTCGCAGAGGATGTTTGGCTGCCAGCCATCCAACACGAAAAAGTGGTCATAACCCTTAAAATCCTTCATATGGTTGAACTCCGAGAGGATATCATCGCCGAAACGACGCCACTCTGTAAAGTCCTGAGGTGTTCCCTTCACATCGAGCTTCACGCCCGTAGGAATCTGCGTAGGGTCCATCTCCAACACCTTTGAGCAGTTCAGATGGAGTGTGTGGTCCAAAATATCACGACCACTACCCTCTCCTGCCAAGTTCCAATAGGTGTGATTTGTGAGGTTGACCACTGTTGTCTTATTTGTGCGAGCCATATAGGTTATCTCCAACGCATTATCCTCGCCAAAGTAGTATCCTGCCTCAACATACAAGTCGCCCGGGTAGTTTTGCTCGCCATCGGGCGAGGTACGCGAGAAAACCACACGGTTCTCCTCTACTCTACTATCCCACAGCTGGTTAGCAAAGCCCTTCGTGCCACCGTGCAAGTGGTTGGGACCGTTATTTATCTCAAGGTTATACTCCACACCCTCGATTGTCATCTTACCCTTGGCTATGCGGTTTGCCACACGACCGACACTCTTGCCACTCGCTGCACCGTCGCCGAAATAGCTCATCGCATCCTTATATCCCAACACGATGTCATCCATCTTTCCGTCGCGGTCGGGGGCTTTAACAGATACGATAGCTGCTCCGATATTGCACACCTGCACCTCGCAGCCGTTATCATTGCGAAGGGTGTAAATAACAATTGCCTCGCCCTCGGGTGTTGCACCCCATATATGTTGCAAAATCTCCATTACTCCACAGGTTTTAAGTTAGCCAAAACATAATCTATACGCGTCAAGCACTCCTCCTTGCCTAGGAACGCAGTAACGTCGTACATACCAGGGCCCTTACCTGCTCCGACCAATGCCAAACGCAACGTGTTCATTATCTGGCCCATACCATACTCCTTCTGAGCAATCCACTCGCCAACCACCTTCTCGGTATTCTCCAACGAGAAGTCGTCAATTGATGCCAACACCTCACGCAGCTCTGCCAGACGTGCAGGGTTCTCGCCCTTCCAATACTTTTTGGTCTGTTTCTCATCATACTGAGTAGGTGCAACGAAGAAATACGATGTCAAATCCCACAAATCGGTAATAAACGACGCACGCTCCTTCATTATGCCGGCAGCCTTACCTGCCAACTCATCGCTTGTCTCTACGCCGTTAGCCTTCAAAATAGGCTGGAACAGAGCTGCCAGCTCCTCGTCTGACTTATGGTGCATATACTGTGCGTTAAACCACTTCGCCTTGTCGGGCTGGAAACGAGCACCCGCCTTCGACACTCTGTCGAGCGAGAAGCTATCGATGAGCTCCTGCATAGAGAATATCTCCTGCTCCGTACCTGGGTTCCAGCCGAGCAGAGCCAACATATTGACAAATGCCTCGGGGAAATATCCATCCTCACGATAGCCGTGAGCTGTCTCGCCCGTTGCAGGCGACTTCCAGAAGAGTGGGAACACAGGGAATCCCATCTTGTCGCCATCACGCTTCGAGAGCTTACCGCCACCCGTAGGCTTCAGCAAGAGTGGCAAGTGAGCAAATTGAGGTTTCGTATCCTCCCAACCAAATGCCTTATAGAGCAAGTAGTGCAATGGCAACGATGGCAACCACTCCTCACCACGAATAACGTGTGAAATCTCCATCAAGTGGTCATCTACAATATTTGCCAAGTGATATGTTGGCAGTGCATCTGCACTCTTGTAGAGCACCTTATCGTCAAGTGTCGAGGTATTAACCTTCACGTGGCCACGAATCAGGTCATCCATCTCTACCACCTCATTCTCGGGCATCTTGAAACGAATTACCCACTGGTCGCCACGTGCTATACGCTCCTCAACCTCCTCCTTTGAGAGCGAGAGTGATGTAGGCAACTTCTCACGTACTGCATAGTTGTACGCAAAAGTCTCGCCTTTAGCCTCAGCCTCCTTACGCAATGTGTCCAACTCGGCTGCTGTATCAAAAGCATAATATGCCCAGTCGGCATCCACCAGCTGCTTGGCATACTTCAGATATATCTCACGACGCTCACTCTGACGATATGGGGCGTGAGGACCTCCTACGCCGACACCCTCATCTATCTCTATACCGCACCACTTGAGCGACTCGAGGATATACTCCTCAGCTCCTGGCACAAAACGCTGTGAGTCGGTATCTTCAATACGAAGAATCATCTTTCCGCCGTGACGACGGGCAAACAAAAAGTTGTAAAGTGCCGTACGCACGCCTCCCATATGAAGCGGGCCGGTAGGGCTTGGTGCAAAACGCACACGAACTTGCTTTGACATAAACTATCTTTTTTTAATCTATTTTATACTCTATTCTCATTGTTATGCGAGCCTTCTTCTCGCGACTTGAGGTGTTGAATGAGCCACCCGCCGAGTACTCCTCATCGGAGTTACGTCCCGTAATCTGGAATACGCCCATTCGTGCCGATGCCACTCCTCCTATCTCAGTACCTGCGGCTGTTGCTATCTTCTCGGCACGTGCACGTGCGTCTGCCGAAGCCTGCTCTATCAGCGAGAGCTTGACATCGTCGAGACGTGTATAGTAGTAGTCTGGCGAATAGACATTGAGGTTTACACCTTTGGCTATGAGCGACGATATCTCACGAGATATCTCCTCCACAACATCCACCTCCTCGCTCTCTATTGAGAAGCTCTGTGTAAGCTCATAACCGGTAAAATACTGACCCATATAGTTTCCCTCATCATTATACTTTGTGGCATACATCTTATCCACTACGATGAAGTTAAACACCACATCCTCGGCTGCGATACCTTTCGATTCTACAAATTGCAAGACCTGCTTTTTGTATCTCTCAATCTCTGCATAACCATCTGCCACGTTGTATGTCTCGGCATAGATTGAGCCGCTCCATACTATCAGGTCCGACTCAAACTCTGTCTCTCCCAGACCTGTTACGGTAATGGTATCCTCCGAACGATATTTGTATGTGTAGGCATCAGCAAGCAGCCACGCACTAACGACTATTGCTACGCCTATGATTACATATTTCAGATAATTCTTCATATCTCAACCTTTTTCTGCTATACGTTAAACAGGAAGTGCATAATATCGCCATCCTGCACGATATACTCCTTACCCTCAATTCCGATTTTACCTACGTCGCGGCACGCCTTCTCCGAGCCGAGCGACACGTAGTCGTCATACTTGATAACCTCTGCACGAATGAAGCCACGCTCAAAATCGGTGTGGATGATTCCTGCGGTCTGTGGAGCTTTCATTCCCTTTACGAATGTCCACGCACGACTCTCATCTGCTCCTGTTGTGAAGAATGTCTGCAAATTCAGAAGCTTGTATGCAGCCTTTATCAGACGTGCTACACCCGACTCCTCCAAGCCCAAATCCTGCAAGAACATCTGACGCTCCTCATACTCCTCCAGCTCGGCAATATCTGCCTCGGTAGCCGCCGCTACGATAAGCATCTCGGCGTTCTCGTCTGCGATAGCCGCCTTGACAGCCTCGGTGTACTGATTACCCGTAGATGCACTTGCCTCATCTACGTTACATACATACAACACCGGCTTATCGGTCAAGAGGTTCAAGTCTGCTATCAACTTACGCTCCTCCTTCTCGGTCTCTACCGTACGGGCACTGCGTCCCTGCTCCAAAGCCTCCTTGAATTGGAGCAATATCTCGTAACGACGCTTAGCTGTCTTATCGCCCGCTACTGCCTGCTTTTGACACTTACCGATATTATTCTCAACGGTCTCCAGGTCTTTTAACTGAAGCTCGGTGTCGATAATGCCCTTATCGCGTACAGGGTCAATCGAGCCATCTACGTGCGTGATGTTTCCGTTGTCGAAGCAACGCAAGACGTGAATTATCGCATTTGTGTTACGGATGTTACCCAGGAACTTGTTACCCAAACCTTCACCTTTCGATGCACCCTTCACCAGACCGGCGATATCTACAATCTCGATTGTTGTAGGAATAACCTTTTTAGGATTGTCTATCTCTGCCAACTTCACCAAACGTTCATCGGGCACTGTGATAACGCCCACGTTAGGCTCTATTGTACAGAAAGGGAAGTTTGCCGCCTGAGCCTTTGCATTCGACAGACAGTTGAAAAGTGTTGATTTACCGACATTTGGCAGACCAACTATACCACATTGTAAAGCCATTATTTTATCTGTTTTATTATTTGCCAATATTTTATCTCGCAAAAGTAGTAAATTTCGTGAACAAATCCTCTATTTAGAGGATAATTTTCTTTTTGCCCCGCTTCAGCCTCTCTACGCACAGCGACTTCGACAACTGTTAAAACAAATAAAAAATCTTTAGCCCGCATCAATTTCTTCAATATTTTTCCTATCTTTGCATCAGCGTAGCAGTCCGCTATGCCTAATTACAGTTCTTTACAGATAAAAATTTCTTCTTTATCACCATAGGTGTATTTCACAAAGAAGAGGTTAAACCAACTCATCAATTATCATTTAGCTTTCGGGGTGTATTATGCCCCATAGCGAGCGTTCTTTGACGTTGTTGAGCCCCGATAACCAGTGGCAATAATTGCCTGATTATCAATCCCAATCAAAATGTTTAACCTTTTAATTTTTATCTCTATGAATTGTAAAGAACAAATCTCAGACACACCATCTGTTTCGACTAAAACCTATTACGCTCCTGCCGCCTCTACACGTGGCGACAAAGTCATCGTTTATCGCAGTTCTCTGCTACGTCTCTGTGAGCAATATCACCGCGAGGCTTGTGCTGCTCGCAGCGAGCTTGCCGCCGCTAAGATTCGCCTTCGTTGGGCAATGTTTTTACTTGACCAACTGCCCCACTACTCTGGCGAGAGAAGTGATTTATATAACTTTGCCTGCGATATGGGAATCTATGCTGCACGCGTCATCTATTACGCCCGTGCCGCCGAGCAGTACCGCCATTGTGGACGCGACCCCAAGCGAATCAAACGCTTCCGCTCTAAAGTCTGTCCAGATGCTCTACTCACAGAAATCACCACTTTTTCTCACCGCACCGGCAGAGATATCCTTAGCGATTAACACTAAAATAAGTCGCCCGACCCTTTACGGTCGAGCGACTTATTTTCTTCACTAAGAGTCTACGTTTACTCCTCGTCCCAATTACGCTAATACTTTCGCAGACACTCTGCAAGTTACTCTTCTATCATTCACTTGTATACTGTCAGAGCATAATCTCTATTCAATGCTCATATACAAGCCATAAAAAATTATCAATTATTCTATCAAACTCTCTATATGTATAGAATCACCATTTAACTCCCCTGGAATCGAAGATACAACAAATAATAGTCTTTGATAGACATTACAAGGGTTCACTGTAACTTTGAATGTATATGCATCTACGTGCTCCAAAGTAAACAAATCATGCTCAACTATATATGGCGTTTCATGATTTTCATTAATGCAGACCTTGTATAGTTCTGACAATGGTTCATGTCCAACGTGGGCCTCCAAAAAGTATGCTGGTTTGGCTGTCTTTACCTCAATGGTTATACCCTCCTCTGCCTTGCAAATAAAACTACTTTCTGTCAACATTTCTACTGATGGAGGATCTACATCAACAATGTTATCATTGTTCTTAGAACAAGCAATAAAGGCAGCAAAAACAAATGTAATAAATAAATATTTTTTCATAATGAAACTAGTTTATGATTAGTTAAATGTTAGGCTTAATTCCTGTAATAATTTTCTTTCCTTCAGTATATGTTTCTAAAACACTAAGTCCATTAAATGAAAGTCCCCAACCTATATTCTGTTTAAAATATTGCACAGCACTCCAATCTTCCGAATGACTAAAATTGTATGGAGGAGTAGCATGATAATATTTTTTAGTATACTCTGCTGCTGTGTAGCCATCAATTATCCATGCATGACCACTCGATGCCCCCTCCCTATTTCCTCTAATATACACAGGACGATTACAATCAATTTCGTTCTGAATTAAATATGAATATGGTGTGTAGTCTAGAGGAGCAGAACAAGTATAGCCAAAAGCTCGCAATGTCGCTTCCGCCGCATAGATGGTAATACCAGAATCATTGTCAGTTAAATAATTGATTCCAGCTTCAGTGCCTATTAAATATAATAATCTGGCAGCATCATTTGCCCCATTATCATTAATGCTTGTAAAATACCTTCTTGACGTCATTGCGTCCCAATCGATTGGAGTTCCATATGTAGAATATGGATGTCTATGATATGCCATAATCTGTCCTATCGCAACCGGACCACATCCTACTGGTTTTTCATTACAATAGTGATTGTATGGGTCTTCTTGATCCCATAAGGTATTGGTAAGCGAGCCCTTTGATACGTATGTTGTATCTGTATTTATGTAATAGAAGTTTCCATCTATGTATACAGACCTTGGACTGTCTAATGTATCGGGTACCATTATATCTTCTGGCTCATCATAGTTTGCCACCTATGCCTCATAGTTGGCAATTGCCTCCTCCATAAAGATTGCCAATGGTGGCACCTCCTCAAATGCTTCGGTAGTGATATTTCCCTCCTCGGCATACATATAGACAGGTGTTGTACGTTCATCGGTCGAAACCAACGCGTAACCTGCATTATCCTCATAATTGATAAGATAGAACGACACCTCGGTATTCTCGTTACTACGTGTAGCAGGTTTTGCAACGTAAAGCTCTGTGCTCTTCACTCTGCGTGCAGCAGAGCGAGTATCTCTGTCTCCGGCTCTCAGTATCGTTTCGGCTGAGCGTAGTGCCTCATCAACACTCACGCGGTAAGAATCCATCTGCTCCTGCTGAGGAACAATCACCTCTACTCCAAGCTCATCCTTAGAGCAGGCTGCGATAGCAACTAAAATCATAGCTACTACTGCAAAAATCGTAAATTTCCGTCTCATAGTTAATTGGTTTTAGTTTATAAAAAATACACTTCGGAAGTGAGTCTTCTCTTCCATTCGCAAGTTACTAAACAATAATCAACTATGCAAATTTTTTTCCACTTTTAATAGGGAGAGCTGACAATATGACCAAACAGCAATACAAAATGGCAAAATTTTGACCATTAAAAGCTCGTCTGTTTTTCAAATTCATTAACTATTTGCAAAAACAATCAAAAATCGGTACTTTTGCCGAGCAAAAGTTATTTGTTAGGAAGTTAGTAAATATTATGCTTAGTAGAAAAATTGCATCCCAGCTCAAGGGAATAGAGACTCCATTTTATCTCTACGACATCAACCTTCTCCGCCAAACTCTGGAGAGCGTCGTTTATGAGTCAAACAAATACAACTATAAAGTACACTACGCTATCAAAGCCAATAACGACGACTATCTGCTCTCAATAATCAAAGAGTATGGCATAGGCATCGATTGTGCCAGCGGCAACGAGGTACGCAAAGCTATCGAGAGCGGTTTTGAGCCAAAGAGTATTGTTTATGCAGGCGTAGGCAAACGCGACAAGGAGATTCGCTATGCCATCGAGCAGAATATCTTGGCTATCAACTGCGAGTCTATCGAGGAGTTGCAGGTAGTCAACACGATAGCAGCCGAGCTTGGCAAAAAAGCGGATATCGGCTTGCGTATTAATCCCGACATCGACCCCAAGACAAATCGTTGCATCGACACAGGTCAGGCAGATAGTAAGTTCGGTATCTCGTATGAGGAGATAATGGAGAATATCGAATGGATTAAGTCATTGGAGAATATCAATATTATTGGTATACATATCCACATCGGCTCTCAAATTCGCGAGTTACACGTATTCGAGAATATGTGCAACAAGGCAAATGCGATAGTCGAGAATCTCGAATCACTCGGCTTCAAGTTCCGCATTGTCGATGTTGGTGGTGGCCTTGGCATCAACTACGATGTTCCTGAGAATGAGCCTATACCAAACTTCGCATCGCTCTTCGCCATAATCCGCGAATATCTGAATGTGGGCGACAAGGAGGTACATTTTGAGTTTGGTCGTGCGTTGGTTGGCGAGTGTGGTGAGCTTATCACAAGCGTACTCTACAACAAGACAACAGCCACCGGTCGTCGTCTGCTCATTGTCGATGCGTCTATGACAGAGCTGATTCGCCCTATGCTCTATGGCTCTTATCACAACATCGAGAATATCACCTCCGAGGAGGAGTCATTCAAGAAATATACAGTCGTCGGAACTGCTTGCGAATCGACCGATGTCTTCGATGAGAACGTCAGCCTCCGCAAGAGCAAACGCGGCGATTTGCTCACCATAAAATCGGCGGGAGCATACGGCAGTTCGATGGCTTCGCAATACAATATGCACGACCTGCCAAAAGCGGTATATAGCGATCAAATCAATGGAAATTAGCAACGAAACAGCATAGTTAACGAAGAAAATAGCCCACTTAAGGGCTATTTTCTTTTATATAAGAGGTGTATTCTCAATAAAAAACACTATCTTTGGAAAATAATTATCATATTCTTGCTATGAATATCAAACATCTTAAGGAAGAGTTGGAGCGTCTGAGTATCATCATCAATGGCTGGGATGAGGATAAGGATGTAGACGCATTGGAACAAGATATGGCACTCGACCGCCTCAAGAATCTCTACAGCGAAATACGCTTTTCGTCATCATCGGCAAAGGATGAAGTTGCTGAGCCAAAGGCTTTTACAGCACCAATCCCCGTAGCTGAGGAGCCTACGGAGGAGCCCGAAGAGGAGGAGACAGAGCAAGAGGTCGAGGTAGAGTTTATCTTCGATGAAGAGGACGTTGAGTTCCCTCAAGAGGATGAGGAGCAACCCCTTGAAGAACAAGCAGAAGAGTCTCCAGAAGAGGAAGCCATTGATAATGAGGCAGATGACGATAACTTCTTCGGCGACGACGCTACCCCCGCACAAGAGAATGAGCCAAGCGAAGAGCAAATGCCAGAGCCTGCACCAGAGGAAGAGCCCGCTACAGAGCCTATCCAAGAGCCTGTTGCTGAAGAGGTTACACCACACGAAGCTCCTGTCGTTATGGGCAATCTTTTTGGCGATGCAGAGCCCGCACGCAAAGCTCCTCGCACCAAACATCAGCGTATGATGTCCATCTACTCCGACACAGAGGAGAGTGCTCCACAGGAGAAAAGTGTCGATATATCAAAGATTTTTGAGTTAAATGACATCGAGGTGGAGAGTGCCGAGCCTGCACCAGAGCCTCAGAGCGTCGTATTAGAGATTAACGAGGAAGAGGATAAA
Organism: Rikenellaceae bacterium; assembly: GCA_015060005.1. Classification (GTDB taxonomy): domain Bacteria; phylum Bacteroidota; class Bacteroidia; order Bacteroidales; family Rikenellaceae; genus Alistipes. Next base: position 10,248 of record SUZI01000013.1, read on the forward strand.
GCAACTGTTGCTGAGCCACTTATCAAAGCCAACATCAACGAGGAGCGTACCACAATCCTCGCCGATGTAATCTCTCCTGCGGCACCTACCATCGCCGATAGCATAGCAGCACCAACTGCATTAGCAGATGAGATTGAACATTCGGCAATACGCTCGTTGAGCGACGGTATTGGCATCAACGATAAGTTCCTGATGATACGCGACCTATTCGATGGCAACTCAGCTGAATATGAGCGAGTTATCAAGGAATTAGACGCTATGGAGAGTTTCGATGACTGTATGATTTACATCGTCGAGAACTACTCGTGGAATCCTGACTCCGACGGTGCAAAGTTCATTATGAAACTCCTGGAACGTAAACTATCATAGTCAATTATGTCGAAACTCTATATCGTTCCTACCCCAATAGGGAACCTCGATGACATCACTCTGCGAGCGATAAAAGTCCTCAAGGAGGCAGATTACATCTTGGCTGAAGACACACGCACGTCGGCTTTTCTGATGAAGCACCTCGGCATTGAGAAACCTCTGCGTTCACACCACAAATTCAACGAGCACGCCACAGCTGCCGCCGTTGCCGAGAGTATCGAGGCAGGCAAAACCGTTGCGTTGGTATCCGACGCCGGCACACCTGGCATCTCAGACCCAGGATTTCTGCTGGTACGCACCTGCGTAGAGGCTGGTATCGAGGTTGAGACTCTGCCTGGAGCGACAGCACTCATCCCTGCATTGGTGCAGAGTGGCTTCCCTTGCGACAGATTTTGTTTTGAGGGCTTCCTGCCGCAGAAGAAAGGTCGCACAAAGCGATTGCAGGAGCTTGCCGAGGAGAGCCGTTCGATAATCTTCTATGAGTCGCCATTCCGCGTTGTTAAGTGCCTGGAGCAGCTCGCTGAGTTCTTTGGCGAGGAGCGACAGGTATCTGTCTCTCGCGAGCTGACCAAGAAATTTGAGCAGACCGTACGTGGCACTATAAGCGAGGTGTTGGAGCACTTCAAGCACAACGAGCCCAAGGGCGAGTTTGTGATTGTCGTTGCAGGCAAACCTAAGCCCGAACGCGAGCTCAAGCACAACAAATACGCTCGCGAGGAGGAGTAACACAAAAACTATGAGCCAAATGAGCGATAGACTATCTTGGAAACAACGATTGGGATTAGAGACGTTGTGGATTATATGCCGCGGCTTCGCTTTGCTGCCTCGCATAGTACGCCATCACGTCTTTGGCTACCCCATATACCTCATACTCTGCTACGTGGTGCATTATCGCCGCAACGTGATAATGACCAATCTGCGTAACTCCTTCCCCGAGAAGAGCGAGAAGGAGCTGAAGCGTATATGCAGAGATTTTTATCGAAACCTCACCGAGCAGATTATCAACACTATAAGTCAGGCTGGCATAAGCGACAAAGCTCTGATGCGTCGCACACGTTTCATCAATACCGATGAGGTGCAGAAAGAGGTCGATGGCGGACATCTAATCTGCATAACAGCCCACTATGGGTCGTGGGAGGGAGCAAGCACCATAAGCCTCTATATGCCCGAGCAGCGTATGGTGGCAGTATATCATAAGTTGCAGAATAAGCTCTTCGACGAACTGATGAAACGCATCCGCCAACACACTAATGTAGAACTCGTTACTATGCAACGCACAATGCGTCATTTTGTTGAAAATCGCAATATTCGTCCTATGCTTCTGGGACTCATATCGGATCAAAATCCGGTCTTCCGTCCCAACCTGCATTGGCATAAATTTCTGCACCAATGGTCAGCATTCTTTGATGGAGCAGAGGTGATGGCTCTCAAGTACAACATCCCCGTATATTACTACTCTACCCGCCGAGTTAAGGCAGGAATCTATGAGGGAGAACTCATACGCATCTACGATGGCAAGGAGGACGTTGCCGAACACGAGATTATGGAGCGATATGTGCGAGCTTTGGAGAAGGATATCATAGCCAATCCTCCTATGTGGATGTGGTCGCACCGCCGATGGAAGCACATTCCACCAAAGGAGTTACAAGAGATTAAATTCTGATGAAAGCAGCTGTTGTCATACTAAATTGGAACGGACGTCGCCACTTGGCACGTTTCCTCAGTAGCGTGGTAGAGCACACTCCTACTGCGATAGATATTGTCGTAGCTGACAATGGCTCATCGGATGACTCTGTGGAGTTTATACGTCGGAAGTACCCCTCGGTACGACTTATTCTCCTGGATAAAAATTATGGTTTTGCCACAGGATACAACCTTGCACTGAGGCAGATAAAAGCCGACTGCTACATACTACTCAACTCCGACGTAGAGGTTACCGCAGGATGGACTGCCCCACTGCTTAGCCATATGCAAGAAGATAGGTGGTGTGGTGCTGTTGCTCCCAAGCTACTCTCCTACACCGAACGAGATAAATTTGAGTATGCAGGGGCTGCCGGAGGCTTTATCGACTACTTGGGCTATCCATTCTGTCGTGGTCGCATCCTCTCAAAGATTGAGCAGGACAAGGGGCAATATGATGATGCTCGCGAGGTATTCTGGGCGAGCGGAGCTGCTTTCTGCTGTCGTGCAGAGCTATTCCACGCATTAGGAGGCTTCGATGATGACTTCTTCGCTCACATGGAGGAGATAGACCTCTGCTGGCGTATGCAGCTGGCAGGATACAAGATAATGGTCGAGCCAAAGAGTGTTGTATACCATTTGGGTGGAGGCTCACTCGCTAAGGAGTCTTCCTACAAACTTTTCCTCAACTATCGTAACAACCTCACGATGTTGATGAAATGTGCCCCCACGAGCCAGCGTATTGTGGTTGCCATAGTACGTCCCATAGCCGATATGTGTTCGGCACTGATATACCTTATAAGCGGCAAGAAAGCATTAGCCTCGGCGACGTGGAAAGCATACAAAAAATTCTTCGCATCTCACAAAGCAATAGCACGCAAGCGTAAGGCTGTCCGCTCGGCAGCGTGCTGCGAGTCCCGCCAGATATATCGTGGCTCAATCATAGCCCGATATGTGTTTGGCTGGCGTAAGTTCGGCAAGATGCTTTAATCAATTATACAACAAAACAATGGGGTTGTCCAACGAGTACGTTGCGACAACCCCTTCTCTATGAAGCTGTATAACAAGAGCTATTTGTTCATCTTTGCCCACGAGTCCTTGAGTGTTACCGTGCGGTTAAATACCATATGCTCTGCGGTAGAGTCGGTATCGACGCAGAAGTAACCTACACGCTCAAACTGATAAGGAACACCCACAGGAGCCTCCTTAAGTGATGGCTCAATAAATGCTGTTGTCTTAACCAATGACTCAGGATTGAGGTTATCCTCCCACGACTGCTGACCGTTCGACGTGTCGTGTGGGTCCTCGGTAAGGAACAATGGGTTGAACAGACGCACCTCAACCTCTGTGGCGTGCTCAGCCGACACCCAATGGATAACACCCTTAACGCGGCGACCATCGCTCGATGAGCCCTCGCCAGAGAGTGGGTCGTAAGAGCAGCGGAGCTCAACGATATTACCCTCATAGTCCTTCACGACCTCGTCGCACTTGATAAGGTAAGAGTAACGTAGACGCACCTCATTACCTGGGCTCAGGCGGAAATACTTCTTAGGAGGATTCTCCATAAAGTCATCACGCTCGATATAGATAACCTTTGAGAAAGGAATCTCACGCATACCAGCCTCGGGATTCTCAGGATTGTTAACAGCCTGACGCATCTCGGTCTTACCCTCCTCCCAATTGGTAATAACAACCTTCAGAGGATTCAAGACAGCCATACGACGCTCAGCGACCTTATTCAAGTCCTCGCGTACGCAATACTCCATCTTGCCCAAATCAATCACGTTATCACGCTTGGCAACACCTACCATCTCGGCAAAAGCACGTACCGACGCAGGAGTGTATCCTTTACGACGGAGTGCACAGATAGTCGGCATACGTGGGTCATCCCAGCCCATAACAGCACCCTCCTGAACGAGTTTCAGCAGGTTACGCTTCGACATCATTGTATAGGTGAGGTTCAGACGAGCAAACTCGTACTGGTGTGATGGATAAATCTCCAACGCCTCGATAAACCAGTCGTACAAAGGACGGTGAACATCGAACTCCAAAGTACAGATAGAGTGTGTAATCTGCTCGATAGAGTCGCTCTGACCGTGTGCATAGTCGTACATAGGATAGATGCACCACTTATTGCCCGTACGGTGATGCTCGGCGTGAAGGATACGATACATAATAGGGTCGCGGAAGAGCATATTAGGATGTGCCATATCAATCTTGGCACGCAGCACCTTTGCTCCATCGGCGAACTCGCCCGCCTTCATACGCTCAAACAGGTCGAGGTTCTCCTCAACAGAGCGGTTACGCCAAGGCGACTCCTTACCAGGCTCCGAGATAGTACCACGATTGAGGCGAATCTCCTCCTGTGTCTGGTCATCGACATAAGCCAAGCCCTTCTTGATAAGCACAACTGCCCAATCGTAAAGCTGGTCGAAATAGTCCGAAGCATAACGCTCCACAGCCCAATCAAAACCGAGCCACTTGATATCTCGCTTGATTGAATCAACATACTCCACATCCTCCTTTACGGGGTTGGTGTCGTCAAAACGAAGATTACACTTACCGCCATACTTCTTTGCCAAACCAAAGTTGATGCAGATACTCTTCGCATGACCTATATGCAGATATCCGTTTGGTTCAGGAGGAAATCGGGTCTGAACACGTTTCTCACCCTTTGCCATCGACTCCTCGATGATCTCCTCCAAGAAATTGAGCTTCTCTTTAGGCTCTGTTGTCTCGATTATGTTATTCATTTCCATCGTATTATGTTTTGTTTATCTCTTTCCTAACTTAATATTATCGCCACCCAGACGCACCGCAAGGCTCACTACCTGCTTACAACCCATAGCTACGCCATCGTGCTGAAAGGCGAAGTAGCAATTCACACGCAACGTATCATTGTAGAACGAGCGTGTGTAACCAAGCTTTGTCGTCGAATAAATGTTCTCGTTTGTAGAGAAGAATGCATCGCCTGCATAGAGCTCCGCACCGTAACCCATAGGGAACAAGTCGCTACCGAATGGTCCGTAATAGGGTTGCAGATTCTCGCCCACATAGAGCTGCTCCTCCAAGAACAAGCCCCACTTAGCCATTCTGAGTTGCAACATACCTCCCCCAGGCTTACGCGACTTCTCCTCTGTAGCACGGTCTCGCTGCATAGTCTGCAAATATCGCAGACGGACATCGAAATCGAAGTAGGCATTGAACTGTGCTCCCACGTATGGCTCTACGACGATATTATCTACCACCGCATCATCCTCCGCCATACTGCCGGCAAAGTGGAACATCGAGAAGGCATAACCACCATAGAAGGTCTGCTTATCGCCAAAGTAATAGCGACCAGCCGAGAGTATACGGAACTTCTCGCGAGACTGCTCGGAATACATACCACACCAATCTATCGACGCCTCAACATAGCCTCGCTCGCCGCGATATTGTCCCATAACACCCCTTACGCGGTTGTCGTAGAAACGGCTTGCCTCGCTCATAATCAAATCGGAGTAGTCGCCCACCATTCGCTCGCGAGGAAATATTCCGGCATAAGCCGACACCTTCTGCGATGCAAACTGATAGTATAGCTGAGGCTTCACATCTGAGAGGAAATCGGTCTCGTCGCCAAAATCTGCCAACAAATCCACACCGACAACTACCCTGTTCTTCTCGTTCCACTTCAATCCCACTTGTGGCGTGAGGCGTGCCGAGAAGAAGGTCTGCGACTCATCATACTCGCAAGCAGAGTACTCTCGGTTGTCGAAATAGGTGTCGAAATCGACGCCCCACACAAGGCGTAAATCCTCTTGTGCGTAGCTGTTCGTAGCGGCTACAACAGCCACCGCAAGCACTACAATATATCGCAAAACCGATTTCATCTCCAATTTGTATGATTTAAGATTTGCAAAGTTAATGTTTTTCTTGTGATTTGTGTTATATTTGCCCCTATAAATAAGGTAAAAATGAGAAAAATAACCAACGAGGAGCTACATCGCCCCACCGCAGAGCAGTTTGCACTGATGAAACGCATACCCGTAGTTGTCGTTTTAGACAACGTTCGTTCGGCACACAACATCGGTGCTTTCTTCCGTACGGGCGACGCTTTTGCTGTCGAGAGCATAGCTCTGTGTGGCATCACCGCCACCCCACCCTCACGCGATATTCATAAGTCGGCACTTGGAGCGGAGCTGACCGTCAAGTGGGAGTACTTTGCCACGACTGCGGAGTGCGTTGCAAAACTTAAAGCCGAGGGCTACCACATTCTTGCCATAGAGCAGGTCGAGGGAGCTACGATGCTTGACGAGCTGGAGGTGGCTACCGACAAACGATACGCTTTGGTATTTGGCAACGAGGTGATGGGTGTTGAGCAGGAGGTTGTCGATATGTGCGACGGAGCGATAGAGATTCCACAGATAGGTACCAAGCACTCGCTTAACGTATCGGTGGCTGGAGGAGTTGTTATATGGAACTTTTTTGAAGCACTCAAACAAGAGGTTTGCGATATCTAAAAAGGATAAAATTTTAATTCCAAATATTTTTAACTACATTTGTCGAAAATAACCTAACTTTATAAAGTAAAAAGAGATGTCAGTTGCAGGTTCAGTCAGAGCAGTTACGACTCTGCGTTTAACAGAAATGAAACAGCGTGGCGAGAAAATCGCTATGCTCACATCATACGATTACTCAACAGCTAAGATTGTCGATGCCGCAGGTATTGACGTAATACTCGTGGGCGACTCGGCAGCCAACGTGATGGCGGGATATGAGACCACGTTGCCTATCACGCTCGATATGATGATTTATCACGCTCGCTCGGTAACACGCGGTGCGAAGCGTGCTTTGGTCGTGGTAGACCTCCCATTTGGAACATATCAGGGTAACTCGAAGGTTGCTCTCGACTCGGCTATACGCATTATGAAGGAGACCGAAGCCGACGCAGTGAAGATGGAGGGCGGCGAGGAGATTATCGAGTCGGTACAGCGTATTATCTCGGCAGGTATTCCGGTTATGGGACACTTGGGACTCACACCACAGTCTATCCACAAGTTCGGCACATATAATGTAAGAGCTAAGGAGGAGGCTGAGGCTGCTAAGCTGATTCGTGATGCACACCTTTTGGAGGAGAACGGTTGCTTTGCTGTGGTGTTGGAGAAGATTCCTGCAACACTCGCAACACAGGTTTCGCAAGAGCTTCGCATCCCTACAATCGGTATCGGTGCAGGCAGCGGAACAGATGGTCAGGTGCTTGTGGTACACGATATGTTGGGTATCAGCAACGACTTCTCACCTCGTTTCCTGCGTCGCTATGCCGACCTGCACGGTGTGATGTCGAAGGCTATATCAAGCTACGTGGAGGATGTCAAGAGTTGCGACTTCCCTAACGAAAAGGAACAATATTAAACGCTATGCGTAGATTAGTCATAATACCAACCTACAACGAGATTGATAACATCTCGGCTATGATTGACAAGGTATTCTCCTTGCCGATAGAGTTCGACTTGCTTATCATCGACGACGGCTCACCCGACGGCACAGCCGCTGTGGTCAAGGAGCGTCAGGCAGAGTTTCCCGAACGTCTGCACCTGGTGGAGCGTGAGGGTAAATTAGGCTTGGGAACAGCCTACATAGCAGGTTTCAAGTGGGCTTTAGAGCGGGATTATGACTATGTGTTCGAGATGGATTGCGACTTCTCGCACAACCCCGATGATTTAGTACGCCTATATGAGCGTGCCGAGGAGGGGTATGATGTTGTCGTGGGCTCACGCTACATCAAGGGTGTGAATGTAGTGAATTGGCCTATGTCGCGTCTGCTGATGTCATACGGAGCGTCGCTCTACGTGAGAATGGTAACGTGGATGCCTATGCACGACTCAACAGCCGGCTTTGTCTGCTACTCACGCAAAGCACTCGAGACGATAGACCTGGATAAGGTGCGAATGAAGGGCTACGGTTTCCAGATAGAGATGAAATATTCGGCTTGGAAGCTCGGATTGAAGCTCAGCGAGGTGTCGATAGTCTTCACCGAGCGTCGCGAGGGAGTATCGAAGATGAGTGGCGGAATTTTTGGCGAGGCTTTCTTCGGCGTTATGAAGCTCCCGTTCCGTAAGATTAAACCAAGAAGTTAAGTTAAACAAAAGGCTGTCCGATAGACAGCCTTTTGTGTTGTATAGTGGTAAAGGTTACTTATTACCAAGCCCCTTAAGGAAATCCAATGCAGCACCCTTCAATTGCTCCTTGGCTCCTTCGACAATCTCCTCTTTCGTTGGTAGTTGCTCCTGAAGTTGCTCAACCACCTCCTCCTTTGTTGGAAGGTTATCTATGGCTGTCTGCACAGAGTTAGCAACCGAGTCTGCCTTCTGCACCTTCTCGGCAACCTCTGGCGATAGGTGTTGCAGAGCGGAGTCAGCACCACCCTCTTCGCCCTTTGCCTCATCTCTCTTACCCGTCAAGCCCGATAACACCTGCTGGGCAGCACTCTTGGCAATAGACTCCATATCGACCATAAGTTCGGGCTTTGTGATAGTACCCTTAACGGTGAGTGGAATAGGTCCCATAGCAGCCAGCTTACCCGATGGAGCAGTGATAGTTCCCTTATAATCAATCGTCTGGTCGAGCTTGGCATAACCCTCCAAATGCACTACATAGCCGCTGACCTTGATATCCACAGGTTTAGTCGAGAACACACCATCCTTAATCGCAAAGCCGATAGCAAAATCCTCCACCTTTGGATTCTTGAGTCTATCATCGCCGAGCAAGTCAGCAGCCATAGAAAATATCTCCATCTGTGGCAAGCCTAAGCCCTTAACAGAGAGTGAGCCCGACGCAGCTAAAGCACCCAAGTCGGGTGTCGTTCCATTGAGTGGAGCATCTATATTAAAACTACTTGAGACCACACCCTGGATAGATGACATCAGCTTAGATTCTATACCTAAGTCGCGAGCTATATCGGCAAACTTAAGCGAGTTGACATTCACGCCAGCACCGAACAGAGCCTTATAATCCGACGGTGTAGAGTACAGACCATTGAGGGCAATGTCACCACCCATAGTGTTGATAGAGAGGTTACGAACATCTATCTTGCTATCCTTCACAATGAGCGTTCCCGAGAGGTTACGCAGATTCATATTACCCATAATAATCTGCTTGGCATTGAGCTTCATATTGAAATCAATATTGGCAGGCACACGCACAGCCTCAACACGGGAGATGACCTCTTCCTGGCTCTCGACAGGCTCCGCCGCAGGCTCTTCGCCCGTCATAGCCAAGAGCTCATCGAGGTTAATCGTATTGCTGTTGATATTAACCGTGCCCTTGATTGTAGAGTCGGCAAACAGATAACCTAAATAGTTCTCCAACGAAGCACTCAGCGTCAGGTCGCTACCTCCCACGACAACCTTTGTGTCGCTCAGACGCAGAGCAGCAGGGGTAAATGTAAAGGTCGAGGCAGGGATAGTAATCGACATAGCATCGGCTCCGCCCATAGCAAACTCCGTCAAAGAGATTGTTCCCGAGGCAACACACTTGTCCAAACCACCCTGTGTAAGGTACGAGGCTCTGCCCTTGAGCTGCATATCTGCCGACACATTTCCCGCAAGGGTTGTTCCCTCGATTGGGTATATATCCTTCAACTTACCGAGGTTGAGCTCGCCACGCAAGCCCATATCGAAACTCATATCGCTAATTGGAGTAGCTATGTCGGCAGTCATACTCAGAGTCTGACCAGCCATCTGCAGTGTAAATGGATTAATCTTGATGGTGGTCGCATCGGCACTGCCACCAGGGTTGGCAACCTTTGCCACGACATTGATATTATCCACACCGGCAGGCAATTCAGGATACTTAAACTTGGCATCCGACACACTCAACATAACATCGAAGGCAGGCACGCTCTGCTCGTTGAACAAGCCACGAGCATAAGCCGACAACATAACATTTCCCGAGGCGTTGAGTTTCTGGAAGTCGCTGCTATACATACCTGGCAGGAGCGAGAGCAGATTCTTGAAGCTCACCTTCTCGGTGTTGAGTCTCAAGTCCATATCGAAGCCATCCTCAAGCATTGCTACCCAGCCGTCGATACCGGTCTCTATGGCGTTGAGACGAACGACATTCTCGCGGAAGGTAAACTTCATATTAGCCATATCAATCTCGGTGTCCATATCGACATTCAGGGCTATATCCTCAATCATCGGCACACCCATCATCGTAACGGTGAGCGATGGCGAGCCACCCACAACCTCCAAGTTGGTGATGTCGCCATTGATATTGCCCGAACACTCGGCTGTAAGATTCTCCAGCAAAACATACATATTAGCGTCGCGGTCATCATAAGAGAGCGAGAGGTTGGCAATATCGATATCCTCGAGTTCCAATGCAAGAGGCACCTCGCTCTCGTCAATGTCGTAACCCTCGGCACGCAACTCCTCGTCGGTCTTCACGATATCCCAGTTGGCAGCACCGCTACGACCGAGAATGGCATTGATGCGTGTATCTTCCACCAAAATCTTCGATATCTCATAGTTCTCGCCAAAGATTGACAGAAGGTTAATCGCAGCACCCACCTCGCCAGCGACGAGCAACGTATCAGCCTCAAACTCATTGCGACCAACGATTGTAACATCACCCAACGCAACAGATATACGTGGGAAGTTACGAATCATACTGATATCCAAATCCTCAAACTCGAGTTGAGCCTTCAGATATATATTTGCCTCCTTCTTAACAATCTCGGCTATCTGATCCTCAAATAGCTCAGGGATAATCAAAATGAGCAGGAATAGTCCCAGAAGTGAGAGACCCACCCACTTCAAGATTTTCTTAGTCGTTGCAAGTAACATATCGTTATCGTTTTATGTTTGACATTGTGGTTAACATAGTATTGCACAAAGATAATCAAAAGCATCGAATATCCCATTTTTATTATTAAATTTGCATAACTAAATAATATAATTATGACGGTAAATGTAGACGAAAGAGTTACATTAGCTCGCAACTATTTCCTCGAAGGGTACAACTGCTCTCAAGCAGTCTTTTTGGCTTATCACGACCTGTCGCCTCTGAGTCGTGAGATGGCAGCAACCATCGCAGCCCCATTTGGAGGCGGTATGGGACGTCTGAGAGAGGTATGCGGAGCGGTGAGTGGAATGTTGATGTGTGTCGGCTTCCTCTACCCTAATGCCGAGCCCAACACCCCTCTGGCGAAGAAGAACAACTATGCCGCAGTACAGGAGGTAGCCGAGAAGTTCCGCATAGAGAATGGTTCTATAATATGTCGCGAGCTGCTGGGACTCACCTGCCGCAAGGAGGAGCCGACCCCAGCAGAACGCACCGCAGAGTACTATAAAAAACGCCCCTGCGTAGAGTTAGTAGCCATAGCGGCACGAATTGTGGGCGAGAAGATTAACGCAATGGATAAACTTTAATACATCATAACAATATGAAAAGACTATTTATCACAGTGGTTCTTATCGGAGCATTGGCTGCTGCGATATACTACTTCTATCAGAACGCAAAGGAGGCAACTGCCCCTACCGAAGAGACTACGACACAAGTAATCGCCCACCGTGGCTATTGGGATAGAGAGGGCTCAGCACAGAACTCACTCACCGCACTCAAAGCGGCACAGGAGATTGGAGCTTATGGCTCGGAGTTCGATGTGCAGATGACAGCCGACGATGAGCTTATAGTTGTTCACGGACACGGATACGCCTCAATAGAGGATGTTCGCAAAGTACCTTATGCCGACGTGAAGGCTATACCGCTCCCAAATGGAGAGATTGTGCCTCTGCTCGCTGATTACCTCGATTTGGGGGCTCAGAATAAGGATGTGAAGCTCATCCTTGAGATTAAGGATAACCTTTCGCCAGAGCGTGAGACCGCTATGGTGGAGAAGATTCTCGCTATGGTCAGGGAGAAGGGATTGGAGCAGCAGGTGGAGTATATTGCCTTCAGCCTCCACGTATGCAAGGAGCTGGTACGTCTGCAGCCTGGTGTTACGGTAGCCTATCTTATGGGTGATATAACACCTACCCAGGCAAAGGAGTATGGTTTTACGGGCATCGACTACAACTACGGTACTATTAACGAGCACCCCGAGTGGGTTAAGGAGGCTCACGACAATGGGCTAACGGTAAACGTATGGACCGTAAATGGCGAGCAGGATATTCGCAACGCCATCGAGCAGGGAGTAGACTTCATTACAAGCGACGCACCCGAGCTGGTGCAGCAAATCGTAGCGGAGAAATAGTTTGCTTTGAGCAACAACAGAATGGGCTGTCGCAACGAATGTTGGACAGCCCATTTGTATCTAAGTTATATAGATAGATTACTTCTTCTCCTTCAAAAGGTCGCGAATCTCGGTAAGAAGCAACTCCTCCTTTGTTGGTTCTGGAGCAGGAGCAGGAGCTGGTGCCTCCTCCTTCTTCTTCAAAAGACGGTTCATCAACTTAACCATCATAAATACGCAGAACGCCATAATGAGGAAGTCGATACAGCCCTGAACGAATGCACCATACTTCCAGATAGCAGGCTCAGCACCCTCCTTAACTGTCATATTGAAGAGCGACGAGAGGTTAACCTGCAAATTTGAAAAGTCGGTATTGCCGAGCAACAAGCCGATAGGAGGCATCAAAATATCGTTAACGAACGACTTTACGATACCACCAAATGCACCACCGATGATTACACCGACAGCCATATCCATCACGTTACCTTTAAGAGCAAACGCTTTGAATTCTTTAATAAATCCCATAGTAAATAATATTTTAAGTGATTGATTTTAATCGTTTACAACCACGAAGGTAGTTATTATTGGGCATAAAAACAATAGCCGCCAAATATTTTCCCACATTTATAGCTCAAACCTACGCCACAACCAAACTCAACTACACGTATTAAAAAGAGTAGCATTTATGTGTTAATTAAGCCAAAAACCACTACTTTTGTCGGATGTAAATTCAAACCGCTATGTTAAACAAACTTTTCGGCTTCGACTCCTCGAAGTTTTCACTCCGTACAGAGATTTTAGCCGGCATCACGACCTTCATCACGATGTCGTATATCCTGGCTGTCAACCCCTCAATTTTTGCTATGCTTGAAGGTATGCCTACGGGTGCAGTATTCACCGCTACGGCTCTTGCCGCTATCATCGGAACACTTGTAATGGCCCTGCTGGCGAAACTACCTTTCGGTCTTGCCCCAGGAATGGGACTCAACGCATTCTTCGTCTATACGGTCTGCTTGGGTATGGGATACAGCTGGCAATTTGCCCTCACTGCGGTATTGATTGAAGGTATACTGTTTATCATCATCACGCTGACCAACATACGCGAGGCTATCGTGCACGCCATACCCGAGTCGCTACGTTATGCCATAAGTGGCGGTATCGGACTCTTCATCGCATTCATCGGATTGCAAAATGCCAATATTATCGTTGCCAATCCTTCGACTATCGTCGCATTGGGCGAGATAACATCCGCAGGTGCACTGCTCACCATTGGCGGTCTGATTTTGACAGCGTGTCTGGTTGTAAAACGCGTACCTGGTGCACTGCTTCTCGGTATGATTATCACCGCTGTGGCAGGTATCCCACTGGGCATTACAAACTTTAACGGCATTATCGATTTGCCTCACTCCGTTGCACCTATATTCTGCAAGTTTGATTGGAGCGGTATCTTCTCGATTGATATGGTCATCGTGATATTTACGATGCTCTTCATCGATATGTTCGACACCATCGGCACACTTGTGGGCGTATGTACCAAAGCCAAGATGCTCACCCCCGAGGGTAAGATTCCAAAAGCCAAGCAGGCATTTATGGCTGATGCTATCGCAACAACAGCAGGTGCGTGCTTAGGCACAAACACCACTACCACATACGTGGAGAGTGCCGCAGGAGTAGCTCAAGGTGGTAAGACGGGCTTGACAGCATTTGTCATCGCCTGCTGCTTCATCCTCTCGCTATTCTTCTCGCCATTCTTCCTCGCCATACCGGCGGCAGCAACAGCTCCCGTACTGATTTTTGTTGGACTCTTTATGTTTGAGTCGGTCAAGAATATCAAGATGGAGGACTACACCGAGTCGCTCCCCGCCTTCCTCTGCGTGATATTTATGCCGCTGGCATACTCTATCTCGGAGGGTATTATGATGGGTATGATAAGCTATGTGGTCATCAACCTGCTAACGGGTAACCACAAACGACTGAGTGTTATGATGTATATCCTTGCGGTAATGTTCCTTATGAAGTATATCTTCCTTTAACAGACTACAATACGCAGCAAAAGGGCGTGTCTAACAAGTTTTTAGACACGCCCTTTTTATCTGACGTAACGAGAGCCTTGCAAGAGAGCTTCGCTCTTCGTTATAATGCTTCTATTACTTAGCGACCTTAACACCAAAGGCACACCAGCAGAGGTAGAGTACACACGCCAGGATGACATAGGCTCCGCCCACGATGGTCGTGCTCTCGGTAACAAAGCCCAACACAGGTGTTACCACACCACCACCGGCAATAGCTGTAATCATCAAGCCCGAAATCTGGTTTGCAGCCTCGGGACGAGCCTGTAATGCCATAGAGTAGATGATAGAGAAGATAGACGACGCAAAGAAGCCGATAGCTCCTATGCACGCTAAGTTCACTATTGCATCATCTATCGCCACCAACACCGCAATAGCCGCCACACAAGCCACGATATTAACACGGAAGTACTTTATCTCCGAGAAACGAGCAAGCAGCACAGCACCCAGCAGAGCACCTACGGTACGGCTAAAGAAGTAAATCTGAGGTGCAATCTTAGCCTCCTCCTGTATCCACGCAAAACGCGATACCATAAGTTTTGATGCTATGAAGTTTGTCGACACATCGACACCTACGACAAAGAATATACCCAGGAAGAGCATCAATATAGTCTTATCCTTGAGCAAGCCAAAGCTGTCGCCCATCGAGAGTGTGCTATCCGAGGCTACCTCTCGCTTGATAGGCGTAAGCATCAGCCACAATGCCGACAGCAGAGTTACTGCACCCAATATCGGGAAGCAATAGAACCACCTATCGTCGCCAAACCACCCTATCGCCAATACCACAATCTGCGGTCCCATAAGCGATGAGAGGGCCTTCACCACCTGACCGATAGTGAGCGAACTTGTGAGCAGGCGAGCATCCGTAACCACATTGCTAAGCAGTGGATTAAGCGACACCTGAAGAATAGCGTTGCCGATACCTAAGAATGCAAACGCCGCCATACACGTTACACCATTGTATGCCACGAGTGGCAACAACATTCCGACAACGGTAACTGCCATACTGAGCAGAACGGTATTCTTTCTGCCCCACTTGTTCATCATATTACCCACAGGAATACCGAGGAACAGAAACCATATAAACACCATCGATGGCACGAAGCCCGTAACAGCGTCCGACCACCCAAAGGAACGTTGTACATAGTCCGACGTGAAGCCGACTATATCACAAAAACCCATCACAAAGAAACCGAACAAAATCGGCAAGAGGGCTATGAGCGTAGTTTTCTTTTGCATAGTATTTTAATGTTTTATCTCTTATCCAACTGAGCCAGAGCAAACGTATAAGCTCCGAGTGCAATAGCCTGACTTGTACCCAATGTCGACACTCCGACACCTATCTTCTTGTGCGATTTATAGAGCACCTCACCACCAATGAGCGGAACGCTAATCATCTCATCACGCTCCTGCAGGAACATCTTACGATGCTTGTCATCATAGAGGTTAAATACCTCGGGTACTACGCACGAGAACTTAACGCCAGAGAGTGTCTCCACCTCGCTACGCAACTCCTCGACCATAGCAGGAATGATATATTTGGCTGCTCCTGCAACACCGCCACCCACGACGACTACGCCATCAACAAGGTTCACAGCACGTCCCACAGCATCTCCTGCGGCACGTCCAACCTTAGCGAAACTCTCCGCAGCAGCCTCACGATTACCTGCCCTGACACCCTCGGCTATATCAAAGATATCCTTTGGCTCGAGAGGAGTATTATCGCCACTCTGCTCAGCATAGAATCGCTTTACCGCACGTATACTGACACTCTCCTCCGCCATTATCTGGGGGTTGTCTTTGCCACGCAGCAGATACATATCGGCACCTACGCCATTGTCGCCTCGCAGCAAGCAGCCATCGATGACTATTCCACCACCAAAGCCCGTACCTATGGTGATACCTATCAGATTGCGGAAGACACGTTTACCGCCAGCAGATTTAATCTCAGCATTTATCTGTGGCAACATACCAGCCAACGCCTCGCCATAGGCAAAGAGATGACCATCGTTGTTGATATATACGGGCACACCAAACTCCGCCTCGAGATATGGTCCAAGTGCCACGCCACCTCTGAACGCAGGGAAGTTAGGGGCATCACCAATGATACCACTCTCATAATCAGCAGGTCCGGGGAAGGCAAAACTTATAGCCGAAGCTGCCTTTGGCAGTCGCTTTGAAATCTCCCTGAAGCCCTCCGCCAACGTACGCAGACATCGCTCCACGTCGTCGGTAACAGCAGCCAGACGCAACGGCTCTACAATATGTTCACACGCCTGCATAGCCGAGAAGACAAAGTTTGTTCCTCCGGCATCGAGGGTCAGCACTATTCGCTCATCATTCTGATACATAGCAACTTAATTTATAGGTTAGAATCTAACATACGCCTTCACCGTAACACACTCCTTACCCTCTGCCAAGCCATAAGGTGTGATGGTGTATTCGCCCACCGACGCAGGGATGATGAAGGTCTCGGCATAGTGCACCACGAATGGCTCAAAAGCACCCGTAGGGCTCTCCACAACAGCCTCCTCACCCTCTAAGAGGTTGAAGACATTGACACTGCCGCACGTAGAGTGCTTGACACTCTTGGTGAAACGATGACGACGCGTCTCGATAAACTCATTTGGATGCAATCCCGTACGCTCCTCAATCCAGCCATCGCCCTCGTCCACGACACTCACGTGGTTACGCAGATTTGCGTAGACATACTCCGTATCGCGATTCCACGCAATGACCTTACTTCCTCGCTCGACATTGATAGGACGAGGCTTACCGTCCAATCCGAGACGCTGCCAATCCCACAGCTTAAAAGTAAAGAGGTTGGGCGTAGAGCTAATCTCCAGCACCATACTCTCGGCTCCCGAGCAGTGGATAGTGCCACCCGGGATAAGGAAGTGGTCGTGCTTTTTAGCCGGAATCTTATTGACATATTTCTCGGCATCGAAGATAATCTCGCCTCGCTGTGCACGACGTAAATCCTCAATCATCGCCTCGCGGTCGACACCCGTCTTCACGCCAAGGTATACCGTAGCACCCTCGCCAGCCTCAAGCATATAATAGCTCTCATCCTGAGTGTATTGCATACCGAAACTCTCGCGTATAAACTGTGTCGTAGGGTGTACCTGAAGGCTCAGGTTACCGCCACCCATAGTATCCAGGAAGTCGAAGCGTATAGGGAACTCCTTACCAAAACGAGCCTCCACAGACTCACCAAGCAGCCCCTTGCTACGGAGTAACACGACATCTATCGAAGGCAGCTCGAAACGCTCACCCGACACCTCAAAGAAGAGCGAGTTCTCTTCGGGAACGCAGTCGAAACACCATCCATAGTTAGCCTTACTCTTATCTAAGTCGCACACCTCTTTCATCCACTGACCACCCCATGGTGCCGGATCAAAGAATGGTACGACACGGAATGGTGCAGCAGCCGTAGCATCTATACCTCGCATAAAAGTCTCGCCCGAAATCATCTTGGGCTCGCCCGCAATATGTGTGTCAATCCAAAAAGCTACACGCTCAAAAAGAGTATCCTTATGGCGGTCGCAGATACGCCAATCATTGAAATATCCTCGCTTATATTGCAGCGACACAGCCTCCTGGCTGTTATCTACGCCGAGAGCCTTCACCTCGTGGCGACGGAAGCGTTGTTGTATCTCCCAGCGAGCCATATCTATATAAACGACCAACGCATCATCCTCGACAAGACGTGTCGCACCCGTACCGATGACAACATACTGCTCCGACGTAAGAGCCAACATCTGTTTTGTTGCAGATAACTTATCTGTTGCGAAATAGTCATCAATGGTGAGCGGCGTTACGTAACCGAACAACACATCATCGGTCATAAAACGCTCCGTCATAGTTATAATCTCCTCCTCAGTCTTCATCACATCGCGGACATTGATAACCTTACCGCCAAACGCCTCCTCAAAGGCTGCTATCACCTCCTGCTCATATACGCCCGTATAGAGCTCAACGGCAATATGCCTCTGCTCAGCCTGCTGCTTCAGACGGGCAATTATATCATTCCATCCTTTTATAACCTCACCTTGGAACTTGGTTGATGGGAACTTGTCATAATTGGGTTTTCTCATAGTCTTAATTTGTTATTTTCAGTGATGCGAATGTAGCCAAAAATAGACACACTTTAGAACGAATAACAATGCAATTAGTATCATAGTGTGCCATAAATAGCAGACGGAGCCTCATAACTGAAGCTCCGCCGGCAAAATTTGCAAAAATACTCTTATACCAAACGTCGAATGATATCCTCTCGCTCGCCAGCCAAGAAGTCGACGACGGGTATCTCAATCATAGTATAACAACCAGGACGCTGACGCAACACCGCACGTGCTCCGCCAACCAAAATCTGGCTCGTCAAACCTGGATTATCGATGCTCATATTGAACTCGAAACGCTGATTTTGTGTCTTGCCCGACACTCCCTTACGCACCAGATTAACTCCGTGGCCCATATCCTTGAGAGCCTCTACCGACTCCACCTGTATAACGTGTGTCTCGTCGTGGACAAAATATGGGTCATTCTTGATAGCCTCAGCCACCTTTGCAAACTCACAACCCTCCTCCAACTCAACATATACCATTCGGCGATGGATACCAGTGCCTACGGGAATGGTCATCGACAAGGCAGCCTTCACGCCCTCGATAGCCTTCACAGCTACGGTATGTCCCATACTCATTCCAGGACCGAAATTGGTGTAGGTGATGCCCTGTGGAGCACACACCTCCAACAGTGCACGCACCACAGAATCGCTTCCTGGGTCCCATCCTGCCGAGATAAGAGCCGCAGTGTTATTCTCCTTTGCTATGACATCCAAACGACTACGCATATCGGCGATACCGCTATGAATATCAAAGCTATCAACGGTCGCAATGCCTAACTTTAGAGCTGTTTCGGCACTCTTCTCCACCAGACGCGAAGGGGTGCAAAGGATAGCTACATCCACATCTTTCAACTCTGCCAATGAGCTGACAACCAAATATTTATCATCGCCGTGAGCCGAGAGTGATGATGCTCTTCTCACAATGCCCGCAATCTCAAAATCAGCAGCTGACTCCAACGCCTCCACTACATACTTTCCAATATTGCCGTATCCAACAACGGCAGCTCTAATCTTCTTCATATTCATCCAATAAATTAATTGTTGCATTGCAAATATAATACTTTTTGCAGGCTAATTATTCTCTCAAGCCTCATTTTTTTGTGTAAACAGAGCTGCAATAAGCAAAATAGTGGCTAATGAATTATATAAATAACGAAGTTTATGTAATCCATACAACAATATCTTGTATAGATAATATGGTTTTAGTTAGCTATAATAGTTAAATGAGTCTGACAAAAATGACGCCCTGATTGCTCTCTTATTTGCATCACACTTTCTTGCTCCTATTGAAAGAGCCCCTCCCTATTCAAAGGGAGGGGACAGAGGGGAGGGTTTGTAAATACTGAATTAAAGCCTTATACTTATGAGGTAACAAAAATAGAGTTGCTTCCTAACTCTACTGCAGATACGAATAACGCACACGGCAGACCCTTGAGTATCGAAAGCAACTCTACTGATGCCACAAAGTTACTACAAAATATTAATGAATCCTACGATAAAGAGGTAAAAGTTTTAGATGAGAGTGTAAAAAATTCTCTCCGTGAGGCAACAGGCGAGGAGGTGATCTTAACTTGCCGTGCATCGCTTTGCAATTTGTCGCACGTCTTAAATCGGCTACACCTCGGCATAATAAATAAATCCATTCTGCTCTCGGTTTGCACGATTTTCCTCTGTTTCACAGAGCTGTTAAGCTCACTAAAACCATTAGTAACACCAATATAGTGGGAATAAATAATCACCTCTTCAAAAGAGCAAGCCTTAGTTGCTCCTTTTCTTAGCACCACATATTCTTGCTCCTCTTGATTTTTTGGTAGAGTGCCGCAGATTTTGTGCATAGCGAAGCAGTGAGCATAGGGATAGTACGTCGGTACAGCCCTATGCTCACTGATAGTCTTGTGCAAAAGATGTGGTGCTATAACAGAAAAGAAAAGGAGCAAACCATCTTGGCTTGCTCCTTGAAGAGGCGGCTACCTACTCTCCCACCTAAATAGGCAGTACCATCGGCGTTAGTGAGCTTAACTTCTCTGTTCGGAATGGGAAGAGGTGGAACCTCACTGCTATAACCACCTAAAAGAACTATT
>SUZI01000004.1 GCA_015060005.1 Rikenellaceae bacterium
TGAATATTTAGAGGTATCTCCGCTTCGCCTTTGGCGGTCGAATCCCTCTCTTTCCGCTTGCAAGAGCAGAGTAGATGGCTTATAGCCATCTATTTTTGTTTTGTCGTAGTCTTGTGTGTGCAAGCACTCCCTGACTCAACAAAACAAACTTCGGCACAAATGCCTGCTCTGCTCTTGGATAGAGTATTACTTACTTGAGTGAGGGTTGCGGAGATATAGTACTTGAATATTTAGAGGTATCTCCGCTTCGCCTTTGGCGGTCGAATCCCTCTCTTTCCGCTTGCAAGAGCAGAGTAGATGGCTTATAGCCATCTATTTTTGTTTTGTCGTAGTCTTGTGTGTGCAAGCACCCCTAACTCAACAAAACAAAATTCGGCACAAATGCCTGCTCTACTCTCGGAATGGGCATTACTTACTTGAATGAGGGTTGCGGAGATATAGTACATTAGTATTTAGAGGTATCTCCGCTTCGCCGTATCCTCTTGCCTAATTTCTGGAGGGTTAATCGCGTATGTAACTTGGTGCGTTAAGATATTGTGCTACTTTGATTTTTAGCAGGAGTTTACTACATTTGTGGTGATAAATTTACGCAGAAAGATAATCTGTTTGTGATATACCTATTGGAGCGAGAGTGCAGTGTGGTGCTCGGTCAATGATAGTCGTTGATAGCCAACAAAATTTTTAAGAATATATGAAAAGAGTTATGAGATTTGCTTGCGTCCTCGCAATCGTGGCCGCACTGTTCTGCCAGGCAGCAACAGCACAGAGAAAAGTGAAAGATTCCAAAACAACTTACGCACAAGAGGTGCTGCAACCATACGTGGATAGCGGTGAGCTGCCAGGTGCTATCAGCATATTCTACAAAGATGGCGTGCAGGAGACCTGCTGCATAGGCTATGCTGATGTGGAGCAGAAACGTCCCATAAGGTTAGACAACGTCTTTATGCAGTGCTCACAGACAAAAGGCTTCTGCGGCGTAACAATAGCCAAATTGGTGGAAGAGGGTAAGATTTCGCTCGATGACCCCGTATCAAAATATCTGCCCGAGTTCAAGGAGTTGTGGGTGCAGGTATCGGAGAAGGATGGCGTAAAAACCCTTCGCAAAGCAACAAACACGCTGACAGTACGTATGGTACTCAACCATACCGGAGGTTTCCCATTTGAGGCGAGCGTAAAGCGTAGCGATGTGCGTGGTGGTGGCTGGAGTGGCGGTGCTCCGCTGCGTCAGGTGGCAGCAGTGGCAGCCGGCTCTCCCATTATGTTTGAGCCAGGTACGGGCGATATGTACTCAAACACAGGTATCGACATCGGAGCAGCCATAGTCGAGGTGGTAACAGGTATGAAATGGGAGGAGTATCTCAAGCAGGAGGTGCTTGACCCTCTGGGTATGACCTCTACCTGGTTCTGGCCCTCGGACAAACAACTCAAGAAGAAGATTGAGCTGTATGCCTACAAGCAGGGAGAGCCCGCACAGTGGGTAGAAGAGATGGATTGGCAGCAGCGTCCATACAACGATGCTCACGTCTTCGCCTCGGCAGGAGCAGGATTGTGGACCACAGCGGCAGACCAGCTTAAGTTCTACAAGATGCTGATGAACTTAGGTGTGGGCGACAATGGCGTGCGTATCCTCAAGGAGGAGACCGTAAAGTCTATCTTAGCGTGCTCTACACGTCCAAAGAATATGGGTGGCTACTCTCTCGGTCTGGCAGCTCCGGTCGAGGATCACGAGGATGCGTGGTTTGGCCACGGAGGAGCGTGGGGCACAAACTGTATGGTCAACTGGCACAAGAAGCAGCTTAAGATGTGGATTGTACAGAGTGCAGGCGGTCATCAGCCCTGGAGTCGTGAGGTTGACGAGGCAGCAAAGAAGTTCTTTGCCCAGCCATTTGACTCATCATCTGCCGACGCATACACAGGCAGAATCGGCTCAAACAAATAATATTGAATAAAGGCAAGAACTTGTGCTATAATAATCCGTATGCGATAAATATCGGCAGTCGGCAGGTTTACCAAAGTTCTCACCCCAAACGACGAGCCCGTCTAACAAGTTTATTGTTAGGTAGGCTCTTTTTTGAAGTATGGTAAGAGATGGGCTACGTTTGCATTCTGCTCAAAACCACACCACCCAATAAGCACTTTTCCCATATCAGGATTCGAACGGTCGCCGCAGGTTTGCGTAGAACAGTGGTGTTGGGATAAAGGCAAGCGGGAAGCCCAAAGGGCGGGTGTGATAGGCTGTAAGAACGAGGAAGTTTATTTACTTGGGCTTGCAGCCTATTGCAGTATTATCGCAGAGCGATAACCGCTTGACGCTATAACATCACCACCATAGGCTCTGCCACACCGCCACCGACTGAACGGATTCCCTATCCGCGGAAAAACAAAAAAGCAGCCAAATTATTGACTGCTTTTGCTTTGTAGTGGATAGGGGATTCGAACCCCTATGTCATGCGTGAGAGGCATGTATCCTAGCCCTTAGATGAATCCACCGCTTGTTTCGTGGTGCAAATATAAGGCAAAAATTTTATTCCACAAATTTTTTCTCAAAAAAGTTGCATTTTTTATTGCATTTTTAACAAAACCCCTGCCACAACCGCCCCAACAAGCACTTTCGTGCAGCATTCTCAGCCCTCGCTATCTAAGGTGAAAGGTAAAGAAAATAGCAAAGTACTTTTTTATTTAGACTCTAATTACCCCCTATCCTGCATAAATTCCCAACTCTCCTACCTTCGCCCAACCTCAATACCAATATTATATTATTGCAATTCTCGGAGAAAATCGCTACTTTCGCATCAATAAAACTTTTTGAGGATGAAACAGATATTTTTAATTGTGGCAGCGGCTCTCTTGCTTGCCACACCTGCCTTCGCACAAGAGAACTCTCAGCGTATGCTGACACCCGAAGATGTGGTGCTCAATCGTGAGCTGCGTCCACAATCATTTCGCGTACAATGGATAGGCGAGAGCGACTGCTACGCAACAACCGAGGGTGATATGATAGTAAGCTACGACGCAGCCAGCGGAAAGAGTTCAACATTGCTTACACTCAGCGAGTTAAACTCTATCCTCGGGAGCGAATACCGTCAGCTGCCATACTACTATTTCGACAGCGAGCAGAACATAATCTTCCAGGTACGTGGCTACATCTACACAATCAATTTAGACAGCAAACAGCTCGTGGCAACATACGACATCCCTCGTGGCGACAACCTCACACGTCAAAGTGGCAAGGGTGGTATGTTCGCCTACACCAAAGAGAACAACCTCTATCTGTTTGATGGCAAAAAGAGTGTTGCCATAACCACCGAGAGCGATACGAATATCGTCAGCGGACAGAGCGTGAGCCGCAACGAGTTTGGCATCGATGGCGGTATATTCTTCTCACCCGATGCGTCCAAGATAGCCTTCTATCAGAAGGATGAGTCGGCGGTCGGCACGTTCCCTCTGCTCGACATCAACTCTCGCACAGGCACACTCCGCGAGATAAAGTATCCGATGAACGGAATGCCATCCGAGAAGGTACGTCTGGGCATCTACGACATAGCCTCGGCAAAGAGTGTATATGCCGACGTAACAGACTTTGACGCAGAGCGTTACCTCACCTGCATCACATTCTCGCCCGACAGCCGCAAGATATACATCCAGGTGCTTGACCGCACGCAGAACGATATGCGACTCAACATATACGACGCCGAGAGCGGAGCTTACATAAAGACCGTTCTGGAGGAGCACAACGATAAGTTTGTCGAGCCTTACGCCCCACTTGTCTTCTTAGATGAGAAACCCGAGCAGTTCATCTATGCCACCGACAACCGCGATGGCTACAAGAGTCTCTACCTCTGCGACGACAATGGTATCATTAAGCGTCTCACCACGTGCGATGCCGACGTGGCATACCTCGCACAGGACAAGAAGCACATATACTACACCTCAGCCGAGGTGTCGCCCATTGACAACCACCTCTTCCGCGTCAACATATCATCGGGCAAGGCTACACGTCTGACCTCGGAGGAGGGATGGCACTCGCCACAGGTGAGCCATAGCGGACGATATTTCCTCGACACCTACTCTTCGCTCAACGTGCCTAACGTGGTCTATGTGAAGGCAACCTCGGGCAAGCAACAGAGCGAGCTCTTCCGTGCTGCCGACCCTACCGTAGGCTACAACTACCTGCCTATTGAGCTCGGAACGGTGAAGAGTGCCGATGGCAAGTTCGACAACTACTACCGCCTCATCAAGCCTGCCAACTTCGATGCGACGAAGCGATATCCCGTAATTGTATATGTCTACGGAGGTCCTCACTCACAGATGGTTACCAACTCCTACTTAGGTCAGTTGCGTCGCTGGGAGATGTTGATGGCACAGCGTGGCTATGTGGTCTTTGTGATGGACAACCGAGGCACATCCAACCGCGGTGCCGAGTACGAGAAGGCTATCCACCGCAGGTGTGGCGTAGCCGAGATGGAGGACCAGATAGCGGCTCTCGACTGGCTGCTCTCGCACGAGTGGTGCGACAGAGAGCGTGTTGGCGTTCACGGATGGTCGTATGGTGGCTTTATGACAATCTCGCTGATGACAACCTACCCCGACTACTTCAAGGTGGGCGTTGCGGGAGGCCCTGTAATCGATTGGAAGTGGTACGAGGTGATGTATGGCGAGCGATATATGGACTCTACGCACGACAACCCCGAGGGCTTTGCCGCAACGAGCCTCATCCCCAAGGCGAAGAACCTGAAGGGCAAGCTGCTCATCTGCCAGGGAGCGGTGGACAACGTGGTCGTATGGCAACACTCGCTGAGCTTCGTGCAGGAGTGTATCTCGCACCACGTGCAGGTGGACTACTTCCCATACCCCGTAGCCGAGCACAATGTCTTCGGTCCCGATGCGGTACATCTCTACCAGAAGATTACCGACTATTTCGTGGATAACCTCTAACGACAGTCATCCCACAAGATAGCGTCAGCCCACCCTTTTCGGGTCGGGCTGACTGCTTTTTTGCCCTGCTTGGTCATCTATTTATAGATGAAAAGCCACTTTGGGGTGTAAAATGGGAAGAAATTAAAAATTTTTAGATACCTTTACACCCTGAATTCTTTGAATTAACGAATAATCACTCAATAACAAACCTATCGGAACGTATGAATAAGAGTTCT
The DNA here is from genome assembly GCA_015060005.1 of Rikenellaceae bacterium. Lineage (GTDB taxonomy): Bacteria > Bacteroidota > Bacteroidia > Bacteroidales > Rikenellaceae > Alistipes. The sequence continues at coordinate 5,154 of SUZI01000004.1, forward strand.
ATTAATGTCATATTTGCCGAGCAGGAGCACACGAAATACGCCGAGCAGGTGTGTGAGCTCATCTATCAGTCTGCCCTGCAACGCGGCACAGGTATCGCAAAGCGTTCTCCCGAATATATCACCGAGAAGATTCTCGGCTGCAAGGCTGTCGTAGCACTCGATGGCGAGCGTTTGGTTGGCTTCAGCTATATCGAGAGCTGGGGGCACGGCGACTTTGTTGCTACGTCGGGACTTATCGTTGACCCCGAGTATCGCCATTTAGGTTTGGCGGGTCGCATCAAAGCCAAGACCTTCGAGCTGGCACGCAAGAAGTTCCCTTTTGCCAAGATTTTCAGTATCACCACCTCGTTGCCCGTGATGAAGCTCAACTCGCGTCTGGGCTATAAGCCCGTAACATTCTCGGAGCTGACGCAGGATGAGGAGTTCTGGCAGGGATGTCAGGGATGTAAGAACTACGACATCCTGCTACGTAATGACCGTCGTATGTGCCTCTGCACAGGTATGCTCTACGACCCCAAGACACCTCTTGTCAAGCACTCGCGTCTGGCACCCTACTGGATGATGCTGAAGAACAAGATACGCAAGATTTTACATTTGAAATAACAACATAAAACGTCAAAAATATGAGCAAGAAGAGAGTTGTATTGGCATTCAGCGGCGGTCTCGACACCTCGTTTTGTGCTAAATATCTATCAGTTGAGAAGGGTTATGAGGTATATACCGCCATCGCAAATACGGGCGGTTTTTCGGACGCCGAGCTCGCCAACATCGAGCAGCGTGCCTACGCTTTAGGAGCTGTCAAGCACGCCACACTCGACATCACCCAGACCTACTACGAGAAGAGTATCCGTTATATGGTCTATGGCAACATCCTGCGTAACGGCACCTATCCTATCTCGGTGTCGTCGGAGCGAATATTCCAGGCTATCGCCATCATAGAGTATGCCAAGCAGATTGGTGCCGACGCTGTGGCTCACGGCTCGACAGGTGCGGGCAACGATCAGGTACGTTTCGATTTGACGTTCCAGATATTGGCTCCCGAGATTGAGATTATCACCCCTACACGCGATATGACTCTGACACGTGAGTATGAGATTAACTACCTGAAGCAGTGTGGTTTCGAGGCAGACTTCACCAAGATGGAGTACTCTATCAACAAGGGTCTGTGGGGCACAAGTATCGGCGGTAAGGAGACTCTTCACTCCGAGCAGACGCTGCCCGAGGAGGCTTATCCAAGCCAGATAACCGCTACCGACGAGGAGCACCTCAAGCTCGGCTTCGTCAAAGGCGAGCTGCACACCATCAATGGCGAGGTGTATGAGGATAAGGTGGAGGCTATCCGTCGGGTGGAGGCTATTGCCTCACGCTTCGGCATAGGTCGCGATATGCACATCGGCGACACCATCATCGGCATCAAGGGCCGCGTAGGCTTCGAGGCAGCTGCTCCAATGGTCATCATAGCAGCCCACAAGATGTTGGAGAAGCACACGCTGACCAAGTGGCAGATGTATTGGAAGGAGCAGATTGCTACGTGGTACGGTATGTTCCTCCACGAGGCACAATACCTCGAGCCTGTGATGCGAGATATGGAGGCTATGCTTACGAGCACGCAGCAGAATGTTACGGGCGAGGTGGAGCTCATACTGCGTCCACGTAACTACACCCTCGTAGGTGTCGAGTCATCGTTCGACTTGATGAAGACCGACTTTGGCGAGTATGGCGAGGTGAACAAGGCTTGGAATGCCGACGATGTGAAGGGATTCACGAAGATTCTCGGCAACCAGATGAAGATATATTTTAACGTGCAGAAACGCAATGAGTAAGATTAAGGTTGGCATAATCGGCGGTGCAGGCTACACCGCAGGCGAGCTGTTGCGTCTTCTTATCAACCACCCTGCGGTCGACATCCGTTTCGTTCACTCGTCGTCCAACGCCGGCAACCGCGTATGCTCGGTGCACGAGGGCTTGTGGGGCGATACGGAGCTTACGTTCAGCGAGACTTTCGACCTGGAGGCTATCGACGTACTGTTCCTCTGCTCGGCACACGGTCAAAGCCGTCTGTTCTGGGAGGAGAACACTCGCCCAGCATCACTCAAGGTTATAGACCTCGCCCAGGACTATCGCGATGAGTCGGAGGGCTACTGCTATGGTCTGCCCGAGCTGCAACGCGAGAAGATTGCTGGTGCGTCGCTCATAGCCAACCCGGGATGCTTCGCCACAGCCATACAACTTGCCCTGTTGCCTCTTGCGGCAGCCAAGAAGCTGTGTGGTGAGATACACGTTACAGCCATCACGGGCTCTACAGGTGCCGGTGTGAAGCCTACGTCGAAGACCCATTTCAGCTGGCGTAACAACAATATCTCGGTATATAAGGCGTTCACACATCAGCACTTAGCCGAGATTAGCCGCACGCTACGAGGCTTGCAGCCCACCTTTGGCGAGGCGATAAACTTTGTCCCTATGCGTGGCGACTTCTCGCGTGGCATCCTCGCCTCTGTGTATACCGAGTGCGACCTCTCGGCTGATGAGGCACGTAAGCTCTATGCCGACTACTATGCCGATGCACGCTTCACTCACGTCATCGAGGGTGAGGTCGATATGAAGCAGGTCGTAAACACCAATAAGGCACTGCTCTCTGTTGAGAAGTATGGCACGAAGCTACATATCGTATCGGCTGTCGACAACCTGCTGAAGGGTGCGTCGGGACAGGCTGTGCAGAATATGAATTTGATATTTGGGTTAGATGAAGCCGAGGGCTTACGCCTCAAGCCATCAGCCTTTTAAGATATGCAATATGAAACTTTTTGATGTATATTCGCTCTACGACATCGAGCCCGTCAAGGGTGTGGGCTACCACGTCTACGATGGCGATGGTGTGGAGTATCTCGACCTATATGGTGGACACGCAGTAATCTCTATCGGACATTCTCACCCCCACTATGTCGCATCGCTCGTAGCACAACTCAGCCAGATGGGCTTCTACTCCAACGCTGTTGAGTGCTCGCTGCGTGATAGGGCGGCAGAGGCTATAGGTCGCATAAGTGGCTACAACGACTATTCGCTCTTTCTGTGTAACTCGGGAGCCGAGGCTAACGAGAATGCTCTGAAGTTAGCATCGTTCCATACGGGCAGAGCCAAGGTGTTGGCATTTCGCAAAGCCTTCCACGGTCGCACGTCGGGAGCTGTTGCTGCCACCGACAACCCAAAGATACAAGCCCCATTCAACGCTACGGATAATATTCTCTTCGTGCCGCTGAACGACGTGGAGGCTGTCGAGCAGGAGCTGCGTAGCGGAGCCTATGCTGCAGTTATCATCGAGGGCATACAGGGTGTGTCGGGTATCCACTCGCCCGAGGATGAGTTCCTTAGCTCGTTGCAGAGTATGTGTGAGAAGTATGGCACGCTGCTCATCGTAGATGAGATTCAGTCGGGATGTGGTCGTACGGGCAGATACTTCGCTCATCAGTGGGCAGGCATCACACCCGACATAATCACCGTAGCCAAAGGTACGGGTAACGGTTTCCCTATCGGTGGCGTGCTCATCTCGCCCAAGATAGAGGCTCGCAAAGGTATGCTCGGAACAACCTTCGGCGGTAATCAGCTCGCCTGTGCTGCTGCCATAGCTGTGGCGGAGGTTATGGAGCAGGAACATCTGATAGATAACGCTGCCGAGGTGGGCAACTACCTCATAGCCGAACTCAGGAAGATAGCGGGCGTAAAGGATGTACGAGGCAGAGGCTTGATGATAGGCTTCGACGTGGAGGGCTCGGCTGCCGAGCTGCGTCGTCGTCTGCTCTTCGAGCAACATATATTCACAGGTGGTGCGGGCGAGCATACCGTACGACTGCTACCACCGCTGAACATCGGCAAGCGACAAGCCGACAGATTTTTGACAGCCCTCAAAGAGGTGTTGTAAACATAGTTTTTTGAGTATGAAAAAATTTACTTGCGTAGCAGATATAGGCGACCTCTCGCTCGCCGTTAAGGAGGCTCTCGAGGTGAAGGCTGACCGCTTTGCCTACACCGAGCTGGGACGCAACAAGACGTTGCTGATGATATTCTTCAACTCCTCACTCCGCACACGCCTGAGTACGCAGAAGGCTGCGATGAACTTGGGTATGAATGTGATGGTGCTCGATGTGAACCAGGGAGCGTGGAAGTTAGAGACCGAGCGAGGTGTGGTGATGGATGGCGACAAGGCGGAGCATCTTTTGGAGGCTATACCCGTTATGGGCTCCTATTGCGACATCATAGGTGTCCGCTCGTTTGCCCGCTTTGAGTCAAAGGCGGAGGACTATGAGGAGCGTATCATAGAGCAGTTCATCCGCTATTCGGGACGCCCCGTATTCTCTATGGAGGCAGCTACACGCCACCCCTTGCAGAGCTTTGCCGACCTGATAACCATCGAGGAGCATAAGCGAGTGGCACGTCCCAAGGTGGTGCTCACGTGGGCACCCCACCCCAAGGCTCTGCCACAGGCTGTACCCAACTCGTTTGCCGAGTGGATGAACGCAGCCGACTACGACTTTGTGATAACCCACCCCGAGGGCTATGAGCTCGATGAGAAGTTTGTCGCAGGAGCTACTGTGGAATACGACCAGCGAAAGGCTTTCGAGGGTGCCGACTTCATATATGCCAAGAATTGGGCGGCATACCAGGGTGATAGCTATGGTAAGATACTCTCAACGGACAGAAGCTGGACGGTGGATGCCGAGAAGATGGCTCTTACCAACAACGCCTACTTTATGCACTGCCTGCCCGTGCGTCGCAATATGATTGTAACCGACGAGGTTATAGAGTCGCCACAGAGCCTCGTTATCGAGGAGGCTGCCAACCGCGAGATATCGGCTCAGGTAGTCCTGAAACGTCTGTTGGAGGGATTGAAATAACACAAAGAGATGAGCAATAAGACTGATATACAGGTCATTAAGATTGGCGGCAACGTGGTGGATAACCCCGAGGCTTTGGAGCGTTTCATCGGCGACTTTGCACAGATAGAGGGACGCAAAATCCTTATCCACGGAGGAGGTAAGATAGCCACACGCCTGAGCGAGAAGCTCGGCATAGCTACGCAGATGATTGATGGCAGACGCGTAACCGATGCAGCGACACTCGAGGTGGTAACGATGGCATACGGAGGAGCTATCAACAAACATATCGTCGCCCTGCTGCAGGCTGCAGGCTGCAACGCCATAGGTCTGTCGGGAGCCGATGCCAACCTGCTGCCCGCTGTGCGTCGCAAGCCCGTGCCGATAGATTATGGCTTCGTGGGCGACATCGAGGTGGAGGAGATACCCATCGAGACACTTAAAGTACTGCTGGATAGCGGTCTTACTCCCGTCTTCTGTGCTCTGACACACGACGGGCAAGGCTCTATGCTCAATAGTAATGCCGACTCGGTGGCACAAGCTGTTGCGGTGGCGGCATCACGTATCGACACCACACATCTGCACTACTGCTTCGAGAAGGTGGGCGTGCTCCGCGACGTCGAAGATGAGGAGTCGCTCATCGAGCTCATCACAGCCGAGAGCTTCGCATCGCTACGCGAGGCAGGAGTGGTGAACAAAGGTATGATACCCAAGATAGAGAATGCCCTGCGAGCTATTGAGGCTGGAGTCAGCTCGGTCATAATACAACACTCCGACAACATACTCTCGGGCAGAGGAACAACAATCAGATAACGATGGCACAGCGAGTTACATACAACGATGCGATGCACCTTTTAGAGAGGCTCATAGCTACCCCCTCGCACTCACGCCAGGAGCAAGCTACAGCCGATGTGCTCTACGACTTTCTCACGCAGAGAGGCGTCGAGGCACGTCGCCACCTGAACAATGTGTGGGCTATACAACCCCACCACAACCCACAGCTGCCGACGCTGATGCTCAACTCGCATCACGACACAGTACGCCCCTCGCAGAGCTATACCGTAGAGCCTTACGAGCCGCTGCACCGCGACGGAAAGCTCTATGGCTTAGGCAGTAACGATGCAGGAGCGTCGCTTGTGGCTCTTGTAGCACTCTTCTGCAACAACTACACCGCAGAGCTACCTTTCAACATCGTGCTGGCACTCTCGGCAGAGGAGGAGGTGAGTGGTGTGAATGGCGTGCGTGCCCTACTCAAAGAGCTGAAGGAGCAGGATATCAAGTGCGATATGGCTATCGTGGGAGAGCCTACGCAGATGCAGGCAGCCATAGCCGAGCGAGGATTGATGGTCTGGGAGTGTGAGGCTGAGGGTCGCAGCGGCCACGCAGCACGCAACGAGGGCGAGAATGCACTCTATAAGGCGTTGGAGGATATAGAGTTACTGCGAAACTTTCGTTTCGACAGAAGCTCGGAGCTGCTGGGCGAGATAAAGCTCACCGTAACGCAGATAGAGGCAGGAGTGCAGCACAACATCATACCCGACAGGTGTCGTTTCGTGGTGGATGTTCGCACTACAGATGCCTACACCAACGAGGAGGTGGTGGAGCTGCTTGCCGAGAAGATGCAGTCAACGGTTTCACCCCGCTCGACACATATCCGTGCCGCAGTCATCTCAATGGAGCATCCGCTCACCCGAGCTGCCATAGCTGTCGGATGCGACACATTTATCTCGCCGACAACATCCGACCGCACGCTGATGGATTTTCCGGCACTTAAAATCGGCATCGGAGACTCGGCTCGTTCACATACCGCCGATGAGTTCATCTATGAGGCGGAGCTGGCTGAAGGTATGGAACGATATGAGGCAATTTTGGAACAACTAAAGCGATTTATTTAACGATATGAAACTTTGGAACAAGGGTTTTGAGCCCGATAAAGCTGTTGAAGAGTACACCGTAGGTCAGGATAGAGAGTTAGACCTCCGCTTGGCAAAATACGATGTAGAGGGCTCTATGGCACACATACGTATGCTCTGCACGATAGGTCTGCTCACAAAAGATGAGCTTGAGCAGCTCCTGGAAGCACTCTCCGAGATTCATTCCGCTGCCCTCAGAGGCGAGTTCGTAATCGAGGAGGGAGTGGAGGATGTGCACTCACAGGTGGAGCTTATGCTGACACGCAAGCTGGGCGATGTGGGTAAGAAGATACACTCAGGTCGCTCGCGTAACGACCAGGTACTCATCGACTTAAAGCTATTCCTCAGAGAGGAGTTACAGCTCATAGCCCGCGACGTCGTATCGCTCTTTGACCGTCTGCTATCGCTCAGCGAGGAGCACCGCGACGTGCTTATGCCTGGCTACACACATCTGCAAATAGCTATGCCATCGTCATTTGGCTTGTGGTTTGGAGCTTACGCCGAGAGCTTAGTGGATGATATGCAGATGGTAGTGGCGGCATACAAGATAGCCAACCAAAATCCGTTGGGCTCGGCAGCAGGATATGGCTCATCGTTCCCTCTCGACAGAGAGATGACAACCGAGATATTGGAGTTTAACTCGCTGCACTACAATGTGATAGCCGCCCAGATGAGTCGTGGCAAGAGCGAGCGTGCAGCAGCCTACGCCATAGCGTCGGTAGCCTCAACACTCGGTCGCTTTGCGATGGATGTGTGTATGTTTATGTGCCAGAACTTCGGCTTCGTGTCGCTCCCCGATGAGCTCACAACAGGCTCGTCAATAATGCCTCACAAGAAGAATCCCGACGTGTTTGAGATTATGCGTGGCAAATGCAACCGCTTGCAGGCTCTGCCAAACGAGATTTCGCTCCTGACGACAAACCTTCCGCTGGGATATAATCGTGATTTACAGCTGCTTAAGGATATAATCTTTCCCGCAACAACCGAGCTGCGTAAGTCGTTGCAGATGTGCGACTTTATGTTGCAACACATCACCATCAACAGAGGTATAATAGAAAATTCGCTCTACGACTATCTCTTCACCGTAGAGGATGTCAACCGTCTGGTGTTGCAGGGCGTTCCGTTCCGCGAGGCATACCGCACCATAGGCGAGCAGGTGCAGCGTGGAGAGTACACTCCAACACGCGAGGTGCACCACACACACGTAGGCTCGATAGGGAACCTGTGCAACGACAAGATAGAGCGTAAGATGGAGGCTGTAAAGCGAGAGATGGGATTATAGTAATCCTCATATAGTCAGCCGCTTAAAGGTAAAAAAATATCGCAACTCGGAGTGAGCTGCGATATTTTTTGTTGCTGCAAAACTATTCTATTTCTTATTAAAGGTATTCATCGTCATATCCGCACCGACCATCACAAATGAGAGTATCGCCTGCGAGAAGACCTTCAATCGCTCTGCCATAGCCGCCTCCTCGTCGGCTGACCACTCGCCCAAGACGTAGTCTACCTGATGACCTTTGGGGAAGTCGCCGCCGATACCGAAACGCATACGTGCATAGTCCTCACGACCAAGCAGTTCGGTGATATTTTTCAAACCGTTGTGTCCCCCATCGGAGCCCTTCTTACGCATACGCAGCTGACCAAAGGGAAGAGCTATATCGTCGGATATGATAAGCACCTTCTCGATAGGAATCTTCTCCTGCTCCATCCAATAGCGGACAGCCTTGCCCGAGAGATTCATATAGGTGGAGGGCTTCAGCAGGATAATCTGACGGCCCTTGTGGCGTATGGTCGTTGTAGAGCCATATCTGCCCGCCATAAAAGAGGCGTTGGATGCCTCAGCTAAGGCATCCAACACTCTAAAACCGATGTTGTGTCGGGTAGATGCGTACTCCGCACCAATATTGCCCAAACCAACAACCAGATATTTCATCCTCGCGATGGGTTATTACTGCTGAGCAGCTGCACCACGTGAAGCACGTGTTACACGAACAGCACATACTGCAGTAGTAGCAGGAGTTACAAATGTGAGGTTCTCAAACTGCAAATCACCCACGAAGATAGTCTGACCAACCTTCAAAGGAGTAACGTCAACTACCAACTCATCTGGCAAGTGCTCCTCGAGAGCCTTAACAACCAACTTACGAGCAGAGAGAGCCAACTTACCACCAATCTTAACACCCTCAGCGTTACCTGTGAGGCGTACAGGGATAGCGATAGCAACAGGCTTACCTGGCTGGATACGATAGAAGTCGATGTGAAGAATCTGCTCGCGTACTGGGTGGAACTGTACCTCACGCATAACAGCCTTCTCGACCTTACCGTCAATGTTAAGCTCAACAACGTATGAGTTTGGAGAATAGATAAGTGGCTTCAAGTCCTTTGCACTAACAGCAAAAGCAACCTCCTCACCACCACCATAGATAATGCAAGGAACCATACCCTCGCGACGGAAAGCCTTAGCAGCCTTCTTGCCATACTCGGCACGCTTTACAGCGTTCAACTGAAGTGTTTTCATTGTAAAAAAAGTATTAAATTGTTATTACCTACGGCATTACTCAACACACCTAAAACACTACCGATGTGTCCCATTATGCCTGATTGCGGATGCAAAGATATGTTTTATAATTGAAAAATCAAAATTCAAGCTACGCAATTCAAAATTCAAAGTCGAGTTTTCAGTTTTTACCTTTGGCAAAACTACGCTTTCTCTTAGTTACTCCGCCAAGCATTTCGGCTATGCAAGCCTTGCAGAAATTGAATTTTGCAGGCAGAGCCGACCGTTAAGAGTAATTCTTCAGCGACAAGAGAGCTTTTATATGATAAAAATTCGTATATTTGGAGTAAGTAGTAGACAACTAACGCCTTAGCATTATGAGAATTGCAAGATTTATAGCCATAGCGGTGCTCCTGACAGGGGCTTTCATTAGCAGCACAGCGTCAGCAGCCAACAACACGCGTGCAACAAAAGCACTGCCGAGCCAAGCCGACAAGAGTCTGTTGGTGCTCACCGAGCGAGGTGGGCAGCACGGAGGGTTCACCGACGCTGCGATGCAGTGGCTCACAACATTCGCTGCAGAGAAGGGATACACCCTGACCGAGATAAATGACACCAAGCCCATCAACAAAGAGTTTCTTGCCCAGCACAAGGTATTCATACAGCTCGACTATGTACCTTACAACTGGAGCGAGGAGGCTAAGATAGCTTTCGAGCAGGCTATATTCGACGGCACGATAGGATGGGTAGGATTTCACCACGCAGCACTCTTAGGCGACTTTGATGGGCACGCGATGTGGCAGTGGTTCGCAGATTATATGGGAGGCATACGTTTCAAGAATTACATACCCGAGCTCGCATCGGCAGAGGTGGTAGTAGAGCGGAAAAACCACCCCGTAATGCGAGGTGTAAGTCCCTCGTTCACAATCTCCAACGAGGAGTGGTATACCTTCGACCGCTCGCCACGTGGTCGTGTGGAGGTATTGGCAAGCGTTGACGAGCAGAGCTACCGCCCTGCCTCAGACATAACAATGGGCGACCACCCCGTCGTATGGCATAACCCACGCGTGAAGGCTCGCAACGTATTCTTCCTGATGGGACACGATGCAGAGCTTATCGCCAACAAGGATTTTACCACGATGTTCTCGAACGCCATAGAGTGGGCAGCAGGTCCTGCCAACTGGTTTCCTCGCTTCAGGGTCCTAATACACCACAACCGCAACGTCGAGGAGGCACACCGCCAATTTGCCGAGGATGGCATACGTTTCTTCAGCGAGATGACCATAGGCGACGGATTGGTGGTAGATGTAACCGACAGAATAGAGGATTTCAACGACGAGAAGCTCCGCACATACCACATCGTAATTTCGCTCAACGACAACCCCGGGCACACAGCGGAGCAACGTGCTGCATTTGAGCGATATATGGAGGGTGGCGGTGCGTGGTTAGGCTTCCACGCGGCAGGGTACAACGACAGCCGCACGCAGTGGCAGTGGTTTGTAGATTTCTTGGGCGGAGCGGTATTTCACCGCAACAACTGGCCACCGCAGTCGGCGAAGCTAATCGTAGATGACACATCACACCCCGTAACCAAAGGTATGCCCGCATCGTACATCTCGCCACAAAATGAGTGGTATCAGTTCAAGCCGAGCCCACGCCTGCGAGAGAACGTGAAGGTGCTCGTCTCGCTCTCTGAGGAGAACTATCCTATCGGCTTCAAAGATACAGTAACAGATGGCGACTTCCCCGTAGTGTGGAGCAACACCGACTACAATATGGTATATATGAATATGGGGCACGGCACACGCATATTTGTCGACCCGACACAAAACTATCTTATATACAACGCCCTACGCTGGCTGATGAGGGAGCAGTTCTAATGTCCTCCACGAAGCGATTACCTTATATATTTATAATATGACAAAGAGGCTGTCGTAACAAGTGAGTTACGACAGCCTCCTTAGTGTTGCAGAGCTTCTCTCGGTTAGAACTCAACCTCCAAGCCCATAAGTGGAGCGTGCTGCTGAGCACCATAGACATCGGTCTCGCCCAACGCACCACTTGGTATAGGGCGACGTATTGTAACCTTGACAGCCTTCGCAGGGTCGAAGTATACGAGGTGCAAAATCTCCTCACGTGGGATGCCATACAACGCACAGAAGTTTTCGTGGTTGATAGCATTTGCCTCCTTGACCTTGAAATAGGTGTCAAACTCCTTGAAGATGACATCGAAGGTAAGCTCATAAGGTCCCGAGTTCTTGCTGCGGATGACCGAAGCGATATCTATTAACTTATACTTTGCCATAAATACTCCTCATTAAAAAGATTAGAACTCAATGATTGTTGTTGGGAATGGCTCACACTGATCCTCGATACGCATCAAGTGGTAGACATTGAACTCGTAGACAGCACCCATCTTACAGTCGCTTGGCGAGAATGGGAACGCTAGGTTACCCGCAGTAGAGATACGTCCCTCGTAGCCGTAGTGCAACATCGTAGAGCGGGCAAAGCCACATATAGTGTTAGCCTCCTCCTGCGTTGGAGCGACAGCCTCGATGATGATGAGCAGCTCGTCAGACGATGAGTCGGGAGTCGAAGGGAACATATTCATAACACCCTTCTTGCCGTAAATCTTAAAGTCGAGGTAGAAGTTCTTCATACCCGTATTACGGAAGTTATCCTCCACACGCTCACGCACCTTCTCGACGATAGTGTCAATCTGGCTAATCATCACAGGGTCGTGTGTAGCTGCTGGCGACATCGTACGATAGCCTACACGACGCACACCCTCCAACTTAACGAAATACTCCTCGGTAGGGATAAACTTCGTGCCGCTGACCTTAACCTGTGTGTCGCTCAACTGCTCAAACTTCGTCTCGTGCAAGTCCAGAGCACCACCGGGACCCGGCAACACATAAGGATTTGACTTCTCATAGAGCGAGTGAGCCGCAACCGACAGAGCGGTACACTTACGTATAGGGTTCAGTGGCTCCACAACGAAGCTATCCTCGCTCAGCGTGCCCATCATACAATCGCTACCACTACCTGGCAGAGCTGTGATGGCTGCACACTCCAAAATCTTACCCATATGGATAGCCAACGCCTTATCGAAGCCGCGGCTAATAGCCAGTGCCGAGAACTCGCAAGGGTCGTAGCTACGACCTGCAAGGATGACATCTGCTCCGCTCTCGAGAGCCTTGATGAAAGGCTCCTCGCCCATCTGTGCCACGATATGGATTGACTCCTCGACATTCTCCTCCGTAAGCTCGGCAACGGGTCCCAATGGGAAGATGTCGCCACGACGTATCTTCTCCTTGACGAACTCCTTTTCGAACTCCGACTCGATAACAGCCATCTTGAAGTGGAGCTTCTGCTCCTCGACAATCTCGCGGATGATGCCCACAGTCTCCTCAACGTGAGGACGTGCACCCGAGCCACCCGCAGTACCTATCATCACGGGGATACCCGCCTCCAGAGCGGCAGGAATCATTATCGAGAGGTCTCGCTTAACGGCGTTGCGGTCGGTAAAAGAGTAGCCTGCACCCAAATAGTATGGTCCTGGGTCTGTCGAGCCAGCATCGACTGCAATAACATCGGGCTTACGACGCATACCCTCCACGAAAGACTCCATGGGGAAGCCATAGCCGAGGATGGCAGTAGGCGAGAGTACGCGAATCTGCTTCTTATTTTCGGTATTCATAATATTCTGTGTTTCGATTATTTACGCAATGCAAGGATACGCGACATCTCGTTGAAGACAATCATATAACCCTCGTCAACACCCATACCTGGCTTTGCCAGATACTGCTTTGGCTGGGTAGCCATAGCTACGTGAGCACACACCTCTGCCGAGCGGTTGGTCTCGTTACAAGTACCGCCAAGGTAAGCACCCATACCATTCTCGCGGCAGTAGAGCACAGCCTCGATAGAGTTGTTGATACCGCCCAGGTCGGGAGTCTTAATCTGTGCCATATGACCAGCCTTAGCCTTGGTGAAGTCGACCACATCCTCAAATGTGTTACACCACTCGTCAGCCACAATCTCAGCCTTAGCACCACGTGCCTCCAGAGCACGACGGATAGCTGCTAAAGCCTCAATCTGTGCCTGCTTCTCGCCCATATCCACGGGACCCTCAACGCGGAGGTGGAATGGAGCAGCAATCTTCTCCAGACCTGCGATATAGTCGGCGATAGCCTCGAAATTGTTGTTGAAGACCAAGCCCAAAGTGCCATATACGTCGATATGGAAGATAGGGTTATAGTCGGCAAAAGGTTTCTTCTCCAAGACGCGGTTACGCAGCCACTCTACGTAAGCCTCAATCTTCTCGCCCTTCAAGCCCACCTTCTCCTCGACGTGGTTGAACAGGGCGTGAGGCAACACAGCTGCACCCTTCATAATCATCTTATCGGCGTTCATATAGCGGTCATCGCCCGATTGTGTGAAGATAGGAATCATCTCCGAGCTGACCTCGGTGCCATACTCCTCGGCGATAACCTCTGCCATAAGGCAGTGCTTGCTCTTAGCCACAGCATCCAGACAAGCCTGGGTAACACCGTAGCGGATAGCGGTGTGATAGACTTTACCTGTCGAAGGCGAGGTCATCTTATCCACGATATCTGCCATCTCGCGGAATGAGCTTATCTCACGTCCCACATACAGAGGAGCAATCTCCTGCTCGATAACGGGGATGAAGTTCTCAGCCAAGAACAATGGGTCGCGACCTCCTGCACCCGAATACTGCACTGCAGCACAGTCGCCAAAGGCTACCTGACCATCCTCCAGCACAAACATAACAGAGATAGACTCTCCCATCTGACGTACCGATGTGAAGCCCTCGGTCATAGGCTCTCCTACGTAGAAATTGCCGTCATTCTTCGCTCCTGCCTTGATAGCCTTCTGGTCATCGAAGAAGAAGCCTGTCTTACCAGCAGAACAAACAACTTTTGTAATCTTCATTGCTCAAATATTTTTATTCGTTTAACTCTCAATTATTTGTTTGGGCGACCAACCAACACGCCCTTCTCGATAGCACTCACGTCGTCGATAACCATCTGAAGCGACACCTTACGGTTCTCCAGACGGGCACGCTCCTCGAACTTCTCGCGGTGGAAGTCGATGAGTTCCTGGGTGAATGGCAGGTTACCCATCTCTAAGATACGGATAGCACCGTCGTCATCACGTGCAGGGAGCACCTTACCTGCGTTGTAGCGGTTAGGAGCAAATGGCACATCGAGCACACCTGCCTCGAAAGCAGCCACTGTACCCTGAGCCAAATCGCCCTTACCCAATACCTCGACTCTATCCAAGATGCAACGTACCTCCGACTCGATAATCTGGCTCTCCATAACCACCAGAGGTATCTCACGCAAATCCTGGTCACGCAACATCGAGATGACCTGCTTTGTAGCACGCAGACCGCACGCATTAGCCTCCTTGGTAGGCACACCATACGCCTCGTGAGGGGTCTTCACGATAACCTTCGTAGCCTTCGACAACGCTGCCGCAGCCGAGCCCCACGAGATAACACCAAATGCCTTCGACTCATCCTGTGGGAAGCCACCCATCCACTGGTGGAAGACGGTGGTGATACGTACATCGTCGTGGCCATACTTATGCAGATACTCACGTGTGAGCTTTGCCAACGAACGCATAGCAGCCACATCCTGGATGAGGTTACCACACTGACCATAACCTACGGTGATATCCTTCACACCCTGCTCGGCAGCGAGCAGAGTCTCGATGACAGCTACCGCGTTAGAGATACAAGGTGGGATGAGAGTACCTGTCAGCGGGCCAAAAGGCTCTCGGTTGATGCTCACGCCAGCCTCCTCGTACATACCTACCAGACGGTCGGTGTACTGCCAATGTTTGATGGTCTGCTCGATGGTATGATTCTTCGAGTAGGGGATGTTATAAGAGATACCGCCACCCTCAAACGAGGTGAAACCACCGGCGATAGCTATCTCGGTCAGAAGACGTGCATCGGGCGTTCCGTGACGCACCTGAACAGGGTTCTTCAACGATGAGGTAACCATACGGCACACCTTGGCACCGTAGTTCACAGCGGGGAAGCCATTGAGCATCGAGCGGCCCGAAGCCTGACTCTTCTCGATACCCACCTGGCACTCGTTGTAGCGGTTAAGACGTGTGTAGCTGTCGATGGTGGTAGGCAAAAGGTCTGCCTTACCCTCGTTCTCCAGATACTGCAAAAGCTCAATCTGCTCCTGGTAGAGAGCCACACCTGCACGAGGCTGAACGAGGGTTATGCCCTCCTTGTCTGCCTTCGCCAACTTCTCGCCAAAGCGTTTGCTCTTGTCGATAGAGAGCTGATATTCAACAGCCTCCTTGAAGTCAATATCCCTACCCGTAGGCCACTGCTGGAGCACCTCGGCACGTTCCTTCTGGAACAAATCTTCAGGAATTCTCTGGTTTTTTAATTCTCGGTCCATAATTTATTGTAAGTTTAACATTTTTTCGGTTTTCATACTCTATCTGCTACTCCTCCAGATGGGTGGTGTGAGCATCCAACAGCTCGAAAGCGAGCTCCTGCTCGACAGCACTCAGCAAGCCCATCGAGGCGAAGATATACTTGCCATCAATCATCAAACGTGGCTCACGTGGGCGTGTAGAGGCAGGATTCATCACGTCGTAGCGACAACCCTTCAATATCTCGCGTGGGTGGCGTGATGAGCGTATCACACCGCCGATACCTATCACCGTCTGCACAGCCATCAGGTCCTTACCCTCCAAGGTGTGCATCAAGCCCAGCGGAGTATAGACATCGGCTATACGTCCTGCGTGGCGTTCCACAGCCATACGCACAGCCATCTCGCCCAGATACTCCTCTGCTCGCTCCTGCTCCGTGTCGGGCTGGGCGAGGGTGTCGGGTGAGGTGGTGCAGAGCTTAACCCACTGCTCTACCTTTGAGCGGAACTCCTGCTCCGCAGGCATAGCCGGTGGCAGCTGGTCGTAGACGTGCTGAAGGCTGTATCGCATACCCAAGTCGCCCTCGACAGTACGCTTCGCCCACGGCTCGGGAAGACCCTTGAGCATAGTATTCTCGGTGGTGGGCAATCCTGCCGCCATAGAGTAGACATCGGTGGTAGCTCCGCCGATATCCACCGCCATCAAATCACCCCATCCTGCTCGCTCGGCGGTGCCACGGCTGAGCAACTCGCACGCCTGGAGCACAGCCAGTGGTGTGGGGATAATCTTATGTGGCGACATAGCCTGGAGACGATTCAGTCCCTTTGCCTCGATGATACGTGCGATGAAGAGCTGACGGATAGCGTCGCGGGCAGGCTCGATGTTGAGCTGGTTGAACTGCGGCATAACATTCTCGGTTATGACAAAACTCTTACCCGCAGCCTCAAACGTAGCGGCTATCTCATCCGAAGCACTCTTGTTACCTGCAACGATTATGGTCAGTGGACGGTCGATAGCTGCCAGGCGACGTGCGTTGGCGGTGATGACCTCACGGTTGCCACCATCTGTTCCACCACAGAGTAGCACTAAGTCGGGGTTGATGTCGTAAATCTCCTGCTGCTCGCTACGCGATATCTCGTAGGCGTATGTCTTGACGACCTTCGCTCCTGCGTTGGATGCTGCGGTGCGTGCCGCCTTGGCGGTAAGGTCGGGCACCAAGCCTAAAGCTACCATCTTCAAGCCTCCTGCCGCCGATGAACACACAAGCATCTCATCCCACACGAAGTCGCGACACTCCGCCTGCTCACGCAGTAGCGACAGAGCCCTCTCGAAGCCCTGCATAACATCGCTCTCGATGGTGGTGAATGACTGTGCTGTGCCTAAAATTCTGCGATGGGTGGCATCTATGGCGGTCAGCTTGGTGTAGGTGCTGCCTACGTCTACCGTGAGATAGTTCATAGCAAAAGGTTGATGGTTACGCGATGCCGAGCACTTTATTCAAATCAACGATAGTATCCTCGATAGGTGTGCTTGGTGCGTATACATAGTCGAAGCCCATAGAGAGGAAACGCTCCTTCACATCCTCGAAGTTCTGTTTGCCGACAACGAGGTTGCCACCTACGAACAGGGGCATACCCTTCAAGCCAGCCTCGTCGCACTTCTCGCGAAGTCCCATACAGTCAATCTCGCCGTGGCCATAGAGCGACGATACGAGGATTGCGTCAGCCGAAGTCTCGACAGCAGCCTCGATGAACTCCTCCTGTGAAACCATCACACCGAGGTTAACTACGTTAAATCCGTGATTGGTGAGTGTCAGGTCGATGATTTTGTTACCCACAGCGTGGGCATCAGCACCGATAACTCCAATTACAACAGTTTTCTTATCCATAATCAAAAAATGATGTTATATCGTAATACAAAGCTACGCTTTATTTTGCAAAGTTGTACCATTTAGCCCAACTCTTTTTCAATTTTGAACGAAGATTTTTTCGTTTTGTCAATCTAACCAAATCTCAACCAGACAAAAAGAGGCTGTCCAACAAGTGTGAATTGCGACAGCCTCTACTCTTTGAATTAGACAGCTTAATGAAAATCATTTTATTCAATTACTATACGACCATCCTTCTCAGCCGTAACCTCTCCTCGAGAGTTCTGAGAGGCGAGATGTCGGACGTAGCGAACAAAACCATCGCGTATCATCTCGTCGTAGTCGCGACGCGAAGTGGCATTGGCAAGACCGTAGTCTTTGGTGTTAACTACGTAGTCTATAGTGGCTACGGTATAGGTCTTGTTCTTGTCGATAGTCTTTCCGCCAACGGTTACTGACTTGACCTTGCCACCGCTGATGACAAGCCGCACGCCCTTGTTTATCGGAGCACCGCCTGCCTTGGCAACACCATCAAAAAATGT
Organism: Rikenellaceae bacterium; assembly: GCA_015060005.1. GTDB lineage: Bacteria > Bacteroidota > Bacteroidia > Bacteroidales > Rikenellaceae > Alistipes. The sequence continues at coordinate 23,267 of SUZI01000004.1, forward strand.
AATCAGGTCGGAGCCCTTAAGTGTCAAAACAGAAAGTTTGTTGTCGAAAGGATAGACCGCATAGATGTCGGCTACGGTGAGGTCGCCCTGCGAAATCTCGGCACGTATGCCGCCGCTGTTATAGATAGCAACATCTGCCTCGACACCGAAACACTCCTCAGCCAGCCACACCAAGCCATCTGCCGAGAGGTTACCCAGAGGACTCTCGGGCAGACCCTTGCGTATAGCACGCGGACAGTAGCCCAGCACCTGCTGCATCTCCTCCTCGACGTCAACAGTGAAGGCGTCGACCATAGCCGAGAACTCGGCATCGAGCTTCGCATCGAGGTAGCTCTTGACGGGCAGCAACTTATAGGTGAACGACGGCTTACCTGCCTCGTCTATCTTAATCTTGGCATAGCCCAGGCAGACACCCTTGCTTCCCGTCTGCACGATAGGAACTCGCTCGCCATCGAGGTTTGTAACATAGTCCGCCTGATTGAGGAAGGTGTGGCTATGACCACCGATAATCATATCAATATTGCGTGTACGCATAACAAAGCCTCTGTCGTAGTAATACAAGTCGCTATCCTTCTCATAGCCCAGGTGCGAGAGGGCGATAACGATGTCGGCACCCTGCTCACGCAGTCGAGCAGCCTCGGCGTCGGCTACATTGACTGCATTCTGCCACCCTACACCCTCGCACGCTGTGGGGTCGACCAAAGACTCAAGTCTCACGCCAAGACCTATGAAGCCCACCTTGACCTTACCGGCATCGAGAATCATCGAGGGCTCGACACGATTGGCAATAGAGGTAGAGCTGAAATCGTAGTTGGTCGAGACAACGGGCACATCCGACCACGAGAGCATATCCCGCAAGCCCGACATCTTCTTGTCGAACTCGTGGTTGCCTATGGTGCGGATATCGTACTGGAGTTGATTCATAACCATCATCTCCACCACGCCATTCAACAGACTGAAGTAGTATGTTCCCTGCACGAAGTCGCCCGCATCGGCAAGCAACACCGCCGGCTCAGCCTGGCGTATGCTGTCGACCAGAGCCTTGATACGTTTCACACCACCTCGGTCGGCATTGTATGTCTCGCTCTTGCTCAGAGGCTCTATCTGGCTATGGAAGTCGTTGGTGAAAAGGATGACAAACTCGCCATCGCGAGCCTCTACACCACCCTGCGAGCCTCCCGATGAGCCACCGCCATCATCCTCACCTCCGCCACCCTGTGGAGGATTTTCGCCCTGTGGAGGGTCTGTCGGCTCGGTATATATCTTACCACCACACGCACCCGCCACAAACAGCAGGCATACCACGATTGCAAAAAGAGTATAGGCTATTCGACGCATATTGCTGATATTTATTTATGTTTGGTGTGGCAAGGTAATAAAAAACATCGTATATTTGCATTACTAACCACAAGAATTTCAACCAAAAAGATATTATGGCACAGATTCCTGAATTTAAGTATGCCCCAATGTTCCAATTGGGCGAGGATACTACCGAGTACTACCACCTCACAAGCGAGGGCGTGTCGGTAGGCGAGTTTAACGGCAAGCAGATGCTCATAGTGAGCCCCGAGGCTCTCACAACACTCACACGTCAGGCGTTCTACGACGTGTCGTTCCATATGCGTCGTTCACACAACGAGCAGGTGGCGAAGATACTCAACGACCCCGAGGCGTCGGACAACGACAAGTATGTAGCACTCGCTATGCTCCGCAATGCCGAGGTGGCAAGCAAAGGTCAGCTGCCTATATGCCAGGACACCGGTACTGCCATCATCCACGGCGAGAAGGGACAGCGAGTATGGACCGACTGCTGCGACGAGGAGGCTCTCTCTCGTGGCGTATATGAGGTATACACCGAGGAGAACCTGCGTTATTCGCAGAATGCTCCGCTGACGATGTATGACGAGGTGAACACACGATGCAACCTCCCTGCACAGATAGACATAGAGGCTACCGAGGGTATGGAGTATAAGTTCCTCTTCATAGCCAAGGGTGGTGGCTCAGCCAACAAGACATATCTCTACCAGGAGACCAAGGCTCTGCTCAACCCCGAGCGACTCATCCCATTCTGCTTAGAGAAGATTCGCTCACTCGGCACAGCAGCCTGCCCACCCTACCACATTGCCTTTGTGATAGGTGGCACAAGTGTCGAGCGTAACCTGCTGACCGTGAAGCTGGCGTCGACACACTTCTACGACACCCTCCCCACGACGGGCGACGAGACAGGTCGTGCATTCCGCGACGTGGAGCTCGAGGAGGTGCTCACACGCGAGGCTCACAACATAGGCTTGGGTGCTCAGTTTGGCGGTAAGTATATCTGCCACGACATACGCGTAGTACGTCTGCCACGCCACGGCGGCTCTTGCCCTGTCGGTATGGGCGTGAGCTGCTCGGCTGACCGCAACATAAAGGCGAAGATTAACAAGGATGGTCTGTGGATTGAGAAGATGGATATGACACCTTATGAGCTTATCCCAGAGCACCTGCGTGAGGCAGGCGAGGGCGACGCAGTGCAGATTGACCTCGACAAGCCTATCCGCGAGGTGTGTGCCGAGTTGGCGAAATATCCCGTAGCTACACGTGTCTCACTCAACGGAACTATCATCGTGGCACGCGACATAGCCCACGCCAAGCTGAAGGCTCGTTTAGATGCCGGTGAGGGTATGCCCGACTACTTCAAGAATCACCCTGTATACTATGCCGGTCCTGCCAAGACACCAGCAGGTATGCCTTGTGGCTCTATGGGACCAACCACAGCACAGCGTATGGACCCATACGTCGACGCTTTCCAGGCGGAGGGTGCATCACTTGTGATGATTGCCAAGGGTAACCGCTCACAGCAGGTAACCGACGCGTGTCGCAAGCACGGTGGCTTCTACTTGGGCTCTATCGGAGGTCCGGCAGCCCTGCTCGCCAAGGAGAACATCAAATCTATCGAGTGCGTAGAGTTCCCCGAGCTGGGTATGGAGGCGGTATGGAAGATTCGCGTAGAGAACTTCCCAGCCTTCATCTTGGTCGATGACAAGGGTAACGACTTCTTCCAGCAGATAAAGCCTCGCTGCGTAGGTTGCAAGGGTTAGTAATCTGTAAGCGGATATAACGAAAATAGGCTGTCGCGACACTTTTTTGTTGGACAGCCTTTTTTTATGCGGTGCGACGTGCCAGATTTCTTATGGGGCTATGGTAGAGCAGTCGTATGATGCGTGGTGGCAGCAGCCGCACACAAAAGCGAGCCAAGGGGAAGATATATCGCCACGAGAAGAGCCCGTAGAGGGTGTGTATGCCCTGCACATATATCCGCAATTCATCCCACGCCTTAGCCACTCCACGCCTTCGGTAGAGCCTCTCATCGCACCGAAAACGCAACACCACATCCCTTACGTTAGCCATACGCCACCCACGCTCGATAGCCTCAAACCAGAGTGCCACATCCTGACTTGTACGCCACCGCTCATCGTATCTCACACCGCAAACAAAGACCTTGCGACGTATCATCACCGCAGGGTGAGCCAGAGGCGAGAAGCGGTGTATGACACCCACTATATCGTCGTGCGAGAGGGGATACTCTCTCACGCAGCCACATCTCTGCTCATCCTCAAACTCCTCGATAGCACCTCCAACGATAGCCACATCGGGGTGGTTACGCAGATACTGCACCTGGCGGCGAAAGCGGTCGGGGAGCGACACATCGTCGCTATCCATACGGGCTATGAGCGTGCCTCGAGCCAACGCGATAGCTCGGTTGAGCGACTTCGTAAGCCCCACATTCTGACGGTTGCGTATAATGAGCATACGTCCCCGCAGACGACGTTGCCAGAGGTTGACGACCGAGCGTAGGGCTCGCCGCAGAGCCCCATCCTCGACTAAGATAAGTTGCCGAGGCTGAAGTGTCTGGGCTACGGTAACGCTCTCGATAGCTTTGTAGAGGTGGTCGGGCTGGTCGCCATCGTAGACCGACATAATAACTGTGATACTCTCCATAATCTCTAAGGTTTTAACTGTTTGAAACGATACTCTATGGCTCTTCGGTATATCTGGGCGAGTAGTCGCAGGCGGTACGATAGCTTATAGTGCAGAGGGTTGTGTACGCTCTGCGAGGCATTGGCGTGGTGGAGGCGGTGGAGGATGAGTGGCTCGGCGATGTAACTCACCCTGCCCGTAAGCTCACCAAGCAGCCCTAAATAGCTATCATACAGCGGCATACGCGAGGGCATAGGCAACATACGTCGCAACGCCTCACGCCGCAGAGCCATACAACAGCCCTGATATTTCGCCCGCCCAAGAAGCAGATAGTTGCCCAGCGGCGAGCTACGACCATAACGCAGACGTGAGCAGTTGTCGTCGGAGCCCACAATCCACGAATCGGATATAGCCACATCAGCCTCCTGCAATGCCGCAACCATAGTCTGCACCTTATGTCGGAGCCACACATCATCCTGGTCGGCGATAAAGACCACCGAGCCACGACACTGCTCCAGAGCATTGGCGAAGTTACGCCCCACACGCTCGGGCAGGCGGAGCGACCTATCGGGCGAGAGCCTCAAAAGGCGTATCTGCGGCGAGCCGAAGCTCGCTATCACATCCAGCGTAGCATCCGTAGAGCCATCATCCGAGATGACAAGCTCATCGCTCTCCGAGAGCTGACATAGAATGGAGCTAATCTGCTCGGCTATGTATCGCTCACCGTTGTGGGTTGCCATAGCTACCGAAATCATTGCAAGAGCTGTTTATAGAGTGAGAGGTGCTCATCTGCCGAGCGTTGCCACGTGAATAGCGAGGCACGCAGCCGCCCGAGAGCCACCAACCGCTCACGCAGTGGCTCATCCTCGACAGCCTGGCTCACCACACGACACATATCGTACTCATCGTCGGGATTGAAATAGAGGGCTGCATCGCCTGCCACCTCGGGAAAGCAGCTGCGACGCGACAGAGCCACAGGACATCCGGCAGCCATAGCCTCCAACACAGGCAAGCCAAAGCCCTCCGAGAGTGAGGGGAAGACAAAACAACGTGCCGACTTATAGAGCGAGAAGAGCTCACTATCCGAAGGGGCGTAGAAGCGTACTCGCTCCGCAATGCCCAACCGTCGCAACATCTCGCACTCACCCGAGTTGGGAGCCGAGCCACAGCAGTAGAGCCTCAGGGTGCTATCTCGCAGGCAGAGCATAGCGAAGGAGCGACAAAAGCGGGCGAAATTCTTATACGAGGAGCGAGCTCCTACATATATTATATATCGTTCTGCTGTGCGAAAGGGCTGGGCTGCCTCGCAGAGCGAGTGGTCGACACCGTGGTAGATGACCGTAACACGCGAGGGATGACACCCCAGAAAGTGGCATATATCACGCTTGGAGTTGTGCGAGACGGTGATGATATGGTCGGCACGCTCCGCCGAGCGAATCATATCGCGACGCAGCGTGGAGTGGGGCTTATAGTGCGAGGCGTGGGTGAAGAAGTTGGCATCGTGCAATGTCGTAACTCTTCGCACCCGAGGCGAAAGGAAGCGGTAGGCATAGCAGTCGTAGTGGGTCTGGTGGTAGATGTCGTAGTCGCGACGCAACAGGCGAGCCACCGAAAAAATCTTACCCCACTGCTTCTCCAAACGAGCCTTACCGCGAAACTCCCACCGCCCCAGAAAGGGGTGCACCGCAATACCCGCCTCACGCAGATAGCTGTTATCCGAGAAGCGAACCGTAAGCTCCGAACACTCCGCAGGGAGGTGGCGGTGAAGCTCAACAAAGTAACGTGCGACACCGCCAAAGCGTTGCCAGAAACAGAGGTGGTCAAATAGAATTTTCATCTCTCATCATCTAAAAATCGAAGCATCGTAGCTCGCCGCTTGGCATAGCTCTCTATACCAAAAAGCAGATTATCGTAACGTGCCGGAGCAATGTCGTTTGAGAGGTAGAGCTTCAGAAAGCTAAGCCCCATAACGATAGCCACCACCACCTGTCGCAGGCGAAAGCGAAGCTCCACAACATTGGCATATAGCACCCAATAGCCTGCCACAAAGAGCATAGGTATCCTGTCGGCTAACACTCGCACCTCGTAGCAGAGCATAAACGAGAGGTAGTAGAGCCACAGCAGGTTATAAAACATCGCATTGCTCGCTCGCTGAGCCACCATCCGAGCATAGAGCAGCGTGAAGAGCACGATGGAGAGTGTTCGCTCCAAGTGCCCCACCGAGAGCAGATAGCCTCCGCCACCTGCCCGAGCGTGAGCACCAACACGCTCGGCGACATCTGCCAACGCCACAGCATCCACTCCACCCAGCAGCCACTCCATAACGGGCAGGCGGGCTACGACAACGACATTGGCAAAAACTATTCCACACCACATCATCCACTTGGGCATTGAGCGATGCAGCACGAAATAGAGCGGCAGATAGACAAGCGACGAGAGGTGAAACATAGCTCCCACGAGGTTGAGTGCCACGTAGGGCACAATACGACGGTGTTGCAACGCAGGGAGCGAGAGGAGGAAGAGGTCTAAAGCCTTCACGTTGCGGTAGAGGTTGAACTCGATGAAGAGCCCCTGAAAGGCGATAAAGAGCAGCAGCGGCAACACCTCCGAGGAGCAGTAGCGGCGAAAGGTGCTACGCAACACCACCACATCGATAGCCACACCCGTAGCCACCCAGAAGAAATAGTTGTCGCAGAGGCTCTTTATGGCGGAGGTGTAGAGGGTGAAGCCCGCCTCGAAAGAGAAGTGCGAGAGTGCACGCAGCGTGAGTCTCGAGAGCGGAGGGACATCCTCGAAATAGGGGTAATAATTGATAAAGTCGGAGTAGAGATGCCCCCTCAACCCCACGAAGATGAAGAGTGCGAGGTATGCCACGCACTGCACCATACGTCTCACACGCAGTGTCGCAGCACGCCGCTCGGCACAATAGAGCAGCAGCAGAAGGCAGCCTAAAATGATATAGGGTATGGCTGTCATCGCATAGCACGTCGTTCTCGGGGCTCACCTCCGTTACGTCGCAGGTGGCTCAACGCCATAAGTCGCAGACGGCTCTCACGGCTACGTTCCCACCGCCCTACGACCATAAAGAGGAGGCTTCGCAGGTGGAGAGTGCAACGATAGAGGGCATTTGCCACGCGATGGTGGCGGCGTGAGTGGTTAAGGCTGTAGTAACAATCTCTGCCCTGCTCGGAGTAGAGCACCCGACGCAGAGTGCGGCGTGTGAGGGCAAAAGAGCCTCCCTCGAGATGTTGGATGCGGGCTGTGGGCAACGAGACCAACGTACCCTGCTCGGCAAGGCGGCGACAGAGGTCGGTATCCTCATAATAGAGGAAGAAATGCTCGTCGAAGCCACCCACGCACTCCAACGCACGACGCCTAACCATCATAGCTGCACCTGTAACGTAGCCCACACGCAGCACGTGAGATGTAGGGTTGAAGTAACGTGCACGCCCATAAAGCAGCCGCTGGGGAATACCTCCCAGCAGTGCATCAGCCTCGCTCAGCCACGAAGGCAGAAAAGGGCGAAACGAGAGCGAGGGACGTAGCTGCTCATCGTAGAGGTTGGCACCACACGCCACGACATCGGCACGAGAGTCTAACAGGGCGACCATCTGCTCGGCAGCATTGTTGAGCAGACGTGTGTCGGGATTGAGAAACAGCACCTGACGCCCCAAAGCGATACACAGGGCATGGTTGCAGGCTGTGCCGAAACCTTCGTTACGACACAGCGGCAGAAAGATTATTCGCTCATCATCCCCCAGCACCTCCTGCGAGCCATCCGTCGAGGCGTTATCGACAACGATAACCTCAAACCGTAGGTCGCGAGTATGCTGATAGAGCGAGTCGACACACCCCACGGTAAGAGGCAGGGTGTTGTGATTTACAATAATTACGGATAGATCCATCAAATGCCTATATAGCTCCTTAACTCTTTGAAATTGAGGATGCCCCAGCAACCAACACTGAGTGGGATTGCCACAGCCAAAGCAATGAATGGGTTAGAGATATAGTGCCCGCACGCCACACACACCGCAACCGAGGGCAGCGTAAGCAGAGCCGAGCGTAAAAAGCGTTTAACAGGAATCTTCACTATCTGCTTGCGGCATACATATACAATATACGTGCCTGTAACGACACTCTCTGCCGCCAAAAGCACCACAGCCGAGCCCGTAGCACCCAGATGTGGCACACACACGACGTTTATCACTACGCTCAGCGTAGCTCCTATGATGGATGCCGCCAGAAGCACTCCATCGCGTTTGAGCGGCATCAATATCTGGATGGCTAAAATCTGTGCCAAGCCCACCGCAAGTAACGCCGGCATAACAATCTGCATAGGCACGACAGCCCCCGCAAAGCCCTCGCCGGCAATGACATAGATTATCTGCGGTGCCATCACCACACTACACGCTATCAGCGGCAGCGAGAAGGTAGCCACAGCCGAGAACGACTTGGAGAGAAGGGTTTGGAATGCCTCCTGCTCGCCATCGGCAACCAACGCACTCATACGAGGTAGCATAACATTGGCAAAGGCTGAGAAGAAGCCTAAAAAGACAGTATATAGCTTAAAGGCAGTGGTATAGTAACCCACCTCGGTATTACCTGCCACAAAGCCGAGGAACATCACATTGAACGTGAGGTACATCGAGGTCATTATGGAGTATACACCCAGCGTGCAGTTGCTCCTCAGATAACGCAACGAGAAGAGCTCCGAGAGCCTAAGACGCACGAAACGTCGGGCATAGAGCATATTTATCAGAGCATTGACCACAACAACACCCACCGTCAGGATGAAGTAGAGCGGATATTGGTCTGCACGCCGCACAAAGAGAAAGACCGCCACCACATACAACAGTTTGACAGCGACGGTACGCAGCGTGATATAGCGGAAGTTCTCCATACCCGAGAAGAACCACTCCACAAGCAGAGCCGAGAAGATAATCTTCGCCGAGCCTACCCAAAAGAGGTCGGAATACTGCCTGAGTGTCGGCACAAGGCAGATGGCAGCAACAAACACCACCAACGTCAGCAGCGTGAACAACAGGTTGACACCCAACAGGTTGGCAAAGACACGACTACGCTCCCTTTCGTCGCACCTCACGCGGGCTATCTCCCTCACACCGAGCAATCCTATGCCGAGCGTGGCAAAGAGCAGGAAGTAGCTGACCGTATTGTCGACAAAGTTGACCAAGCCCACACGCTCGGCACCCATAAGGCGAGAGATGTAGGGAAAGGTGATGAAGCCTATCACGTAGGATGACAGGTTCAACGCACTCTTGTAGGCAAAATTCTTCTTTATCGACGTTTGAGCCATTTCGGACTTTATCAGGCGTTGCGGCTAACGACCTTTGTACATATCATCGTAATACTTTTCGTACTCGCCCGAGGTGATGTTATCCATCCACTCCTGGTTATCTAAATACCAGCGGACAGTCTTCTCGATACCCTCCTCGAACTGCAACGACGGCTCCCAGCCGAGCTCATTCTTCAACTTACGCGAGTCGATAGCATAACGCAAATCGTGGCCTGCACGGTCTGTAACGTAGGTTATCAGTTCATCGCTATATCCCTCGGGATTACCTACAAGGCGGTCTACGGTGCGTATGATGACCTTTATAAGGTCGATGTTACGCCACTCGTTGAAGCCGCCGATGTTATAGGTGTCGGCAACCTTTCCCTCGTGGAAGATGATGTCGATAGCTCGGGCGTGGTCCTCGACATAGAGCCAATCACGCACGTTCTCACCCTTGCCATATACGGGCAGTGGGCGGCGGTGGCGTATATTGTTGATAAAGAGCGGTATGAGCTTCTCGGGGAACTGATACGGTCCATAGTTATTCGAGCAGTTGGTAACCACCGTAGGCATACCATACGTATCGTGGAAGGCACGCACGAAGTGGTCCGACGACGCCTTCGACGCCGAATATGGCGAGTGTGGGTCATACTTGGTCTGCTCGGTAAAGAGCGTATCATCGAACTCTAAAGCTCCATACACCTCATCGGTAGAGATATGGTAGAATCGCTTACCCTCATACTTCTCGGGCTTAGCCTCCCACTTCAGACGTGCCGCCTGCAGGAGCGACAACGTACCCAGCACGTTGGTGCGGGCGAAGGTGAATGGGTCCTTTATAGAGCGGTCGACGTGGCTCTCGGCAGCGAGGTGGATGACACCATCCACATCGTACCTGTCGAAAATCTCGCACACAGCATCGAAGTCGCAGATGTCAGCCTTCACGAAGGTGTAGTTGGGCAGCTGCTCGACATCCTTTAGGTTGGCGAGGTTACCCGCATAGGTCAACTTATCGAGGTTGATGATGTGATAGTCGGGGTATTTCTTCACGAAAAGTCGCACGACGTGGCTTCCGATGAAACCGGCTCCTCCGGTTATAAGAATGTTTCTCTTCATATCGTTTTCTTTCTGTTATTGCTTGGTTAATAGGCGTTTGAGACAGTAGAGCATCGACTCTCGCCAATGTGGTATGTCGACACCAAACGTCTGCTTTACTTTACTCTTGTCCAAGACCGAGTAGTGAGGTCGCTCGACCTTCGATGGGAACTCCGCACTCGAGCAGGGGCTTATCTCGCACTTCACATTACCTGCGGCACGTGCTATCTCCACCGCAAAGTCGTACCACGAGCATACACCCTCGTTAGAGAAGTGGTAGATGCCCTCGTTACCCTGATACATATCACGCTCGACGATGGCAAAGATGGTCATCGCCAAATCGCCAGCATAGGTTGGCGTACCCACCTGGTCGACCACAACATTTAGGTGTGGTCGCTCGGCAGTGAGTCGGAGCATAGTCTTCAGGAAGTTGTTACCATACTCCGAGTAGAGCCACGCTGTACGGAAGATGAGAGCCTTACATCCCACCTCGGCTATAGCCTGCTCGCCACGTAGTTTCGTTCTGCCATAGGCACCCAGCGGTGCTGTCGGCATATCCTCCGAGCGGGGTGTGTTGCCCTCGCCCGAGAATACATAGTCGGTCGAGATGTGGATGAGTGTAGCACCCCACTGCTTGGCAGCCTCGGCGAGGTTACGCACAGCGGTGGCGTTTATCGTAAGGGCCGTAGCCTCATCATCCTCTGCTCTGTCCACAGCGGTGTAGGCAGCACAGTTAACAATCACATCGAAGCCCTTGTCGGCACCATAGGCAAGGATAGCAGCGGCGTCGGTTATATCTAACTCGGCGACATCGGTGAAGTGGTAGTCGTTGGGCGATGACTCTCCCAGGCGACGCATCTCGCTGCCGAGCTGACCGTTAGCTCCCGTTACAAGTATTCGTTTTCTGCTTTGCATATCTTCTCTCTTACTCTGCATAATAGTCAATGTTATAGTCAAAGAGCTCCTCGGCATCGCAGAGCAGCGGATGTTTGGAGTCCTTCTCCGAGAGGATGACATCCTCCGCCTTCAAGCCCCAATCGATGCCTATCGCAGGGTCGTTCCACGCCACAGCACCCTCCTCAGTTGGAGCATAGAGGTTGTCGCACTTATATTGGAACACAGCCTCATCGCTCAACACCGAGAAGCCGTGTGCGAAGCCTCGTGGCACAAACAGCTGACGTTTGTTCTCCTCGCTCAGCTCCACAGCTACCCAGCGACCAAAGGTGGGCGAGCCACGACGTATGTCGACAGCCACATCCAACACCCTGCCCTTGACCACACGCACCAACTTCGACTGAGCATACTTGCCCTTCTGGAAGTGCAAGCCACGCAGCACGCCATAGCGTGAGCAGCTCTCGTTATCCTGCACGAAACGCACCTTACGCACCGCTTCATCGAACTTCTGCTGCGAATAACTCTCAAAAAAGTAGCCACGTGCATCGCCAAAGACGCGGGGCTCTATAATCACTACATCCTCAATAGCTGTCTTTGTTACCTTCATCTCTCTGGTTTGGTTGTTTTCTGTTTTATGATACTCTTTGTGTAAAAACTCGTCGAAGAAAAATCTTGCCGAAACCGACATTAAAACTCGCGGTGCTTCTCCTCCAAAATCTTTATCAGATACTGACCATATTGGTTCTTTATCATAGGCTGTGCCACCTCACGCAGACGCTCCGCTGTTATCCAGCCGTTGCGGTAGGCGATAGCCTCGAGACACGAAATCTTCAATCCCTGACGCTTCTCTATCACCTCCACGAAGATAGAGGCATCAGCAAGCGAGTCGTGTGTGCCCGTATCCAACCACGCGAAGCCTCGCTCTAAGGTCTGCACCTTCAGCTCTCCATCCGATAGGAACTGCTGGTTGACCGACGTAATCTCCAACTCGCCACGTGCCGAAGGCTTGATGTTCTTCGCCACCTCGACAACCTTATTGGGGTAGAAGTAGAGACCTACGACAGCATAGTTCGACTTAGGCTCCTTGGGCTTCTCCTCGATAGAGAGGCAGTTGCCCTGGTCGTCAAACTCCGCCACGCCATAACGCTCGGGGTCGTCAACCCAATAGCCAAAGACCGTCGCCTTCTGCTCCTGCTCCGCCGCACGCACAGCCTCACGCAGCAGCGTAGGCAAGCCTGCACCGTGGAAGATGTTGTCGCCCAGGACCAGACAGGCACAGTCGTCGCCGATAAACTCCTCTCCTATGAGGAATGCCTGTGCCAACCCGTCGGGCGAGGGCTGCTCGGCATACTCAAACCTCACACCATAGTCCGAGCCATCGCCTAACAAACGCTTGAAGGCGGGCAAATCCTGCGGTGTCGAGATGATGAGTATCTCACGTATGCCAGCCATCATAAGCACCGAGATAGGATAGTAAACCATCGGCTTATCGTAGATGGGCAGCAGCTGCTTGCTCACACCTTTGGTGATAGGATAGAGGCGTGTGCCGCTACCACCTGCAAGTACAATACCTTTCGTCATAATATAGTAGTTTTTAAGTTCTTATGCTTTGTAATATCCTCTGTACCACTCCACGAAACGGGCTATGCCCTCCGCGAGCGAAGTCGTGGGATGATAGCCAAAGTCGTGCTCCAAACGTGAGCAGTCTGCCCACGTACGCTCAACATCACCTGCCTGGCGAGGCAGATACTCCTTTCGTGCCTCACAGCCCAACGCCTGCTCCATCGTGGCGATGAAATCTGTCAGCTTAATGGGCTGCGAACAGCCTATATTGTAGAGCGAGTGAGGTGCATCAGCCTCGGCTGCCACCACACGCCACATACCTTCGACCACATCGTCGATATAGGTAAAATCTCTCCACAGCTCACCCTCGCCAAAGACCTTTATAGGCTTCGACTGCGTGATAGCATCGGCAAAGAGCATAGGTGCCATATCGGGACGCCCCCACTCGCCATAGACGGTGAAGAATCGCAGTCCCACACACTGCAAGCCATAGAGCCGCCCGTAGCACGACGCCATAAGCTCGTTGGTGCGTTTGGTTACAGCATAGAGGCTCTCGGGCTGCTCCACAGCATCATCCTCGCTGAAGGGCACTTTACTGTTAGAGCCATATACCGAGGATGAGGATGCGTAGACAATACGCCTGACACCCGCTCTGCGACACGCCTCTAACAGACTCACGAAGCCATCTATGTTGCTGTGTGTATAAGCCTCGGGGCACTCCAACGAGTAACGCACACCCGCCTGAGCAGCGAGGTTGACGACAACATCCACCCCACTCTCGGCTATGAGCCTCTGCATCAGAGCCTGGTCGGCGATGTCGCCCCTAAGAAACTCTAACCCCTCATATAGCACACTTCGCTGCCTCTCGCCCTGAGCCACAGCCTCCGCCGAGAAGCCCAGCTGCCCGAGGCGAGCTATCTTCAGGCTGACAGCATAGTAGTCGTTAAGGTTGTCGACACCGACAACCTCAACACCCTCCGTAGCTAAACGCCGAGCAAGGTGGAAACCGATAAAACCTGCTATGCCCGTCAGTAGAACTCTCATCTATCCAATCTTGTAGTATGTGAAGCCCTGCTCACGTGCCTCCTCGCCATCGTAGATGTTACGACCATCGAAAATCGTCGGCTCGTGCATCACCGAGCGGAGCACAGCATAGCTCGGCATACGAAACTCCTTCCACTCGGTTATGAGCATCAGAGCATCAGCCCCGAGTGCCGCATCGTATTTATCGTTGCAGTAGGTAACTCGCTCGCCCACCACACTGCGACAGCTATCCATAGCTATCGGGTCGTATACTCGTACCTCGCATCCCAACTTTAAGAGTCGCTCGATGACAACCAACGAGGGTGCTTCACGCATATCGTCGGTCTCGGGCTTAAACGACAAGCCCCACAGAGCTACTCGCTTACCCTTCACGTCGCCACCTGCGTGGGCTACGAACTTATCGACCAAAATACCCTTCTGTCGCTCGTTAATCTGCTCCACAGCACGCAGCAGAGGCATATCCGAGCCGCACTCCTCGGCGGTGCGTATCAACGCCCGCAAATCCTTTGGGAAGCACGAGCCACCAAAGCCACAGCCTGCATAGAGGAACTTCTTACCGATACGGCTGTCGGCACCTATGCCCTTGCGTACCATATTCACATCAGCCCCCACCTTCTCGCACAGAGCAGCTATCTCATTGATGAACGAGATACGTGTAGCAAGCATCGAGTTGGCAGCATATTTAATCATCTCGGCAGAGCGTATGTCGGTAAAAATCATTCGCTCGCCACTCAGCATAAATGGCTTATACAGACGCGACATAATCTTACGTGCTCGCTCACTACGTGTGCCGACAACGACACGGTCGGGCATCATAAAGTCCTTTATCGCAGCTCCCTCCTTCAGGAACTCGGGGTTGGATGCCACACCAAACTCCACCTGCTCACCTCGCAGCTCAAGCTCCTCACGCACGATAGCGTCAATACGCTCGGCTGTGCCCACAGGGACTGTCGACTTGGTTACAAGCAACGTATATCGCTTCACTGCACGACCAAAGGCACGTGCCACAGCCCACACCTGGCTCAGGTCGGCTCCACCATCCGCCATAGGGGGCGTGCCGACAGCCGAAAATACCACCTGCACCGAGTCGATACACTCCTCGAGCGAGGTGGCAAAGTGGAGTCTGCCCGCCTCTGTGTTGCGACGCAGCATCTCCTCTAACCCTGGCTCGTAGATAGGCACCTCGCCTCGGCGTAGAGCCTCAATCTTATCCTTATCAATATCGACACACGTAACGTCGGCACCCATCTCGGCGAAACATACTCCCGAGACCAATCCCACGTAACCTGTGCCTACAATAGCGATGTTCATAATCCAAAAAATTTCTGCCTCACTTAAGCAAAAAGAGTACCTTGCATATAACAAAGGTAGCCTTATTTATTTTATTCTCAAAATAAATAAATTCTTTTTTCGGTCGCCAGAGTGCCGAGCTTGGTCTAATAGTTGCTCCGTTTACAAGCAGACAAAGAAAAAAAGAGGAAACGAGAATTGAAAATTAATGATTTGTTAACATATTTTTTTGCGTTTTTTAACATCAATGCACAATATTTGCAACGATAAAAGCGTTTAATATTAAAATTAAGATATAATTGTTATGAAAAAGGTATTATTTCTATCGTTCATTGCGATACTTTCGATTGGAGTAGCAGTAGCCTATAATAGCACCGATGACGACCGTCCCGTTGCAGCAGCAGAGCTACCAAAGAAGATACAGGATTTTGTGAAGAAGCACTTTGCCGGCAGCGAGATATCATACGCCAAGAAGGACAAAGGTCTTGTATATGAGGAGTTTGAGGTGGTACTCACCAACGGAGCGAAGATTGAGTTCGACAAGCACAACGAGTGGGAAGAGGTTGACTGCGAGCGAGGCGAGGTGCCAGCATCAATCATCCCAAAGGCAATAGGCGACTATCTCACCAAGCACTATCCAAAGACGCGTGTCGAGAAGATTTCGCGTGGCAGAGGCTACGAGGTGGAGCTGAGCAACGACCTTGAGTTGGAGTTTGACAAGAGTGGTAAGCTGCTCCGCGTAGACGACTAACATCGTCGCAGAGCACACAAAGCATAGCCGTTGGTGGGGCTTATATCGCAGGGCAGAGCTCCGCAGAGCCTACCTCGGCTGAAGAGACGGGCTATAACCGCAGCCCGAGTTTGTTTCATAGTGGTAACACAAGCGGTTAGTTAGGTTTTGGGTTGGGGAGGCTACCAATTTTTGTTTGGGTTAGTAGTTTATAGGTAGCCTCCAAAAAGAAGGGCTGTCCAACGAAATTGTTGGACAGCCCTACTACTATAATTTTTATACCAAAATATATTTCGCAGTCAAGGCAGATGCCGAAAGAGACTTGTTTCCCCATCACATAGAAGTTGTATAACAAGAGGGATTTCAAGGCTTGCGTAGAGCGAGAAACCGCAGCATACTCGACGTATGTGAGGATTTTGAGCTCAAGCGTAACGCAGAAATCACCTTGTTAGACAGCTTCTACTCGTCGTAACTACTACAATCCCAACAGTGAGTACACAAATCCTCCTTCGGCAAACCTATTGCCTCCACCAAATCATCTAATCGCTGGAACTTGAGCGAGGTGAGTTGCAGGTGGCGACGCATAAGCTCAACCATCTCGGCGTGCTTTGCTGAGTCGGGATCGGCATACTCCAGGTATACGCTATCGGGTATATCGTCCCTACCCTCAATATCGCGTATCACACGACGTGTGTAGAGGTCGTAGGTACTACGTGAGGTCGAGAAATTCAGGAAGCGGCAAGGGAAGATGAGCGGTGGGCAGGCGATACGCATATGCACCTCCTTGACACCCACATCCAGCAGCTTCACCACATTATCCTTGAGCTGCGTACCTCGCACGATGCTGTCATCCATAAAGAGTATCTTCTGGTCGCGGGTAAACTGGCTGTTTGGCAGCAGTTTCATCTTGGCTACCAAATCTCGCATCTTCTGATTTTGAGGCATAAAGCTACGTGGCCACGTAGGGGTATACTTCACGAATGGGCGTTTGTAGGGCACACCCTTCTCGTTGGCATAGCCTATGGCGTGTCCGACACCCGAATCGGGGATACCTGCGGCGAAATCTATCTCCAAGTCCTCATCGCGGCGAGCCATAGCAGCACCGCAACGGTAGCGGCAATCCTCAACATTGACACCCTCATACCACGCCGATGGATAGCCGTAGTATACCCAGAGGAATGAGCACACCTGGCGACGTTTCTGCGGCTCGGCAACCTGATGCACACCATCCTTCGAGAGCTGTATTATCTCACCCGGGCCTAAGTCTCGCACCCACGTGAAGCCTAAGTTATCGAAGCTCGAGCTCTCGCTCGCCACACACCAGCCCTTATCGTTCTTGCCGAGCGAGATAGGGGTACGACCAAACCTGTCGCGTGCTACATACATAGCGTGCTCGGTAAGCACAAACATCGAACACGAACCCTTAATCTTACGCTGCACGAGTTCTATGCCGTCCTTGATGTTCTTACCCAGACCTATAAGCACCGCCACCAGCTCCGTAGCGTTAATCTTCGAGTCCGAGAGCTCGGCAAAGTGATGATGGTCGTCGAGCAGCTCACGTGTCAGCTCCTCGATATTATCGATGCGAGCCACCGTAACCACTGCATAGCGACCTATGTGGGAGGTGATGATGATTGGTTGCGACTCGTTATCCGATATCACTCCGATACCCATATTGGCATCGCCAAACTTACCCAGCTCACTCTCGAACTTATTACGAAAATAACCATCCTCCAACGAGTGAATCGAGCGGGTAAACTTACCATCCTTGACGAATGCCATACCCGCACGTTTAGTACCCAAATGCGAGTGATAGTCGGTGCCGTAGAACACCTCGTTGACACACTCTATACGCGATACACAACCAAAAATTCCAGACATATATCCTTAGTTTACTGTTTATTAACCTATCCTTCTCGGAGCCGCAAAGCTCCTACCCTAAAACACAGAAGAGCACCCTTCGGAGGCACTCTTCTATTTTGTTACATATCCCATAAGACGCTCGTTAGTTCACCGACTTATGGTCCGTATTGACGTAATCGGGGGCTGCAGCCTCCATCTCGCTCTGCGTGCGTACCATCTCGACAGCCTGCTCCGCCGCGGTACAGTCGCCCACGAGCACCGGCATATTCCACGTCATCTGCAGGCGTGTTATACCGTAGAGCATAGTCTCATACTCCCGACTCTGCGAGGGCTCTACCAGCACGATGACAGCATCGACCTCGGTATACTCAGCAAAGAACTGCGTCGTCAGCGGCACGTTGAGCACGGTGGGCGAAGATATTATCTTTATGTCGCTCTCGGCACAGCCCAAAGCCTTCAAGGACTCGGTGGTAGCACTCAGATGACGTTGTGCAAACGACATCTGCTCCTTAACCATCACTATGCCAATCCTCAACTCACCCACAGCGTTACGTTCGACTATCGAATCATCTTCTGAGCCTCGAGAGCCTGAGCAGAAGATGCGTAGTTCTCGACAATCTTCTTCAAAGCAACCTGTGCCTTCTCAACCTCACCAAGAGCGTTGTATACACGTGCAGCCTTCATCAGAGCCAGAGGTGCAGAGTAGCCGTTAACAGCCTCGGCTGCCTCCTCGTAGAGGGCTGCTGCCTCAGCGAGCTGCTGCTTCTCGACAGCAACGTCGCCCTTCAAAACCAGAGCCAGAGCGTTGATTGCAACACCCATCTCGCCATCTACCTCGTCGAAAGCCTCGATATTCTGCGATGCCTTCTCCACGTCGCCTGTACGCAATGCACAAGCTGCTGCGTAGTAGTGAGCCTCGTTACCTGCTGGTGTAGACTCATAGTTTGCAGCTACGTTCTCGAACTCTACCAACAGAGCTGCGTAGTCAGCTGTCTGCGACTCAAAAGCAGCCTGAGCCTTGAACAGAGCAACCTGAGCCTCACGCTCGAAAGGCTTAACCCACGCCAACTGCCACAAAGCGATACCCATACCGATAACCAAAACGGCGATGAAAGTACCGATAATTGTCTTACTGTGCTTGGTGAAGAATGACTTGGTCTGCAACTCAGCATTCTCCAACAACTCCTCGTTTGTCTTTACTTTTGCCATAACTTTTTATGATTTTATTTTTGATTACATTCAATCCAAAGTGCAAAAATATAATAAAATTTCAAAAAAATGCAGTTTCGCAGGAGTAAAATTTGAAAGAAGGCTCTGTTTTTGACTTTTTGTCGCCAAAAATTCTTAACTTTGGGGTGTTAATGCAGACTATTATGTAAAAAGCTGAGGCGATGCGATTAGATAAGTTGTTGCTCATAAACTTCAAAAATATCCAGCAGGTGGAGCTCTCGCTATCGGAGGGATTCAACTGTTTTGTGGGAGATAACGGTGCAGGCAAGACCAATATTCTCGATGCGGTATACTACCTCTCGATGTCGAAGTCGGCTCTCACGATGACCGACGGGCAGAGCGTTAACCACGCCGAGGAGTTCTTCGTCATCGAGGGCAGCTACCTGAGCGACGACAACCGCTCGGAGGTTGTCAACTGCTCCTTCTCGCGTCGTGCAGGCAAGGTCATCAAACGCAACGGTAAGGAGTACGACCGCATAGCCGACCACGTGGGGGCGTTCCCTGTGGTGGTGGTCTCGCCACAAGACAGCACACTCATCACCGATGCTGCCGAGGAGCGACGCAAATACCTCAATGGCGTGCTCTCGCAGATCGAGGCGGGTTACCTGGCGGCTATGATTCGCTACAACACCGTTCTGGCAGAGCGAAACCGCTACCTGAAGATAGGCTCGGCAGAGGATATGTTGCTCATCTACGACCAGCAGCTCTCCGACCTGGGCAGCAGGATATACCAAGCCCGAAAGGCTATCATCGAGAAGATGCAACCTCTTGTGGCACAATACTATGCCTCGCTCTCTGGCGACCGTGAGCAGGTCGACATATCGTACCGCTCGGAGCTCTCCGACCAGCCATTGAGCGAGCTACTGCTGCGTTCGCGTCAGCGTGATATAGTCAACCAATTTACCACCTCGGGCGTGCATCGCGACGATGTCGTCTTCAGCATAGGAGGCTATCCGCTGCGTAAGTTCGGCTCGCAGGGACAGCAGAAGTCGTTCCTGCTGGCTCTTAAGTTGGCACAATATAAGCTCATAAGCGAGAGTCGTGGCGAGCGAGCTATACTCCTGCTCGACGACCTCTTCGACAAGCTCGATACAGCCCGCGTGGAGAAGCTCCTCTCGTTGGTCTCTGGCGAGGAGTTCGGACAGATAATCATCACCGACTGCAACAAACAACGCTTGGAGAGTACACTGCAGAGTGCAGGCAAGGAGTATAAACTTTTTACTGTCGCCGCGGGCGATGTTAAGCTATGAGAAGAACACAGACACAGAGTGCAGGGGAGATACTGCAAGAGATATTTTCAAAGCCACACATAGCGGCTAAACTTGCCGAGGGGCGACTACCCCAGGTGTGGGCAGAGGTCGTCGGAGGACACGTTGCCCAGCTGACAGAGTCGGTGCGGTTAGAGAACCACGTGATGTATGTGCGTATCACATCAGCGGTCGTGCGACACGAGATATTTCTGCGTCGCGACGCACTCACCGAGCAGATAAATGCTGCCCTGGGGATGAAACTTGTTAATGTGCTTATTGTAAAGTAATTGTAAAGAGAAGAAAGAGATATGTGTAAGGAGAAATTTATGCGTCAAGCGATAGAGCTTGCAGTGGAGAATGTAGCCAATGGCGGAGGGCCTTTTGGAGCAGTCATCGTGCGTGGCGACGAGGTCGTAGCTACGGGTGTCAACCGTGTAACAGCCTCGTGCGACCCTACGGCTCACGCCGAGGTGAGTGCCATACGTCGTGCCTGTGCCGAGCAGCATACCTTCGACCTCTCGGGATGCGAGATATACACCTCGTGCGAGCCCTGCCCTATGTGCTTGGGAGCAATCTATTGGGCTCACATCGACAAGATATACTACGGATGTACGAAGGATGATGCTGCCGAGGCTGGCTTCGACGACTCGTTCATCTATAAGGAGTTATCACTCGACTACGCCTCACGCAGCAAGCAGATAGAGGCACTTCTCTCGGAGGAGGCACGTGCCACCTTCGAGGCTTGGAAAGCCCAGAGCGACAAAGTCGAGTATTAGACTGCGTAATTCAAAGTTGCGAGTAAGCGAGGGCAGAGTCAAGTTTACTTGAACTATGCCGAGCGAGAGCAGACAAGAGAAAGCGTCAGCTTTGCCAGGGCTGCGAGTAAGCGAGAGCAGAGTCAAGCGTGCTTGAACTATGCCGAAAGAGACTTGTTTCCCCATCACATAGAAGTTGTATAACAAGAGCTATTTTGAAGGCTGCGAGTAAGCGAGGGCAGAGTCAAGTTTACTTGAACTATGCCAAGCGAGAGCAGACAAGGGAAGAATAACATATTCTTTCCAAGCTGCTCGCAGACTGAGGAACCGCAGTTTACTCGGCGTAAATGAGGATTCCGAAGGCAAGGCAGATGCCGAAAGAGCCTTGTTACCCCATCACATAGAAGTTGTATAACAAGAGGGATTTCAAGGCTTGCGTAGAGCGAGAAACCGCAGTTTACTCGGCGTAAATGAGGATTCCGAGGTCAAGGCAGATGCCGAAAGAGCCTTGTTAGACAGCTTCTATCTTTTTAGTTCCTTAATTCTGACATTACGAAGCTTAATACCCTCGCCGTGTCCACAGAAACCTATATGTCCCTTCTTGTTGAAGAGACCTGGGTGGTCTTTGCCATCTACGGTATAGGGATTTTTGCCACCGTCGGGTGCTACGTTGTGTCCCTGACACGCCTCGCGGATGTTACCATCGAGGATGACCTCGCCATTGACAGTTACGGTGATGTGGTCGCCCTCGGCACGTATCTCCTCGGTATTCCACACGCCTAACTCGGGTGAGGTGATACGCTTGGCTGCTATGACGCCATATACTGAGCCGTGCACCTGGTGAGGCTTGAGCCACGAGCTATACTTCTCGGCGTCGTGGTCCAAAATCTGAATCTCCATACCCTCGTATGCCGCATCGACATTCATCGGTGTACGTATGCCGACACCATTGTTGACTCCCTCCTTATCGAAGCAGAACTCAAAGCGGAGCACGAAGTCGGAGTATTGTTTCTTGGTGTAGAGGTTACCCTCGGTACCATATTGTGCAGTAACATAGAGGTAGTCCTCCTCCATACGATAACCCTCGGTGTTACCCGTCCACTGCTTCATATCGGAGCCATCGAACAACACCTTGAAGCCCTCGGCACGCTCCTCGGCTGTCGCAGTGTGATTTTGTGCTACAGCAGTCGACATAGCGAGAAGGGCTGCTGCAAGAAAAAGAATACGTTTCATAAGAATGTGGTATCTTCGTTAGTTAGTAAATATGATTTTGGATGCGTAAAGTTACGTATTTTTTTGTTGACTAAGCCAAAATTTGCTAATTTTGTTATACAAACCAAGTGTTATGACCAACCGCGATATCATAGAGCTCTTTGAGAGCTACCTACGCTCCGAGCGACGTTACTCGCCGCTGACCATCCGCAACTATATGCACGATGTGGAGGGCTTCGTGGCGTGGGGCGAGCGGCAGGGCAAGAGTTTCTCGCTGCAACAGATACGGAGCGAAGATATCAGCGAGTGGATAGTATCGCTCTCGGAGAGCTGTAAACGAGATGGCAAGCCACGTAAGAGCTCCTCGATAAATCGCGAGGTGGCGTCGATACGCTCGCTATGTCGTTTTATGCTCGAGCGGGATATCATCTCGACCAAGCCCTTTGCCGCAATAAAACCTCTCAAGACACCCAAGCGACTGCCCAAGTTTGTCGCCGAGGGCGATATGCTGCGTGTGGTCGAGCATACGCTCGAGGGTGTGCGTGCGGCGGAGTGGCGTAAGCGACGCGATGCTATGATGGTGCTTATGCTCTACGGGTGCGGACTGCGATTAGCGGAGTTGGTGGCGATACGCAAGAGCGACTTCAGTGATGATTTTCAAACCCTTAGGGTGTTGGGTAAGGGCGACAAGGAGCGACTGATACCCGTTCATCGACGCATAGCCGCCGAGTTAAAATTGTTTGCCGAAGATAATTTACCGAAAAATATTTGCACAAACCACGAAAATTTACTATTTTTATCGGTGAAAGGCAGAGCCATAACCCGAATTGACGTGCAACGAAGTGTGGCACGGCTATTGGCGGAGTGTGGAGTGCAGGGCAAGCGGTCGCCCCACGTGCTGAGGCATACCTTTGCTACGCACCTGCTCAACGATGGAGCCGACCTGAGGCAGATACAGTCGCTGATGGGACACTCCTCGCTGGCAGCGACGCAGGTCTACACCCACAACAACATTGCGGCGTTGATGGATGTATATGCTCGGGCACACCCCCGCGAGGAGGGATAGGCAAACACAAGTTATTCCGCAAGGGATACTTTATATGATATTGTTTAACTCTAAATTTTAAGGCTATGAACGTACAGATTCAATCAGTGAAATTCGACGCGAGCAAGAAGTTAATCGAATTCATCGAGAAAAAGTTAGCCAAGTTGGACCGTGTTGCCGAGAACGCAACAGGTGTCGACGTAGTATTGAAACTCGAGAAGGATGACGAGAAGGGCAACAAGAATGTTGTAATCACCCTCCGCGTGCCAGGTGGCGACATCCGCGTAGAGGAGCAGAAGAGAACATTCGAGGAGGCTGTGGATGAGGCTATGGATGTTTTGAAGCGTCAAATTGAAAAACGCAAAGATAAGTAATAGTAAAACCGTTAAATCATAACTCGGGCTCAATAAGTCCGAGTTTTTTTTGTACCTTTACGAAAAAATTTATCCAAGCGGTATGCAATACGCACTTATCACAGGAGCCACCTCGGGCATAGGACTATGCTACGCCGAGCAGATAGCCGAGCGAGGCTATAATATAATAGTGGTGAGCAACCAGGCAGAGCAGAACGAGGTGGTGGCAGAGCGACTACGCCACACCTATGGCGTCGAGGCGATAGCGATATATGCCGACCTCACACGCGACGACGCCGCAGAGAGCCTCTTTGCAGAGTGTCAGCAGCGAGGCATCGAGGTCGAGATATTGATAAACAATGCGGGTATGTTACTCTTCTCGCAAATGCACAACACCTCGCCCGAGGCACTGCGACGTATCGTAGCTCTGCACTGCACCACGCCAACGCTCCTCTGTCGCCTCTTTGGCGGAGCTATGGCAGAGCGAGGCAGGGGACATATCTTGCTGATGTCGTCCATCACTGCCTGGACACCCTACCCCACAATATCGCACTACGCAGCGACCAAAGCCTATCTGAAGAACTTTGGCGAGTCTATATGGTGGGAGATGCGGCGACGTGGTGTCGGCGTAACGACGGTCTTCCCCTCGGCGGTAGATACTCCTCTCTACAATCTTTCGGATAAGATGCGGCGACGACTGCTGTGGTGGGGTGTTATGATGAAGCCCGACGATGTGGCACGACGTGGCTTGCGAGCTATGTTCAAACGGCGACGCAAGTGCCTGCCAGGGGTGTTGACAACCATCGAGGCGGCTGTGTGTGCTGCTCTGCCCGCGTGGGTGTTGCGACCAATAGTGAAGATACCGGCAGTGAAACGAATATTAGATAAGGTATAAAACAAAGGGGCTGTCGCAATTGTTACTTTGCAACAGCCCTATCTTTTTGAAGTTGTATAACAAGAGCTATTTTGAAGGCTGCGAGTAAGCGAGAGCAGAGTCAAGTTTACTTGAACTATGCCGAGCAAGAGCAGACAAGGGAAGAATAACATATTCTTTCCAAGCTGCTCGCAGACTGAGAAAGCGGAGTTTACCCAACGTATATGAGCATTTCTCAGGCAAGGCAGATGCCGAAAGAGCCTTGTTAGACGACTTCTATTAGATGATGCCCTGCTCAAGCATAGCCTGTGCCACCTTCATAAAGCCAGCGATGTTAGCACCCTTCACGTAGTTGATGGTGCCATCAGGCTGCTGACCAAAGCGAACACACGCCTCGTGGATAGACTCCATAATGAAGTGGAGCTTCTCATCTACCTCCTTGCCCGACCAAGAGATGTGCATACAGTTCTGTGTCATCTCCAAGCCCGAGGTAGCTACGCCACCTGCATTGACAGCCTTGCCAGGAGCAAAGAGGATACCTGCCGCCTGGAAGGTGTGGATAGCCTCAGGGGTACATCCCATATTCGACACCTCGGCAACGCACCACGTACCATTTGCCAGAAGCTCCTTGGCGTCAGCCTCGTTGAGCTCGTTCTGGAAGGCACAAGGCAGGGCGATGTCGCACTTAACAGACCACGCCTTCTTACCTGGGGTAAATGTAGCGTCGGTAAACTTCTCAGCAAAAGGTGCTACGATGTTGCGGTTTGAGGCACGCAGCTCCAGCATATAATTAATCTTCTCGTCGGTCATACCGTTAGGGTTGTATACCACACCGTCGGGACCCGAGATAGCGATGACCTTCGCACCGAGCTCGGTAGCCTTCTTGGCAGCACCCCACGCCACGTTACCAAAGCCCGAGAGGGCGATAGTCTTACCCTCGAGGCTCTTGCCAGCCTTGGCGAGCATATGCTCAACGAAGTAGAGTGCACCGAAGCCTGTAGCCTCAGGACGGAGGATTGAGCCACCCCACGTCATACCCTTACCTGTCAAGACTCCTGTGTGATACTCGCGTGCGAGCTTCTGATACATACCGTTCAGGAAGCCAATCTCGCGACCACCAACACCCACGTCGCCTGCAGGAACATCGGTGTCGACACCTATGTTACGCCACAGCTCCAGCATAAATGCCTGGCAGAAACGCATAATCTCGGCGTCGGACTTGCCCGTAGGGTCGAAGTCAGAGCCACCCTTGGCACCACCCATAGGGAGTGTTGTCAGGGCATTCTTGAATGTCTGCTCGAAACCGAGGAACTTCAACATCGAAGGGTTCACTGCCTTGTGGAAACGCAAGCCACCCTTATAAGGACCTATGGCACTGTTGAACTGCACTCGATAGCCAATGTTGGTCTGTATCTCGCCAGCATCGTCAACCCACGTTACGCGGAATGTGAAGATGCGGTCAGGCTCAACCATACGCTCTACGATTTTCGCCTTCTCAAACTCGGGATGTGCGTTGTATACCTCCTCGATAGACTCCAACACCTCGCGTACTGCCTGCAAGTACTCGCTCTCGCCTGGATGCTTACGCTCCAGATCTGCCATTACATTATTAACGTTCATAGACTTAATTGTTAAAAGGTTCGACTTTTCTTTGTTACAAATATAGGATTATTTTCTATAAAGTGATATTCGTTGTGGCACTTTTTTTCGCCAACCAACATTTTTTTTTGGGCAAGAGGGCTCATCCACAGTGCCTGAGTTGAAAGAAAGTAGAGGGAGAGCCATCGCCCGCTTAAATTCTTTTGGCGTTGGCAGAGGTAAAAACTGAAAACATTTTTTTATTGCCACTTTAGTCCCCTTTAGTTTCCTTTAGTAACCATTGTCGGCTCCCCAAAAACCTATTAACACTGTTATAACAATGTAAGTAAAAATCAGCTGCTAATTACTCACTACCAATCACTCATTTTGCGAGCCACCACCAGCCTAACCAGACCAAAAACCCACTTTTTTAAGGTTATTTCGCCACACATTAGGCTGTTTTACCACAAAACACCCTATTTCTATAACACGTGAGGGGTGTTAACCACATAAGTTTTGCCATTCAAAAAAAATAACGGACTTTTGCACCGTCGGGTTTTGAAAAAAAACCATTATAAAAACGTGATTTACTAACAGTCCTCTGAAGTTGATTACGCCACAGCGTTTATCAATGTAAGGCGTCGCAGAGAGTCTGCAGAGCCGAGAGGACACAAATATTTTAATATGAAGATTTTTACAAAGATTGCATTGGTAGCTATGGCTACATTGATGCTTGCAGGTGAGACTCTTGCAGGTGGTCTTATGACAAACTCTAACCAGAGTGCTTCATTCTTGCGTAGCATCGCACGTGGTACATCACTCGACCCTGACGCAGTACACACAAACCCTGCGGGCGTGGTCTTTATGTCTAACGGTTTCCACTTCGGTATCAGCGACCAGATGGCTTACCAGACACGTACAATCAACTCTACTTACGCTCCATTTGCTATGGGTGCACAGAACAATGGCTTGACATCTAAGGAGTTCGAGGGTACTGTATTCTCTCCAATCATCCCAAGTTTCCACTTCGTATGGAAGCACAACCGCTGGGCTGTAATGGCAGGTATGGGTGTTAACGGTGGCGGCGGTGAGTTGGAGTTCGACAACGGACTCGGCTCATTCGAGCGTATGTTCTCTGTTCTGCCTGTAGGTATGAGTCAGCTGGGTATCAACGCTACCGCTTATGATTTGGATATGCAGCTTATAGGTAAGTCTCAGACTTTGGCTTTCCAGGTGGGTGCCGCTTTCCGTATCACCGAGTGGTTGTCAGTAGCTGCACAGTTGCGTTATAGCACAACATCTAATGCTTACGAGGGCTATATGAAGAACATCGGCGTGTTGGTGGGCGGTCAGATGACTCCTGCTTCGGCTCTCTTCCAGGGTGCTTTGACCAACCTCCAGGCTCAGTATCAGCAGGTTGTAGGTGCTTTGGGTGCTGACTCTCCAGAGGCACAGCAGTTGTTGGCTGCTATGCAGTCGGTAGGTGCCAACGCAGTGAAGACAGCAGACCACACCCTCGACGTTAAGCAGAAGGGCCACTCTATCAGCCCTGTAATCGCTTTGGCACTGCACAAGGGCAAGTGGATGGCTTCGGCAAAGTATGAGTTCAAGATGGCTACCGAGCTCGAGATTGAGTCTGCTCCAGTATCAGCTAACGACGCTGTAATCAACGGTTTGTTCCCTAATGGTGCGAAGGTTAAGTCGGAGACTCCTGCCCTTCTGACATTGGCAGTGAGCCGCCAGTGCGGTCCTGTGAAGATTACCGCTGAGTGGCACGAGTACTTTGATAAGGATGCCGAGAACTCATTCTCTTCGGCTGTTGCAGGCAACACAATGGAGTATCTGTTGGGTGCTGAGTGGCAGGTATGCAAGAAGCTGATGATTTCGGCAGGTGTACAGCGTACACAGACCGACCTCATCGCAGCTAACTACTCTGATATGAACTTCCTCACCCCATCGACATCTGTTGGTTTTGGTGTGGCATACAACTTCTCGGAGAAGGTACGCCTCAACTTAGGTATTATGCCTACATTCTACGACGAGGTTACAAGCACAGGCACTATTGCCGATACAAAGCTCCCATTCACCGATGTATATGACCGTACATCATTGGCTTGGGGTATCGGTCTTGACTTCAACTTTGGTAAATAATTTGCTCTCTTAGACGTCTTCGGGCGTTTCGCTTTGGGAGGAGATTCAGCCTTTTGCTCTGCGGAGACATTCGGAACAACGCGACTGTTCCGAGTGGTAGGCAGAGAGAGACGAGTGTGGAGGAAGAATTCTCCTCCTCAAAGCGAGAGAAAAGGTGGCAACCTATGGGCTGACACCGAAGATATATATTTTGGGCGGAGACAAACTACCTAACCGAAAGGGCTCACTTTGAGAAAAATAGTTTTTCACTTTTGAGCAGGTAGTTGCAAGGCGGACGCAGACTGAAAACCGCAGCATACTTGGCGTATGTGAGGATTTTCAGGCAAGGACAACACAGCAAATGCCGCTACCTTTGCAAAAAAAAATTTTTCACTTTTGAGCTGGTAGTTGCAAGGCGGACACAGACTGAAAACCGCAGCATACTTGGCGTATGTGAGGATTTTCAGGCAAGGACAACGCAGCAAATACCGCTCAAAATGAAAAAGAAAAGACTTTTCTTGTGGAACTAATATAAACAATGTATGACAACAAAGCCGGGGACTTGAGCCTCGGCTTTGTTGTTTGTGGGATTTATTGTTTTTGGAGAAGAGGGGCAATAAAGTTTGTAAAAAATAGTTATATTTGTATCGGACTAAATAAAATAAGGTATGAAGAGACTGATATTGATGCTCATAGTGTTGAGTTTAGTCGCACCTATGGCAATAGCAGGAGAGCCAATAAAGAAGCCAAAAGCTCCAAAGAGGGAGAATTTGGATATGACAGGTTGCCAACTATGGGGCGATGTAGCGATAGCTAAGTTCTACGACTACTATGCTGACGAGAAAGGCGGATGGGAGCTCTTCTGCACAAGTGTCTACACGTTCACCGAGTGGGGCGACGTTGAGTCTTTCGAGTTTTATAACCAGCACGGAGAACGAACCTGCATCAGAAAACATATATATGATGAGCAGGGACGTACAACAGAGACACATATAGAGTGGGAAGATATGTCGGATACGACGTATACAACATATACATATGATGGTGCTGCGATTACGACATATCAGGGCGGCACGATAGTAACTGAGCGATACAACGACTATGGCGATGTGGTCTATTGCCACACGTATAGTCGTGAGACAAACACAGCCGAGACCGAAGAGTATATCTACCACTACGATGGCGAGAATAAGGTCTTCTGCGAATATATTATCAATGGAGAGCCTGTCCGCCGCACAATCTACGGCTATGACCAGGTGGGCAATCCGATATACGAATATCGCTACTTCACTACTGACGAACAGCCCGACCTCAAGTTTGTCTATCGCAACGATAAGCGTGGTAACAGCGTCGAAGAGATATGGTATCACCGCGGAGATGTGGAGAGCCAGCGTTATACCAATAAATATGACAAACAGGGAAACGTCATAGAGATGATTTCCTATCCCGAAGGCAGGAGTACTCCAGACAGAAAGACGGTAACGGAGATTACCTATAGATAAAGTTCCACACGGATGTAATTAACTTAAAAAAGGATATCACAATGAGAAAGGTTTTATTTACAGTGTTGGCATCGCTCTTTTCGCTCACAGCGATGGCTGACGAAGGTATGTGGCTGCTGCCCTACCTCCAGAAGATGAATATTAAGGATATGAAAGCTAAGGGCTTCAAGCTCTCTGCCGAGGATGTCTACTCAGTGGAGCACAACTCCCTGAAGGATGCTATCGTCATCTTCGGTGGCGGCTGCACAGGCGAGATTGTGTCGGATAAGGGTCTTATCTTCACCAACCACCACTGCGGCTATGGCTCTATACAGCAGCTCTCATCGGTTGAGCACGACTACCTCAAGAATGGCTTCTGGGCATCATCTTTTGAGGAGGAGTTGCCTGTGCCAGGGTTGCGTGTGCAGTTTGTTCGCCACATCGAGGATGTTACCGAGCAGGTATTGGGCAACGTACCAGCAATCGCCAAGGGCAAGGAGCGTGATGATATGGTTAGAGAGAACGTGAAGGGTGTAACGAAGGCCCTGAACGAGAAGTGGGAGGATAGATACTCTGTGCGTGTAGTGCCTTTCTTCGGTGGTAATCAGTACTTTGCATTTGCATACGAGGTATATACCGACGTGCGTTTGGTGGGTACTCCTCCATCGTCTATCGGTAAGTTTGGTGGCGACACCGACAACTGGATGTGGCCACGCCACACAGGCGACTTCTCTATCTTCCGCGTCTACGCCGACAAGGACAACCGCCCTGCGGAGTACTCTGCGGATAACGTGCCTTACAAGGCTCCCGTACACTTAGAGATATCGCTCAAGGGCGTTAAGGAGGGCGATTTCTCGATGGTTATGGGCTTCCCAGGCTCTACCGAGCGTTATATGACCTCGCACGAGATTGATTATATGTTGGGCGTAGACAACCCACAGCGTATCTACATACGTGGCGAGCGTCAGGCTATCTTGTGGGAGGCTATGGAGCAGAGCGACGAGATTCGTATCAAGTACGCATCGAAGTATGCCTCATCATCTAACTATTGGAAGAACTCTATCGGTATGTCTCGTGGTATCGAGAAGCTTAAGGTACGCGACAAGAAGGTAGCTCAGGAGCAGTCATTCCAGGCGTGGGCTGACGCTAACACCCTGCCTGAGGAGGGCTTCCAGACCGCTTTGGCTGATATGAAGATAGCCATCGAGCAGAGCAGCGAGATCAATGGTGCTATCCAATATCTCTCGGAGGCATTTATGCGTGGTGTGGAGCTCGTAACAGCTACCCGCCGCCCAAATGCAGCGTTCTACAAGGACTACGACGCCGACCTCGACCGTAAGGTTGCAAAACGTATGCTGACCATAGCACGCGAGAATATGAAGGCTGAGCATCTGCCAGATATATATAATGTAATCGACGAGCAGTTTGGTGGCAACATCGAGGCTTATGTTGATTGGTTGTACGACAACACTATCTTCACCTCACTCGAGAAGGTGCAGGCTGCCGACAAGGAGGCACGCAAGGCTGACCCTGCAGGAGCTCTGATGGAGAGCCTTATGCGTAAGTTTACCGAGCTCATCGAGCACCCATCTATGCAGGGCGACAACATCTACCTCCAGCAGGATGCACACCGCCTCTACGTGGCAGGTCTGATGCGTCAGAGCCCTGATAAGGCTTGGTATTCGGATGCTAACTTCACCATCCGTCTGACATACGGTCAGGTGTTGCCATACTCACCAGCCGACGCCATCACCTATAACTATTACACTACTCTCGATGGCGTGATAGCTAAGGAGGATACCTCTAACCCATTGGAGTTCACCGTTGAGGAGCGTCTGAAGGAGCTCTACCGTACCGAGGATTATGGCCCTTACGCTATGAAGAATGGCAAGCTGCCTGTCGGCTTCCTCTGTAATCTGGATATTACGGGTGGTAACTCGGGTTCGCCTGTGCTGGATAAGAAGGGTCGCCTCATCGGCTTGGCATTTGACGGCAACTGGGAGGCTATGTCGGGCGACGTGGCATTTGAGCCAGAGCTGCAGCGTTGCATCGCAGTAGATATCCGCTACGTGTTGTTCGTGGTAGATAAGTTTGCCGGCTGCGACCATATTATGAGCGAGCTTACTATCGTTAAGTAGTTAGCTCACACCACCAAACAAATGGGCTATTTTACTCGTCGTACAATAGCCCATTTTTCATCTGTCAGCCTATTATGAAGACCTTCTATATGATTCTAACACTCGCCATTGCGACTATCGTGCTGCTCGTTGCGGTACTCTTCGCCATCCCTGCCATCAAGATGCACACTATGCTCGACCGTCGTTGCAGTTGCGAGCCATATTCGGCGGCTGACTATGGCATAAGCTCTCGCCCCGTTGCCTTCACAAGTGCCGATGGCATAGAGCTCGGAGCGTATGAGGTAGCGGTGGAAAACCCTAAGGCGGTCATCATCTGCATAGGAGGCATACACTCGCCCACGATAACCGATTGGTATCCCCACGCAAGCCTGTTTGCCCAGCACGGTTACGCCTCGCTGCTGCTCGACCTGCGTGCCCACGGAGCAAGTTCGGGCGAGGTCATCTATGCCGCCACACGTGAGTGGATGGATGTCGCTGCGGCGGTGGATTATCTGAATACTCAGGCTACGTATGATGATGTGCCAAAGGTTGTTATGGGGCTGAGTATGGGTGCTGCAACCGCCATCACATCTATCGGACGATGTGCGGATATAGATGCTCTTGTAGCCTTGTCATCATATAGCAGCTGGGAGTATAATTTCAACCTCAACGTCGAGCAGCAGCTCCCTGCGTGGTTGGCAAAGCTGCTCACGCCCTTTGTCAACATCACCACACGACTGCGTTTTGGCGAGTATGCGGATGTAACGCCTCTTTCGGAGATTAAGAAGTTAGGCTCTCGCCCCGCACTGCTTGTCCACTCTACGGGGGACAGGATAGTTCCCTTTGCCAACTTTGAGCAGCTCATAGCCGCCGCTCCTGCGGTACAGCGGTGGGTTGTCGAGGGGGATAACCACTGCATACTCGAGGATTTCACCCACCCCGAGCACAACAGCGACTACTGCTCTGTCATATTGAATTTCTTGGATAGCGTAGCTCGACGTTAGTGGCTCTGCCACTCTGCAGGGCTACTCCTCATCATCGTAATACATACCATCCATAAGGGCGTCTATCTCGCGACGCTCCTTCTTGGTAGGTCTGCCTGTGCCTCGCTCGCGGAAGACGAAGATGGTCTCGCGTGGCACCTGCAACTTATCGAGCTCCTCCTGAGGTGTTATGTTAAGACAGTATTGTGGCACATTCTTCGCCCCCTGGCGTGATGATACTAAGTCCAACACCTTATATTGATATGTTACGGGCTGCTTCTTGACGCTTATCACATCGCCCACCTTCACCTCGCGTGAGGGCTTGCAGTAGCTGCCACCCACCAGCACACGGTTGTTACGTATGGCGTCGGCTGCGTCGCTGCGTGTCTTGAAGATACGCACAGCCCACAGATATTTATCCAATCTTACATCATCCATAGCTTCTCTCGACTAATTACCTGTATGTGAGCCCTCATCATTCTGGCGGCTTACGCTGAGAATCATACCCAAGCCCACGCACGTGAAGAGCAGCGACGAGCCTCCACGCGAGATGAGAGGCAGCGTCTGTCCCGTCTCGGGGATGATGTTGAGCGTAACCATAATATGCAGCAGAGCCTGTCCCGTAATGAGCAGGGCTATACCCAACGCAAGCATCGCAGGATACTTCTTGGGGCACGTCTTGAATATCTCGAAGGCACGGAAGAACACCCACACATAGAGTGCTAACAATATCATAGCCAGCATTATACCATACTCCTCCACGAAGAAGGCAAAGGCGTAGTCGCTCTCGGGGTGTGTCATCTCCACACGCACCGCACTCTGACCTGCTCCCTGCCCCATAATGCCACCGTCGTGCATAGCTACCATAGCTCGCTCCGTGTCGCTGAGCTTCAACACAGGCACCTCTGTTCGCGATGTGGTCCACACGTTCCACCACGTCGTCAGACGACCACTCGCCGTCGAGCTACGTCCCACGCCGAGCAGTGCCACAAGCGACAACGCCACAAGAGCCCACTTCACCAGACGGAAGATGTCGCTCCAGCGTACACGACCTATGTAGAGCATAGCTATCGAGAGCAGGAAGACGATTATTGCCGACGAGGTGTGAGCCGGCATAATCACCGCACACGACAGACATATCGGAAGGAATATGCTGTAACCGCCATACGCCCACACCTTACGGTTCTCACGCTCACGCCAACGCCAAAACTTGAGCGTCGGGATGATACTCTGACGACGTATGCTGTCCTGGCGACGTGAGAGCTGATACGAGAGATACATTATGGTGGCTATCTTCAGCAGCTCCGAGGGCTGAAAGCGGAACCCTGCTATCGAGAACCAGCGTGCCGCACCATTTATTGTCGAGCCTGTGAAATATACCGCTAACGTCATAGCCAACGCAGCACCCCACACCCAGGGCGATATAGCCTGGTAGACGCGTGAGTTTATGCGGTGTGTAACCACTAAAGCCACTCCACCCAAAAGTATAAGACCTATCTGTGTCTTCAGAAACTCTGTCGAGGTGATGGATGAGGCGTAGCTGTATGCCATCTTGGCTGTCGATGAGTATACCACCAGAACCGATATGGTCAGCAGAGCCACTATTATCACCCACAACACCCTGTCGCCACCAAAGAGGCGTGTTACGGTCTGCTCAAACAGAGGCGTAGCACCGCTATCCTCCACATCCTCGGCTGCAGCCTCCTCCTTTGTCGCAGACTTCAGCTTACGGGGGCGAGGTGTGGGCGAAGACTCCTCCTCGGGTATGTGCTCTATGTATTTCGATAAATCTCTCTGTGGCTCACTCATAGCTCTGTGGCAATAATTTCGTTTCGATATATCCTATTTCAATATATTCTGCTTAACCCACTGCTTGAACAACTCTCCTCGCTGCTCATAGTTCTTGAAGAGGTCGAAGCTCGCACACGCCGGCGAGAGCAACACCACGTCGCCCGCCTCAGCCAATCGTGCCGCCGCCTGCATAGCCGCCTCCATCGTGTCGTAACTCTCGATGACGGGTACAACACCCTCGAACTCACGCTGTAGCTTCGTGTTATCCAAGCCCATACACACCAACGCCTTCACCTTCTCGCGGGCAAAAGCCTTCAGTGGCGTGTAGTCGTTACCCTTATCCGTTCCGCCGGCAATCCACACCGTAGGGCGAGTCATACTCTGCAAGGCATACCACACCGAGTCGACGTTTGTCGCCTTCGAGTCGTTTATCCACTGCACGCCATCTCGCTCCCCTGCTGGCTCCAAGCGGTGCTCCACAGGCGAGAACTCATAGAGCGAGCGAAGTATGCTCTGCCTCTCTACACCTGCTGCCAAGGCTGCCAACGAGGCTGCCATAGCGTTGTAGGCGTTGTGTAATCCCTTGATTTTGAGCTTCTCGACATCTACCGTAAGGCTGCGACGACCAACACGAGCCGAGAACTCCTCGCCCATCATACAGGCATCGCCCGCAGTGCTTGCCACCGACGCCTTAGCCATAAAAGGCATCAATCGCTGCCTACCCTCAAGATGTGCCACCTCCGCTGCAATGACCTCATCATCAGCCGAATAGATAAACGCCGAGCGAGAGGATTGGTTACGTGTGATACGCATCTTGGAGTCGACATAGTTCTGGAAACAATAGTCGTAGCGGTCCAAGTGGTCGGGGGTGATATTCATCAGCAATGCTATGTCGGCACGGAAGTCGAACATACCGTCGAGCTGGAACGAGCTGAGCTCCAGCACATACCACTCGTGAGGCTCGGTCGCTACCTGGTAGGCGAAGCTCTCGCCTATATTGCCACCTAAACCTACGTCGTAGCCGGCATCGCAGAGAATCTTATATATGAGCGATGTAGTTGTGGTCTTACCATTTGAGCCACTGATACATATCGTGCGTGAGCGTCCCTTATAGCGGAAGGCGTACTCCATCTCCGAGATTACGGGTATGCCTCGCTCACGTATAGCCTTCACCACAGGGGCTTTGTCGGGTATGCCGGGCGACTTGATGACCTCGTCGGCAGCGAGTATACGCTCCATAGTGTGTGAGCCCTGCTCGTATGGTATCTGCCACTCGTCGAGCACCTTACGATAACGCTCGGCTATCTGTCCCGCATCCGAGAGGAAGACGTCGGCTCCCTGCTTACGTGCCAGCACCGCCGAGCCATAGCCGCTGATGCCGCCTCCCAAAACAACTATCTTCTTCATATCGCAAACTTATCTACATTAACGAATCTTAAGCGTCATCATAGTGATGGCACACAGCAGGATAGAGATGATGAAGAAACGCTGTACTATCTTCGTCTCGAATATTCCTGCCTTCTGGTAGTGGTGGTGCAGCGGAGCCATACGGAAGATGCGTCTGCCCTCGCCATAACGCCACTTGGTGTACTTGAACCATCCCACCTGCAACACTACCGATATAGCCTCGGCGAAGTACAAACCACACAGCAGAGGCAACAGCAACTCCTTACGTATACACATAGCGAAGAGTGCCACGATACCACCTATCGCGAGCGAGCCTGTGTCGCCCATAAAGATTTGTGCAGGGTGCGAGTTATACCACAAGAAGCCCAGCAGAGCACCCACCATAGCGGCAGCGAAGACAACCAGCTCGGCAGAGTGCGGTATATACATAATATTGAGGTAGTCGGCATAGATGATATGTCCCGAGAGGTAGGCTAAAGCACCCAGCACCACCACTATCGGGATAGATATCGAGCCCAACAGACCATCCAAACCATCGGCGAGGTTAGCTCCATTCGACACGCAGAGCAGCAGCGTGATAGCCACCACCACGTAAAGCAGCCACGTGTTGTCGACATAGCCTCCTACAAACCATCCGTAGTCAAACTCGTTGTTCTTAACAAAAGGTATGGTGGTCTTGGTAGACTTGCTCGCTATGGGGTCCATCATCACGTGTTGCACCTCGTCGATGGTCTGGTTTCCTGCCTCGTCGACTACCAGACGCTCGGTGGTCTCCGACACCTTCTCGTGGATGACCACGTCGGGCGAATACCACATCATAGTGCCCACGATAAGACCCAATGCCACCTGTCCTACGACCTTAAACTGTGGCTTCAAGCCCGCCTTGTTGTGGCGGAAGGTCTTGATATAGTCGTCGATGAAGCCTACACCACCCAACCACACTGCCGAGATAAGCATTATCTGGATGTAGATGTTGTTCAGGCGACCGAGCAGCAACGTGGGAATGAGTATCGCCACCAAGATGAGCAGACCGCCCATCGTGGGCGTACCCTTCTTCGAGTGCTCACCCTCCAAGCCTAAGTTACGTATCTCCTCGCCAATCTGATGTCGCTGCAGGAAACGGATGATTGGACGTCCCAGCAAAATAGTAATCAGCAGAGCTAAGATAACAGCCACAGCCGCTCTGAACGAGATGTACTGAAACATTCCCGAGCCCGGCACGTCGTACTGGTCTAAAAATCTAAACAATGAATAGAGCATCGTTCAACAATGGTTTTTATAGGTTTCTTACTTTTGTTCTCTCTCAAAGGCGGCACGTATCTCCTCCCTATCGTCGAAGTGAATCTTCTCACGACCAATGATTTGGTAGTCCTCGTGTCCCTTGCCTGCTATGAGGATTATATCGCCCGCCTGAGCTAACATAGCCGCTGTGGCAATAGCCTGGCGACGGTCGCTTATACGCAGCGTCTGTGCTCCTGCGACAGCTCCTCGCACCACATCGTCCAAAATCTTCTCGGGGTCCTCGGTGCGTGGGTTGTCCGAGGTGAAGATAGCTACATCGGCTCGCTCCGAGGCTATCTTACCCATCTCGGGACGCTTCGTAGCATCGCGGTCGCCACCGCAGCCACACACCACTATGAGGCGGCTACCCTCGCCACGTATCTCGTCGATGGTATCTATCACATTCTCCAACGCATCGGGCGTATGGGCATAGTCGACAATAGCTACCTTGCCCGACGCCGAACGTACAGGCTCAAATCTGCCCGCCACAGAGTGCAGCATACTCAACACACGCAACACCTCCTCGCGAGGCTCGCCCAACAACACCGCCACAGCATAGACCGCCAGAAGGTTAGAGGCGTTGAAACGACCTAAGAAGTTGACCCACACCTCGTTACCATCCATCTGAAGAAGCATACCATCGAAGTGCATCTCCATCAGCTTGCACTTGAAGTCGGCGGCAGCACGCAACGAGTAACGATACCCCTTGGCACGCGTGTTCTGCAACATAACCTCGCCATTGCGGTCGTCGACATTAACCACCGCAAAAGCACCCTTCTCCAAGCTGTCGAACAAGCCCTTCTTGGCTTTGATATATTCGGCAAACGTACCGTGATAGTCCAGATGGTCGTGCGTGAGATTGGTGAAGGCAGCACCCCTAAAACGCAGACCACGAATACGTTGCTGCACAACAGAGTGCGACGACACCTCCATAAAACAGTGCGTACAGCCCTCGTCGACCATCTCGCGTAACATAGCATTGAGGCGTATCACATCGGGCGTAGTGTGTGTCGAGGTAAGTGTCTTACTACCAACACGATAGACAACCGTCGAAATCAAACCTGCACGATAGCCCAGAGCGGTAAACATATCGTAGAGCAGTGTAGCGATGGTGGTCTTACCGTTTGTACCCGTAACACCCACCAACGTAAGGGCGTGCGACGGGTTGTCGTAAAAGGCGGCAGCAATGTCAGCCATAGCGGCGGTAGAGTCCTCCACCACTACATAGCTAACCTGCTCATTCAGAGCCTCTGGCAGCGTCTCGCAGACCACAACAGACGCTCCTGCATCGGTAGCCTTCGCAATAAAGTTATGACCATCCACCTGCGTTCCTCGCACCGCAAAGAAGCAGTAGCCCTCGCCCACCTCACGTGAGTCGAAGCTCAAGGCTCTGACCTCTCGCTCGCAGCTACCCACCACCTGAAGGGGCTTTATTTGTTTGAGTAAATCACTCAGTCGTTTCATATATCGTACTTTTAGTCTCTTATTTTAGTGTTATCGTTACCTTTGTGCCACGTCTGATGGGAGTACCCTCGCCTATGCTCTGCGAGGCGACAGCTCCCACTCCCGAGAACGACACCTCCAAGCCTCGCGACTCCAAAATATAGAGTGCATCCTTCAATCCCATACCCACCACATTTGGCATACGGTCAGCCTCGCCAAGAGCCTCAAAATGGAGCTTTCCACCCTCAACGTGAGGTCTGCCCCACTCCATAAGTGGTGTCGAGAGCAGGTTCACACCACTATTGGCAGCCGAGGTAGCCACCTGGTTAGTGTTACCACCCTTATAGCCACTTGGGCGTGCTGTGCCATCGCCACTGAACGAGTCGCTCTCACGCCAGCCACCATCACGATAGGTCAGGTAGTCGACAATCTGTCGCAGGACAGGAGCCGAGGCGTTGGCACCGTGATAGAGCGAGTTGCGGCGTCGCTCGGAGTAGACAGCAGTAATCATCGTATATTTAGGTTTATCCAGCGGGAAGAAGAGTGCCATAGAGCCCAAATAGTGGCCATCCTTATGTTTCACATTCTTTCCGTCGTTGACCTGGGCTGTACCGGTCTTGGCGGCTACGGAGTACTTCAACGTGTCGCCGAAAAATCGCTCGCCCGTACCCGTACGAGCCACCTCAGCCATACAGTCGCGGATGATAGCCAAATTCTCATCGGAGCATACCTTATCGACAAGCACCCTCACGGGGAACTCCTCGACAACCTCATCGCCCTGACGTATCGCTGTAACCAGACGTGGTGCAACCATACAGCCATCGTTGGCTATGGCGTTGTAGAGCGTAAGCGTATGGATGGGGGCTAACGACGTAGCATAGCCAAAGCCCAAGTCGATGAGTGTACGATAACTCCACAGACGCGTATATGATTTGGTAGGTGTAGGGATATAGGGTTTCACCTCTGCCAGACGCTCCAAGCCCATAGTCTTGTCGAGATGCAACCCTCGCAGGAAGTTGACATAACGCTCGGGAGCATCCTTATAGTGGTCGTAGATAGCCGAGGTGAAATAGACATTAGAGGACTCGGCAAAAGCCGTCTTCAAATCTATCTTGCCTCCGGCACTATGGTCATCGATAATCCAAGGTCCTCGCGGTCCACCAACCTGCACAGGCTCACCGTGGTTGGTGTCGTAGCTCTTCGAAGGCGACATCTTCGCCTCCTCCAACAGAGCCAACGTAGCCGCCAGCTTATAGGTAGAGCCCGGCTCCATAGCTCTGCCGATAGCGAAGTTCTGTCCCTCGACATAAACTCCACTCTCGGGGGCTGTCTCATTGAGGTTGACCATAGCTAAAATATCGCCCGTAGCAACCTCCATAACGATGGTCGTACCCCACGTAGCATTACGCTCGGTGAGGTGTTGACGCAGAGCCAAATCGGCGATATGTTGCAGCTCGGGGTCCAACGTAGTAACGACATCCTTGCCATCCTCGGCATCGACATTGGTGCTACGGTGTACCGTACGCGAATAGCCTGGTGCGATACGCTGACGCACGACACTGCCATTCTTACCCTCAAGCTCCTCACGGTAGGCATACTCGATACCATAGTCTCCTCGGTCGCCAATCATACCCAACGTGCGTCGTCCCAACTCACCATAAGGGTAGGCTCGGCTATCGACAGGGGCTAAGGTATAGGTAACGCCCATATTCTGGTTGAGTATAGGGTAGGTTCGCAGCGTCTGCCACTCGCTGTAATCTATATTACGGGGCAGGACAACGATAGGGAGGTGGTTACGTATCGTATCATAGATACGCATCTTGACCTTATTACCCCACAGCCTATCCCAGAGCATCTTCACAAAGCCTGCATCCTCGTCGTACACCCACTCATCCTTACCCGTATCCACAACCTTGAAGCGGTTGCGGCGGCCATCAAAGAACTTCTTGGCATAGTACTCTGGTCTGCCACCGAAATAGATGGCAAGCAACTTCGAGAGGGAGTCAACCTGCTCCTCGAAGATATCCTCCGAGTCGAAGCCCTCCGACGCCATATCGAACTCCACCTTATATCGCATAATGGAGATAGCCATAGGGTCGCCATGGCGGCTCAACACAGAGCCTCGGCGAGCATAGACCGTACTCTCGCGGAAGATACGATTCTTTATGCGGTCGGTGTTGAAATCGACCTCGGGGCTGATGGCGACAACCCACACCAGACGCACCACGATAATGAGAGCCACAAGCACAAAAACCGCATATAGCTTCTGCACTCTGCCACCCATCTCGTCACGCACATCGGACTTGGGAGATTTATTCTTGGTTGTCTTTGCCATCGTAAAAAAGTTTTTCAGCCTCGCTACTTAGCCTTACGCGGGTCTTGCATAATAATTCCTCGCTGCTCCAAATCCTGTCGCACAGCATCGTATGAGGTACGCTCGTAGAGCTCCTCCTGCAGACGTATGGAGCGTTCACGCACCAAACGCAGCTCTCGCTCTGCCTGGGAGTATCGTATGTCGGCATAGAGCACCATAAACATCACCATAATACTCACAAAGCACATCACAGCAATGGCAGCGAAATAGCGGTAGTTACTACGGAGTGAGT
Organism: Rikenellaceae bacterium; assembly: GCA_015060005.1. Lineage (GTDB taxonomy): Bacteria > Bacteroidota > Bacteroidia > Bacteroidales > Rikenellaceae > Alistipes. Next base: position 64,532 of record SUZI01000004.1, read on the forward strand.
GGTTGAGCAGAATATTACCCGAAAAAATCTGCCAGAAGAGGTTGGAGCTGCGACGACGATGTCGCTCCTCTGCCTCACGCTCTGCCTCGCGTTCAGCCTCCGCCTCCTCCTCATCACGACGTATATCCTCCTCAGCCTCGCCACTCTGCACACGTTGTATCTCACGACGCACGCGGCGGCGAAACTCCTCGTCTGCCTCCATCTGCTCCAGCTCCTCAGCGGTCAGAGCATCGAACTCCTCATCATCGTCCCGATACATAGCTTACAGTTTTATCGCCACACGCATCTTTGCCGAGCGTGAGCGGGGGTTACGCACGACCTCCTCTGCCGAAGGGGTGATAGCTTTGCGGCTAACGACCTCGAACGGAGTGAGTGCCCTGCCATAGAAATCCTGCTCTACCCTACCCTCGAAGTTACCACTGCGGATGAAGTTCTTCACAAGGCGGTCCTCCAACGAGTGGTAGGAGATGACAACCAACCTGCCGCCCGGGCGGAGCACCTTGAGCGACTGCTCCAGAGCCATCTTCAGAGCCTCCATCTCGCCATTGACCTCGATACGCAGAGCCTGGAAGAGCTTGGTTAGGAACTTGGACTCATCCTTACGTGGGGTGCAGGGCTTGACAGCCTCGACAAGCTCACGTGTGGTGAGGATAGGCTGCTGCTCACGTGCCCGCACGATGCAAGAGGCTATCTTCCAGGTGGTATCCAGCTCGCCATACTCCTTCAGCACACGTGCTAAAGCGTCGCCATCGTAGCTATTGACAACATCGGCTGCACTCTTGCCCCCACGCTGATTCATACGCATATCGAGCGGAGCCTCACCTCGAAACGAGAAGCCTCGCTCCACAGCGTCGAAGTGGTGCGACGAGACACCTAAATCGGCAAGGATACCATCGACCTCGCCCACACCTCGCAGACGGAGAGCTCCACGCAGAAAGCGGAAGTTGCTCTCGACATAGTGGAAACGCTCATCACAAGGGGCATTGGCAAGAGTATCCCTATCCTGGTCGAAAGAGTAGAGTGAGCCACACTCGCCCAAACGAGCCAAGATAGCTCGCGAATGGCCACCGCCACCAAAGGTGAGGTCGCAGTAGGTGCCATCCTCGCGGATAGCCAAAGCCTCCAGAGCCTCGTCAAGCAGAACAGGGGTGTGATATGTAGAATTTTCTATCGCCATCTTTTGGTTGTAAAAAGCATATTTGGGTGTAAAGTTACACTTTTTAGCAGAAATGTGCCCTATATTTGGCGATATATTTTAGGGTGAATGGAATAATTTTTACAAAATATTAAAATATGTAGCAAAAAGGGGTGGTAAATTTTGCGGTTACGAAGTTTTATCACTAACTTTGTGGGCAACTAAAACCCTAATGCGTATGTCTTTTATCGATGAGAGGGTAGAGTCGACAGGTTTGACGTTCGACGATGTGTTGCTCATACCCGCCTATTCAGAGGTGCACCCCCGCACAGTCTCAACCGAGACACGTTTTTCACGTAACATTAAGCTCAACATCCCCATTGTGTCGGCAGCGATGGATACCGTAACGGAGGCTCCATTGGCTATCGCATTGGCACGTGAGGGTGGTATCGGCGTGATACACAAGAATATGACCATAGCCGAGCAGGCTGCACACGTGCGTAGAGTGAAGCGTGCCGAGAACGGTATGATTTACGACCCTATAACAATATGTAAGGAGCAGACCGTAGGCGATGCTCTGCAACTGATGCACGACAACAAGATTGGCGGTATACCCGTAATCGACGCTAACCAGACACTCATAGGTATCGTAACAAACCGCGACCTGCGTTTCCAGCGTGATATGAGCCGCCGCATAGAGGAGGTGATGACAAAAGAGAATATCATCACAACACACTCTACCGAGTTGGAGAAGGCAATGGACATCCTCCAGAGCAACAAGATTGAGAAGTTGCCGGTGGTGGATGACAACGGTCGTCTGATAGGACTCATCACATACAAGGATATAACAAAACTCAAGGACCACCCTAACGCCTGCAAAGACTCGAAGGGTCGTCTGCGTGTGGCAGCAGGCATAGGCATCACTGCCGACGCTCTGACACGCGTCGAGGCGATAATAGCCGAGAGCGTAGATGCTGTAGTGCTCGACTCGGCTCACGGACACTCGAAGAATGTGATAGATACTCTCAAACGCATAAAGAGCACATTCCCCGAGCTGGATGTAGTGGTGGGTAACATAGCGACAGCCGAGGCGGCAAAAGCCTTAGTGGCAGCAGGTGCTGACGGAGTGAAGGTCGGCATAGGTCCTGGCTCGATATGTACCACACGAATAATTGCAGGAGTGGGCGTGCCACAGCTCTCGGCGATATACAACGCAGCAAATGCAATAAAAGGTAGCGGAATACCTGTCATAGCCGATGGCGGTCTGCGTTACTCGGGCGACTGCGTGAAGGCGTTGGCTGCCGGTGGCGACTGCGTGATGGTTGGCTCAATGTTTGCGGGAACAGAGGAGTCGCCAGGCGAGACTATTATATATAATGGTCGTAAGTTTAAGACATATCGCGGTATGGGCTCGATAGATGCTATGAAGGCGGGCTCGAAAGATAGATACTTCCAGGGCGAGGAGCAGAACGTCAACAAGCTCGTGCCAGAGGGTATCGTGGGTCGTGTGCCTTTCAAGGGCTCTCTGAGCGAGACAGTATATCAGCTCGTGGGAGGTATAAAGGCAGGTATGGGCTACTGCGGAGCACAGACAATAGCCGCCCTGCAAAAGGCGAAATTCGTCAGGATAACATCGAACGGTGTGGTGGAAAATCATCCTCACGACATAACCATAACACGCGAAACACCTAACTATACGCGAGGTGAATAACACGATAAAGGCTCGTCTACGCCCTATGGCTGACGAGCCATTTTTTAATGAGTAAAGAATAATTAAGGGTTATTAAGGGTTATTAAAGGTTACTAAAGTCCCAATAATAAATTTTATGCAGAAGACTTTAATATCCTTTACTGCCAAAAGAGAAAACTGAAAACGAAAGGCTGAAAACTGAAAACTGCCCAATTAGCACGAAATTCGTTTTGGGTAGATTGATACAAGGCTCTCGCAGTTCTGCAACTCCGCAGTTTACTCGACGTAAATGAGGAAGTTGCAGGACAAGAACAACGCAGTAGCAATCAGCCAAAACGGATTTCACGGAGATTAGAAGTAAGAGTTAACATAGAACAAATAAAGTATGATAGTTATTTTAGATTTGGGAAGTCATCACAACACAGTGGTGGCACGTGCAGTGAGAGAACTGGGTGTATACAGCGAGATTTATCCTCACGACATAACAAAAGCGGAACTGCTGGCTCTGCCAAAGGTTGAAGGTATAATAATAAATGGCGGTGAGAACAACGTCATCGACGGCGTGGAGATAGACGTTCTGCCAGAAATATACGAGGCAGGTGTGCCTGTGATGGCAGCAGGTCATCCAAAAGCAAAGTGCTCAAAGAGCATAGAGGCTTTCACAGATGATGACAAAGCTATAATAGCTGCTGTCGAGAGCTTCGTACTCGAGGAGTGCAAAGCGGCAAAAGAGTGGAATATGAAGAACTTTGTCGCAGAGCAGATAGAGCTGGTACGTAAGCAGGTGGGCGATGGAAAAGTGTTGCTCGCCCTCTCGGGAGGCGTAGACTCATCGGTGGTGGCAGCACTGCTGCTCAAGGCGATAGGCGACCGCTTAGTATGCGTACACGTAAACCACGGACTGATGCGTAAGGGCGAGTCGGAGAATGTGGTCGAGGTGTTCCGTAACCAGCTCAATGCCAACCTCGTATATGTAGACGCCACAGAGCGTTTCCTCACAAAATTGGAGGGCGTAGAGGACCCAGAGGCAAAGCGTAAGATTATAGGCAGCGAGTTTATCCGCGTATTCGAGGAGGAGGCTCGCAAAGCTGACGGAATAGACTTCTTAGCTCAGGGCACAATATATCCCGACATCGTGGAGAGCGGAACAAAGACCGCAAAGATGGTCAAATCGCACCACAACGTGGGTGGCCTGCCAGAGGATTTGCAGTTTGAGCTGGTAGAGCCCCTCAAGCAGCTCTTCAAAGATGAGGTGCGTGAGTGCGGATTAGAGCTCGGATTGCCTTACGACATGGTATATCGTCAGCCATTCCCTGGCCCAGGACTCGGCGTGCGTTGCTTGGGAGCAATAGAGCGTGAGCGTTTAGAGGCAGTGCGTGAGTCGGATGCTATACTGCGTGAGGAGTTTGCAAAGGCAGGACTGGATAAGACCGTATGGCAGTATTTTACCATCGTGCCAGACTTCAAGTCGGTGGGAGTGAGAGATAACGCTCGCTCGTTTGAGTGGCCCGTAATAATCCGTGCGGTGAACACGATAGATGCTATGACAGCATCGATAGAGCACATAGATTGGGCTATACTGGATAAGATAACCCGCCGCATATTGGCAGAGGTGAAGGGCGTAAACCGCGTGTGCTACGACCTGTCGCCAAAACCTAATGCAACGATTGAGTGGGAGTAGGAAGGAGAAAACAGAAAAGTGAAAACCTAAAACCTATATGAAGAAGATAATTAGTTTTATAGCATTGGCGGTGATGGTGCTGGGCGGAGTGGCTCAGGTGGAGGCTGCCAAGAAAGATGTGAAGGTCATTTCGTTCAACATCACTGTAAGTAACTCGAACGAGGAAAATATGTGGGAGCAGCGTCGACACGCTGTGGTGAATATGATTCACGAAGAGCGTCCCGACGTAGTGGGTATGCAGGAGGCAACGGTATTTCAGCTTAAGCAGTTAGAGCTGCTGCTCGACAGATATGAGCTCTACTACGTGGCACGTGGCGGAAACAACAGCCCTAACGAGTGCACAGCAATAGCAGTAAACACCCGCACATTGGAGATTGTAGACAAGGGTACATTCTGGCTCTCGCCAACACCCGACACCCCATCACGCAGCTGGAGCGACGAGAAGACAACACAGCTCGAACTCTACTTGGGCGGCAAAGACTCGCAGAAGTATAACCGTACCTGCTCGTGGGTGAAGGTACGTCGCAAGGCTGACAGAAAGGAGTTTCTGCTCTTCAACACTCACCTCGAGTTCGGATATCACGCAATGCACGGAGCATATCCCGAGGAGCTCGGTCTGATGGGACAGACAGCACGCGAGAAGGGCGTGGCTCTCATCGCAGAGAAGATACAGGCGATGGTTGGCAAGAAGCAGGCTGTGATATTCTGCGGCGATATGAACCAGGTCATTGGCGACAAGTGCTTCCAGCCACTGTGGGATATGGGTATGATAGATGGTCGTGCCGCAGCGAAAAAATATACCAGCGAGGCTAACCGCAACAGCGTAACGTGGAATGGCTTTAAGTTCTCCGCTCCCGATAAGGCTCCTACCCAGGAGTCAGAGGAGAAGGCTCAGGGATATGGTAACTTCTTTATGATTGACCACTTCTTCATCAAGAATTGTAAGGCTCGCGAGTACCGCACACTGCGTGATAAGCGTTATAAGAATGAGCCTATGCCTGCCGACCAGGCATATATGTCGGACCACTACCCTGTGATGCTGACGGTGAGATTCTAAAGGGAAGAGAGGTAAAGAGAATATTATAGGAAACGGGAGGTGTGAGCCTTCCGTTTTTTGTTTGGGGAAAGGGGTGTTAAGGGTTACTAAGGGTTGCTAAAGGTTACTAAAGGATATTAAAGTAGCAAGCAGAAGAGAGTAAAATTGGGAGCGGATTTCACTTACATTGTTATAACAGTGTTAAGAACATTCCCCAATTTTAATGGGACAGTAGTGTAGGCAAAAAAGAAAATTTGAAAAAAAATGAATATTTTGTTGCAGCATAAGATTTTTTTTCAATATCTTTGTAGCACTGAAATAGCGAAAGTTAGGTAAATTATAATATTTTTTGCCCTGAGGATGTATTTTACCCTCCCTCTATAGGAAAAACCTATAGGGGGGGGGTAAATTCGTAAATGGAATTTATGTAAAAACTCAGGCTTGAACTCGCATTTTACCGAAGGTGCAACTTAAATTATTAAAATATGAAAAACATCCTTTTAGTTGCTGTAGCAGCAATGGGATTGCTACTAACAGCCTGCTCAAAGAATGAGGCTACCCTGCCCGCAACAAAGCACTCCATCGCAACATTTGCTATTGCGACTCCTGAGCTATCGACACGTGCACAAGGAGATGGCAAGACAGCTACTATTCTGAAGTATGCTGTTTACAACCGCAATGACAATACCCTATTATTCAAAGGAACAGAGAGTTTGTCCAACCTGAGTGCAATCGTCGAGATTCCTTTCGTAAACGGTATGACATACGATGTTCTTTTCTGGGCAGAAGCGGAGGCTTCCCCATACACCGTTAACTGGGAAGAAAAGATAGTTCGCTATACTGATGTAGAAGAGTTGAAATCCAACAACGAGGCTTACGACGCATTTTACGCCTTTGTGGATGACATACCTATGATTGAAGGAGATGTAACAAAGAAGGTCGTTATGAAGCGTCCATTCGCACAGCTCAACATCTTAGCGAAAGATGGTGCCAAGGCAGCCCAGTCGGATATCGTGATTAATAAGACACAGGTTGTGGTTACGGGCTGCTACTCGGGTTTCAATTTGGCGGAGCACGAAGGACTCGACAAGGGAACATATACATTCGGAGCTGCGGCAATAAATTCAACACCCGACGATGACGGAGTGCAGACTTTAGCCGTAAACTACCTCTTCTCTGCAAAGGAGGAGTCTGCGGTCGATGTAGAGTTTACATATACATACGAAGAAGCATCTGCTGGCAATAAAGGTTTGACCTTATCGTACAACGATATACCTATTCAGCAGAATTATCGTACCAATGTCATCGGCAACATACTGACAAGCATAGGTCAGTTCCTGATTGAGATTGATGCCTGCTTCGAAGACGAATACAACCTATGGGGTGGCTTTAACGGCATTTATACTGATGAGGCTCTGGCTGGTCAGACCATAGAAATCACAGAGAGCTGGCTCATAAAGGACGGCTACATCATCGACCCTATGCCCGAAAATTGGACTGCTGAAAGTATGTATTTTTACAGCAAAGCATACGCAATCGATGGCTTGAACAATACAATCACATTTGAGCCTAACGGATACCGTTCAGTGGCGAAGAACACCTTTGCCGCAGCCGACAGTGAGTTGGTAACAGTTAAGAATTTATCATTTGCAGGCGAACACTTTGGCGTATTTGGTGGAGTATACGGTGGCGTCAAAGGTCGCAACAATTATAACACTCTGTTCGAGAATGTGAATATCATAGAAAACGGAATCTATTGTTATAATGATGCAGGTAATATTCCAATGTCAGCTTTTTCAAACCTCGGAACGGCAACACTGAAGAACTGTACAATAACCGGCACATATTGGGTTGGAGCAGAAAAAGACAAAAATGTCAACGCCCAGAAATGCTATAACACATTTGGAATTTACGACATATTTGTACCAAATAATAAACTAACCAAACTTATTAGTTGTAGGATAGGTAGCATATATGTCAATAATCACGGTCAATTGAGAATTGAGGGAGAATCCAATATTGACACAGTGTATGCAACAGCTCTCGTAAATGGAACTGTTACGTTAGTAGACAACGGAGCCAAGGTTACATTGCTTGATGTAAACGAACTTAGTGCTTCATACGCTCCTACTGTTACTATTAAGGCAGGAGCAACCGTTGAGACACTGCAACTTAACTCAATACACAAGACTAATAAAATAACGATTGAGGATGGTGCAAATATCACCAGAATCATTCATAAGGGCGTAGAGTATAATTCAATAGCAGAGTTCAAGGCTTCACTATAATCAGGCAGGATATTCTGCCGTCAGCAAGAGGTCATAAAGAACTGAAATAATTTTCTACCAAGATAGACTTGCACTCTTTGGCGAGAGTGCAAGTTACAAAGGGAGAAATATCGCGAACAGACACATTACCCCATAAAAAAAACTTCGACAAGAAGCTTTTCATAATTAATTAATTGGGTGCTGCACTTCCTTGCGTGGAGGTGCAGTATTTTTTCAATCAACAGAGAGATTCTCTTATGCAGAGTTAGAGGAGACAAGGGTATCAAGAGGGGACTGAAGGTTACTAAGGGTTACTAAGGGTTGCTAAAGGTTATTAAAGTCTGGGGCGGAGGTAATATTAACTTTACGTTAAGAGTTGGGCGATAGGTTTCATAATATTGGTCTTTTTCGTACCTTTGGAACACAAACTGTCCCTAACTGAACCACGGGTAAGGGCAAAACTTATTTTATGGAGACATTATATATGGCAATGTTAGCCACTCTTGCTATCCTGGCGGTGAGTGGCTTGTATGTCGGTGTTACAAATGACGCCGTAAACTTTCTCAACGCTGCGATAGGCTCTAAAGCGGCTAAACTCAAAGTAATTCTTCTGGTAGCGTCGGTAGGTATCATACTCGGTGTGATATCTTCATCGGGTATGATGGAGGTGGCACGAAGTGGTATGTTCCACCCTACGATGTTCTCGTTCCACGAGGTGATGATACTCTATGTGAGTGTGATGATGGCAAATGTCATCCTGCTCGACATATACAACTCGTTGGGACTCCCTACATCGACAACCGTAGCTTTAGTATTCAGCCTCTTAGGTGCTGCAATAGCGGTAGCCATATATAAGATAACCAACACACCCGACTTGGGTATTGCCGACTTGGGCTCATATCTGAACACAGCACGTGCGATGGGTGTAATCACGGCTATCCTGCTCTCGGTAATCATCGCATTCGTATTCGGTACTATCGTGATGTGGTTCTCACGTCTGCTCTTCTCGTTCCGCTATATGGCGATATTCCGTAAAACAGGTGCTCTGTGGTGCGGTGCTTCGTTCACAGCTATCGTATATTTTGCGGTATTCAAGGCTCTGAAAGGCGTGTTAGCCGACACGGCTTTTGTGGCGTGGGTGAACGAAAATATGCTCCTGGCGGTGGTGATATGCTGGGTGGCGTGCTCGGCACTGATGGCATTCCTGCAGATGTTCCGCATAAACATACTACGCATAAACATCCTCTCGGGAACATTCGCCCTTGCATTGGCTTTTGCGGGTAACGACTTGGTGAACTTTATCGGTGTGCCATTGGCAGGACTGGATGCCTACAACGCAGTAGATGGCGACTTCGCAATGGGGTCGATGGCGGCATTGGAGGGTGAGAGCAAGGCTCAGTTTGGATGGCTGATACTCTCGGGCGTGATAATGGTGCTGACACTATGGACATCGACAAAGTCGCTCAACGTATCGAAGACCGAGACATCGCTCGCAGGTAAGGGCGACGAGGCAGATAACATTGAGTATAACTCAAATATATTCTCTCGCTCGATAGTACGTGCGTCGATAAAGATATCGCATTTCTTGGATAGGGTAACGCCAAAGTCGGTGCAGAAGTTTGTCGAGAAGCGTTTTGAGTATGAGGATGTGGAGCACACAGGAGCTCCTTACGATATGATTCGTGCGGTGGTAAACCTCACAACAGCAGCCCTGCTCATATCGGTGGGTACATCGCTCAAGTTGCCTCTCTCAACAACATACGTATGTTTTATGGTGGCAATGGGTTCGTCGCTCGCAGATAAGGCGTGGGGACGCGAGAGTGCCGTATACCGTATCACTGGTGTGATGACGGTGGTGATGGGATGGTTTGTAACAGGTATCGGTGCATTCCTCATAGCAATAGTCGTAGGTGCAATACTTATGTGGGGCGGAACGATAGCCTTCATCGTAACAACGATAGCTTGTATGTGGATGCTCATAAAGAGTAACTTTATAAACTCTCACAAGGCTGACGCTATGCCTGAGGAGGCGACAGAAGAGGACTCAATAGAGCGAGTGATAGATGAGGTATGTAAGATGATGAAGCTCTCGACAAATATCTATGACCGCACGATGGTGGCTGTTCTGAAGGAGGACCGTAAGGCACTCAAGGAGTTAGTACGCGAGTCGACAGAGTGCTACGAGCACACCAACAAGCTGAAGTACTCTATTATGCCGGCACTGAGAAAGATGAAGTCGTCGAGTGTCGAGGTGTCGCTCTACTATGTGCAGGTGGTGGACTACTTGAGTGAGATAACAAAAGCCATACTCCACATCACACGTCCTGCATTTGAACACATAGACAACAACCACAAGGGACTATCGCAGGAGCAGGTGGATGACCTGATGCGTATCAACGACGCTGTGGCAGAGATTTACGGTATGATAAACCGTATGCTGGTAACGAATGACTTCCGCGATATTGATGACGTACTGACTCTGCGTGATGAGCTCTTCGAGCATATAGCCGAGACAACGAAGTCGGAGTTGCAGCGTATAACAGCAGGCGAGGGTAACACCAAGGCAAGTATGTTCTACCTCACAGCGATGAGCGAGACGAAGACTATGGTGCTCCAGGCACGTAACCTGCTGAAGTCGCAGCGTTACTTCCTCGAACACGCAGGAGTGAGCAAACCAAAGTATAATATGTAAGAGAGGTATATATGAAAAGAGTCTATATCTACATCATAGCTGCCGCAGTCCTGATGGGCTGCGGTAGCCACAATAAAACCTCGCAGCAAGTAGCCGAGGTAGCAGAGCAGAGTGAGCCAAAGAGCCTCTCGGAGCGAATAGCACTCCTGCAGCAGCAGGATATATATTTTGACGGCTGGCGGGACAGCGAGGACTCGGTATGGATGTGGCAACGCATAGACACTCTCGACCGCTTCTCAAGAGGCGAAATCGAGGAGTTTCCTGCCGAGACAGCAAAGAGCCTGCTGGGCAGCTACGCCTTCACATTGGGCGACTGCTACTCTCATAGCGGCTTTGACGACGAAGAGTACAAAGACTCGCTTATGTATGGCGAGGAGGCGTTCTACCGACTTGTGGAGATGGTGGTGGAGCTTTCGCCAAGCATAGAAGCCATAGCCGAGCGGTGCTCCGCAGACAAGGAGGTGGGAGTGCTGAACTATGACGAGTGGAGCCCAAATGCACTATACTCGTTTGTGATATACAAGAAGGGGGAGAAATTGGCAGTAGAGATGGTAGGCGAGCGTGCCACGACATATATCGAGAACATATATCCGCTGACGGATGAGGCTGGTCGCCAATACTATCTGTTATCGAACAACCTCAAACGAGAGGAGTATAAACGATATACGTATGACCCGTTCTGTCAGTATCTCTTCGAGAAGAGCGAGGAGGGATTGCAGCTGCGATGCCACATCATAGGAGAGCCTTTCTCATACAGCGACTATCAGTACATAATATTCAACCCACGCGAGCTCCGCTGGAACCACTGCTACAAAAAGGGCGACCTGTACCACGCACGCGAGGGCAGCAAGACACTTCATCTGACACTCGAGGGCGAGAATTCCCGCTTCTGGGTGGAATAAAAGAGGTGTCGGGCAGAGGGATTTTGTGGTAATTCAAAATAAAGTTGTACCTTTGCCGCCGGTTAGGTTAGTTATATGGAGTGCGACAACAGCCGCTCGGCGTGCCACGCTCCTCGGTTAAAAGATTTTCTATGGAGTTTATTAAGGAGTTGCTCTGTGGCAACGAGGCTATGTGGAGTGGCGGCATCGCCCACTCGATGCTCATCTTGGCCTTAGTAATATCGTTCGGCGTGATGCTGGGTAAAGCCAAGGTGGCTGGTGTGTCGTTAGGCGTAACGGGAATTCTGTTTGTGGGTATCATATTCTCACACTTCGGAATGACGATAGATGCCGACCTGATGCACTTTATGAAGGAGTTTGGACTCATACTCTTCGTATATTCGATAGGTCTGCAGGTGGGGCCTGGCTTCTTCTCATCGTTCCGCGAGGGAGGCGTGAGACTCAACCAGCTCGCAATAATAGTGGTACTGCTCGGCGTGGCAACAACGGTGGCACTATACTACATAACAGGGCTGCCCATAACGACAATGGTCGGCGTGATGTCGGGTGCAGTAACAAACACCCCTGGTCTGGGTGCGGCACAGCAGGCTTACGGCGACATACACGAGGGAGCACAGGCTGCCGACATAGCGACAGGATACGCAGTGGCATATCCGTTAGGTGTGATAGGTGCGATACTCACATTGCTCCTGCTGCGTTACCTGCTCCGCATAGATACCAAAAAGGAGGAGGCGGAGGCTACAATAGGTGCCGACGCACATCGCAACACATCGACCCTACGCACATCGATACGCATAGCAAACAAAGCCATAGACGGAAAGAGTGTCGAGGAGCTGCACCGCCTGCTGCGTGGCGAGTTTGTCGTGTCGCGAATATCACGAGCAGGGGCTGAGCCAGAGCTGGCAAATGCCGCAACGATAATGCACGAAGGCGACTGCGTGCTGGTGGTATCACAGGCTGCCGACAAAGATGCGATAGTGGCTATGCTCGGCGAGGAGATAACGATGAACTGGCACGACATATCGAAAGATATGATTTCACGCCGAATACTGATAACAAAGCCCGAGCTAAACGGTAAACGTCTGTCGGATTTGCACATACGTGCGGCGTGTGGCGTAACGATAACACGTGTAAACCGTGCAGGAATTGACCTGGTGGCAGCAGGTAACCTCCAGCTGCAGTTAGGCGACAGGGTAACGGTAGTAGGACCAGAGCTCTCGGTGATGCAGGCAGAGCAGCGTTTCGGTAACTCGCTGAAGCGACTGCGTCATCCAAACCTCATACCGATATTTGTCGGCATAGCGTTGGGTGTGATACTCGGAAGCATATCGTTCCACCTGCCAGGAATACCTCAGCCCGTGAAGCTCGGATTGGCAGGAGGTCCACTCATTGTGGCTCTGCTCATAGGTCGCTATGGTCCTCACTACAAGATGGTTACATACACCACGATGAGTGCTAACCTGATGTTGCGTGAGGTCGGCATATCGCTCTTCTTGGCAGCGGTGGGATTAGGTGCCGGCGAGGGATTTGTCGCAACAGTCGTAGGTGGCGGATATATGTGGATTCTCTATGGTGCGTTGATAACCATCGTGCCACTGCTGCTGGCAGGAATAATAGGTAAGCGTCTGTTCGGAATAAACTACTACACGCTGACGGGTGTCTTGTCGGGAGCCTCGACAAACCCTCCTGCTCTGGCATTCTCGTCGGAGCAGACAGCGTCGGATGCACCTTCGGTGGGATATGCTACGGTATATCCGTTGGCGATGTTCCTCAGAGTGCTCGCAGCACAGCTGCTCATACTCTTCTTCGCATAAGGCGAGGGGCTGAACAGAGCGAAGCCAAGCAAGGAGGCGAGGCGAAATCGCAGGAAGAGTCCGCAACAAAAACACAGAAAAATCTATCTCGGGCGACTGAGGTAGATTTTTTTTGAAAAAATATGCGGCAGTTTGTAGTTTTTTGCGTAGCTTGTGCGTCTAATTAGTGTAGTTATAACCCGAGCCTGAAGAATGAACTCATTGGAAAAAGAATTTGAGAGGTTGGTAGCCGAGCATAAAACGACGATTTATACCGTCTGCTATATGTTCGCCAAACACTCGTCGGAGGCGAATGACCTCTTCCAGGAGGTGCTGATAAACCTATGGAAGGGATACTCCTCGTTTGAGGGACGAAGCGACGTGGCTACGTGGATATGGAGGGTGAGTCTGAACACCTGCATATCTGCCGACCGCAAAGTAAAGAGCCGCCATCGCACCGAACTTGCGATGAAGCAAAACCTCTACGAGGATGACGATGCCGACTCTAAACAGATACGTAAACTCTACGCCCGAATACGACAGCTCAAGCCATTCGACAGAGCTATCGTGCTGCTGTGGTTGGAGAACTTGTCGTACGACGAGATAGCCGCAATAGTGGGTATAAGCGTGAAAAACGTATCGGTGAGATTGGTACGCATACGTGAACAACTGAAAAATATGTCAAACGAAGAATAACCATAGACTATGATACACAACGAACACGAAGAGTTGGAGCAGATGCGTGAACAACTGCAACTGCTCAAAGAGAAACTCGCACGCGAACATATCGTAAACGACAGAGTGATGCGACGTGCGGTGAGAGATAAGATATCGGGCGTGCAACAACGCTCGGTGGCGATGTCTATATTTGGTACTTTCGCCATACCTTTTGTCATCGTAACACTCTTAATGACAGGCTTCTCGACCTGCTATGTCGTAATGACAGGAGCATTCCTCATAATTTCGGTGATAACGGAGCTTTACACGATGATGATGCTCCGCAGTCGCGACCTCCGCAGCGGAAACCTGCTCTCGGCAGGAATACAGGCGGCACGCGTGAAGAGGTTGCAGCAGCGTTGGCTCATCATAGGATTGCTCTTTGTGGCGGTGTGGCTGTCGTGGGGAGCATACGAGCTGCACACCCTGTTCCCTAATGCCGAGGAGTTTCACGCAATGCTCATATCGGGTGCTGTGGGAGGTGTCATAGGCGGCGTGATAGGTGGCGTGGTATACCGCCGCAACCAACGCGAGCTGAGTGAGATAATCGACCAGATAGAGGATTTGATAGAGGGCGAAGAGGAGTAGAGACACAAAAATAAAAAGTTGTTTATGAGTATAAGTTTTTTCATCATCATATACTCCACCGTAGCTACCCTGATGGCGGCGTGGATAAAGGCATAAACCGAGAAAACTCTTCTAAAAGAAGAGAAAATTTCGGCATTTTATTGCATAAAAAGCAGACAAAGCGTATATTTGTCATTACGTTAGGTAAAAAAATCATTCAAAACAGGTAAAATATGAAGAGATTATTTTTTGTAATGGTAGCACTTGTTATGACAAGTATTACCACTGCGTGGGGTCAGGACCCTATGCAGCCTATCCCTGCTGACGAGAATATCCGCGTCGGTAAGCTGGATAACGGACTCACTTATTACATTCGCCACAATGCGAAGCCTGAGGGTATGGGTAACTTCTACATCGTACACGACGTAGGTGCTATCCAGGAGGATGACAACCAGCAGGGCTTGGCTCACTTCCTGGAGCATATGGCATTCAACGGCACAAAGAACTTCCCAGAGAAGAGTATGATTGAGTACTTGGAGTCGGTAGGTATCAAGTTCGGTGCTAACCTCAACGCATTCACATCGTGGGACTTGACACAGTACTTTATGACCGACGTGCCTGTAAACAAGGAGGGCGTGGTAGATAACGTACTGACCGTACTGCACGACTGGTCGCACTTCATCCTCCTCGAGCAGGATGAGATTGACTCGGAGCGTGGCGTAATCAAGGAGGAGTTGCGTACTCGCGACGGTGCTGCGTGGCGTTCGACAATCGCTATGTTGCAGGCTGTAGGTAAGGGTACTCTCTACGCTGAGCGTAACCTCATTGGTTACTTGGAGGGCTTGGAGAGCTTCACATACGACGACATCCGCACATTCTACGACAAGTGGTATCGCCCTGACTATCAGGCTATCGTAGTGGTAGGTGATATCGACGTAGACGAGATTGAGGCTAAGATTAAGACTATTATGGCTGACATCCCTGCTCCTGCACCAGATGCAGCACAGAAGGATGTTATCGTTGTCCCTGACAACGAGGAGCCTATCGTAAGTATCTTCACCGACCCTGAGCAGCAGTACTCACAGGTGAATGTAATCTACAAGTCGCAGGCTATGCCTAAGGAGATGCGTGGAACAATAGCTGCAGAGCTCATCGACGTGATGACATCACTTATGGACCGTATGGCAGCAGAGCGTCTGCAGGATATGTCAGAGAAGCCAAATGCACCTTTCATCAATGCTGACTTCGGTGCTCTCGGCAGCTTCGGTATATGCCCTACACTCAACGTAACAGTGGGTGGTGCTATGACAAAGGATGGCGAAATTTTGGCAGGTTACAAGGCTATCCTCACCGAGATGGAGCGTATCCGTCGCTGGGGCTTCACCGATGGCGAGTTTGAGCGTGCAAAGGCTAAAATGTTGGCTTCGTTGGAGACTCAGTATAACAGCCGCGACGACCGCAAGCACGCATTCTGGGCACAGCGTTGCATCGATAACTTCCGCGAGGGAACAGCTATGCCATCGGCAGAGGTTGAGTACGAACTCGACAAGCAACTCGTAGAGATGTTGAACGTGGCAATGATTAACCAGGTGGCACAGCAGCTCTATCAGCCAGGAAAGAATATGGTTATCATCGTTAACGCTCCTCAGAAGGAGGGCGTGGCAGTACCTACCGAGGCAGAGCTCCTGGCAACATTGAAGGAGGTTACCGAGGGCGAGGTTGAGGCTATGAAGGATGACGTAGTTATCGAGCCTCTCATCGCTGAGGATGTCGTACTGAAGGGCTCAAAGGTGAAGAAGGTGGCTCAGAACGAGGCTATGGGCACAACAGAGTGGACACTGAAGAATGGTGTGAAGGTTGTACTCAAGCAGACTGACTACGAGGCTGACCGCATCCGTCTGACTGCTATCTCTGATGGTGGTACAGCTCTCTTCTGCGACAACTGCTACTGGACTGCACAGCTCCTCTCAAGCGTGATGTCGGAGTCGGGTATCTCGAAGTTCTCGGCAAGCGACCTGCGTAAGCAACTCGCCGGCAAGGTGGCTTCGGCTAACACAAATGTCGATATGTATGAGCACTCAGTAATGGGTCAGGCATCGCTGAAGGATGTGGAGACAATGTTGCAGCTCGTATACTTGCAGTTCACTGCTCCTCGCTTCGACCAGACAGACTATGATAACTTTATGACTCGTATATCTTCGATGTTGGCTAACCAGGAGACAAACCCTGACTTCATCTTCTCGCAGGAGTTGATGAAGACCATCTACGGTGATTCTCCACGTCGCCAGCAGATTTCAACAGCTAACCTGGCGAAGGTGAAGTTTGACAAGCTCGCAGAGGTACACTCGAAGCTCTACTCTAACGCTAAGGACTTCACATTCTACTTCATCGGTAATATGTCGCCAGAGGAGTTGCAGCCGCTGGTAGAGAAGTATATCGGCTCACTGCCTGTAGAGAAGAAGGTAACAAACACATTCACCGATGACGGCGTACGCGTAGTACGTGGTGGCGTGGTGAACGACTTCCGCCAGGCTATGGAGCAGCCTAAGGTATCGGTATTGTTCTACTACGTGGGCGACGAGGCTTACACTCTGGAGAACCAGCTCACAATGGAGTTCTTCTCATCAGCACTCGACAACCGCTACCTCAAATCAATCCGCGAGGAGAAGGGTGGAACATACGGTGTAGGTGTGCGTGGCACATTGGATGCAGAGCCTGTGGAGGAGTATTCTCTCCTCATCCAGTTCGACACCAACGAGCAGATGGCTGATGAGCTCTCAGCAATAGTTGTTGCCGAGATTGAGAAGATTGCAGCCGAGGGTCCTTTGGCAGAGGATATGGACAAGACACGCGAGTTCCTGTTGAAGGATTACACCAAGCAGATTAAGAACAACTCATACTGGGCAAATGCTATCAGCGAGTACTACGACTACAACATCGACGTTGTGAATGGCTACGAGGATGCTGTGAAGGCGGTATCGGCTGAGGATGTTCAGGCGTTGGCTAAGAAGATTTTGGAGGATGGTAACCTCGTGAAGGTGGTTATGCGTCCTGCAAAGGCTGAGTAAAGGCTGACAAGAGGCTGAAAAGCCACACTACGGGAGCTGTCGGAGAGATTCGGCAGCTCCTTTTTTTGAATGAGGAATTAGTAATTGGGGGGGGGGAGTTATAAGGAGATTAAGGGAGATTAAGGGAGATTAAAGGAGATTAAAGTCTCAAGAAAGAAGAAACAAGAAAGAAATCAAATAACAAATAATACTGAAGCCGATTCGAAGCGAATAAATATCTTTTATCACCGCAACCCTAAACCAAAAGGTGAGCAAGAAATAAGTAGAACATACCCCGAAAAGGGGTGTTTTTGTTTTTTGGGATTCGTGGGGGCTCGCTCACTTACGAAGACAAAAAAAACAAAAACAGACGACTTTCACAGTCGTCTGTTCTACTTATTATCAGAGGTCTGAAGCGGATTCGAAGCGAAGGACTCTAAATGTCCGAGCTCGCGGGGATACATTATAAGCGAAGCGGATAAATATCTTTTTATCCCCGCAACCCTGCAACCAAAAGGTGAGCAAGAAATAAGTAGAACATACCCTGAAAGGGTGGTTTTGTTTTTTTTGATTCGTGGGGCTTGCTCACTTACGAAGACAAAAAAACAAAAACAGACGACTTTTGCAGTCGTCTGTTCTACTTATTATCAGAGGTCTGAAGCGGATTCGAACCGCTGTAGACGGTTTTGCAGACCGTTGGTTAAGCCACTCGCCCATCAGACCATTACCCTGCCCGCGATTATCTCGCAGCCATTCGGAGTGCAAATATACAAAAAAATCTAAAACTACCAAAACTTCTGCCCAAGATTGATGCTTTTTCCGAAAAATTAGTAACTTTACATCGTTATACCACCCTGCCGAAGCTCTATTTTCGGCTCGGAGGCATACTTTTTTTGCGACATATATTTTTTATTAACGTGTAGCTATGGCATTACCTTTTGAGGATATGGCACTTACGTTTGTCCCCTCGCTCGGGCAGCGTGGCGTGGTGCACCTGTTGGAGGTGTTCCACTCGGCAGAGGCTGTATATGCCGCCTCGGAGGCGGAGCTCGTGGAGCGTGCCGAGCTACGCAGAGATATAGCACGTGCCATAGTGCATCGTGCAGGCTTCGCCGAGGCTGAACGTGAGATAGCCTTCTGTCGCAAGAACTCAATAACACCCTTAGCCTCGACAGATGAGCGTTATCCAACACTGCTGCGTCAGGCGGAGGACTACCCTGCGGTGTTGTATGTCATGGGCGAGGTGGCGGCTCTGAGCCAACGCTCGGTGGCTTTTGTCGGCACACGTAAGATGACGCCCTATGGCGAGCGTGCCACGACGGAGCTCGTAGAGGGCTTGGCAGCATTGGTGCCCGACGTGAACATAGTCAGCGGATTGGCATACGGCATAGACGGAGCAGCACATCGGGCAGCGGTGCTCTCGCACCTGACATCGGTGGGAGTGGTAGCCAACGCATTGCCCTCAATACAGCCCACGACACATCGCAACTTAGCATACGAGATGATATCACGTGGCGGTGCTGTCGTGACGGAGCTCAACTCGCAGACCAAGCAGAATGGGCGTTATTTCATCCCACGTAACCGTATCATAGCTGCCCTGTCGGCAGGTGTTGTCGTAGTGGAGACACCCGACACGGGAGGCTCACTCTCAACAGCCGCCTTCGCCGAGAGCTACTCGCGGTCGGTGATGGCTGTGCCGGGGCGTATGACCGACGCTACGTCGCGTGGCTGTAACAGGCTCATAAGTGAGCATCGTGCACGAATAATACTCTCGGCAGAGGATATAGCAGATGAACTCAAGTGGGAGCTAACGATAACTCAATCAGCGACTTCGACACCCAAAGACCTACGGCTCAGCAGCGAGGAGGAGCATTTCGTGGCTCTCTTCGCAAATGAGCCTCTATCGCTCGACGTGTTGCGTGAGCGGAGCGGACTGACGGCAGGTACCCTGTCGCTTATGTTGATGAATCTGGAGCTCTCGGGGGTCATCCGACAGCTACCGGGAAATAAATATGAGAAGTTGATATGATGCTTATAGATACCCATTCGCACCTCTACGCCGAGGAGTTTGATGTCGACCGCGAGGAGGCTTTGGCACGTGCCCGAGAGGCAGGTGTGGAGCGACTGTTGTTGCCTGCCATAGATGGCGAGAGCCACCAGCGTATGTTCTCGCTCTCGCTGTCGCATCCCGACATCTGCACGCCTATGATGGGACTGCACCCCACATCGGTAAACGACAACCCTCGCTGGCGTGAGGAGCTGGAGCAGGTGAGAGGCTACCTTGCCGAGCCACCCGAGGGCATACGGTTTTGTGCTGTGGGCGAGATAGGGCTCGACTACTACTGGAGCAGCGATTTCGTAGAGGAGCAGCGTGAAGCCTTCGTCGAGCAGTGCAGGATGGCTGCAGAGATGGATATGCCGGTGGCGGTGCACACACGTGCGGCGTGGGACGATATGTGCTCTCTACTGGAGCAGGAGGCAGAGCGAGCACGCCAGCAGGGTCGACGACTGAGGGGTGTGTTGCACGCCTTCAGTGAGGATGCAGCAACATACGAGCGGCTGCGTCAATCGGGCGACTTTATCTTCGGCATAGGTGGCGTAGTAACCTACAAGAAGAGCATCATAGCCGAAACGGTAGCCACGATGTCATTAGATGACATAGTGTTGGAGACCGACTGCCCATACCTAACACCGGTGCCCTATCGTGGCAAGCGTAACGAGTCCTCCTACGTGCGTTATGTGTGCGAGCGTGTGGCAGGTATAAAAGGGGTATCGGCAGAGGAGGTGGCACGTCGCACAAGCGACAACGCACGCCGAATGTTTGCAATAGAGTGAAAAAAATCAAAATCAATAATTATTATGCAGCGAATACAGGTCAACAGAAGCAGCACCTGCCCTACTATCTTACTTATCTATACGGGCGGTACAATCGGTATGAAACGCGACGAGGAGAGTGGTGCTCTGGTACCTTTCGACTTCAGCGGAATATATGAGGAGTTCCCATCTATCAAGCGACTGCACGTCAATATCGATGTCTACACAATGCCAAAATTGATAGATTCATCGAACGTGCAACCCTCCGACTGGTGCGATATAGCCGAGGTCATACGCGACCACTATGAGAGCTATGCAGGCTTCGTCATACTGCACGGCACAGACACTATGTCGTACACCGCCTCGGCACTGAGTTTTATGCTCGAAAACCTCGCCAAACCGGTGGTGTTCACGGGTAGTCAGATACCTATCGGCGTGCTGCGTACGGATGGTCGTGAAAACCTCATAACAGCTATCGAAGTGGCTTCAGCTCAGATAGATGGCAAGCCTATGGTGCCCGAGGTGTCGCTCCTGTTCCACAGTCGTCTGCTGCGTGGCAACCGCACCCATAAAGGTAGTGCCGAGGAGTTGGATGCCTTCCGCTCGCCCAACTACCCTTCGTTGGCAGAGGTGGGTGTCAAGATGGTATACAACCAGGCGGCTATCTCACGCCCACGCGAGGAGTGTAGCGAGCTGCAGATAGCAACTATGCTGAGTGAGGGAGTAGCTGTGATAAAGCTCTTCCCGGGCATAGGCGAGTACACGTTGCGAGCTATCCTGGCTGTCGAGGGGCTGCGAGGCGTTGTCCTGGAGACCTACGGAGCGGGTAACGCACCGACGAGCGAGTGGTTCCTGGAGCTTATGCGTCAGACGGTTGAGCGAGGTGTAGTAGTGATGAATGTTACGCAGTGCGAGAATGGCTCTGTCGAGATGCAACTCTATGAGACAGGTCAGCGATTGGAGGCGGCTGGAGTGCTCTCGGCATACGATATGACCACCGAGGCGGCTATCACCAAGCTGATGTATGTGTTGGGTAAAAACCTTCCGAAAGATGAGACCCTGCACCTGCTGAAGACTCCGCTGCGAGGCGAGTTTACTTTGTAAAGAATGTGTCTATAAGGTGATTTCTGCGTTGTGCTTGAGTTCAAAATCCTCACATACGCCAGGTATGCTACGGTTTTTCACTCTTCGCGAGCCTTGAAATCCCTCTTCTATCCCCATTCTTGGGAGTTTACGTTTGAAGAGTTTACTTTGTAAAAGTTGCGAATAAAAAAAATAATTCGTATATTTCGGCTCGTAAAGTGTGTCAAAAGGCTCTTTTCGCTGCGAGGCGGAGTGGGTTTTTGGCGTAATATGTTGTCCGACAGTGTTTTAGTATGGCGGCACGCTGTGGCGTCGGGATTCTGTGAGGGCAGAGCGAAGGAGTGAAATTGTGAGGGTAGATAAACAAAAACGAATTTATTAAGTATAAAAATTTTACAAACACTAATCAAAAATCATTAAAAAAGTTATGAAAAAAATTTTTATGTCTTTGTCAGTAGCCGTTCTCGGTACTGCACAGGCTTTTGCACAGAGTGCAAATGAGGTAGCTGAGGTAGCTCAGGACACAACTGCTCAGGCTGTTGCTGAGGTAGCAGAGGCTGTAGCTCCTGTTTTGGAGCAGCCAGTAGGTATGCACCAGGTATTGATGCAGAAGTTCCTCGAGGGAGGTTGGGGCTGGATGTTGCCTGTATTGGTATGTTTGGTTCTCGGTTTGGCTATCGCTATCGAGCGTATGTTGTTCCTCTCTTTCTCTAACATCAACACTAAGAAGTTCATCGCTAAGGTTGAGGAGGCTTTGCAGAACGAGGGTGTAGAGGCAGCAAAGGAGATTTGCCGCAACACACGTGGTCCTATCGCTTCTATCTACTATCAGGGTTTGATGCGTTACGACCAGGGTATGGACGCTGTTGAGAAGGCAGTTGTTTCTTATGGCTCAGTACAGACAGGTCAGATGGAGTCAGGTTTGAGCTGGATGGGTCTTTTCATCGCTCTTTCTCCTATGTTGGGATTCATGGGTACCGTAGTAGGTATGATCGGTGCATTCGATGCTATCCAGGCAGCAGGTGATATCTCTCCAACCCTTGTAGCAGGTGGTATTAAGGTTGCGTTGTTGACTACTTTGATGGGTCTTATCTCTGCAGTTATCATTCAGCTCTTCTACAACTACATCGTATCAAAGATCGACACTTTGGTAAACAAGATGGAGGATGCGTCAATCACTTTGATTGATATGTTGAGTGCTTACAGCAAGAAATAATTGGACCTTAAAAGATTAGAAACACAATGAAATCAATTTTGAAATATTTGCTTGTGGCGGCTATGGCAGCTACATTGGTTCTCGTTCTGTGGGCTGTTAGCTCTACTCCAGAGATCAATGTAGAGACCATCGGCGACGACCTCAAAGCAGGAATCGTTGACCCAGTTGCAGTAAGCTGGAACCTCTATTGGGGTTATGCGTTGCTCGCAGTAGCAATCGTATCGGCTATCTTCGCTGCAGTATGGGATATGGCACAGAAGCCAGAGAGTATTATGGGCACAGTCATCTCATTGGTAGTTGTAGTAGCCGTAGTTGTTATCGCTTGGTTTGTAGCATCGGGCCACACCTATCAGATTGTTGACTTGCAGAATCAGTCATACTTCGCACGTCCTGAGACTGTTATCACCGATGCAAGCATCCTGGTAACATACGTAGTAGCAGGTGGTGCTATCGTGGCTGCTATCTATTCAGCAGTAAGTGACGCACTTAAATAATAAAGAAGATTAACAATGGCAGGAAATAAAAGAAAAATCCAGGAGATTAATGCCGGTTCTATGGCCGACATCGCTTTCTTGCTGCTTATCTTCTTCCTTGTGGCTACCACAATGAGTAACGACAAGGGTATTATGCGTACGCTGCCTCCAATGCCACCCGAGGATCAGAAACTCGAGGACCAGAAGGTTAAACAACGTAACCTTATGTTGGTTTTCGTGAACTCACGAGGTGATGTGATGGCTTCAAATGGTGCAGACCAGCAGGGTCAGAACTTCAACATCCGTGATAAGGCTGATGCTCAGCGTCTTACAGAGAAGGTTCAGGAGTTTGTTCTCAACTTGAGCAACGCCGAGAATCTTCCTGAGAAGAAGGAGGTTGATTTGGAGATGCCCGACGGAAGTAAGACTAAGTACAGAGAGAGTTTGGGCGTTGTCTCATTGCAGACCACCCGTGATACAGACTACGAGACTTACATCCTCGTTCAGGATGCTTTGACTCGTGCTTTCAGCGAGGTACGTAACATCGCCTCAATGAGTCTGTTTGCAGGTCGTCAGTTTGCCGATTTGAACAACGACGAGAAGAAAGTAGTAATCGATGCGGTGCCTTTGAAGATTTCGGAGGCTGAGCCACGTCAAAAAGGACAGAAGTAGTATGGCAGTAATGAAGAAGAAGGGTAGCAAGGGACTACCCCCCATTTCGACAGCATCGCTTCCTGACGTGATCTTTATGATTCTGTTCTTCTTTATGGTTTCGACCACTATGCGTGAGCAGGAGTTGTTGGTTTCGTACCAGCTTCCACAGGCTACCGAGGTGCAGAAGCTCGAGAAGAAGAACCTGGTAAGCTATATCAATATCGGTCGTCCTGTGTTGCATATGCAGGGCAAGTATGGTACAGCTTCACAGATTCAGCTCAACGATGCTTTCAAGACAGCAGACGACATCGGTACATTTATCGCCGCAGAGCGTGAGGCTCTCGATGAGGCTGACCGTATCTTTATGACAACCAGCATCAAGGCAGATAAGGGTACTAAGATGGGTATCATAACAGACGTGAAGCAGGCTCTCCGCCGTGCTCACGCATTGAAGATTTCTTACGCAGCAATCGAGCCACGTAAGTAGTCGACAATACCCTATTATATTAATATAGGTGTCCGAGGTGGACACCTATATTTTTTTGTGGCTACTCTCGCCCCACCACTCTACCCCACCGTGCAACCATCGAGGAAGTATAATAAACTTTTCTAAAACTTTGCCAAAACACACAAACTACACAGCGGCTTTGACGTAAAAGAAAGCTCCAACGACACCCTATTTTATAATTTTTTAATAAATAAAAGTGCCGTGGAGAGAAAATATCACAAAATAATTGCAAAATATTTTGCGTATGAGAAAAATAACTCTATCTTTGTGTAAGCAAAGTGGGCAATGCCCACGATTCTCATTAACCTAACTAACCTAACACGGGTGGTAATATGTCGTGATGACTAATTACCACCATTCTTTTTTTTGGTGGAGGGGCGAGGGTAATTGGATTGAGGGGAACTAAAAAGTTGCTAAAGGTTATTAAGGGTTATTAAGGGTTATTAAAGGTTACTAAGGGTTACTAAAGTCTTGAATCCTAATTTTGAATTTTGAATTTTGGCAAGACCTAAAGGTCTTCCCTTGTCTGCTCCCGCTCGGCATAGCTCAAGCGAGCTTGGCTCTGCCCTCGCTTACTCGCAGCCTTGAATTTTGAATTGTAAGACCTGACGGTCTTATCTTTTACGCCATTGTTGTATCATATTCTGCCAAAAAGCCCGATGGGCGATATGCTCCATAGATAAACCCATACATTTTATTAACTTTGTCAGCAGTTGATAAATCATAAAACTACAATAGAATGAAAAAGACCCTTTTACTTGCCTTCACGGCGTTGTTACTCTCTTGTGCGGCATCGACAACAGAGCCCACAACGGAGCCTATCGACTATGTACGCCCAACGTTGGGCTCAATACACAGCCGCTGGTTCTTCTTCACACCTGCTGCCGAGCCTTTCGGTATGGCTAAGCTTGGTGCCTCGACAAATGGCACATACGGTAATGAGCAGGGATGGGAGGCTGTAGGCTACGAGGATGGACACACATCAATAGACGGTTTTCCCTGTCTGCACGAGTTCCAGATTGGTGGCGTAGCTCTGATGCCTACCGTGGGCGAGCTCAAGACAACATCGGGCACATTGGAAAATCCCGAGGAGGGATGGCGTTCACGCTTCGACAAGGCTGACGAGTATGCCACAGCAGGATACTACTCTGTGCTGCTCAAAGATTATGGCGTGCGTACAGAGCTCACAGCGACAGCACGTGTGGGATATCAGCGTTACACATTCCCTGCAAGCGACAGCTCGCACATACTCTTCAACATAGGCAACCGACAGGGTGAGAGCGGTGCTGTGAAGGACGCATACGTCGAGATGGTCGACAGCAACACAATAGAGGGATGGGTCGTAACAGAGCCCGAGTATGTGAAGAAATATCAGGCGGGAGCATCCGTAGCGATGTACTTCTACGCCAAGGTGGACAAAGCACCTGCATCGACATCGGTCTTCATAGAGGGTGGCGAGGCAACCGAAGGTAGCGAGATACGCGGCAAGGGTGCTATACTTGCCCTGAACTACAACACTGCAGCAGATGAGCAGGTTGTAGTGAAGGTCGGACTGTCGTACACATCGGTGGAGAATGCACGCCTCAACCTCGAGAGCGAGGCGAGCGACCTCTCATTCGACGAGTCACGCGAGGCAACCACACTAAAGTGGCGTGAGCAGCTGGGACGCATACGTGTCGAGGGTGGCACAGAAGAGAGCAAGATAAAGTTCTACACAGGATTGTACCACGCACTGCTGGGTCGCGGCTTGGCGAGCGACGTGAATGGTGCATACCCACGCAACGATGGCTCGGTGGGACAGATAGCTCTCGGCGAGGATGGTAAGCCACTGCACAACCACTACAACACCGACGCTGTGTGGGGTGCTTACTGGAACCTCACAACACTCTGGGCGATAGCATACCCCGAGTATTACAGCGACTTCATAAGCAGCCAGCTGCTCGTATACAAGGATGCCGGATGGCTCGGCGACGGTATAGCAGCGAGCCGCTACGTGTCGGGCGTAGGAACAAATATGGTCAGCATAGCTATGGCAGGAGCCTACAACAGCGGCATACGCAACTACGACGTGGAGCTCGCATACGAGGCTGCACTGAAGAACGAGATAGGATGGGAAGGTCGTATCGAGGGTGCCGGCAAGACCGACGTAGGTCAGTTCGTGAAGTTGGGATATGTACCATACGAGGATAGCATATTCTTCGGAACACACCCTGGTGGCTCGCAGTTCTCGGCATCGCACACCTTGGAGTACAGCTTCAGTGCATACGCTGTGGCTCAGTGGGCTAAAGCGTTAGGTAAGATGGAGGACTATGAGCGACTGATGGACCTGTCGAAGGGATGGGAGCGTCTGTTCGACGAGGAGCTCAAGCTCATACGCCCACGCATCGTAGGTGGCGAGTTTATCGACAACTTCAACCCATTAGAGTCGTGGCGTGGATTCCAGGAGGGTAACTCTATGCAGTACACATTCTTCGTGCCTCACAACCCTACACGTCTGGCAGAGAAGATGGGTAAGGAGGCATTCACCACACGTCTGGACTCAGTATTCACCGAGGCTCGCAAGACAATATTTGGTGGCGGCAAGGTGGTGAACGCATTCTCGGGATTGCAGAGCCCATACAACCACGGTAACCAGCCTTCGTTGCACATATCGTGGATGTTTAACTTCGCCGGCAAGCCATATCTCACACAGCGTTGGACACGTCTGATATGCGACGAGTTCTACGGAACAGATGGCGAGCACGGATACGGATATGGTCAGGATGAGGACCAGGGACAGCTCGGTGCGTGGTATGTGCTGGCAGCGATGGGCTTGTTCGACGTGCAGGGTGGCTCGTGCTCGGAGCCTACATACCAGATAGGCTCGCCACAGTTCGACAAGATTACCATAAGCACATCGGCAGAGGGTCCAGAGTTCACAATAGAGGTCGAGGGCAATGGCTCGGAGGCATACTACGTGCAGTCGGCAGAGCTCAACGGCGAGAAGTTGGATGACTGCTGGTTCTACCGCGACGTGCTCACAAAGGGTGGCACACTCAAGCTCACGATGGGCACAGAGCCTAACGAGATGTGGGGTGTGGAGACACCTCCTGCGATAAGCGAGTAGTGAGAGAGAATGAAGGTCGCCCCATTTTTTGAGGCGACCTTATTATATGAAAACTAAAAACTGAAAATTTTGAATTGCGAAGCCCTGCAAGGGCAAGCTTGAATTTTGAATTTTTTAGAACGGATATCCTACGCCGAAGTTGAGCGACGTGTTCTTCCACTTGAAGTTATTAATCCACCTCTCGCCCTCGGGACGGTTAGGATTATGGAGCTGGATACCCCAGTCGAGACGCAGGATAGCAAACTCGATATCCAAACGCAGACCGACACCCGTATTAAAGCCGAGCTGCTTATAGAAGCTATCTATGTGGAAGACTCCGTCGGCAGGGACCTGTGCCTTGGAGCCACCCAGATACCACACGTTACCCAAGTCGAGGAACGTAGCACCGTGGAACATACCCCAGATAGGGAAGCGGAACTCGACATTAGCCTCCAATCGCATATCGCCCATCTGCACAGGGTAGGCTGTATCCTGGGCAGGAGTGTTGCCAGGTCCGAGGGTACGTGGTGCCCAGCCTCGCATACTGTTGCTACCGCCGACATAGAACATACGGTCGAAAGGTAGAGCGGTAGAGTTGCCATAAGGGACACCTACGCCCGCAAAGAGTCTGCCCGCCAAAGCGGTCTTCTCGCCCAAGACAATCTTACGACTGATACTCACATCACCTCGCACATACTGCGAGTATGGCGTGCCGAAGAGGTTATACTTACCCTCGGCACTCTTGTCCAAAAATGCTATGCCGATGAGATTAAGGAAGTTACCTGCCGACTCGAAGTTGGCACGCAGCAACGTGGCACTGCCTCCCACATTCTTGTTCTGGTTGTTATAGACGTACGACGCCGACAGCCCGAGGATAGCCTGCGAGCGGTAACTCTGACGCAGATACTCGTTCTGCAACGAGTTGAAGAACTCCTCGTTGATATAGCCCACAGAAATCCAGTTGAAGTCTATCGGACGCAGCTGGTAGAAGTAACGACCATTGAGGCTCTGCCAAGAGTAGCTCCACGCAACACGCGACAGGTCGCGACGGTAGTAGGGGCGGTCCTGATAGTTGAACGACGCCTCGACCTTCGTGCGGGGCGAGTTGATGTTACGGGTCGAGATATTGAAAGGTGTGATAAATCGTGGGAACGACAATCCTACCGCAAAGCCCAACTCGTTGGCACGACGCTTGACAGCATTGGGGGCTTTCATATACTCATATCCAAAAGTAACGGAGGCATCCAACGTCTCCATACCCTTGAAGATGTTACGATTCTGGTATCCTGCCGTAGCCGACACACCGAAGAATGAGGATGTGGTGCTACCCTCCAACTCGACATTGAAGCTCTGCTTGAGCGTAGGCGAGCAGAGCACATAGCAACGCAGCATACCCTCCTCGATATCGCTGAAATGCTTGGGCGAATAGGGCTCGGCACCCTCTCCGGCGTAGTTCATAACCTGACGCACATCCTCACCTACGGGCATCTCCTCGAAGATGATACGCGTACTCTTGAAGTATCCCACCGACATAATATCGTTATAGGCTCGCTCGACCTGCGAGGCGTTGTAGAGGGTGTTCACCGAGAGCGGTATAGCCTCGTGTAGCACCTTCTGACGCACGTTGGGCTTACCGTCGGTTACGATATTGAGTCCACGATAGTAGGTGGTATCGAGCAGCGTACGATACTGCTCGGAGCGTGCTATGGCAGGGTTATAGTTGGGCAGGAGGTTTATCTCCGCTATGCGGTAGATGCGGTTGTTGTCCATTATAGCATCACCTCGCTCGTTGTAGCCCGTAACATTACGACGCACGACCATACTCACCTTGGCTCGGTGGTCGCCACCCATAGTGTCGACACGATAGATGATGTTGTTGACCGAGAAGTTGAAGTAGCCACGGTCGTTGAGATAACGTGCTATGCGTGTACGCTCCTTGTCGAGCAACGTAATGTCGAAGCGGTCGCCCTCGCTGATGAGCGAGTTGGCAGTATCAGCCAGCACCACAGGCTCGAGTCCCTCGTCGCGGAACTCATAGCCGAGGCTCTCGATATAGTAGGGCTCGCCCTGCTTGACGCGGTAGGTTACGTAGGCTCGGTTGCGTTTACGTGTGGTGTCGACAGAGTACTCCACCTCGGAGTCGTAGTAACCTCGTGAGTCCATATATGTCTTCAGGTTGCGAGCACTCTTCTCCGTAAGCGACATATCGAGCAAGACGGGCTGCTCACCTATGCGTCGCTTCATCCTGTTCCACCAATTATCCTTCTCGAGCTTGGCTTTGTTGTATACCCAGACGTAGAAGTTGGTGCCCAAGAAGTGCTTGTTGGGTGTCTGTCGCACATACTCCTCGAAGGTCTCCGCCTGTATGCGGTCAGCCTTCGGCGTCTGCTTATCGGTCTGTATATCAACCTTTTGAACAAGGTATTCTCCCTCGTGCAGATGACGCGTAACACTACACGCCGAGCATAAAACGCTCAGCAGTGCCACCATAGCTATGCGACGTAACTCTCTCATCTGCATCTATTAGATTACAAAATCCTCTCCAAGCGGAGTTTACCCGTAGGGTAAATAATCCTTCAAAATTAGTAATTTTTCGTTGTTAAAACAATATGCTGCACGCAAAAATCATTTTCTTGGCTCTCGGCAGAGCGTCGTTGCGATAAAATTTGTACTTTTGTTGTAAATAAAATCTACTCAAGAAAACGATGAAAGAGAAATTTATGATGGCGGGCACTACTGCCCTACACGTTGCCGACAGCGGTAGTGGCGAGAAGGTCATTGTGCTGCTGCACGGATACTTGGAGTCGATGTATGTGTGGGACGACTTTGTGCCGCTACTCACACCCTCGATGCGTGTCATCACACTCGACATACCCGGCCACGGCATATCCGAGGTGAAGGGCGAGGTGCACACTATGGAGCAGATGGCAGATGTGGTGAAGGATATGTTGGATGCTATGGGGATAGAGCGTGTAACACTCTGCGGACACTCGATGGGTGGCTACATAGCATTGGCATTCTGCGAGCGATATCCCGAGCGATTAGACGGTGTGGTGCTGCTCAGCTCGTCGCCTATGCCCGATACGGAGCTCAAGCGAGAGAACCGTCGTCGCGAGATAGCCCTCGTAAAGGCGGGTAAGAAGGTTGTCTTAGCATCGGTAGCACCCGAGACAGGCTTCGCCGAGCATAACCGCAAGCGACTGAAGGATTATATAGAGGACTTAGTAGAGCAGGTACACATAACGGAGGATGAGGGCATAATAGCACTTTTGGGCGGTATGATGTGCCGAAAAGACCAGAACGAGATGCTCCGCACGTCGGCTGTACGTCAGCTGTTCATATTGGGTAAGTGGGATAACTACATCCCTGTGGAGGCTGCCGAGGAGTTCATAGCCCTCAACCCACAGGCAAAGGTCGTATGGTTGGAGCAGTCGGGACATATGGGCTTCATAGAGGAGCCCGAGGCGTGTGCCGAGGCGTTGAAAGAGTTTGTGCTTAACTAAACTAAAAACTGAAAACTAAAAAAACCGCAAACTCGGATGAGCTTGCGGTTTTCTCTTGTGCACCATTACAGTGCCACACTCTACGTGATTACTGTGCTGGAGAAGCCTCTGCCGCTGGCAGGGTAACGCCCAACTTTGCACATACCTCGGGAGCGATGTCTACCACGTTGGTCTCGTCGATATAAGCCAAAGAGCCTGCTGTCTCGTCGAAGATAACAAGATAGCCTCCAGCCTTAGCTACCTCGTCGATAGCTGCCTGAGCCTTAGCTGTTACAGGCTGCATAAGCTCCATCTGCTTCTTCTGAACCTCCTGCTGTGCTATCTGCTGGAACTCCTGATAACGCTTCTGCAAATCCTCCAGCTCCTTCTGCTTGAGCTGCTTAACAGAGTCTGACAAGGTATCAAACTTACTCTCAAACTCCTGATACTTGTTGTTGAACTCCACCTGAATAGTCTCCAACTGTGCCGCCCACTCCTGAGTGTGTGCCTCGAGCTGTGTCTGAGCATCCTTGAACTCCGGCATATTTACCACAATAATCTGTGAGTTGATGCGACCAAACTTCTGAGCAAATACTGACGAGCAGCACAACACCATTGTTACCACGAGGGCAACCTTCAATACTTTCTTCATAATTTATTAGTTGTATAGTTTAATTGATTATTTCACCAAAAGAATTATATCCTCTGTCTTGTCCGCCTTGGGCGAGTAGTAGAGCATAGTGGCATTCTGGGCTATGTCGATAATCATATCGTAACCCTTAGCCTGGGCATACTGCTCGATAGCCTTGAATACCTTCTGCTGGATAGGCTGAATGAGCTCCACACGCTTCTTCATCAACGTACCCTCGGAGCCAAACAACGACTCCTGGAACTCGGTCGCCTCCTGCTCCTTCTGAAGGATGTTATCCTCGTTAGCCTTCTGCGATGCAGCCGAGAGCGACGACTTACGCTCCATATAGGTGTTGTAGAGTGTCTCTACAGCCTCGAACTTCTCATCGACCTGCTTCTGATACTGCTCTGCTAAGGTGTCGAGCTGCTTCAGAGCGTCGTTATATGCCTCGATAGACTTAAATACCTTCTCGCTGTTTACTACTGCGTAGTTCTGTGCCGAAGCCATTGT
Organism: Rikenellaceae bacterium; assembly: GCA_015060005.1. Taxonomy (GTDB): domain Bacteria; phylum Bacteroidota; class Bacteroidia; order Bacteroidales; family Rikenellaceae; genus Alistipes. Next base: position 96,515 of record SUZI01000004.1, read on the forward strand.
TGCCAGACCAAAGGTCAACGCCAACATCAAAAAAATCTTTTTCATAACTCTATATGTTTTAGGTTATACGCCTACAAAACTAAATCAACTCTTTAGTCCCGTGTCTTATCCCACCGTTCAAAAATCTCGCCACGCGGTTAGAACGACTGACCGAGGGTGAAGTGGAAGTGGCCGCCGCTACGACGTGTATCGCCCATAGGTGCGTCGAAGCCCCATCCCCAATCGAGTCCTAACTGACCTACGATAGGCAGATAGACTCGCACGCCAAGACCTGCTGAACGCTTAATCTTGAATGGTGAGAACTCTCTCCACGAGTTAAAACCGCTACCTCCCTCGAGGAATCCTAACACGAAAATCTGCGACGAAGGCTTCAGTATAATAGGATAACGTAACTCTACGGTGTATTTATTGTATGCCATAGAATAATTGCTGTTGATTGGGTCCAGAGCACCATCGTCGTAACCACGCAGACCGATGATGTCGACACCATAGATGGTATATCCGCTCATACCATCACCTCCGACCTCAAATCGCTGGAAAGGCGACTTCTTGTGGCGGTTGTAGTTACCCAGATAACCCATCTCGGCAGCTGCCATAAGCACCAGGTCGCCATTGTTAGAGAGCGACTGGAACCACTTACCCTTCAACTCCCAGCGGTGGTACTCAATCCACTTGTAACGCTCGTTGTCGGGCATTGAGCTGTCGCTGTAATCCTTGCCATCCCACGCCGAGTAAGGAGGGGTAAGGGTAGCAGTTATAGAAAACTCCGAGCCCTTACGAGGGTAGATAGGCTGGTCGATGGTAGAACGACCAAAGGCAACCTTCACGGAGAGCTCGTGTGCCACACCATTCTTCATAATGAAGTAGTCCCAATTCTTCAGTGCATAGCGACGATACTGTCCCTCGACATAGAGCGTGAAGTTAGGGTCGGGCCACTTGAGTCGCTTACCCAAACCGAGAGCTATACCGAGCGTACGGAAGTGCATAGTAGACGACTGCCAGATGTAGTAGGCGTTGTTCTGCTCCGACCAGTGTGCCGACACTGTCAGCGAGTTAGGCTTACGTCCACCCACCCAAGGGTCGGTGAAGCTCGCAGCGATAGCCTTATAGTATGTACCGTTGGTCTGTCCCGAGATAGAGAACTTCTGGTTCTGTCCCATAGGGTATGGTCGCCAGGTACCCTTCTTGAACATATTACGTGTCGAGAGGTTGTTCAGCGTGATACCCACCGAGCCCACGAAAGAGCCTGAACCCCAACCTCCGGCGATATTAAACTGGTCGCTGGCGGTCTCGGTAAGAGGGAAGTTCACATTGACCAAGTCGTCGGTTACGGGCTGTATGTCGGGCTGCAACGACTCCGCATCGAAGTGTCCCATACCCATCAACTGTCGCAGAGTATACATCAGCAACGAGCGGTCGTAGAGCATACCCGGGTAGATAGCCAGCTCACGACGTATAGCCTCGTCATCAACGCGTATGTTACCCGAGATACCCACCTCGTTGATGGTAAATGGCTTACCCTCGAAGATACGTACCTCGATGTCGATGCTGTCCTTGCCGACAACAATCTCGGTAGGGTCTACCTGCGACATCAGATAACCGCTATTCTGGTAGATGCTCGCCACAGACTGAGCCTCGGGATCCATCTCGCGTCCCACGCCCAATCGCTTGTGCATAGATTTCTTGTCGTAGGTGTCGCCCTTCTTCACGCCGAACATACGCTGCAAGTAGTCGGTCTCGTATACCGAGTTACCCACCCAACGCACGTCGCGGATGTAGAACTTCTCGCCCTCGGTGAGCTTAACGTGGATACCTATGCGGTTGTCGCTCAAGTTATATATCGAGTCCGAGAGGATGGTCGCATTACGATAGCCTCGCGAGTTATAGAAGTCGAGAAGCAGATTCTTATCCTCCTTATACTCGTCAGCCTTGAACTTCGAGCTCTTGAAGATGTTCCAGCTCTTCTGGCGTGTCTTCTTGAAGGTCTTACGCAGTCGCTTGTCGTCAAACTGCTCGTTGCCCTCGAAGGTAATCTTACCCACCTTGACCTTCTCGTTCTTGGTAACCTGGAAGGTAACATTCACTGCGTTCTGTATCAGGGTGTCGTTCTCGATGATGGTCTTAACCTCGGTGTTACGGAAACCCTTATCGGCAAAATCCTTCTTTATGAGTCGCTCGCTGCGGTCGATGATATAGTCCGAGAGCTCCGAGCCTCGCTTCAGCTTGAGCTTATCCAACAAATCCTTCTGCTTGCTGCGACCTATGCCCTCGCCAACGATAAACCACTGATAGACACGTGGTCGCTCCTGAAGGAAGAGCTCCAAATCGAGCGAGTCGCCCTCGATAGAGGCTCCAATCTTCACATCCGAGAAGTAACGCTGACTCCACAGACGCGAGATAGAGTTAGAGATGTAGGCACTTGGCAAATAGATAGAGTCGCCCGGGATGAGTCCCGCCGCTGCACGCAGCTGGTTGTGGTCGAGGTGCTCTACGCCGTGCACGTTGACGTTACGTATGTGGTAGAGTCGAGGCTCGCCCTTGAACTCCATCATAGGTGCATCCTTGTCGAAGGTGAGCGTGTCGGTAGCCGCCTGTGGCTCCTGCTGCTCGCTATCTGTTTGAGCCATAGCAGTCGCTGCCGACACGGTCAGCAGAGCCACCATAGCTATCACTCTCTGAAAAATGTATCTCATCTATCGTATCTAATATTCAAAATCCTATTTCACCAATCCGTAGCGACGCTCCCTCGCAGCATACGCCTCCAACGCCCTATGCAGCTCCTCCCCGTCGAAGTCGGGCCACAGCACATCCGTGAAGTAGAGCTCGGCGTATGAGGCTTGCCAGAGCAGGAAGTTACTCAAGCGGTACTCGCCACTTGTGCGGATGACAAGGTCGGGGTCGGGCACTCCTGCCGAGAGCAGACTCTCGCTTATCAGATGCTCATCAATCTGCTCCACTGCCAACTCGCCCTGCTGCACGCGACGTGCTATATTGCGTACCGCATCGCATATCTCACTGCGTGAGGAGTAGTCCAAAGCCAAGATGAGCGTCAGCTGCTCGCCTGCGGCGGTCTGCTCCTCGATGGAACGGATAGCCTCAGCCACCTCCGCCGAGAAGTTCGCACGACGTCCCATAACCTTGACTCTCACACCTGCCTCTCGCAGGTTGTCAGCCTCCAGCTCCACGCCTCGGCAGATAAGAGCCATCAACGCCTCTACCTCCTGCTTGGGACGTCCCCAATTCTCGGTAGAGAAGGCGTAGACAGTCAGATACTTAACACCTGCCTCGGCAGCGTTCTGTATAGTGCGTCGCAGAGCCTCCATACCTGCCACGTGGCCCTCGCTACGCTCCTTACCTCGGAGCTTAGCCCAGCGGCCATTGCCATCCATTATGATGGCTACGTGTTGCGGAATATTTGCTCTGGTACTCATATATAACTTGCAAATGTAGGTATTTTAACTCGTATATTAAAGCGTTTTCGGGTTTTTATGTAATAAAAACGTCAAAAAGGCTATTTCCTGCCTACGGACAACACCCCTCGGCAGCAGTAAGCCCCTCGGTCAGCACCGTTTAGTTACGTACATCGACGTCCCACATCATCTTGCTATGTAACGTCTCGTAGAAGGATATATTGTGTGGCAGAACCAATAAAATCTCCTGCTCGGAACGACGCAGAGTAAGACGCTGCTCGGCACCAAGCTCGAAGGTGCGGTTATCCACCGAGAGCAGAGCTCTGCCTGCTGTACGGGCATCTATCTCAAGCTCGATGGTGGCGGTGTCGGGAACGACAACAGAACGCATACCGAAGTTGTGCGGAGCGAGTGGCGTGAGCAGGAAACAGCCACAGTCGGGAGCTACGATAGGTCCACCGGCACTCAACGAGTAAGCTGTTGAGCCTGTGGGGGTTGCTACAATCAGTCCGTCGCCATTGTAGCGAGCTACGGTCTGCGAGTTAACCCTGGCACGCACCTTGAGCATCGAAGCCTCCAAACGCTGCACCGCCAGCTCGTTCAGAGCTGTCAGCGGCTCGGGCTCCACGCCCTCGATGCAGAGCATAGTGCGACGCTGGATAGAGTATCTGCCCGAAGCGAGGTCGGCGAAGAACTCCTCGACATTGTCGCGTGTTGCCGAGGTGAGGAAGCCGAGGTGTCCGAAGTTAATACCCGCCACAGGTATACTCTGGCTGCCCAAGCGGTGTACCGCCTCGAGCAGTGTTCCATCGCCACCACAGCTCACCATAACAGCCTCGCGGCATAGCTCGGCGTCGAGTCTGTCGTAGATATGATGTGGCTCTATACGACGTTGGGTGAGGCTCTCGATGAGCGAAGCCATCTCGCTATTGATGGCATAGTCGAAGCCATATTGCTCGATGAGTGAGAGCAATTTTTCGATGTCGGAAGCTGTATGAGCTATCGTTGCTCGGGAAAAAAGTAAGATTTTCATCCTCTACTCAAAAAAATATAGTAACTTTACAACGGCAAATATAACGATTTTATGACAAAACTGAGTGTAAATGTAAATAAGATTGCTGTTCTACGCAATTCGCGAGGCGGCGATGTGCCCAATGTAGTCAACGTATCGCTCGACGTGGAGCGTTTTGGTGGTGAGGGTATCACCGTACATCCCCGTCCCGATGCACGCCACATACGTTACAGCGACGTGCGTGATTTGAAACGTGTCGTCAGCACCGAGTTCAACATCGAGGGTAACCCCATAGATAGTTTCATCGACTTGGTGCTCGAGGTGTGCCCTACGCAGGTTACGTTGGTGCCTGACGCAGAGGATGCTATAACATCGTCGGCAGGATGGGACACCATAGCCAACCGCGAGTTCCTCAGCGAGGTGTGTGCTCGCTTCAAGGCGGCAGGCATACGCACATCGATATTTGTAGACCCCGTAGCATCTATGGTCGAGGGTGCAAAGGCGTGCGGAGCAGACCGCGTGGAGCTATACACCGAGGCTTATGCGTCGGGATACAAGGCTGACCGTGAGGCTGCCATAGCCCCCTACATCGTAGCTGCCGAGAAGGCACGCGAGGTGGGATTGGGACTCAACGCAGGACACGACCTGAGCCTTGAGAACTTGGCCTATTTTGTCGAGCGTATACCCTGGTGCGACGAGGTGTCGATAGGACACGCCCTGATTGCCGATGCACTCTATTTGGGTCTGGAGCGTTGCATAACAGAGTATCGCAAGTGTTTGGGTAAATAGCTGAAAACAAAATGTCTGAAAACGATATGACTATACCTTCGCCACTCTCACAACCGCTCTTCAAGCATATCTCACGTATCGTCGATAGGTTAGGTGTCGAGGCGTATGTGGTGGGAGGCTACGTGCGTGATTACTATCTGCGTCGCCCCTCGACAGATGTCGATGTAGTGGTGGTGGGTAGCGGCATAGAGGTCGCCGAAGTCCTGGGACGCGAGGTACACTCCAAGGTGTCGGTATTCAAGCGTTTCGGTACCGCTATGGTGCGAGCCTATGGTATTGAGGTAGAGTTTGTTGGAGCACGCAAGGAGTCTTACTCGGAGGACTCACGCAAGCCCTTCGTCGAGGCAGGAACACTGCACGACGACCAGCTCCGCCGCGACTTCACAATAAATGCTATGGCGTGGTCGCTCAACGGCGAGCGGTATGGCGAGCTGGTAGACCCCTTTGAGGGTATGTTCGACTTGGAGGACTGCATAATACGCACCCCCTGCGACGCCGATATAACATTCTCGGATGACCCTCTGCGAATGATGCGTGCTGTGAGATTTGCCACACAGTTAGGCTTCGACATAGACGATGAGACATTTGAGGCAATAGAGCGAAACAAGGAGCGAATAGAGATAGTATCTAAAGAGCGTATAATATTGGAGCTCAACAAGATACTCCTCTCGCCCGTGCCCTCGATGGGCTTCGACCTGCTGGAGGCATCGGGCTTGCTGAAGCTCATATTTCCCGAGGTACACAACCTCTGCGGCGTGGAGCGAGTGGGTAACCACGCCCACAAGGATAACTTCCGCCACACGTTGAAGGTGTTGGATAACGTGGCACGTCGCAGCGACGACCTGTGGCTGCGTTGGGCTGCCCTGCTGCACGACATAGCCAAGCCGCTGACAAAGGCATACGACCCACGCATAGGATGGACATTCCATCAGCACGAAGTAGTTGGCTCAAAGATGGTTCGCGACATATTCCGTCGTATGAAACTGCCGATGAACGAGCCGATGAAGTTTGTCCAGAAGATGGTATACCTGCACCTACGACCCATAATACTCTCGGAGGATATGGTTACCGACTCGGCGGTGCGTCGACTGCTATTCGAGGCAGGAGATGATGTGGAGTCGCTGATGACACTGTGCGAGGCAGATATAACATCGGGCATAGATGCCAAAGTGAAACGCTATATGGCTAACTTTGAGCTTGTTCGCCGCAAGATGAAGGATTTGGAGGAGCGAGACCGAGTGCGTAACTTCCAGCCCCCGATAACAGGCGACGTGATTATGCGATGCTACGACATAGCCCCCTGCAACACCATCGGCGAGATTAAGGAGGTGATAAAAAATGCGATTCTCGATGGCGAGATAGCCAACAACTATGCCGAGGCATACGCCCTGATGGAGCGAGAGGCAGAGGCGAGAGGCTTGACAAAGGTACGCGACGTAGCCGAGGGGGAGTAACGGCAACAAAAGGATTGAGGGGGATTGAGTGAATAAAAAATTTGTGAGTGAATAAAAAACTATAAAACTATAAAGCTATGATGATTGGATTGATTATTTTAGGTGTGGTGGTATTGGCATTGGTAGCGATGTACTTCCACTACAACAACCGCGAGGTGGCTCTCCGCAAGGAGGCAGAGGCTCAGAAGGGTAAGATAGAGTCGGTATACGACACTATGTGGAAGACGCTCAAGCAGGAGGCTGGCGTAACGGACCAATATCGTAAGACATTCGAGGAGATTTACCCAAAGCTCATATCGGGAAGATACTCTCAGGATGGTAAGGAGCTGATGAAGTTCATCAAGGAGTCAAACCCCGAGTTCGACACACGTCTCTACGACAAGCTGATGCAATCTATTGAGGCTCAGCGTGCTTACTTCGCCTCATCACAGCAGCGTATGTTAGATATCATACGTGAGCGTGAGACACTGCTCGAGCAGATGCCATCGGGATGGTTTATATCGAACAAGAGCAAGATAGAGTACGAGGTAATCTCATCAACAGCATCAAAGGATACGATGGTGAGCCGTCGTGAGGATGATGTGGAGCTCTTCAAATAGAGCCTTCGGGTAGAGCTATTTTAACTTTACAAGGGTGCACAGACTATCCTACATATTCCCCATAGCAGCCGCTGTGGGCACGATGTTGTGGTTGGACCACATCGCCGACTGGTGGTGGGCATATCTGCTATGCGTGGTCGTAGCGGAGGGGCTACTCTACTTGGCGATACACCGTGCAGCACGTCAGCGAGAGTATCTGAGTGGCTACGCACTCAACGTGCAGCACCACGAGCCCTGGGTAGAACGCGTGGTATACACCGAGAGCTATACCGATAGCCGAGGTAACACACGCACACGCACCCAAGTGCGATACGTGCACCACCCCGACCGCTGGTTGGTGGAGTTCAACACAGGCCACGAGGCAGATGTAACGCAGGAGGTATACATCCACTATGCCGAGCTGTGGGGCACCGACGAGGAGTGGATTAACCCGCCACATATGAACTGCGTATCGGGTGGAGGAGGTCAGCTATATGCGTGGAACGAGGTCTACGCCGACGCCTGCACAACGACATATTACGGTCTGTATGTCAACTACATAAAGAACTCCCGCTCGATATTCCGCTTCCGCGAGATAGATGAGAAGGAGGCGGCATCGTTAGGCTTGATTGACTACCCCAAGCTGCACCGCTCCGACCTTGAGGGCGACGTGGTGGTAGCATCATCGCTCATAGGCGAGGGCTACACCATAAGCGACGAGGAGCAGCGTGCAATACAGCTATTCAACGCCTTTGAGGGAGAACGCCACCAGATACACTGCTTCGTGCTACTGTTCGACGCTTCGCAACAGTCGTTGCAGGTGGCGATGGAGCAGCGAGCATACTGGGAGGGAGGTAACAAGAATGAGTTTACCGTATGCTTGGGCATCGACACATCGAAGCCACAGCCCGAGGTGGTGTGGTGTGAGGCTTTCTCGTGGTGCGACGTGCCACGATTGGAGTCGGCAGCCGAGAGCTGGTTTATAGCCCACCGCCAGCTGGACCTGAAGGCGTTTGCGGCGTGGATGCACGAAAATGTAGCTCTGTGGAAACGCAAGCAGTTCTCCGACTTCAAATATCTTGGCATACGTCTATCGCCATCACGCACAGCGATAGTTATGCTGCTTGCACTCCTGCTCGCAGCACTCATAGTGGGCGTAGGATACGCAATAGAACAAAATCAACCTATCGGATAAAACGTCGCGTGAGCCAAGCTCTGACGGGCTTGTCGTAGTATCGCATAAGCAGCCACGCAACGAGGATGTTACCCACAACGACAGCTAAAGCTATGTGCCATACCTCGCCAAAGGTATGAGGCGTAGCACTCCACGAAGCGTAGTGGTAGTAGAAGAGATACATCGAGGGGTAGTGGATGATATAGAGCGGATAGGATATATCGCCCAAGAAACGGCACACGCCCGTAGAGGCTCTATCGCTTGTCGTGCCTGAGGCTGCCACCCACACTATAAGAGGGAAGAGCACCACGACACACAACGAGTCGTAGAGTCCGTTGACCCACTTAAGGCTCGCATCGCCCGCATAGGGCATAACCAGAGCTGCCACGAGGATTGCCGAGCAGAGCCAGAAAGCACCTTTGATACGTCGTGGCACGAAGAGACGCTGCAACAGCAGTCCCATAGAGAAGGCGAAACACATACGCAACATACCGCCCACGAAGTTATACCCTGCCATAGTCCAGCCTACGCCCAAGTGTCCAAAGCCTGAGCCATCAGCCATCAGAAAAGCTACAACACCACAGCCCATAGCGACAACAACAGCCGAGAGAGCCTTGGTCGAGAGGCGACGCAGGGCAAGAGCATAGAGTATGTTACCTATATATTCAAAGAAGAGCGACCACGCGGGTCCGTTGAGCGGAAACATCTCACCATTGCCACGCACCTCGGCACCCTGACCCGGGAAGGCAGGGATGAAGAGCAGAGCCATAAGCAACGAGAGCATAACCATCGAAAGAGGCGAGAGCTCACCACCCCACGTCGTGCAGCCCTGAACAAGGAATGACACCACACCGAGCAGAGCACCAGCGATGACCATAGGGTGCAGACGAATGAGGCGACGTTTGAAGAAGCCACCTATCGACATCTTGCCCCAGCGGTCGTCGTAGGCATAGCCCACAACGAAGCCCGAGAGCACGAAGAAGAAGTCTACAGCTAAATATCCGTGGTTGAGCATCTGGTCGTAGGGCGACGTAGCAAAAGCCTCAAAAATATGATACCAGATAACGACAAGTGCCGCCACACCACGCAGTCCATCCAAGAGTTCATAGCGTGGCTTCTGAGCAAGGGTAGTAGTCATACTCGCTAAAATAATATTTTATCGGCTACAAATATACGAAAATCCCCCTAAAACAAACCGTCTGGAGCACAGGGCATAAAAAGACTATCGGGCGACATCGCGGACACATCGAGCCCCCGTAGAGCGTTGGCCACTCTCGCGAAGACTGTTCTCCATATAGATATTACGACTATCACGCGACCAGCCCGTCTTCTGCTGATTGCTGTAACTTGGGTCGGTCTCGGTAGGCTTGGGGTTGCTACCATTCATACCATAGGAGTAGTAGGTGCGGGTATATGCCTGATAGACACCAGTCCAGAACGATGAGGCACAATAGAAGTGCATCAAGGTCATCTCTCGCTGATTGGGCAGACGGTAGCCCGGAGGACAATAGGGGTTATTACCGAGCGAGCGGTCGATATTTGCCTGCATATCGGGGAAGGTGATAGCCGAGTAACTTGGGCAATCGAGCGACGTAGCCTCAAACTGCCAATAGAGGCGGTTCTGTGCCGAGAGCTCATCGGAATATACCAAATCGACACCATCCTGACCGAGATAGCGAATAGATTTCTCATTGAGGTAGTTCAAATCGAAGAGGGGCACAGCATCACTACCCTTAATCTGAACATAGTCAGTAGCCGTAGCCTCCAAATCGGCATCGTCCGAATCATCCATACCGAGGTTACGCACACATCGCACCTCCCAATCGGTCATACGTCCCCACTCCGTAGAGCCCTGCAAATCACCAATAGAGGAGCCCTCCTCTGCCCAAACGACATAAGGAGTGTTGCTATTGGAGCCATAACGAGTACTCGAAACAATGTGCTGACGCCACTGCCTCTCATCATCGCTCGCCTTCTCACTCGCTGTACGTTTATACAATCGTGCCGTATTGTCGACGCCATCGGCACCCATCCACACTCCGATAAGCTGCTTAATGGAAGCCATATACCAGCGTACCTCACCCGCGTCGATAATGCCATTACCATTATTATCACGGTTACGCGAAAGACAAGAGTAACGCAGATACTTATAGTTGGCATCGTTCTTCGTGCCATCACGCAACATCGACTCCTCGTTGGTAGCAGTCAGATTGAGGTACTTGTCCCATCTGACACCCTCCACAAAGGCTGTGCCACTACCGCCGACCAAACCCCACTCTCGCAGGGTGTTAAGGCGACCATTATAGTCATCACCATTGCCTCTATCCTCCGAGACACCTGTGCCAGCAGGGTCGTAGGTCAGTCGCTCATACTCATCGAAATGCTCCATGCCCCACGCTGTCTGCAAATCGGCGTGATTCTGGTTGTAAACAGACTGTATCGAACGCTGCTGAATGGTATATGACGAGCCTACAACGGTACTCTCCTTATCGAGGCTCTCCTTGGTGTCGGAGAGGATGTGCATCAAACGCATATTATCCTGATTGACAACACGTTTCCAAAGCAGTGGTCCGGCTGATGAGATGAAAGGATGCTCATCGTAGTAGAACTCATTGACAAAGGCGGTAATCACAATCTTGCCATTGCGGTCAAAGAGGTTGGCTTCGCCTGCATCGTATGCCCGCTTCTGCTCTCGCAGGAACTTAACGAGCTCATCGACATACATAGTCTTACCGTCAGAGGAAGGGTATGGGTTGCCCGAAGCATCGACCTTGGTAGAGTGAGGGACATAGAGCATACGATTCTCGGAGTAGATGTTATTCCACTTCTCATTAAGGCGGAACTCCACCCACTTGAAATCCAGTCCCGTAGTTACATCTGTGCCATTGATAACCGTAGGCTTACCCTCGCTGAAGGGGGTGCGTACATACCAGGTAACATCATCAGCCTTGATATATTTCTGGTCGAAGCTCATAACGTGAGTCTCGTAGTGGGCATCGCAGTCGAAAATCTCCTGCAAGGCAATAGTAACCTCGCCCGTAGCTCCCGGGGCATTCTCTGTAATACCCTCCGTATCATCGTTGGAGCTATCTACCTCGACGCGTATATCGTTCACACCATTGACCGTAACGGTATAGGTGTATGAGGTGTTACGCTCGGTCGAAAAGTCTGCCGGTCCTGCGTGCGAGAAGTCGCCCAGATGCACCACATATCGCACCTCGGCACTCAACGTACAGCCATCCTTGACCTCATCCTCCGAGATAGCATAGTCGGTATTCATCGTGAGACGGCCCGTAAGCACCACATAGGTCGAGTTGTCATTGGCATACTCCCACTCACCATTCAAGCCCTCGGCACTCTTGACCTGTCGCTCTCGGTCGCTATAAGAGGTTGGGCTCTTTTTAGGCTGCAGAGCATTCTCCAGCAGGTAGAACGAGAAGCCATAACGAATCTTATCGTCGTCGGCATCGGCACTCGCTCCAGCATCGTAGACCTCCTCATTCTCGACATTTTTTGTTGGTGTATCAAAGTAATATTGAGCTGAATCGGTAGTCGGAAAACCATACTTACCACGCACATCTCTATCCATAAGGTATGTGTCGCCCGAGACGTTGAAAATCTGCCACTTCTTAAGTTCAAAGGACTCGATATCATCGTTGCCCACCTTAACCCAGAAACGCACCTTGGCGTCGATACGACACAGCTCCAGAGTGCCCGACAAAGCTGCTGTATTGACAGGCGAGAGCTCGCCCGTCATAGGGAAATAGCCACTTCGCTCAACGAACTCCTGGTTGAGCGACACGACCATATCCAACAACTCATCCTCGTGCTGCACTCGCTCCAAAATCTCGGGCGAGATGCTGACCATCTTGGAGTCGATATTAGAGATACCGAAAATCTTACAGCCGGAGCGGGCTATGGTGTTAATCTTAACGGTGCCCGAACAACTTTGGCTATCGCCCTCGGGGACGGTAACATACCACGCATCAACGTCGGAGTTCTGAACAGCATTAGCCGACGCCAAGACATCGGCAACATCGAAATAGTTACCGTAAATCTTATTGCCCTCGCTGTCGAAGATATAGATGTAGAGATTCCATATCTTCGCCTCATCCGACACCTCGGGCATAGTCTGACGAGTAACGATGTTATGCTCGATGTCCTGTGCACCGAAGTGCAGAATGAGCTGCACAGGCTCTCCCTCACGCACCACGCCGCTATCAACAGCGTCGTAGCTGCATCCGCCCAGGCAGAGTGTCAGTAACAACAAATATATCAATCGCCAAATATTCATCTCTCTATCGTTTTTTATCAAAAAGCCACTCGCTAATTAAACTCTACCTCCTCGCTCTTCTCCTCCCACGGTAACACGGTGAAGTTGAACGTACCATTGGTCTCGTTAAAGTAGGCATTTATCACAATCTTGATATGCTGGTTACGCAGCTGCTCTGTCATAGGTGTTACGGCGGCTGTCTGCATATCGATAACATTTATCTGACTATTACTGATGGTCGCACTACTGCCTCCCGCCTGCTGCACAATCCAATCGCGTGTCTGGTTAGAGGTATTGGAAAAGCCTGGCGTACCGTTATTATCTCGCAGGTAATAGGTGCGGGTACCGCTGCGGTATGAGACTCGCAGATAACCGCTCGACATAGCCAGCGTAAGGTTGCTACCCGACGAGGCGGATGAGGTGCTGCGGTAGAAACGATTGCCCGTAGCGACATTTATCATATAACCGCTCGAGGTAGAGCTGAAACGCCACATACCGTGCTCGGGCGTTACCGCATCGTCCAAAGAGCTGACCACAGCCATACGTCCCGACCCATTATCGACAAGGTATCTGCCCGTAGAGCGGTTCTTCAGAGCATAGCTCTGGGTGGTCGAGATGGTGGTTACTGTCTCCAACCCTCCGCCATCCACCTTCGCTGTGAGGCTCAGGGTATAGGAAGGTGCTCTATTCTCGAAGAGAGCACACTCATAGATACAACTCTCACTCATAGCCTCAACGGTAACGTCATCGCCACCGGTAAAAGTGTCGTAGAGTGGCAACGCACGATAGGTTACCGAGGCTGGAATAAGACCATCCTTCGGCAGGATGTAGCTCGTAGAGGGGTTGAAGTTGCTGAACGACACATCGTCGATATGTATCGGATAGTCGGAGTGGTTGTAGAGTCGCACCTCGAACCACACCACAGGGCGTAGCATATCGATAGAGGTCGAGGAGTTCTCCACGCCGACACTCAACGCCTTGGTAGCCGTCAGCAGCAGCGGATGAGAGTCATCAATAACGGGTGTCGTGCGAGCGGAGAGCGTCGTAAACAGAGCATCATAGTATGAGGCATCGAAACTGTCGCCCACCTGAAGTCCTGCAAGCAGGCTCTTCACCTCGCTGAGCAGGGAGCGTTCAACATTGGCGTAGGCATAGAGCTGATAGTTGCCCACATCGAGGTTGACAAAGGTAACGCTCTTTATCTTCTGCTCCTCGCCACTGATAGCCTCTATACGCTGAATTTCAGAGATGTAGCCCATAGAGTTGACCAACACGAGGGTCAAATCCTCCATACCACCACCTCGGTAGATGTCGCCATCGCCAGGTGTGGTAGCACGCGTAGTAGCAGTAGCATTGAGCACGACAGTCAGTGAGCCCTTCTGCTCAGATGGGTGCTCGACGACCTGCTGAGTACATCCAACGACACACAGCAACAGAGAAATCAATATGTAACGTAAGCTCTTCACTCTATCCAAAAACTAAATCACCCACAGAGGCATCCACATCGTCCCACTCGGTGGTACGCACCTCAATCTCAAACTTGTCGGGTTGTACGGTTATTAAATATATGTATTTCTTACCTGCACGCCACACCATAGGCTCGCCGACACTGTTGGTCGTAGGCAGGGCAACGGTCATCGTGATAGTATCGGTGGTAGCCCACTTGACATCGATTGTGAAGGTGATGCTCGGCAGAGCCACGCCCTCCTCCACAGTCAGAGGCTGCGGCATAAAGAAGTCGAACTCCTCGGGATAGTCATCCGCCGAGGCAGGAATAAATCGTCCATCAGCCGAAGACCACTCACGCAGACGCTCCGACGCCATAATATCGTCGGGATTGACATAGCTGCGTGAGCCCTCGTTGTATATCCACATATCTGTAACATCGGGAGTCTCGTCGGTCGAGTCGTAAGGTAAAGCACCGATGTAGTTGAGACTTGTGAAGAAGAGGTTTTTCAATCTATACTCGCACTCGGCATCGGGTGCCTGGAACTTGACAGCCACAGCAGACAAGGTATGGTGGAAATTAAGACCTACGGGCTGTCCATTATTCTTGGTCGGGCAATTCACATAAGCCACCATCATATCGTTGTTGTGAATCAACATATTATACTCTAAAGCCAAAGTACGGGCAGTAGCTGTACCCAAGACTGTGGCTGAGGCAGGCCAATAGGCTCTGAACTCATACTCGCCCGTCTGCTGCCAATGCTGTATGGGGTCATAAATCCAGCCCGTAGGGGCTTTCGGGTCGGTGGTATAACTCACCCTGACATCGTGAAAGACCTCGTGTCGTGCTCCCGTACCACTGAGCCAATCGCCATAGACCGAGAAGGGCTCAGCACGAAATGCTGCCTCATCGGAGTTGTTGATAAGCGTGGCAGCACGTGTACCACCCTCGGGCACCGTACCAAAAGTGATAGCATCGCTCACATCTATCGTGGGCGTGTTATCGCTCTGGCTACCGCACGCGGCGAGCAATGAGCAGACAAGGCATAATATGTAGACTCTTCGTTGCATCAAAAGTTCAGGTTTTGTTTGGTGAGTATTGGGGGTAATCAGCCCCCAATACCCTATACTCGCCTCGTAGTGAGGTCGTTGTCGTGAAGATTAGAATGAAATTACACCATCAACATTCTCCCAATCAACAACAGCTGGTGCGAAGTGAATCTCATCACCAACAGGGTCGATTTCGATTGTGTAGGTGATGTTCTTACCCTGCTCCCAAGCAGGAACAGCTGGGAAGTCGCTGAAGTTCTTGGTTGCTACGTAGTCAACAGTAGCTGTCTGACCACCAGGAGCGTTGGTAGTGATAGAGTAATCAACAGTAATCTGCTGAACGCCGACAGAGAGTGCCTGTGGAAGAACAAAGTAGTTCTGTGCAGGGTCAGCTGTACCAGCACCGTAAGTACGTGCAGTAGTAGTCAGCACCTGGTCGACAGCCCACTCCTTGGTTGTTGTAGAGCTGGTGTTAGACCATACGTCGTAAGGAACAGTTGCGATAGTGTTGCTCCACTGAACGGTTGTAGCACCTGCATCGTGAACATTTGAAGTAGTCATTGTCAGGCTACCCTCGTCGTAGATGTTGGTCAAGGTAATCTTGTGGATAGTAACAGTCCAGCTTGTTACAGCATCAGGCGACTCGTTGCGGTTATCCAAACGGAAAGCCTTAACAAGGAAGTTCATCTTTGCCAAAGCGTGGTGGAAGAGTGTAGGAACACCTGTGAAACCGTAATTAACAGTATTGGCAGTCTGCTGCATAGCCTTATCAGAGTAGAGGATATCTACCGGAGCAGTAGCATCAACCTTGAAGCCCTCATACTTGAGAGTCTGCTGAACATCGGTATCGTTAATCTTTGGCACAGCTGCAGATGTTACATCATCGTTGAATGGAGCATAGCTGATGAAATCCAAATGACCCTGAGTAGGCCAGAAATAGGTCTCACCCTTCGCTGCCCAATAGCCATTGCCATCAGCAACCTTGTAGACAATCTCAGCGTTGTCGATATACACCGAGTGTGTACCAGGAGTTACAGTGTTCTCGTAGTAAGCATAAGCACCGAAAGACTGATCGGTAGGGAATGCTACTTCGGCACGGGTAGATGTTGCCTTGTACTTAGCAACCTCGAAAGTAATCTCATCCTGTGCTGACACAGCGACATTACCATCGTTCTTCACGCAGCTTGCAAGTGCTACACCTGCAACAGCTGCCAATAAAAATAACTTTTTCATAGTTAAAAATTGGATGATTGTGTTAAATAAGTTAATTGTGTGTTTTATAAAAGTTTTACTGTTGTGTGCTTAATTATAATTATTTGTCCGTCAGTGGCGTGGTCCAATAGGTATGGTCTCCTCAACATCGTCCCAATCCTCCACATCGGGGGTAAAGCCTCCGCCACCTCCTGTACCGATAGGGGCTGGGATATCCCACACCTCATCTATCAGCAACCAATGACGCTGCCGAGCATCATCGGTGGCGAAGATAGGGGTCATATCGATAACCTTCTGGTGAGTCTGACCATCGCGTGTAAGGATACTCAGCGTTATGTGCAACTCGCTATGCTCATCGGGAATCTTACCGAAGGTGTTGAACACAGCACACAGCACATCCTCGTTCTCGCCCGCAGGAGTGTTAGGGTCGGTGTTGCGTAACATCTCGAAATAGAGCGACGCAGGGGTGTCGTAACGTCTGCTATCAGGTCCAAATTGGTTAGAGGGCGAAACACCCGTAATAACCGCCTGGCAGCTTGCATTCTTCGCCATATTGTCAGCTCCCGTAATACGAATCTGTATGTAGTAGGTGTCGACAACGGTGCGAGCATCCAGCTCGATATATTGAGTGCCGAAGTGAGGTCGTATGCTCAACTCGGGAGCTCGGGCAACCATAAGGTGGTCGGGAGCGTAGCATATTCGTCCCAGCTCGCCGGCACGCGAGCCAAAGCGATTGTAGTAATACTGCGGAACCTCACTCGTCGAAGCCTCAATAGTGTTATAGCTATCCTCGTAGCGTACCTTGATGGTCTCGAGGTCGAAGTTGTAGCTCAGGAGCTTATACTCGCCTGCCGAGAGAGCCAACGCCCCGCTAAAGAGCTCGTAGCCTCCCTCGTCGATTGTCTTATTGGAGAGGAAGCCCTGCGAGAGGATAGGCGTGCCGCCCGCCTCATATATCAGCACACGTAACATCTCGGAGGTGATGGGTGGTACCTCAACATTGGGGTTGTAGATATCGCACGTAACATTGTGGATGCCATCGGTGAGAAGACGTACCTTCAGGATAGCCGAGTCCTCGGGGTCAAACAGAGGACGACGGTGGCATCCAAACAGGAACACACACGCACACAGAGTAAGCACCATAGCTCTTAATCGCATAGTGCACCTCCTCTCTTCTTATATTGTATGCGGATAGGGTAAACCAACGCCACCTTGAGCTTGGTCGGACCAAAATAACCGAAACGTCCCTCATCGCTCCTGTCTCGCCACAACAGGCTATAATCGTCGGCAGGATAGTAGTGGCGGTATGCCGAGGAGAGCCAGCCAACAGATATCGAGAACTCCATATTGAGGTGGCGGCTCAGCTTCATCGAGTAGCCATAGCTTAAGCCTGCAGACCAATACTCACCCTGATAGCATATATCCCAATCGTGCTGGAAGTCATACTTCGACGACATAACATAGGCTCCCAGGAAATGACCTTGCAGCTTGTCGACATAGTGAGTGTTGCGGCGGAACCAATAGCGGCCCTCGATGCCCATCTCCCACATCTGCAAGCAGTATTTGTTATCCCTCTCCCACCACGGGAAGACATCCTCGACTGCCACCGACCAATGTTCGCCTATGGGGAGCTCCAGCTCGAAGTTAAGTGCGGTCGCAGCATCGTAGAGAAGGTTGGTCTTGGCTGCTATGACCAACGTATCACGCACGAATGTCGGACGGTACATCTCCTCGGGCAGAGGCAGAGGATAGAGATGTTGCAACGGCATAGGCAACGGACGCGAGAGCCCGATATCGGGATTAGACAACGCACGATAGCGAGTGAGTATGTTGTGATAGACAATCTGGATACGTGAGTTACGAATCCTGGGGTAGTATGTCTTATAGAGGTAACGGTAGGAGTCCTCGTTGGACATACGACGTTTCTTGAGCTGGATGGAGATTTTATCGTCGTCGATAATCGACAGGACACGCTCCCTGTCGGCTTTTGCCATAACAGTATCGCGGGCTACATACTGCCGCAGCTGTCCCCACGACTCACCATCGGGCTCGATGGTCAGGCGGTCGGTAATCTCGGGGTGGCGACCCTCCATATAGGCTCGCATAGCTGCAGCACGCCGCTTCGAGAGAGCCTGGTTGTGATAGTAGGGGCCCTCGGGCGAGGACTGCGAAACGATAACAACAGAGTCAATCTTGGCGTGGCCTATAGAGTCCAACTTCGCGATGATGGCATCGAAGACGTGGTTGTTACCCATATACATCGTGTCGAGACGCGACTTATCCCAGCGGAAGTGTATCTCATAGGAGAGGGTATCGCTGACGCTCGCAAACTCCTGGGCGACAGCCGGAACAGCCATCACTATGAAGAGTAAGGGAAACAGATATGTTGTTATTCGTCTCACGGCACAACCTTTCGCTTGCAAATAAATTTGGTTTTTTGTTTGCCCTGGCGATTAACAACAGCTCTCTTACAGAACTCCTGTATAATTATTAAAATTGCTGTTAACACCCAACAAAAAAAGATGCAATTTGAACATATTTACGGGGGTAAAAACGAAATGTGTATAACAGTATAGAGGAGTATAGAAATATAACCTATATAGTTATCAAAGAGTTAGAGAGATTGACAGCCCCGAAGCCTCGCAAAACGAAATGTTACATCGGCGT
>SUZI01000014.1 GCA_015060005.1 Rikenellaceae bacterium
AGGTATTAATACTATATTGAAGCGTTGTCCACGCTTTGCAGCTTGGATAAGTGAGCTAATTGAAAAGTGCAAGTAGATAATAGGTTTGCGAAGTTAGACACGATTTAGACAAAAAATCGAAACCTATTCCAAACCATGTCCACGGATTATTCGTTCTACGCCCTTCTGTGCGGGTTTATGCCACGCCCTGAGGGGGTACAGAAGAGAAGAACGAGAGTTCTTCTCTTTTTTTTGTTGGTTTTTTGGAATATTTTGCAAAAGCCGGGTTGGGTAGGGAATGTCGGTATGACCAACAAAAAAGAGCAGTTGAATATGTTTGACAGTTGGCTAACTTGGAGCAGGCATTGTCTGCGACCAAGCCCCGCCCTTTATTAAGGCTGCGAGTAAGCGAGGGCAGAGGGTGCTTGCACACTATGCCGAGCGAGAGCAGACAAGGGAGAGTTTATTTTCTCCCAAAGGGAGGGGTTGGGGAGGGAATGTAGGTATAAACAACAAAAAAAGAGCAGTCATTAAACTGCTCTTTTTTGTTGGGCTACCAAGATTCGAACTTGGAATGACAGGACCAGAATCTGTAGTGTTACCATTACACCATAGCCCAATATGTGGTTGTCATTTGATTGACGCTGCAAAAGTAAAACATAATTTCTTTTCTGCAAAGAATTTTCGAAAAAAAATCACTTTGGCGAATAATTATTTTGCATAAAGCGTCGTTATAGGTCTAAAGGCAGTCTGTTGGGAGGTAGATTAGTCGAGTTTTTCCGAGAAAAATTTTATTGTCAGGTTGTGGAAAGAAAATTTTTTATACCTTTACATAATCTAACGATAAACCAAAAACACTAAAGTATATGAATTTGAAACTTAAACTAATTATTATGAACTTCCTGCAGTTTGCTGTATGGGGTTCATATCTTACCTCTATGGGTGGTTATCTCTACTCGGAGGGTTATCAGCACCTTATCGGTTGGTTTTATGCTATGCAGGGCGTAGTATCTATATTTATGCCAGCTATTATGGGTATCATAGCCGATAAATGGGTGCCAGCACAACGTCTGTTAGGATTCTGCCACGCTCTGGCGGCTCTCTTCATCGCAGGTGCAGGATATTTCGGATTTAGCCATCAGCTGACTCCTATGTTTGTGATGTACTCGCTCAGCGTAGCATTCTATATGCCTACTTTGGCGTTGTCAAACTCAGTAGCATATACAGCTCTCGAGAAGGGTGGCTACGACACCATAAAGGCGTTCCCTCCTATCCGAGTATTTGGTACGGTGGGCTTCATCGTAGCTATGCTCGTATGCGACTTTGCGGGCTTCCAGGCTAACTATATGCAGTTCTATCAGTGTGCAGTCATAGGTTTTACTCTGGCTCTCTATGCTCAGATTTTGCCACACTGCCCTGTGAGCAACTCTTCGGGCAGCAAGTCGCTCGTTCAGCGTATGGGCTTAGATGCGTTTAAGCTCTTCAAGAGCAAGCAGATGGCACTCTTCTTCATCTTCTCGATGCTTCTGGGTGTGTCGTTGCAGATTACCAATGGCTTTGCTAACGGTTTCATAACCTCGTTCAAGAACTTGCCAGAGTTTGCCAATACATTTGGTGCTAACCACGCAAATGCTCTTATCTCACTCTCGCAGGTGTCGGAGACGTTGTGTATCCTGCTCATACCATTCTTCCTGAAGCGATTTGGTATTAAGAATGTGATGCTTATCGCTATGTTTGCGTGGGTATTGCGTTTCGGCTTGTTCGGCTTGGGTAATCCAGGTGCAGGATTGTGGATGTTCATCCTCTCGATGATTGTCTACGGCGTAGCATTTGACTTCTTCAATATCTCGGGCTCGCTGTATGTCAACGATAACACAAGTGGTGAGATGCGTTCATCGGCACAGGGCTTGTTTATGATTATGACAAACGGTATCGGTGCTACCATAGGTACTTTGGGTGCACAGGCTATCGTAAATCGCTTCGTGCCTGCAACCATTGAGAATGCCGAGAAGGTCGTTACCAACGGTGCTGCGGTAGCTGAGGGCTGGAGCCATACGTGGCTTATCTTCGCAGGCTATGCGTTGGTTGTAGCTGTGTTGTTTGCTGTATTGTTCCGCTACAAGCATCAGCCTGAGGTGAAATAGTTGGTTGAGATATAAAAAAATAAGGAGCATTTCAAATCGAAATGCTCCTTATTTTTTTGTTATGTCGCCTTATGAGCGAATCTGTGCACCGGCACGCTGCTCAAGTTGGCGAGCTATATTTGCCATTGTCTTCTCGATAGTCTTATCGTTGAGGGTCTGTGTCTTGTCCTCCAGGGTGAAGCCAAGAGCGTATGACTTCTTGCCCTCGGGGAGCTTGTCGCCCTCGTATACGTCGAAGAGGGTAACCTTAGTAAGGAGCTTTTTCTCCGAAGCGAAGGCAATCTGACGCAACTGAGCGAACGTTACATCCTTGTCAACCAACAGAGCCAAATCGCGTTTAACCTCTGGGAACTTCGAGAGCTCCTCGACAGCGATAGTGTGCTTCTTGGCGGCACGTACAATAAGCTCGAAGTCTATCTCGGCGAAGTATACCGACTGCTTGATGCCCATCTTACGCAGCAGTGCTGGTGCCACAACACCCATCTCTGCCATCACACGGTTGCCCTGCATAAGAGCGATAGCATCAGCATAGAGGTCGCTCTCCAAAGGCTCGTTCTTGAGCGAGTAGATGTCGATACCGAAGCGACGCAACAGCTTCTCGACAGCGTGACGCAAGGTGTAGAATGATGATGGCTCAGCCTTCACGTTCCACGAAGCAGTAGCCTCAGCACCCGTTACAGCCAACGCTATACGATATTTCTCGGTGTAGGCACTCAGCGGCTTCTCCTCATCCTTTGCCTCGGCATCGTAGAAGTAGCAGTTACCCAACTCAAAGAGCTTGAGGTCGGCGTTGCGGTGGTTGATATTAAGCTCGATAGCCTCCAGAGCATTGAACAGCAATGTCTGACGCATCACATTCAAATCGGCACTCAGCGGATTGAGGATGCGAACACAGTTCTCAGCCTTATATGAAGTCAAGCCCTCGTAGTAGCTACCCTTGGTGAGTGAGTTAGACATAATCTCGGTGTAGCCCGTAGCTGCCAAGTGGTCGGCAGCGATGTTGATAAGGCGATTCTTATCAGGGCGTGGAGCATACGAGAGGGTAGAGTGAACAGCCTGTGGAATCTCCACATTGTTGTATCCATAGATACGGAGTATATCCTCTACCAAGTCAGCCTCACGCTGAACGTCTACACGGTATGGTGGAACGGCAACCTTCAGCACTCTGCCATTCTCCTCCAATATCTTTACCTCCAAAGCGTCGAGGATGGTGCGTACGGTCTGCTCCTCAATCTTCTTACCGATGAGCATATCGACGCGGTCCAAAGAAACCTCAAATACGAAATCCTCGGCAGGTGTAGGATTCAGGTCGATAATATCGCTTGAAATCTTACCGCCTGCAAGTTCCTTCATCAAGAGGGCTGCACGCTTAAGAGCATATATCTGCATATTAGGGTCTACGCCACGCTCAAAACGGAATGATGCGTCGGTATTCAGACCGTGACGCTTCGCTGAGCGGCGGATAGATACAGGATTGAAGTATGCACTCTCCAGGAAGACGTTGGTCGTGGTGTCGCTGATACCAGAGTCCAAGCCTCCGAATACGCCACCGATACACATTGGTCGCTCAGCCGAGCAAATCATCAAGTCCTGTGCCGAGAGTGTACGCTCTACACCATCCAGAGTAACGAACTTGGTGCCCTCCTCGCAGTTCTTAACTACTACCTTATGTCCCTCGACCTTATCGGCGTCGAAGGCGTGGAGTGGCTGTCCGAGCTCAAAGAGAACGTAGTTGGTGATGTCGACCAGGTTGTTCTTTGGGTTGATACCTGCGGCACGCAACTCGTTCTGCATCCACTCTGGGGATGGAGCAATAGTACAACCCGTAACGGTCAGTCCTGCGTAACGAGGTGCAGCCTCGGTGTTCTCTACAACGACCTCGAAAGGCATATCGTGGTTGTCGACCTTGAAATCCTCTACCGATGGCATCTTCAGACGAACATTCTCGCCACGACTACGCAGGTATGCTACCAAGTCGCGAGCTACGCCGATATGCGATGCGGCGTCGATACGGTTAGGTGTAAGACCAATGCCAATGAGATAGTCATCCTTGACACCAAGGAAGTCGCGTGCAGGCATACCGACAGGAGCATCCTCGGCGAGCTCCATAATACCCTCGTGAGAGGTGCCGATACCCAACTCATCCTCGGCACACAACATACCGAGAGACTCTACACCGCGAATCTTGCTACGCTTAATCTTGAACTCCTCGTCGCCTCCGTTGGGATAGAGCACAGCTCCCACCGTAGCACACATAACCTTCAAGCCCTGGCGGCAGTTAGCAGCTCCGCAGACAATCTGCAAAGGCTCCTCTGCACCTACATCGACAGTTGTGATATGCAAGTGGTCTGAGTCGGGGTGGTCCTCACAGGTGAGTACCTTACCCACAACTACGCCAGCAAGGCCACCCTTGATGGTCTCTATCTTACGAAAATCCTCTACCTCCAGACCTATATCGGTAAGGATGCGAGCAACCTCCTCAGCCGAGAGGTTAGTGTCGATATATTTCTTTAACCAACTGAAAGAAATCTCCATAATATATAATTTTTGCGTTAATTTTTCTTCTAATGGGCAAAGATACTAAAAATTCTTCAATATGTTGCATCTATTTGCTGCCCAACCACAAAAATATCATTCCGATAAGAATCAGCACGAGGTCTATAGCCTTCGAACGGAGGTTCTTTTCGCGGAAGAGCATAGCTCCGCAGACAAATGATACCACAACCGATGAACGACGTATCATCGAGACAACTGATATCATAGCCTCGTCGCGGCTCAGGGCTGTCAGATATGCCAAGTCGGCAGCTGAGAGTAAAATTGATATCATAGGTATCGCCCACGACCAATGAAAACGAGTAGCTTTCGTACCTTGAACGATGAGGATGACAGCTACCGCCACCGACATCATAGCAGCCTGGTAGAGGTTATACCAGCTCTGCACGAAAAGAGGTGGTAGTGAGGTCATTATATAGCGGTCATAGAGTCCGCTAACAGCCCCCATAACAGCGGCTGCGGCGACAGCTAAAATCCAGATGTTGTGGCGAAAGTCGATACCCTCCTTGCGAGAGGAGCGACTGAGCAGAAAAATTGAAAAGATAGCCAGCACGACACCTATCCACTGCATCGCATTGAGCCGCTCGCCGAAGATTAGAAGTGCCCCGAGCAGAACAAGCACAGGACGGGTGGCGTTGATAGGTCCTACGATAGTTATAGGTAGATGTTTTATGCCGATATATCCGAAAATCCACGACGAAAGGACAATGGCAGATTTGACTATAATGAGCAAGTGGTCGCCCATTGTGCCCGAATATTCGACAAAAGGTGTCGACTCAAACCATCCGAGAGAGAATGACGCTGAGATGATTGCAGGCAGAAAAATCAGCGACGAAAAGAGGGTGTTCAATAGCAGAACGATAGGTACGGAGTTCTCCTTGAGAGCCTGTTTCTTGGCTACGTCGTAGAAGCCTAAAAGGGCGGCGGAGAGAAAGGCTAAACTAACCCACATAGGTGTCTATGCTGTTAATAATCCGATGATTACAAATGTAGCAAGCGTAAGGCTGGCAAGACCATTCAGAGTGCCGAAAGCGATGCCTATATTACGCTGGCGGGATGGCGTTACAAGAATGTGCTCGAGGATTATTATGGCGGTGAAGAGTGCCGCTCCAATCCATATCCAGATGTTGTGTGGAAGCAGCCATACGTACCACAATAGTGCCGCTATCGTCAGCACGTGCAGCCCTATGCTGATGTAGAGCGATGTACGGATAGAGAAACGTGCGGGGATAGAGTGCAGGCCTCGCTCGCGGTCAAAATCTCTATCCTGCAGAGCATAGATGATATCAAAGCTGCCGCACCAGGTCATAACGACAAATGCCAATATGCAGGGCACGAGAGCGAACTCGCCACGCACAGCGATATATGCTCCGACAGGAGCTATGCCGAGCGATAGACCGAGCACCAGATGTGCAAGCGAGGTGAAGCGTTTGCAGTAGCTGTATGCCATCACTATGGCGAGAGCTACGGGCGAGAGCCAGGCAGTCAGTGGATTAATGGTTATCGTGGTGATAATAAATGCGATAGCATTGATGGCAACAAACCATAAAGCCGCCTTTGGTGAGATTTTGCCGGCGGGAATCTCTCTGCCGGCGGTGCGAGGATTCTCGGCGTCAATACGCCAATCTGCCCAGCGGTTGAAACCCATAGCTACGTTGCGGGCAAAGACCATACATAGCACCACCTGAAGCAACAGTATCCAGAGGTCGCTGACGGGGGCTGGGGCACTCACTATGGCGTAGGTGAATGACATCAGAGCAAAGGGCATTGCAAATATCGTGTGCGAGAATTTTACCAATCCTGCATATTTTGAAATTGCGTTCATCGTAACTCAGTTTTTTGTTGCTGCAAAGATACAACAAAAACTTGAGAGGTTGTACCCTATTTTATATTATGGGAAAAATTAGTATATTTGCACGCTTATACACATTATATATATGAAAAAGATTCGTAACTTCTGTATTATAGCCCATATTGACCACGGTAAATCGACCCTGGCAGACCGTCTGTTGGAGTATACCAATACACTTAATCAGCGTGAGATGCAGTCGCAGGTGTTGGATGATATGGATTTGGAGCGAGAGAAGGGTATCACCATCAAGAGCCACGCAATCCAGATGGAGTATCGTGCCAAGGATGGCGAGACCTATGTGCTCAACCTTATTGACACCCCAGGACACGTCGATTTTTCATACGAGGTGTCGCGTGCGATAGCTTCGTGCGAGGGTGCATTGCTGGTGGTGGATGCTACACAGGGTATTCAGGCTCAGACCATTTCGAACCTCTATTTAGCCATCGGTAACGACCTGGAGATTGTGCCTGTGCTGAATAAGATTGATGTGGAGTCGGCGATGATTGACGAGGTTAAGGATCAGATTATCGACCTTATCGGCTGCAATGATGAAGATATATTGCTCGCATCGGGTAAGACCGGTCAGGGCGTTGAAGATGTGCTGGAGGCTATCGTGAAGCGTATCCCTGCCCCTGCGGGTGATGATGACGCTCCGTTGCAGGCTCTGATTTTCGATTCAGTATTTAACCCTTTCAGAGGTATCATTGCATATTTTAGAGTCTTCAATGGTACGATTCGTAAGGGCGACCACGTGAAATTCTTTAATGCCGGCAGCGACTATGATGCCGATGAGGTGGGTGTGTTGAAGTTGAAGATGTGTCCACGTGGCGAGATTCGTTCGGGCGACGTGGGTTATATATGTTCGGGAATCAAGAACTCGAAGGATGTAAAGGTGGGAGATACCATCACATCTGTGGCTAATCCTTGTAGCGAAGCTATTGCCGGCTTTGAGGATGTGAAGCCTATGGTCTTTGCGGGTGTATACCCTGTGGAGGCTGATGAGTATGAGGATTTGCGTGCTTCGTTGGAGAAGTTGCAGCTAAATGATGCGTCGTTGACCTTCGAGCCTGAGAGCTCGCTGGCACTCGGTTTCGGTTTCCGTTGCGGTTTCTTGGGCTTGCTCCATATGGAGATTATCCAGGAGCGACTGTATCGTGAGTTCGATATGGATGTGATTACCACCGTACCTAACGTGTCGTATCGTATCACAACCACATCGGGCGAGGTGCTGGAGGTGCATAACCCATCGGGTCTGCCAGAGGTAACGAAAGTAGCGACTATCGAGGAGCCATATATCAATGCCCAGATTATTACAAAAGCAGATTTCTTGGGTGCTGTAATCAAGCTATGTATCGACAAGCGAGGTGTGATGAAGAATCAGAACTTTATCACGCAGGACCGTGTGGAGGTCAATTTTGAGATGCCGCTCTCGGAGATTGTCTTCGATTTCTACGATAAGTTGAAGAGTATATCGAAGGGCTATGCCTCGTTTGACTATCATCGTACAGGATATCAGCCTTCGAAGTTGGCTAAGCTCGATATCCTGCTCAATGGCGAGCAGGTGGATGCTCTATCATCACTCATCTATGCCGACCACGCATACGATTTTGGTCGTAAGATGTGCGAGAAGCTCAAGGAACTCATCCCACGTCAGCAGTTCGATATCGCTATCCAGGCAGCTATCGGTGCGAAGATTATCGCCCGAGAGACTGTGAAGGCGGTGCGTAAGGATGTAACGGCAAAGTGTTACGGAGGTGATATCTCGCGTAAGCGTAAACTTCTGGAGAAGCAAAAGGCGGGTAAGAAACGTATGCGTCAGGTGGGACAGGTACAGGTGCCACAGTCGGCATTCTTGGCTGTTTTGAAGATGGACTAATATAATTTAAGATTATAAGATTATGAAGAAAACCCTTATTGATCTTTTTGAGTCGTCGGTGGCTCAATATGGTGAGAAGACATTTTTGTTGGAGAAGCACGATGGTGCTTTTCAGCCAACGACTTATGCGGAGAGTAAAGAGATTGCGGTGAAGATTGGTGCCGGTCTGGCGGCACTCGGCGTGAAGCCTCGCGAGACAGTATCTATCCTCGCTGAGGGATGCAATAATTGGATTCTCTCGGAGCTCGGTTTGTTGTATGCAGGAGCTATCAGCGTGCCCCTCTCAATTAAGTTGGAGGAGGCAAACGATTTGTTGTTCCGTCTGCGTCACGCAGAGGTGGAGACAATCTTCATATCGCAGTATCAGCTGCCTAAGATTCGTAAGATTCGCGAGGAGTTGCCACTCGTTAAGCGAGTGATTATCTTTGAGTATAGCGGTGAGTTGCAGGAGGGTGAGATGCTTCTCTCGGACGTTATCGCCAAGGGTGAGGAGTATTTGAAGGAGAACGAGAAGTCGTTCTTTGCTATCAGTGAGGCATTGCAGAATGACGATTATGCAACAATCACCTATACCTCAGGTACTACAGCAGACCCTAAGGGTGTGATTTTGACACACCGTAACTATACTGCCAATGTGGAGCAGGCGTTGACACGTATCTCTATTCCTTCGAGCTATCGTACGCTCATCATCCTGCCTTTGGACCACTGCTTTGCCCACGTATGTGGCTTCTATATTATGATTGCCTGCGGTGCAGCGGTGGCTACAACACAGGTGGGTCGTACCCCTATGGAGACCTTGAAGAACATACCGTTGAACATCCGCGAGGTGAAGCCTCATTTCTTGCTATCGGTACCAGCTCTGGCAAAGAACTTCCGTAAGAGTATCGAGACCTCTATTCGTAAGAAGGGTAAGACTACGGAGAAACTCTTTAACTTCGCTTTGAAGGTATCATACGAGTACAACCAGGACGGTTTCTCAAAGGGCAAGGGCTGGCGTTTTGTGTTGAAGCCTTTGGTAGCTCTGTTCGACAAGATTCTCTTCAGCAAGGTGCGTGAGGCATTTGGTGGCGAGTTGCAGTTCTTCGTAGGTGGTGGAGCGTTGCTCGACTCTGAGTTGCAGCGTTTCTTCTACGCAGTAGGTATGCCTATGTATCAGGGCTATGGTCTGTCGGAGGCAACACCTATCATCTCGACAAACTCTATCGGCAAGAAGAATCACCGTTTTGGCTCATCGGGTAAGCTTATCCAGCCTCTCGATATCAAGATTTTGGATGAGGAGGGTCGTGAGATGCCTACCGGACAGAAGGGCGAGATTGTCATCAAGGGTGAGAACGTGATGGCGGGCTATTGGAAGAATCCAACAGCTACCGCAGATACCGTGAAAGATGGCTGGCTCTATACGGGCGATATGGGATATATGGCAGAGGATGGCTTCTTGTATGTGCTTGGTCGCTTCAAGAGCTTGCTTATCTCGGCTGATGGCGAGAAGTACAGCCCAGAGGGTATGGAGGAGGCTATCGTTGATAAGTCGCCTCTTATCGACCAGATTATCATCTACAACAACCAGAGCCCTTATACTTCGGCTATCGTAGTGCCAAATAAGGAGGCTATGCGTAAGTTGCTCGGCGGTAAGGATGATGCCGAGGCTGCAAAGGTTGCTGCGAAGGCTATATCTGATGAGATTGATAAGTATCGCACAGGTGGTGTCTATGCCGACGAATTCCCAGACCGTTGGTTGCCAGGAGCATTGGCTATCGTTGGCGAGCCTTTCACCGAGCAGAATGGCTTGGTGAACAGTACAATGAAGGTTGTTCGCGGTAAGGTTGAGGAGTACTTCAAGGAGCGTATTGATTACGTATACACCCCCGAGGGTAAGAAGTATGACAACGAGAAGAACTTGGAGTCTATCCTGAAGATAGCAAAATAAGAGATGTTATCTCGCACGTTAAGAGGGGTTGCCACTATGGGCAATCCCTCTTTTTTGGTACGATATATGCTCTCGCAAGGCATAAACTATTATGCAATGAGAAAAATTATGTTGTGCCTTTCTGTTTTGTATTCGAGCAGTCTTGCTGCTTTGGCTTGTACGGGTATATCGCTCACGGCAGCTGATGGCTCGTATGTTCAGGCTCGCACCGTGGAGGCTGCGGCGGGCGAGTTGGATAGCCGTTATGTCGTTATCCCACGTGGCGAGAAATTTACAGCCTACACACCTGTTGGAGCTACCGGACTTAAGTTCGAGGCCCGCTACGGCGTGGTGGGCTTGACGGTGGTCAATGTCCATTTTGTTACTGAAGGCATAAACGAGAAGGGGCTCTCGGCAGGGTTGTTTTTCTTCCCTCACTATGGTGGATATGTGGAGTATGACCCTCGCTATGCCGATACGACCATTGGCGATTTGCAGGTCGTGGAGTGGCTGCTCGCGACGTGTGCTACCATCGAGGATGTCAAGCAAGCGATGCGTGAGGTGAGGGTTGTTGCCTTGGAGCAATCTTCGGTTGTGCATTGGCGTATCGGCGAGCCCTCGGGCAGACAGGTCGTGATGGAGATTGTGGGAGGCAGGGTCTGCTTCTATGAGAATACGGTGGGCGTGTTGACCAACTCGCCAGGTTTTAAGTGGCACCTTACCAACCTCAATAACTATGTCAACCTCTTTCCTGGTAGTGCTCCATCGCAGATGTTGGGCGAGCAGGAGCTGCAGCCCATAGGTGGCAACTCGGGCTTTCTGGGCTTACCTGGCGACGCTACGCCACCTTCGCGATTTGTCAGGGCAGCCTTCTATCGTGCTACTGCTCCTCAGCTCGCTACGGGCGAGGCTACGGTTATGCAGTGCTTCCATCTGCTCAATAACTTCGATATCCCGATAGGCATAGAACATCCCAGAGGCGATTCGCCCAATATCCCAAGTGCTACGCAGTGGACCGTGGCGACCGACCTTAAGGCACGTAGGATTTATTATAAGACGATGTACAATAACTCCATCCGCTGCATAGACCTCTCGACGATAGATTTTGATAGGGTGAAGTATGAGTCATTCCCATTGGATAAGGATAAGGTGCAGCCTGTGGAGTATATTAAGGTGTTTTGACAAAAATAAAAGCTGTCTAACAAGGCTCTTTCGGCATCTGCCTTGTCTGAGAAATCCTCATTTACGTCAAGCAAACAGCTGCTCCTCAGTCTGCGAGCAGCTTAGAAAAAAAATAAAAGGTGTCGAAAAATCGACACCTTCTTGCTGTACTTTGTCGGGATACCAGGATTGGCTACTACGCTTGCTGTCGCTCGCTTCGCTTAACGCCTTTCCTTTCTGCTCGCCGCAGGGGCCGTTACAAAGACAGCAGCAAGAAGATGTAAGACATCTTTTTATTTTTGCCATATCACCTTATGAATCTAAACCTTCAACGGTGCTATGGAAAAAATAAAAGGTGTCGATTTTTCGACACCTTCTTGCTTTACTTTGTCGGGATACCAGGATTCGAACCTGGGACCCTCTGCTCCCAAAGCAGATGCGCTAACCGGACTGCGCTACATCCCGAGGAAACCTTACTGATTTCGGTGTGCAAATATAAAGGGTTTTTTCGTTATCACCAAATTTTTTATTCAAAAAAATGAAAAAATCTTTCAAATGATACTTTTTACCCCTCCCATTCAAAAACAAAAGGGCATAAAACAAATGTTAATGCCCCTTGTGTGTATAAAATACGGAAGTGAATATTAGCAATTCATAGCACCGCAGCAGTGGATGACCTGACCGCTGACGTAGCTCGATAGGTCGCTCGCCAAGAAGAGAGCGACGTTAGCTACATCCTCGGGTGTGCCACCACGACGCAGAGGAATCATCTGGTTCCAGGCGTTGCGTACCTCCTCCGAGAGCTGGTTGGTCATCTCGGTGATGATGAAGCCAGGTGCGATACAGTTGGCACGTATGCCTCGTGGTCCCATCTCCTTGGCGATAGACTTAGCCAAGCCAATCATACCAGCCTTAGAGGCAGAGTAGTTGCACTGACCTGCGTTACCCGATACGCCGACAACCGACGACATATTGATGATTGAACCACCACGCTGACGAGCCATAATAGGTGTTACAGCGTGGATGAAGTTGAATGCCGACTTGAGGTTGACATTGATTACAGCATCCCACTGTGCCTCCGACATACGCATCATCAAACCATCCTTTGTGATGCCGGCGTTATTAACCAAAATATCTATCTTGCCAAACTCCTCGACAATCTGCTTCACCACCTCGTGGCTCTCCTCAAATGACGCTGCATTTGAGGCATAAGCCTTAGCCTTAACGCCGAATGCCTCCAACTCCTTAACGGTCTGCTCGGCAGCCTCGTTGATTACAAGGTCGGTAAATGCTACGTCAGCACCCTGCTCGGCAAAACGCAGTGCCACAGCCTTGCCAATGCCACGAGCAGCTCCTGTAACCAAAGCAACTTTTCCTTCTAACAGTTTCATATCTATCCAAGTTTTAATCGTTCCACTTACGCAATGCAACACAGCTATTGTGTCCACCAAAGCCCAGCGAGTTAGAGATAGCGACAGTTACATCTGCCTTACGTGCTACGTTTGGTGTGTAGTCTAAGTCGCACTCTGGGTCCTGCTCATCAAGACCGATGGTAGGTGTTACAATGCCATTCTTGAGTGTCAGAGCTGCTACTATGAGCTCTACTGCTCCTGTTGCACCCAACATATGACCTGTCATCGACTTGCTTGACGAAATTATCGCCTTATGTGCAGCCTCCTCACCAAGGGCGAGCTTGATAGCTGCGGTCTCCGATGTGTCGTTGAGTGGAGTGCCTGTGCCGTGTGCGTTGATATATAATGTATCCTTCTCGGCATCGAACCCAGCCTCGTCCAACGACTGCTTGATAGCTCGCGACGCAGGAATACCGTCTGGGCGTGGAGCGGTGTAGTGGTGTGCGTCGCAGCTGTTGCCATAGCCAACAACCTCGGCATAGATGTGAGCACCACGCTTGAGAGCGTTATCCAATGACTCAAAAATCATTACACCTGCACCCTCGGCGATAACGAAGCCTTTGCGGTTGACGTTGAATGGGAGGGAAGCCTTCAGTGGGTCCTCCTCACGTGAGAGGGCACGGCTGTTGGCAAAACCTCCGATAGCCAATGGGTGAACCGATGCCTCGGCACCACCGGTGATGATAGCATCGGCATAGCCGTGCTTGATGGCACGATAAGCCTCACCTGCCGAGTGAGTACCCGTAGCACACGCTGTTACAACAGGCAGACATACGCCTTGAGCATTGTACTTGATTGCTACATTACCTGCTGCGATATTTGAAATCATCATAGGAACGAAGAGAGGCGAGATGCGAGATATGCCCTCGTTGAGCAGTTTCTCGGTCTCGTTCACGAAAGTCTCCATTCCGCCAATACCTGAGCCGATATATGAGCCGAGACGCTCTGGCTCGATATTTTCGCCACTCACCAAGCCGCTGTCCATCATTGCCTGATGAGCCGCAGCCATAGCATATTGGCAATATTTATCGCTTCGACGAACATTAGCCCTGTCCAAACCATTTGCTTCGGGGTCAAAATCCTTAATCTGACCTGCTACCTTCACAGGCAGAGAGTCGACGTCATAACCTTTGATAGTATCAATGCCGCATTTGCCGGCAACAAGGTTATTCCAAAAATCGGTAATGTTATTTCCAACCGGTGAGATAACTCCCACGCCGGTGATAACTACTCGACGATCCATTCTATTC
Source organism: Rikenellaceae bacterium (assembly GCA_015060005.1). Classification (GTDB taxonomy): domain Bacteria; phylum Bacteroidota; class Bacteroidia; order Bacteroidales; family Rikenellaceae; genus Alistipes. The sequence goes on from SUZI01000014.1 coordinate 14,134, forward strand.
TTTTTTATAAGTTATTTTGTTATTATTTTGTCCACTCAAATATACAAGCTCCTGTGGTGAAACCCGCACCAAAGGCACTCATTAAAATTTTGTCGCCACGCTGCAATCTGCCCTCTTGGTAGAGTTCGTCAAGCAAGAGTGGAATACTTGCCGACGATGTGTTGCCGCGACGCTCAACGTTGTGAGGGAAGTGCGACATATCCAACTTTAGGTAGCTGGCTATAGCCTCTACGATACGCATATTAGCCTGATGCAGGACATAATGCTTAATGTCGGCAGGGACTAAGCCGGTCTGCTTGAGCAGTGCCGTGATATCACGCGAAGAAGAGAGTACTGCAGTCTTAAACACATCGCGACCATTCATATACATAGGTGCTGACTTCTCCTCTTTGGTGATGTATGGTGTTGGCTCTAATCGACGCTGGTAGTACAGACACGATGTCTTGCTTGCTGTCGTGAGTCGTGAAGCAATGTATCCCTCACCCTCTGTTACAACAACCGCACCTGCACCATCACCAAACAGCACACACAGGGCTCTGTCTGCCCAATCGACCATACGTGTGGGCTCCTCGGCTGCTACGACCAAAATGTTCTTCGCTTTGCCACTTTTAATGCGATCATCTGCCATATCGAGAGCATAGATAAAGCCCGAACACGCTGCATTTACATCCACACACGCACACTTGGCTCCTATTGCACCCTGGATGATACAACTCATCGAAGGGGTGATATACTCGTTGACAACATTTGAACAAATTATGTAATCAATATCGGTTGCAGCTAAGCCTGCGTCGGCGATTGCACGACGGGCAGCCTCACTTGCCATATCTTCTAAGAGCTCCGAGGTGATTATACGACGCTCCGAAATACCGGTGCGTTCTGTAATCCACTCGTCGCTTGTGTCAAGGAACTCTTCAAGCATAGCGTTGGTCAAGACCTTCTGCGGAACAACGCTACCTACTCCAATAATCTTCATTAACCAATCGTTTTGTATTTATAAATTTGTTGCGGATATCCGACGATCGGATTTCATCCGTTGCAAATTTACTTAATACATTCTCAAACCCTCACTACGTGCGGTCAAATACCCACTTTTGTGATGAAATGGTCATTTTTAGTGGTAAAAATTATGTTTTTCAAAGTTATTTTACAATCTTTGCAACCTACTTTAGAGTAAATGCGATGACAAATATACTTAAAAATAGGGAAATACCAAAGTTTCTTCTGGACAATCGATACCTTGTGGGCTCGGTATTTTTCGTTCTTATATTTTCATTCTTTTTTATGGCGATATATACACCATTTTCCAATACAAGTTGGATAGGTGTTGACACGTGGCGTCATCTGGGAATGAGCGTTGCTTTCTATATTGGAGCCTTACTCTTTTTGTACACAAGCAAGTTTCTGATGATACTTGTTCAGCGACGTAGGAACATCCATCTATGGGTATATGTATTGTGGGTTTTTAGCGAGATACTTATCCTGTCGCTCTTCTATACTATTTTTACCATAGCGATTGTCAAGGATACACCCAATTCCCCGATAATGGTCTTTTCGAAGGCTCTGGGCTGTATGATTCTCATTATGGCTATACCTTATACTATAATGACGCTCTATGCGGCGTACAAAGCCAAGACCGAAGAGCTGGAGCTTTTGCAGTATCAACTCAATTTAGCGACTAACAATCAGGTAGCCTTCCCATCACTCATCAACCTGCACGATTATAACGGAGTGTTGAAGCTCACTATCAGTGCCGACTCGCTCTATTATATGGAGTCGCAGGATAACTATGTGAAAATCTACTACGAAAATCAAGGAAAGCTGCTCTCCTATATGTTGCGTTGTCGTACCAAGGCGGTGGAGGAGAATTTAGCAGAGACCAATATGGTGCGTTGTCATCGCTCATTTATGGTTAATATCATAAAAATCAACCATATAAAGAAGGATGGTAAGTCTCGATATATTGTGCTCAGTAATCCCGATATCAAGCCTGTTCCCGTATCGAAGAGTTACTTCAAAAACCTCGTTGAGAGAATCGAAAAATACAATGCTACCGCAACATCTGGCGAGGGTGCATCGACAATTGTTGCTGCCCCGATTGTCTATGCCGAGCCGGCTGCCGAGCCGTCGCAGGAGGGTGGTGCTGAGTAGTATTTGCCTGACGTTCAAATCAGTTGATGCTATTTTTTTTATTTTGTTGCGGTAAATCCTATTATTTATCGTAGAATTTTCGTATACTTGCACTTAGGATAGACTCAAACTATTAAATTTTAATAATATGAAACGAATAATTTTTACACTTTTATTGGTTTTGCCAATGATGGTTGCTTGTTGCAATCAGCCAGCAAAGAAGGCTGAGGCGGTACCCGAGCAGCCAAAGGTTTATATGACAACTGATATCTCTGCGGAGGGTTTGGTTAAGGTCTTCGAGGCATTGGGCGTTAAGCCTGAAGGTCCTGTAGCTGTGAAGATTAGCACAGGCGAGCCTGGCGGTAAGAACTACCTCAAGCCAGAGCTTATCGGTCAGTTGGTACAGAGCGTTGATGGTACTATCGTGGAGTGTAATACTGCCTATCGTGGACCTCGTTATACTACCGAGGAGCATATGAAGGTGGCAGAGGATCACGGTTTTACTGCTATCGCCCCTGTCGATATTATGGATGGCGAAGGCGACTTTGAGTTGGAGGTGCAGGATACTACTCACATCAAGTACAACTTAGTCGGTACTCACCTGAAGAACTACAACTTTATGATTAACCTTGCTCACTTCAAAGGCCACGTTATGGGTGGCTTTGGCGGCGTGTTGAAGAACCAGTCAATCGGTGTCGCCTCTTCTCGCGGTAAGGCTTATATCCACTCTGTTGGTAACACCGATGATATTGACAAGATGTGGGAGTTTATGGGCGACCAGGATGGTTTCTTGGAGTCTATGGCTGCGGCAGCTCAGTCTATCCATACCTTCTTTGGTAATGGCGAGCGTATTGTGTACATCAACGTGATGAACAATATGTCGGTTGATTGTGATTGCAGTGCTCACCCTGCCGACCCTGTCCTGAAGGATATGGGTATTCTGGCTTCTACCGACCCTGTGGCGTTGGATCAGGCTTGTCTGGATTTGGTGTTCGGTCATACCTCGTCAGAGGGTGATGACAGTGAGCCACTCAAGCAGCGTATCAAGGAGCGTCACGCAACTCATATCGTTGACTATGCCGAGCAGATTGGCTTGGGTAGCAAGACTTATGAGTTGGTAAATATTGACTGAAAGTCAATCGAGAATTATGTAGTGTCGTTTCTGGAGCGTTATCCCGAAGCGACACTGCAAGACCTCTACAAAGGCTCATTTCAGGACTTTTTCGGTCCCGCCCACGCCATCTCTAATCGCGAGGGTGTGAAGCAGTATCTACTTGCCGAGTTAGAACAAGTCGCATCAGATGTAGCCCCGCACAACGAACCTTGTGGCTGGCGTGGAGAGTATATTCGCGTTGATTTAGCCTGGATAAAGAGCGGGCAGATAGAGTTAGATGCTTTAGTCGATGCTTTTGTGTCAAGTGCCGAGCCAATAGATGTCAGTCGGGTGGATGCCTGGCGTCGAGAGTGGTCGTTGATAGAGTCTGTGGTGAGGAGTGTAGCTCCCCACATTCGGCGTCTTGAGGATGACTCTGCTGCTCTTCAGCAGATGCTCAGCGAGGGGCATTATGTGGTGCATCATAGCGATGAGTTTAATGCCGCATATAACCCTCATTACCGAATAGTAAGGAAGGATAAATTTGATACAATTTTTCCATAATTTCGGTTTTTTAGTTGCTGGTACATCTTCTCCCAATGGCACTGTACAAATACATTTTGCCGTTGGGAGAAATTTTTATAGTAAATAACTCTTTTTTTGTTAGTATTTGCATACGCTACAAAGTGCTATAAAACAGTTGTTTGTTATAATATATAGTCATTTTGTCTGAAAAAACTTGAAAATTGTTGGTGTTTTTCAAATTATTTGTACTATATTTGTAATTGATTTAATACCCTATAACACGAATAAGGCTTATTCTCATTTTTGATGAGATTGATTTGTAAACATATCGTTCTACTTGTTTCGCTTGTTTTTGCGATTTTTTCCTGCGTGCACGTGTACGCCCAGGAGAGTCGTATAGAGGCTGGTGTTCGTTTCCGCAAGAGCCAGAGTGTTATTGACGAGAATTTCGCCGACAATGCCGAGCAGTTGCAGCAGATACTGTCGTTGCTCGACTCACTCAATCAAGACCCTACCATCACCATCCGTAGTGTTGAGTTCTGCGGTGCAGTATCTCCCGAGGGTCCTACCTACATCAACCGTCGCTTGAGTAACGCACGTTTAGAGGCTTTGGAGTCATACGTTATGTCTCGCCTGAAGCTCGACATCCCCGACAGCCTTATCCTGCATAACGACCACTACATCCCTTGGGATAAGTTGGCACAGGAGGTTGCGGAGTCTGACGTGGAGTATAAGGACGAGGTGTTGAAGATTATCACCCGCAAGAATGTTGAAGATGTCCTGGACGAGCAGGGCTACCACATCGACGGCAGACTGCCTCTATTGCACGATATTGATGACGGCAAGGTCTGGACAGATATGTATAACCGTTTTTTCGCTCCGATGCGTAACGCCTATATGGTTATGGTTACCTACACCCGTTACCCGGAGGTTACACGAGGCGACGTAGCCCTGGAGGAGCGTTTGGGCTTCCCTTGTGAGGAGCTCAAGGCGGAGTATCCTGCTCCCGACGGACCAGAGCCACGCCACCTCTATCTGAAGACAAACGCCATAGGCTGGGGCTTGGCAGTGATAAACCTTGCAGCGGAGATTGACCTGGGTCGTAAGTGGTCATTCCAGCTGCCTATATACTATTCGGGACATAACTACTTCACCTCGACCATTAAGTTCCGTACCTTCACCATTCAGCCAGAGATACGTTATTGGTTCTCGGGCAATGCGAAGGATAAGTTCTTCGTGGGAGCACACTTTGGTATGTCGTACTACAACTTCGCAGTAGACGGTAACTACCGTATACAGGATAAGGATGGCGACACACCGGCGTTGGGTGGAGGTATATCGTTGGGCTACCGTATGCCAATAAGCAAGAATGGTCGCTGGAAGATGGAGTTCTCGGTAGGTGGAGGCGTATACTCGTTGGAGTATGATAAGTTCCACAACACAGATAAGACATCGGCAGGTGCTCTGTCGCACACCATTGATAAGAAGACATGGTTTGGATTAGACCACGCAGCGGTGTCGTTTGCATATATGTTTAACCTCAAGCGTAAGCACAAGTAATGAGCGTGAAGAGATACATAGAGCGTACGTACGTGGCGATGGTGGCGATGGCTGCCCTCGTACTCTCCTCTTGTGCTGTGCACGAGTGGCCAGGAGAGCACGACCCTGAGGTATACGACCTCACGCTCCACCTCGACTACTCAACAGAGATGCCACTCTACAAGGTTGTAGAGCATCAGATGAGCCGTGCCGAGGTTGCCGAGAGTTACGACGTGCGTTATATCATAGAGGTATATGCTACACCTCAGGAGCGTAGCTCGGGCTACCGATTCCTGCAGCGTAAGATTGTCAGCCGCGACGATGTGAGCTCACTGACTCACTCGGTAGGTATGACACTCCCTGCGGGATATTACACATTCAAGGTGTGGACCGACTATGTGGATGCAGGCGAGGTGAATAACAAGTATTACAACGCCGACAACTTTGAGGCTATACGTTTCGAGGGCGACTACGTGGCAAACAACGATTTCCGCGACGCCTTCGTAGGCTCGTTAGATGTGGAGGTAACGCCTACCACTACAGACCTCATCATAAGTAATATGCGACCTCTCGCTAAGTTTAATTTCGTGACGACCGACCTTGATCGCTTCGTAGAGCATATGTTAGAGTTGAAGGCTCAGGAGGCTAAGGAGAGCGAGGAGCAGGCGGTAGCACCGGGAGGCAGTGTGGAGGATGATGCGACAAACGAGGAGCCTACACGTGTGTTGGATATATCGGAGTATCGCGTGGTGTTCCAGTATGCGACTAACCTCCCTAATGAGTTTAATATCTTCCGTAATGAGCCTGTCGACGTGGCTAACCCTAACACCGTATCGTTTGACTCGTCGATAAAGAAGCTGACGGATAACGAGGCAGAGCTCGGTTTTGACTATGTCTTCGTGAATGGTAACGAGATTAAGGTACACGTGGTTATCGAGGTCTTCGATAAGGATAACGTCTCGGTGTCGCGTACGCAGCCGATACCTGTGCCTATGGTGCGAAGCAAGCTGACCACCATCCGAGGAGAGTTCCTCACATCGCAGGCATCCGGAGGTGTCGGTATCAACCCTGGCTTCGATGGTCCCGACTTCATCTACGACGCTGATGCGTATTAAACTTTGAATTCGTTGTACATAGGATATAAATGTTAAGGTTTAATTAGTGGATTGCCCCGAGCAGATATGCTTGGGGTGATTTTTTTTGTGTGGCGGAGTGTACAAGTTTGATATGGATATATTATCTTTGTCTAAAACATTAGATGCTGTTATGCAACACTTTGACAATGACTATATGGAGGGTATGCACCCTCTGATATTGGAGCGATTGGCAGCAACCAATATGCTCAAGACTACGGGTTACGGATGTGATGATATATGTGAGTCGGCTCGTAGCCGCATTCGTGAGGCGTGTGATGCACCCGATGCAGCGGTGCACTTCCTGGTGGGTGGCACACAGACCAACGCTACCGTTATACGTGCTATGCTACGTCCTTATGAGGGCGTTATAGCTGCCGATACGGGACATATATCGCTCCACGAGGCGGGAGCTATTGAGGCAGGAGGACATAAGGTGCTCACCATACCCCACTCGGAGGGCAAGCTCTCTGCGGAGGCTGTCGACGCCTATATTGAGGCTTTTAGGCGTGATGAGGCGTGGGAACATATGGTGCAACCAGGTATGGTCTATGTGTCGTTCCCTACCGAATATGGTACGATATACTCTTTGTCCGAGTTGGAGGCTTTGTCGGCTGTATGTCGCAAGTGGAGTATTCCTCTCTTTGTTGATGGAGCACGTTTAGGCTATGGACTGATGGCTGAGGGTGCGGATGTTACGCTGAGGGATTTGGCTCGCCTGTGCGATGTGTTTTATATCGGTGGCACGAAGGTGGGGGCGATGTTTGGTGAGGCTGTTGTTGTGCCCCGAGCGGAGTCAATACCTCACTTCTTTACCACTATAAAGCAGAGTGGTGCGTTGTTGGCTAAGGGACGTATGCTCGGTATTCAGTTTGATGTATTGTTCAACGATGGTCTGTATCTGCGTATTGCACGCCACGCGGTGGAACAGGCTATCCGTATGCGTGAGGCTATGGTGGCAAAGGGTTATGAAGTGTTTATTCCGACACCTACCAATCAGCTCTTCTTCGCTCTAACCGCTGAGCAGCTGGAGCGGCTGAGCAGTGTAACAACCTTCAGCGAGTGGGAGCACCTTGCGGATGGCAGAACGGTCATTCGCCTCGCTACAAGCTGGGCTACACGCGAGGAGGATATTGATGCTTTGATAGCAGAGTTGTAGTAGATACCTATATATAATAATAGCCGAGAACACGATGCTCTCGGCTATTATTGTATCTACGCATTACTTATTGCAACTCCAATGTAGCTTTGGCTGATGAAGAGCCGCTTGAGAGCAGGTTGCCTACGATGTTTGTCTTGTAGTTCTGCTGTACGGGCACTGCACTGTAATTAAACGACTTCACATTGCTGCTCCCATCCTTGCAATCCATTGTGATGTCGATAGTGGTCTTATCCTTGCCAACCAGCAGATAGTTTACTGCGAGGATGTCGTATGTCTTGCCATCGAGTGTTATTGTGCCATCAGGCTTTGTGGCATAGTTCAATGTCAGAGGTGCTTTAGTACCCATTACAACACCATCTCGAAGGTTGAAGGCTGAGTATACATCTTTAACAGTAACCTTTGACTCTGCGACTGTGAAGCCTGCTGTTGAGTAGTCCGCTGTCGCGATGTTAACCTGTGCAAAAGGACGCTTCAGCTTGATATCCTGACTGACAGGACCCGATACCAATCCAACCTTGTGGTAGCAGAAGAATGCATCGTATGACTCCTTGTTTGCGTATAGAGTGCCTGCCGTGTATGCCATTGTAGCCTCGTCCCAATCTACATCGTATGGTGCTGCTGCGTTCTTTGCCCAGAAGAGAACGTCGTATGACATACCGTTAACAAATGGGATAACCACTTGTGCTTTTAAGTTGGTCATTGTTGCAGGAGTCTCCGACTTGAAGAGCCGTTGCTTGGTGTTCTGGTCATAAACTGCCCAATATAGGTCTGTAGCCTGCTCGCCCTTGCCAAACTCGGCACGAGTGATATACTCAATTGTTGAGATGGTGAATGTAATCTCAGACGTCTGCTCCACAGGCTCGACCACATCATTATCCTTTGTACACGCTGTTGCCAACATAGCCACTGCTGCAACTGCCATCAAAAGGAACTTCTTCATAATGTTGATATTCTAAAGTGTTATTTTCATCAATATAGGTTTCGGTGTGCGTATAGACACATACGTACACTTATCTGCAAAGTTATGCAAAGCGAGCGAGAATTCCAAATTTTAATCCCTTTTTCACTCTATTTGCTACGTTTACCCCTAAAAGGGGTATTTATCACCCAATAAATTATCTTTCAAAAACTACTCCAGAATTAATTATTTTTTACTACATCAGCAGGGTTTTCGGTTGCGGCCTTCCACGAGCGGAGGGTTACAAGGCCGACCGTTACGACGAGGACAACGAAAAGGGCAGCAATATAAAGCCACCAAGGCTGTGCAATGCGGTTGGCGAACGACTCCAACCAGCGTGAGGTGATATACCACGCCACAGGTGCTGCCACCACAAAGCAGCCTCCGACAATCCACACATAACGCAGGTTCAGCATCTCGACAATCTGGCGTGTCGTTGCTCCATAGACCTTTCTTACAGCAATCTCCGAGCGGCGGTGCTGCGTCTCGAACATCACAATACCAAAGACTCCCATCAGTGCGATAACAATAGCCAGCACGGCGAACAAGCCAATCAGTACCATATCCTTCTTGGTCTGTTGATAGAGACTCTCAACCCACTCCTCCAGGAAGTATAGTTCGGCTTCATCGGCAGCGGGAGCAAGTTCCTTTGAGAGTTTCTTTACATAGTCGGCAAACGCTTTAACATCGGCCCCAGCACGCAGGCGGATGTAGAAATGACTCATTCGGCTATCGGCTTCGGCACAGTAAAAGGCGTAATACTCATCTTCCTGTGCAAGCGATGTAAGGCGAATATCTTTGATGATACCAACATAGGGGTACTGATTACCCTCTTTATATCCAAGCGGAATGCCCACATCGCGGTGCATTCGGCTCATCATCACAATCTCATTGCGTTCGGCTGACGAAGGGGTAAAACCGTTGCCATCGACTACATCAAAACCAAAGAAGTCGAGGAAATTCCAACGCACGGGATTGGCACGCACAACATACTCTTTACCCTCGTACTCGCGTCCCCACATCTGGTTGCAATGGAACAGATTTACTGCCGAGACAGTTACATCCACCGCATCGGGGTGTTGCTGCAATCGCTCCACAACCGTCTCAGAACGTGTACCCAAATCCCACGAAGCGAAGGTTACGATATTTTCGCGATCGAAGCCCAAATCGTATTTAATCATATAGCGATACTGCAAGAAGAAGACAGCGGTTACAATGATGAGAATCATAGCCACAGTAAACTGAGCTCCAACCATCACTGAACGCAGACGACGACCAGTAGCCGATTGTGCAAAGCCACCCTTAACACCCAACGAAGCATTAAAACGGGTGATGTAGAATGCTGGATAGAGAGCAGCAATAACAGCGAGCAATACCATCAGCACAACCACCATAATAATCACGGGGATATTATCCGATAGGGCGAGCGAGCAAATCGAGTAGTTTATAATAAAACTATCCTGAATAACCACCATCAGATAGAGCGTCAGAGCCATTGAGATAAGCACCAATCCGATAGCCTCAAAGAGGAAGTTCCAACGCAGTGTACCCTGACTTGCTCCAAACACCTTGCAGATATTTACTGCACGCATACGCACAGGCACAAGGGCGAAGAAGAAGTTGATAAAGTTAATAAATGCAATCAGCACGATGATAAATGCAATACTGCCGAGGATGATAGGTGTTGATCTCTTGCCTGTACGGAAGTTGCCAGAGTCGTAGAAGTTGCCATCATAATATATTTTGTCAAGACTCACGAGGCGAGTGTCCAGCACCTGTGCACCGCTTTCCAACTCCTCCTTGACCATCGCAATCTCCTCGGGATCCGCTGCCTCCTCTGCTTCGGCCATCCACTCCTGCACCATTCCGAGGAACCAGTCGGCATAACCTTTCTTGAAGATTTCGATGTAGGTGTCGAGGTTGGCACCCTCACGCATACGCACAAAATTCGAGTAGTTCCAATTGTTATTACCCTCAGTATAGACACCTTCGTCTTTCTGCATAATACCCCAATGGCTGAACATACAGTTTTTGGGCATATCCTCGTAGATGGCTACGATGGTCTGCTGAACGGTTGGCTTGCCGTCATCGTTGTATTTTCCACCTTCAAAGTAGATTACATCGCCCACACCAACGCCCAATTTTTCGGACTTCGAGCGAGCCATTGCCACCGTATTAGGCTCTTTGAGTTGTGAGAAATCGCCTGCTAAGCACTCAAAACCGAAGAATGTTGGCACATTGGCCGTTCCTTGATATACATATTCATTGAACGGTTCCATAGTGTACTCATTGCGTTTGATCCAGATGCGGCTAATGCGTGGGTAAGGCATAGTTGAGGCGACCTCCTCGGCATCGGGGAACTGCTCGGCAGCGGTATAGGCCAAGTTACCGGGTGAATTGGTACTCCATTTGACTTCGCCATCGTTACCTCCACCGAAGTCGGGCGAGATAAGATAGGTGCGGTCGGCATTGGGGAATGAGTGGTTGTAGGTGATGGTAAACCACACCTGCGAAGCGATGATGTAGAATGCCACAAAGGCGAGGGTCAAACCGAGCACATTAAGCAGCGATGCGACCTTGTAACGACGTAATGTCATCAAGAAATTCTTAAAAGCAATCTTCATACTTTTTCGATTTTATGCGGCACCTTCCTCCTCTCCTTGTCCGTCGCGAATGAGAAATAGGCTACTATGTCCCATCCACGCCGAACTGCGGTCGAGAAGAAATCTGCTCGCCTAAAATCAAAAAAGGCTTCGGGCGGGCAGACCGCGTTGAGTTAATAATTCTTTTTATTTGTTTTTGTAGTGGCTTGGGAGGCGGTCAAACCTACCCAAGCCTGGGATGCTTATGATTGGGTTTTATAGTGAGTTTAAGGAATTTAGGGAGAGTAGGGAATTTAGTGATTTACTTATCCTTAAACTCGCTAAACTCCTTAAATTCACTATTTTAATTACAAGCGGCTCTTTACATCGGTCACAATCTTACCGTCGAACAGACAGATGGTACGGCTTGCATACGAGGCATCGTGCTGCGAGTGGGTAACCATAATGATGGTTGTACCCTCCTGGTGGAGCTCTTTGAGCAGGGTCATCACCTCCTGACCATTCTTCGAGTCGAGGTTACCCGTAGGCTCATCGGCAAGGATCAGTTTGGGGTTCGACACAAGGGCACGGGCGATAGCCACACGCTGCTGCTGACCACCCGAGAGCTGCTGAGGGAAGTGGCCCGCACGGTGCGAGATGTTCATACGGTCGAGCATCTTCTTTACTCTCTCCTTACGTTCCGAGGGCTTCACGCCCATATAGATAAGCGGCAACTCGACATTCTCGGCCACCGACAACTCGTCGATAAGGTTGAACG
>SUZI01000005.1 GCA_015060005.1 Rikenellaceae bacterium
GGTTGTAGAACCTCAGTTCTGCCGTAATACGGAGTTTGCACGCTTTGCGTTTCACGTCGTAGACGTTGATGCACGCCTCGCGATGAATAGACCCGAGCTGCAGGGCTTGGGGCTTCCCGAGCGATGCACGCTGCCTACGGAGAGTAGCGATAAGGAGGATGACTGCGTCAGAGTGCTCCGCGATGAGTTAGGCGGTATGGCTGAGCGTAAACTGCTGTATACTAAGTTAGTAAACGTGTTAGGAATAACTGATAGTTATGCACGTACAAAAGTTGCACGTTCTATATCTAAGGGAGTTATTCTATGCAACGACAACTCAATAGTAACCCTGCCATAGGGGAGCCGATATTACACTCCTGCTACACTTGCTACAAATCTGCTACAAATCTGCTACACTTTTGCTACACTTTGTAGCAGCTTGTAGCAAAGTTAACTCGCTAATAATTAGTGTATTACGGCTGAAAATCGCAATTCTGCTACACTTGCTACAAGGGGGCGTCAAGTTGTAGCAAAACTGTAGCAAAACTGTAGCAAAGCAAAAGGGGCTGTCCGACACACTTGTTGGATAGCCCCAATTTCTAATTTCTAATTACTAATTACTCATTGCTCATTGATAAGAAGCCTCCCTTGCCGAGCTCGTCCAGCAGTGTGTACTCTTCTAAAAATGACATTATTCCTGAGGTTAGTTATTTAGCAAAGATAAAATTATTATGCCACAAATACAACACAAAGAAAAAAAATAGTAGAATATGTTACGTTTTGATTGGGTTTTCCAATAAATTACCTACCTTTGTTAGATAGGATTTAATAATAAAATGTATATACAACGATGGAACAGAACGAAATGAAGAACATCTCGATTCCCGAGAACGCCTATCGGGAGTTGAAGGCAGGCGAGGAGTACAAGCCCGTGATGGGTGCTCAGACTACACCTGCCGAGGTTACACCCTACTCCGTAACGATGGGTGTAGTGATGGCGATAATATTCTCTGCAGCAGCAGCTTTCCTCGGACTGAAGGTGGGACAGGTGTTTGAGGCGGCGATACCTATTGCCATAATAGCTGTCGGCGTGGGTACTGCCCTCGGCAAGAAGAATATGCTCGGTCAGAACATCATCATCCAGTCTATCGGAGCATCGTCGGGCGTGATTGTGGCAGGAGCGATATTCACACTCCCAGCACTCTACATCTTAGGCTTGGATGTCAACTTCTTCCAGATATTCCTCTCATCGCTCTTGGGAGGTATCTTGGGCATAATACTGCTCATCCCATTCCGCAAATACTTCGTCAAGGAGATGCACGGTAAATACCCATTCCCCGAGGCTACCGCAACAAGCGAGGTGCTCATATCGGGCGAGAAGGGCGGCTCACAAGCCAAACTGCTCGGCATAGCGGGTTTGATAGGTGGAGTCTACAACTTCGCAGTAGGTACCTTCGGTGCGTGGGCTGAGGTGGTGTCGACACGTGTGAGCCACTTCGGAGCTATGATGGCTGATAAGTTCAAGACAGAGTTTTCTATCAGCACCGACGCTACAATACTCGGCTTGGGATATATTATCGGATTGAAATATGCCGTTATCATCACCGCAGGCTCGTGCCTCGTATGGTTTCTCATAGTGCCATTGGTGGGTTTTGTGATGCCCGACGATGTGGCAGCCGGCGTTACAGCCGACACCCTCTTCAAGGATTATGGTCGCCCAATAGGTATCGGCGGCATTGCTATGGCAGGACTGATAGGTATACTGCGTCAGGCAGGTATCATCAAGCAGGCTCTCGGCTTGGCTGTGTCGGAGTTCTCCAAGAAGAGCTCGTCGGCAGTGGCTGTCGAGCGTACGCAGCGAGACCTCTCGATGAAGCTCATACTGACAATCCTCTGTGCTACGTTGCTCACAACGCTCGTATTCTTCCACTTCGGATTGCTGGGTAGCCTATGGCAGAGCGTGGTGGCGTTGCTCATAGTATTCGTCATCTCGTTCCTCTTCACCACTGTGGCGGCTAATGCGATAGCTATCGTAGGCTCAAACCCTGTGTCGGGAATGACTCTTATGACACTCATCCTCAGCTCGTTGGTGCTGGTGAGCATAGGTCTTACGGGCAATAGCGGTATGACAGCAGCCCTCATCATAGGTGGCGTGGTATGTACTGCACTGTCGATGGCTGGAGGCTTCATCACCGACCTGAAGATAGGCTATTGGTTGGGTACGACACCTCGCAAGCAGGAGGCGTGGAAGTTCCTCGGAACGATAGTCTCGGCAGCTACCGTCGCAGGCGTGATGCTCATCCTGAACAAGACCTACGGATTTACCGACTCGAGCTCGTTGGCAGCCCCTCAGGCAAATGCTATGGCGGCAGTCATAGAGCCTCTGATGACGGGTGGCGACACACCGTGGATACTCTATATTATGGGTGCTGTGCTGGCTCTCGTATTGCAGGCAATAGGCGTTCCTGCCCTGCCTTTCTCGCTCGGTATGTTCATCCCTATGTCGCTCAATGCACCGCTTGTAGTGGGAGGTCTGGTGGCTTGGTTTGTATCTAACCGCTCGAAGGATGAGGCACTCAATAAGGCTCGTTTCGACCGCGGAACACTCATCGCCTCGGGCTTCATCGCAGGAGGTGCTCTGATGGGCGTGCTGACCGCAACACTCAAGTTTATGAATGTGCAGTGGGAGATGACAGCGTGGAAGGAGAGCGATGGTGCTCAGTATGTGGCATTGGCTATGTATGTAGTGCTGATTGCCTATATGACCATCCATACGTTGAGAGCTAAAAAGTAAAAACTGAAAACTAAAAACTAAAGCATAGTTGATTATGGAACTAAAAGATAGATTTTTGAAATATATCTCGTTTGACACGCAGTCTGACGAGGAGAGCACAACATTCCCTTCGACAGAGAAGCAGTTAGTGTTGCTCAACTACTTGGCTGACGAGATGCGTATGATAGGTTTGGAGGATGTTACGGTCGACAAATATGGCTACGCTATGGGTACGATACCTGCCTCGGAGGGCTACGAGAATGCCCCCGTCATAGGCTTCATCTCGCACGTCGACACTGCACCCGATATGAGCGGTAAGGATGTAAGACCACGCATCATCGAGGAGTACGATGGCGAGGATATCATCCTCAATGGAGCTCTTACAATGCGTGTGAGCGACTTCCCCGAGCTCAAGCTCTTCAAGGGACACACCCTCATCCACACCGATGGCACTACCCTGCTCGGTGCTGACGACAAGGCGGGCTGTGCCGAGATTATGACCGCTGCGGAGTATCTGATGGCTCATCCCGAGCTCAAGCACGGTAAGATACGTATAGGCTTCACACCCGACGAGGAGATAGGTCGTGGCGTAGATTACTTCGATGTGAAGGCTTTTGGTGCCGACTTCGCCTACACGATGGATGGCGGCTACGAAGGCGAGTTAGAGTATGAGAACTTCAACGCAGCCTCGGCTGTGATAGAGATTCAGGGTCGTAACGTACACCCTGGCTATGCCAAAGACAAGATGATAAACGCCATACAGGTGGCGTGTGAGTTCAACGCCCTGCTCCCTGCGGTGCAGCGTCCCGAGCATACAGCCGACTATGAGGGCTTCTACCACTGCGTAGGCTTCAATGGCACGGTGGAGAATGCCAAACTCTCGTATATCATACGCGACCACGATGGCGAAAAGTTCGAGCAGAAGAAGCAATTTATATGGAACTGCTTCGACCTGTTGGAGAAACGATATGGCAAGGGTGTGCTGAAGCTCACCATCAAAGACCAATACTACAATATGCGACGTATGGTAGAGCCACATCCACAAGTCATCGACAAAGCTTTAGAGGCTATGCGTCTTGCGGATGTAACGCCTATCGTTCGCCCAATACGTGGCGGTACGGATGGTGCACGTCTGTCGTTTATGGGACTCCCCTGCCCCAATATCTTCACAGGCGGTATGAACTTCCACGGTAAGTATGAGTACTGCTCGCTCACAACGATGCAAAAGGCTCAGGCAGTGATAGTCAACTTGGCTCAGTTGTGGGCAAAGTAACGGTTTATGTAAATATTCATAACTAACACAAAATGAATAAGTACGGCTATATAAAGGTGGCAGCCTGCATCCCCAATGTGAATGTTGCGGACTGCAATTTCAATACCGAGCGAATAATAGAGAATATGCACGCCGCAGCCGAGCGAGGGGTGGAGATTATAGCCTTCCCAGAGCTCTCCATAACCTCCTACACGTGTGGCGACCTGTTCCTCCAGCCGACGCTCCTGCAGCAGGCAGAGGCATCGTTGGCGAGGATTGCCGACGAGAGTATGAAGCTCTCGCTGGTGGCTATCGTGGGACTGCCCGTGATGGTGGGTAATGCGATATACAACTGTGCTGCTGTGGTGGCACAGGGCGAGATTGTCGGCTTGGTGCCTAAGTGCTACACACCTAATTACAGCGAGTTTGCCGAGGATAGGTGGTTTGAGTCGGGCAGAACGGTCGAGGAGGCATATTTGGAGGGCTTTGCCGAGCGAGGAGCCTTCTTCAGCCGCAATCAGCTCTTTGAGCTCAACGGCACACGTTTCGGTGTGGAGATATGCGAGGATGTGTGGACGCCATCACCACCCTCGACACTCCAGGCACTGAGCGGTGCGAAGATAATATTCAACCTCTCGGCTTCACCCGAGATTGTCGGCAAGCACGACACGTTGCGTCATATAGTGAGTCAGCACTCTATGCGTACTCATACGGGCTATGTATACGTATCGTCGGGCTTTGGCGAGTCGTCAGCCGATGTGGTCTTTGCGGGTAACTCGTTCATCGCCGAGAATGGCTCTATGCTGGCTATTGGTAAGCGTTTTGCTATCGACGAGCGTATGATTGTAGCCGACATCGACGTCGAGGCGTTGCAGAATGGTCGTATACGCAGCAACACCTACACCTCGGACTACCCTATGCCCGAGTATGAGATAAGCAAGATTACTATCGACACACCTCAATGCGAGCACTTAGACCGAGTGATAGATGCTATGCCTTTTGTGCCAAGTCGCGAGTGGGAGCGTACCAAGCGATGTGAGGAGATATTCGCCATACAGACACTCGGCTTGGCTAAACGACTCCACCACATACACTGCAAGAAGGCTATCATAGGTATCTCGGGAGGTTTGGACTCTACGTTGGCTCTCTTGGTTACGGCGAATGCCTTCGACCGTCTGGGATTTGACCGCAAAGGTATCGTGGGTATCACTATGCCTGGCTTCGGCACTACCGACCGCACCTATCGCAATGCTATGACGCTGATGGAGGAGCTGGGTATCACCATACGCGAGATATCTATCGCAGCAGCCTGTCGTCAGCACTTTGCAGATATAGGCTTGGCGGAGGATGACCGCTCGGTAACATACGAGAATGCCCAGGCACGCGAGCGTACGCAGATATTGATGGATGTGGCTAATATGGAGAACGGTATTGTCATCGGCACAGGCGATATGAGCGAGCTGGCTCTCGGATGGGCTACCTACAATGGCGACCATATGTCGATGTATGGCGTGAACGCCTCGGTGCCCAAGACGCTGATACGTTATATGGTAGATTGGTATGCCGAGACCTATGGCACAGGTAAGATAGCCGAGATACTGCACGATGTGGTGGCTACACCCGTCAGCCCCGAGCTGCTCCCAGCCGACGAGGCGGGCAACATAGCACAGAAAACAGAGGATTTGGTAGGTCCTTACGAGCTCAATGACTTCTTCCTCTACAACTTTGTGCGATTGGGTTTCTCGCCCTCTAAGATACTATATTTGGCTTGTAAAGCGTTTGATGGTAGATACCCCAAGGCTGAGATACTCTCGCGGATGACGACCTTCTTCCGCCGTTTCTTCAGCCAGCAGTTCAAGCGTTCGGCAATGCCCGACGGTCCGAAGGTGGGAACAATCTCGCTCACCGCACGTGCCGACTGGCGTATGCCATCCGACGCCTCGGGAGCTATGTGGATTAAGGAGTGTGAATCATTAAAAGAGTAATATTATGAAGAGATTATTTGCTTTATTGTGTGTGGTGGCAGTATGTCTGACCACCCCACTCTACGCAGCGACAACAGCTGCTGCAGCCGATGATAAATACCCATCGAAGAAGGCTCTCCAGCGAGAGTGGACCTACGAGGGTGTGGCATTTGAGAATCGTGGCGGCAACGACTTCGCCAATATGGTTGTTGCGACACTTCAGATGCAGTCCTCGCAGATTGAGCAGATGATAGGCATCAAGGCTGGCGACGTGGAGCTCACGTTCGACGCCAAGCAGGTGGTGGCTAACTACCGCAACGAGGCATCAGCCAAGTGCGACTACACCTATAACGCCAAGACGGGTGCTATCACGCTGAGCGGCAAGACCGACTATAAGAGCTACTCTATCGAGGGCGTGGTGGTGCTACGTGATGATGCGATATACATCTTTTTTGACGTGAATAAGCTCCTTGCGTTGGCAAAGGATATCAATCCCGACATCGCACAGAACTCACAGCTGAAGACCCTGCAACAGATGCTCAGCAGCCAGCAGGGAATCTTCATCGGTGCAAAGTTCACAAAGTAGAGGTAGGAAAGAGGCTAAAAAGTCCATTTGGCTATGTTTTGAGCAAATTATTTGGTTAAACCAAAAATTATCTATACATTTGCACCACCAAAAACGGGATTATCCCCTTTGGTAATGATGAATCCGTAGCTCAGCAGGTAGAGCACAACACTTTTAATGTTGGGGTCCCGGGTTCGAGCCCCGGCGGGTTCACCGCAATTATGACGAGCAGCAGACATATGTCTGTTGCTTTTTTTTTGTTGTATTGTCCACAGATGGGTTTAGGGGAGTATAAAGAATTTAGGGAATTTAAGGAACAATCCCTAAAATCCCTAAACTCATTAAATTCTCTGATTTTCCGAAGATTTTCTCTTCCTGGATAGTATCTTACAACTCGCTACCCTCTATCATCTTTGAGAGTGCATCGGAGAATGATGTCATAAACTCTTTGGCTGCCTCGGGTGTGAGTTGCTCGGTATAAGCCACAACCTCCTGGCGGATAGCCTCGATATCCTCGCCCGACTGCATACGCTCAACAAAAGCCTCGGCATCTGTCCTCAGCTGTGCCATCAATCGCTCTACCTCCGACTTAAACTCCTGCTCAAACTCGGCAACCTCCTCGCTCGAGAGCTCCTCCTTGATACTCTCTATCGCACTCTCAGCCTTCTCCTGAGCCTCAAAAACAAAGGTTTTAGCCGCCTCGTGGGCTTGCTCCTTCGTTGGGATAGCCTCGCCTCCACAGCTGTGCATAGAGAGGCTAACGAACGAAATAAGGGCTACAAACAGACTCTTCATACTCTTTATGTTTTGGTTTTACTGAAGCAAAGATAACTATTTTTCTCTATTCTCGGCTCATATATACGTAAAAAGAGTGGGCACCAACCACCAAAGGTCAATGCCCACCCTACAATCATAGTGATAGATGACTATGCACCGAAGTTATCGAAGAGGATGTTCTCCGCAGGAACGCCGAGGCTGTCGAGCATATTTACAACAGCCGAAGCCATCATCGGAGGTCCACACATAAGGTAGATACATCCCTCTGGATCCTCGTGATTCTTCAGATAGTTCTCGTACAACACGTTGTGAACGAAACCTACCTTATACTCTACACCCGCTGCATCTGCTGCTGGGTCGGGACGGTCCAACGCCAAGTGGAACTTGAAGTTAGGGAACTCCTTCTCGATAGCAGCGAAGTCCTCCAAGTAGAATGCCTCCTTGAGTGAACGAGCACCATACCAGAAGGTAACAGGACGCTTTGTCTTCTCGGTCTTGAACAAGTGCATCAAGTGGCTACGCATAGGAGCCATACCAGCACCACCACCGATAAATACCAACTCCTGAGTATCAGGCAGGTTGTCTGGCAAGAAGAACTCGCCATAAGGGCCCGAAATGGTAATCTTATCGCCTGGCTTGAGCGAGTAGATGTATGACGAACATACACCTGGGTTAACATTCATAAAGCCACCTGTAGCACGGTCAAATGGAGGTGTTGCGATACGCACGTTGAGCTTGATGACGTTACCCTCGGCAGGATATGTAGCACAAGAGTAAGCACGCACCTGAGGCTCTGGGTTGACCATCTTCAAATCGAAGACGTGCATCTTCTCCCAATCCTCGCGGTACTCGGCATCAACGTCGATATCCTTATAGTCCACTGTGATGGCTGGCACATCAATCTGGATGTAACCACCGCTGCGGAAGTTCAAATCCTCGCCCTCAGGCAACTTAACAACGAACTCCTTGATGAAGGTAGCTACGTTGTGGTTAGATACGACCTCGCACTCCCACTTCTTGATAGACAAGACTGAAGCAGGAACTGCAATCTTCATATTCTCCTTGACCTTAACCTGGCAGCCTAAACGCCACTTCTGCTGAATCTGCTTACGGTTGAAGAAGCCGACCTCGGTAGGGAGAATCTCGCCTCCACCCTCCAAGACCTGGCACTTGCACTGACCACAAGCACCCTTACCACCACAAGCCGAAGGGAGGAAGATACCCTCAGCTGTCAAGGTGTTCAACAGTGTGTTACCACCAGCTACGGTCAACACTTTATTTCCATCGTTGATATCGATAGTTACATCTCCCGATGTAGTAAGTTTAGCCTTTGCAAAGAGAAGCAATGCAACCAAAACGAGGATGACTGCAAGAAAGGCAACTATCGCATAAATAATTGTAGTAAACATCTCTTATTCTCTTTTATAGGTTACAACTTAATACCACTGAAGATCATAAACGCAATACCCATCAGACCTGTGATGATGAAAGCGATACCTGGACCCTTCAGTGCCGCAGGGATGTTAGAGTACTGCAGACGCTCACGGATAGCAGCCATCATAACGATAGCGATAGCCCAACCCAAGCCTGAGCCAAGACCATAGACTATGCTGTCGACAATGCCGCTAATCTCGCCGCCCTCGACCTTCTGCTGCATAAAGAGCGAACCACCGAGGATAGCACAGTTAACCGCAATCAACGGGAGGAAGATACCCAACTGATTGTAGAGCGATGGCGAGAACTTCTCGACAACCATCTCCACCAGCTGCACAAACGATGCGATAACAGCGATGAAGACGATGAAGGTCAAAAAGCTCAGGTCAACACCCTTAATCAAAGCGTTAGGAGCCAACACATACTCATTGAGGAGATAGTTCAAAGGTACAGTCATCAACATAACGAAGATAACGGCAGCACCCAATCCCAATGCAGTCTTTACGTTCTTCGATACGGCAATGTATGAACACATACCGAAGAAGAAGGCGAAGACCATATTGTCGATGAAAATCGACTTAATAAAAAGATTCAATGTTTCCATACTCTACCTCCTATTTTTCCTGCAAATCCTTGTTAAACGAACGATGTACCCAGATGATGACACCTACGATGATAAGTGCCATAGGAGGGAACAACATAATACCCACATTTGAGTAGCCAGCCTCATAGAAGCTCTCAGGGATAACCTTGATACCAAACAAGCTACCTGAGCCGAACAACTCACGGAAGAAGGCAATAATCACGAGGATTGCCATATAACCCAAACCATTACCGATACCGTCGAGGAACGAAGCCCAAGGCTTGTTACCGAGTGCATAAGCCTCGACACGACCCATAATGATACAGTTTGTAATAATCAGACCAACGTATACCGACAACTGCTTCGACACGTCGTAAACAAATGCCTTCAACACCTGGTCAACCAAAATAACCAACGCAGCGATAACAACCAACTGTACGATGATACGGATGCGTGATGGAATACCATTACGCAGGAGCGACATCACCAAGTTAGCGAATGCTGTAACGACCATAACCGAGAGACCCATAACGAATGCAGGCTCCAACTTAACGGTTACGGCAAGAGCCGAACAGATACCCAGAATCTGTACAATGATCGGGTTGTTCGCACTCAGCGGACCTGTCACATTTTTCAAATTACTCATTGCTCTGCTCTATTTTATCGTTAGACACTTCAACAGCCTCTACCTTAACCTCCTCTGTAACAGGGATAAGCTCCACAGGCTCCTCCACATTGATAGGAGCCGCTGCTGGCTTGAGGTAGCCAACATAGTTAGCAAGGCTGTTCTTAAACATATCGGTTACACCGTCGCAGGTCTTGGTACCGCCCGAGATAGCATCAACCTCGTTGACACTACCCACAGTAGCACCACCCTTCTTAACGATGATACCTGTCAACTCGCCATCGACGAAAATCTGCTTGCCTACATACTGAGCCTGGTGAGCATCACTTGCAATCTCAGCACCCAAGCCTGGAGTCTCGCCCTGGTGGTCCATAACGACACCCTTAATGGTGTTCTTATCCTGCTCCAAAGCTACATAGCCCCAGATAGGACCCCACAGACCATTACCTGTCAATGGAATAACAACGCAACCATTCTTAGCCTCGAAGAGAGGGAACTCTCCTTTAGCAAACGAATCCTTGAGCTTGCCAAGAGCCTCGAAAACTGCCTTCTCCTCGGTTTTGATGACATTACCCTCAGCGTCGATGATAGAAGCCTTAGCGATGACATCCTCATACTTTGCTGTCTCGGGATTCTCGCCCAGAGCCTTCACAATCTGAGTCTGCTTCTCATTCAAAGCATTTGCATCCTGGTAAGGTTTAAGACTAAGTGCAGCAACTGCGAGCAGAATAGCCACAATAACAACCATCACTACAGAGTAGGTGATGATATACGCATTACTATTTACATTTATCTTTCCCATACTCTACTATTTCTTAATAAGTTTCTTACGACGACTGATATTAGCCTCTACAACGAAGTAATCGATGGTAGGAGCAAGTGCGTTCATAAAGAGGATAGCCAACATCATACCCTCGGGATATGCTGGATTAACCACACGTACCAGAACTGCCAACGCACCTGTCATAAAGCCTACGATATACTTACCGGTGTTAGTCTGAGCCGATGTTACAGGGTCGGTAGCCATAAACACAGCACCGAAAGCGAAACCACCAACCAAGACGTGGTAGTAAGCAGGAATCTCTGCCCACTCACCTACGCCACACACCTGGAACAAGTAACCGAGAGCCAAGCCACCAGCGAACACGCTGAGCATTGTACGCCAAGATGCTATACCCGTAAAGAGAAGGATTGCAGCACCTATGAGGATGCACAATGTAGAGGTCTCACCGAATGAGCCTGGGATGAAGCCGAGGAACGCATCCATAGCCGACCACTCCATAGCACCTGTGGTTGAGAGCTGCTCCAAAGCAGTTGCACCTGTAGCAGCATCGATACCCTCAGCTGTTACGCCCATCATACTCCAGTCCGAAGTCCATACCTTCTCACCCGACATCTGTGGAGTGAAGGCGAAGAATACGAAAGCACGTGCAACGAGTGCAGGGTTGAAGATATTCATACCTGTACCGCCGAATACCTCCTTACCGAAGACAACAGCGAAAGCTACACCCAAAGCAACCATCCACAGCGGAGTGCTCACGGGCATAATCATAGGTATCAATAGACCTGTTACCAAGTAACCCTCGGCAACCTCCTCGCGACGAATCTGTGCGTAGATAATCTCGATAGTCAAACCTACGATGTACGACACTGCAACCATAGGAAGCACGCGTACCAAACCGTAGAAGAACGCATTTACACCAGCCAAGCCAACCTGAGCACCTGCCCAATAGCAGCCGAAGAAGAAGGCTGGAAGAAGTGCCAAAATAACAACCGACATTGTACGCTTGATATCGTTACAATCGCGGATATGAGCACCACGCTTAGTCGTTGTGTTAGGCACGAAAAGGAAGGTCTCAAAAGCATCGAATGTAGATGCTAAGAAACCGAGCTTACCTCCCTCCGAGAAGGTAGGCTTCATCTTGTCAACTAATTTTCTCAATCCCATACCTTAGCACTCCTTAATCATTAAGTTAATACTCTCACGAACCAACTGCTGAATCTCAGTCTTCGATGGGTCAACGAACTCACACAGAGCTACATCCTCCTCTACTATCTCGTAGATACCGAGGTTCTCCATCTTGTCAATGTCCTTGGCAATCATAGCCTTGAACAAATACATAGGATAGATATCCATAGGCAGATACTGCTCGAAAAGACCTGTTACAACGAATGCACGTGGACCACCATTGAGGTTGGTGTCGAGCTTATACTCCTTCTTAGGGCAGAGCCAAGAGAAGTAAGAGCGTGAAACAGAGAACTTCTTGAAACGAGGCATAGCCCAACCGAGCATCTCATACTTGTCGCCCTCGGGGATAAGGGTTATCTGATGAGCCTTGGCAGTAAGGAAGCCCTCCTCGCCAACATTGACACCTGTCAAGACGTTACCAGAGATGTAGCGAACGGTGTCGCCCTCCTTCTGAGCCTTCACATTGCCCTTGACGATAGATGCAATAGGAGCACCGCTCACTACGCGGTAGTACTGAGGATTGCTAACCTCGCTACCTGTCAGTGCGATAACCTTGTGCATATCAACCTTTCCTGTAGCAAACAGGCGACCGATGAGGACAACATCCTGGATGTTTACTGTCCACACGATATCACCCTTAGCGATACGGTCGATGTGATGAATCTGAACACCTACATTACCCACAGGGTGCTTACCCTCGAAGGTGTGGAGTTCTACGTTGTTAAGTGTAGTCATCTCACCCTCGGCTTTAGCACGCAAAGAGAGGTGAACAGGAGCACCAGCCAACTTTGAGAGCACCTCCAAGCCCTTCTGGAGGAACTTCTCCTCGCCCCTCAAGGCAAAGTTGAAGTCGGGAGCCAAAGGGGCTGAGTCAAAGGCTGATACATAGATAGCCTTTGGAGTGTCAGTCGGATTGGCAATGATTCCGTAAGGACGCTGCTGAATCATTGTCCACAAACCTGATTTGAGCAATGTCTCGATAACCTCTTCGCGACCTGCCTTATGCAAGTCCAAAGTAGCAAACTCCTCCGATGTAAGCTCACCGTCTGATGCAATCGTTACGTTGAGAATCTTACGCTTCTCACCACGATTTACAGCCGACACAGTACCGCTGACAGGCGAACAGAACAATACTCGCTCGTTGTTCTTATCGAAGAACAGAGGAGTACCAGCCTTAACCTCAGCACCGACCTTCACCAACATCTTAGGGGTAACGCCATCATAGTCCAGCGGAGAGACTGCATACTCCTTAGCCAATGGTGCATCCACCAATGTCTGTGCAGCCTTACCCTGAAGGTTGATGTCGAGACCTTTTCGTAGTTTAATGATTTTCGACATAGTTTGTAATTAAATGAATGAATATTTTAGTGTGTCTTTTAGTTTTTGACTTTTCCTCGCACTATAAATCACGCAAAGGTAGGCAATTTTTCCGACATCTCATAATATAAATAGGTATTATTTTTCAAAATTTTTAGCAATTTTCTATTTTTTGGTTAACTTTGTAATATGAATTGCTATGTCGACATACATACCCACCACCCTACGGGACAACATATTGAGCCCAGGGGCGTGGGCATACATCCCTGGGACGCAGAGCGTTATGCAAGCTGTGAGCTATTGTTGGGCGACGAGGCTACTACGGCAGAGCTTATAGGTGAGATAGGGCTTGACTTTGCGTGTGGGGTTGACCGACAGTTGCAGGAGCAGGTTTTTCGCCAGCAGTTGCTCATAGCGGAGCGGCTGCAAAAGCCCGTAGTATTACACTGTGTGAAAGCTTTTGAGCCTATGATGAATATACTCTCGGAGCATAAACTGCGAGCGGTGATTTTTCACGGATTTATAGGCTCGGCAGAACAGGCTCAGCGAGCTTTGGACAGGGGTTATTTCCTCTCATTTGGAGTTAATGTATTACGTTCACCAAAGAGCATTAAAGCTCTAAATATATGTCCTTTAGAGCAAATGTTCGTAGAGAGCGACGAGAGCCTCATACCCATAGCTGAGATATATGCCGAGATAGCTTGCTTGAGGGGTGTGGATGTAGCGGTATTAGCAGCTAAAACAGAGGAGAATTATAAGCGAATTTTTGATAGATAATGAATAGTGATTGGTTGGAGAGAACAGCCCTGCTTTTGGGCGAAGAGAAGTTGGCAAAATTGCAAAATGCCAATGTTCTGGTAGTCGGATTAGGAGGTGTAGGAGCATACGCCGCCGAGATGATTGCACGTGCCGGCGTAGGGCGTATGACCATAGCTGATGCCGACGTGGTCTCGGCTACCAACATCAACCGACAGCTCATAGCACTGCACTCTACTGTGGGTAAGCAAAAGACTGATTTGATGAGAGATAGATTGCTTGATGTAAACCCAAACATAAAGCTCCAGGTAGTCTCAAAATTCATCAAAGATGACGAGACTGATGCACTATTGGATAGCGATAAGTTTGACTTTGTGGTCGACGCAATAGACACCCTTTCGCCCAAGTTGGCTCTTATCAAGGGGGCTTTGGATAGAGGTATTCCGCTCGTGAGTTCGATGGGTGCAGGGGCAAAGACCGACCCTACGAAGATAGAGATTTTGGATATAGCCAAGACTCATCACTGTCCGTTAGCCCATATGTTGCGTAAGCGACTGCACAAGATTGGCATACGCAGTGGCTTCAAAGCGGTCTTCTCGCCCGAGCCCGTAAGAGAGGGCTCAATGGTGCTGTGTGAGGAGCAAAACAAGAAGTCAAACACGGGCACAATATCCTATATACCTGCTCTGTTTGGCATAGGTTGTGCGTCGGTTGTGATACGTCAACTAATAGATGAATTAAACTAATGTAACTATATGAAAATAGTATTTTTAGATGAGTATTCAGTTGCGGGACGCGATATGTCGTCCATAGCACGTTTTGGCGATTATGTCGGTTACAACATGACTCGCCCCGAGGAGGTCATTGAGCGTTGTGCAGGTGCCGAGATTGTCATAGCAAACAAGGTGGTATTATCGGCAGAGGTGATGCGTGCATTGCCCGAGCTGAAGCTAATATGTGTAGCTGCCACGGGAATGAACAATGTCGATTTGGAGGCTGCGGCAGCACTCGGTATCGAGGTGCGTAATGCAGTTGGCTACTCTACATATTCGGTCGCAGAGACTACCCTATGCTCGGCTCTTGCCCTGCTGCGTGAGGTGGTATATTACGACGAATACTTCCATTCGGGACGTTATGCCAAGAGCGACCGACCATTTAACTTTGACCGCCCTACATCGCAGATAAGAGGCAAAAAATGGGGTATCATAGGCTTGGGTAACATAGGTCGTGAGGTGGCACGCCTTGCATCGGCTTTCGGCTGCGAGGTGAGCTATACATCCACTTCGGGCGTGGTACGCGAGGAGGAGTATCCTGCCCTGACGCTCGAGAAGTTACTTGCCGAGTCGGACATAGTATCTATTCACGCTCCACTTAATGCAAAGACACTTAATCTTCTGGGTGAAAAAGAGTTATTGCTGATGAAACCTTCGGCAATAATTATTAATGTAGCACGTGGTGGCATAGTGAATGAGGAGGCATTGGCAGCTGCATTGGATGGTGGAGTAATTCGCGGTGCGGCACTCGACGTGTTCTCTACGGAGCCACTCATCGATTCGCCTCTATATAAAATAAAGGAGCGACACAAGTTGCTTGCATCGCCCCATAATGCCTGGTCTTCCGACGATGCCATAGACCGCCTGATAGGCTGCATCGCCAAAAATATTGAAGAGTTTTTAGGGTAGGTTATCTTACCCTAATTTTTTGTCCTATACGCAGGATAGTGGTCTCCTTGATACCATTGAGCTGGCAGAGTTTACGAACGGTAGTACCGTTATTGATAGCTATTCTGCCCAACGTGTCGCCACTGCGAACGGTGTGGTACTTACGTGCAGCAGCCTCGGCAGCTATACGCTTATCCTCCTCGTCGCTCTGTATCTCGACCTCGAAATCCTGTGTGAAGCGAGATGACGAGTGAAAATAGGTGCGTTTGAGCAGGAAGGTCTCACGACGCAGCATACCTGTCTGGAAGTCAATAAGACGCTCTGCATCAAACGACAGACCGTGATATCGCATCTCAAAGTGGAGATGAGGGCCTGTGCTTCGACCAGAGTTACCTCCCTTGCCGATGACCTGTCCCGCAGTAACCCACTGATTAGGCTCTACGTTAATCTCCGAGAGGTGAGCATAGAAGGTCTCCAAGCCATTGTCGTGGCGGAGGACTATGAGGTTACCGTAGCCACGATTAGACTGCTGGATGACACGCACACGACCATCAAAAGTGGCGTAGATAGGCTCGCCAATCTTCAACCCTATATCTGTTCCCTGGTGGGCACGACGTCGGCGGAAACCATATTTTGACGTTACACGACCCTTATATGGATAGTGGTAGCTCTTGAGTGAGTCCACCAAATCAATAACGATAGAGATAGGCAAATCCTTGGTATCTACGTCGTATGGATTAAGGTCGGTGTTGCTCCAATTCTTGGTAAAGACAGTCTCGTCTAAAGCCGATATGTCGCGGTTGCGGATATAACGCCACGTGTTGTCGTTATAGAGCACGATGTTCAGTCCGGCATTAGATGAGGGGATGGTGTCGACAACCAACTCATCCATATCAATCTCTGGACCCGATGCTAATGGTACACGACGGATGACAATAGCATCATCGGGCAGGGTGTCTGTATCGACTGTCATCTGCTCCTCGCTCTGGGCAGATACTGCCACGCATAGAAGCGTAGCAAATATCGAAAGTGTAGTCTTGAGTATCTTCATTGTGGGTTAAATTTACTTATTCATCTCCTCTTTTAACAGCTCCTCGGCACACTCCAACGAGCGGTAGAACTCCTCGCCAAAACGACGTATAATAGGCTCACGCAGTGCTTTGTAGAGAGGTATACCTAACTTCTTACCACACTCGCGAGCCGAGCTGCATACAGCCCAACGATGATAGTTGAGCCCGTAGCTACCGTTGCGAAACTGCATAACACGTATAGGATAGAGGTGGCACGAGATGGGCTTTAGAAATGAGCACTTGCCCTCACGATAGGCTCGCTCGATAGCACAGAAGGTTACACCATCCTCCTCAAAGGCGTAGGCACACGCAGCATTATCCACCAGCGGAGTGGTGTAGTCGCCATCGCTGTCAACGACCATAAAGCCCTGGCGTTCGACCTCAGCCCTACCCTCGGGGGTCATATATGGGGCATAGTTGGGATACTCATCCTCGAGAATATCTACCTCGTCAATCTCCAACGGAGCACCTGCGTCGCCCTCGACACAGCAGATACCCTTACACTTACCCAAATCGCAAGCGAAACACTCGCTCAAAATGTCAGTGCTGACAATCTTATCATCTATCTCTATCACGGGTTGTATATATCTATATATCTAAACTCTAAAATCTCCTCCGCCATCTCTAAGTATTGCTTCGCCTCCTCCATCTCGGGCGAGAGCTTTTGTGCCTTACGGAAGTCGTTTATCGCACTACCCCACTCATTCTGGCGGAAATAACACTTACCTCGCTCGATGTAGAGCTCTGCATCCTCGGGTGAGCGGCTGATAGCGGCATTGAGCACCGTAAGTTTATAGCCGAGCGACCAGAGAGCCTTGCTGCGGATATAACGTGCCACATCCTCGCCAACCATAGCCTCGACACTCTCACCACGCTCCAGAGCCTCACGCACCTCGGTCGAAGAGAATGGACACTGCGGTGCATCCTCCAGGAATGTTGTACGCTTGGTAGAGAACTCCATAGGGTGTCCCGGGCGGGGATAGACGTAGATGTCGAAGCCATCAATAATCTCTCCCGCCTCACGCCAGCGAGGCAGCTGGTTGATAAGGTCGCTACCCATCAATATCGAGAGCTCCATCTGGGAGCCATAGTTCTCCTTGAGATGACGCAACGTGTTGACCGTATAAGAGGGCTTCTCCAACAGAAACTCTATAACGGAAGGGACTATCTGCTCGGGGTATTTCGACGCCTTGCACGCAGCCTCCACCATCTCCAATCGGTCGGTCTCGGCAGCTTGTGCCCAGCTCTGCTTGAATGGGTTGTGGGGCGAGATAATCATCGCCACCTGGTCGCACAGACCTCGCTCGACAGCATACTCTGCCAAAGCTATATGTCCCTTATGCACAGGGTTAAAGGAGCCAAAGAAGAGCATCATCCGTAACTTCGCCATAGCTCTACTCGCGGATAAATGATTCGATAATATGGAGAGTCTCGGCAACAGCCTCCGAGAGGTCGTCGTTGATGACGACGTGGTCGAAAGACTCCGACTTTGAGAGCTCAAACTCAGCCTTTGCTATACGTTTCTCGATGACCTCCTCGCTGTCGGTAGCACGACCGACCAAGCGACGACGCAGCTCCTCGACCGAAGGTGGCATAATGAATATTGAGCAGGCGTCATCGCCAAAGATACGCTTGAGGTTGATACCGCCCATAACATCGACATCGAAGATGATGGTGTTGCCCTTCTGCCAGATACGCTCCATCTCGCTACGCAACGTGCCATAACAAGTACCGTTATATACCTCCTCCCACTCGACAAACTCGCCAGCAGCTACCCTTCGGCGGAACTCCTCCTGCGTGAGGAAGAAGTAGTCGACACCATTCTGCTCGGTGCCACGTGGCTGACGCGAGGTAGCCGAGATAGAAAACTCCAACTCGGGAAGCACACCCAAGAGCTGACGCACGATAGTGGTCTTACCGGAGCCACTTGGGGCTGAAAATATGATTAGTTTACCCTTCATCTTAACAATTATAAAATATTGAGTACCTGCTCCTTAATCTTCTCTAACTCATCCTTCATTTTAACCACCAAAATCTGCATATTAGCCTCATTGGACTTCGAGCCCAAGGTGTTTATCTCACGTCCCATCTCCTGGGCGATGAAGCCAAGTTTGCGGCCCGCAGCATCCTCCGTAGCAGCCACCTCGCGGAAGTAGTTACAGTGGTTTGCAAGGCGTACCTTCTCCTCGGTGATGTCCAACTTCTCGATATAGAATATCATCTCCTGCTCCAGACGGTTACTATCGACATCGATATGCATCTGGGCTATATTCTCGCGGATACGGTTTTTGATGGTCTCGACACGTGTAGCCTCATAAGGCTCGACCTGAAGTTTATATTGCTCTATGTTATCCACGCGACGTAACAGGTCCTCGATAAGAATCTTACCCTCCTGCTCACGGAAGGCATTGAAGCAGGCGAGAGCCTCATCCACAGCCCCCAAAAGAGCCTTCTCCTCCTCGTTGGGTATCTGCTCCTGCTGGGTGCTTATCACGTCGGGCATACGCATCACAACGGGTAAGATAGCGGCATTGTCAACCTCAAAAGAGGCATCGCAAAGGGTCTGCTTCAACTCGCCGAGATAGAGTTTGAAAAGCTCGGAATTGATAGTTGTAGTGCCCTGTGGAGCGGTATGCTCGATACTTACCGACACATCAGCCTTACCGCGAGTGATAGCGGCTGTAGCACGCTGACGTATCTCAAACTCAAGGTGGCGGTAGACGCCTGGCAACTTAACCGATAAATCCAACTGCTTGGAGTTTAGTGAACGCACCTCGACGGTAATCTTCTTCGTAAGAGTTGTGGCTTCGGCTTTACCGAAACCCGTCATTGACTTTATCATAGTGGCAATGTTTTGTTTCAAACTGCGAATATAATACAATCTCGCGGGTTAAACAAATAAATTTGTTTGGGTGGATAGTCGGAGGAGTATTTTAGGAATAAATTTGGGCGTTTCGTTGGTTTTTACTACCTTTGGTAAACAATATACCCACCGATGAAGGATAGACGCGGAAAATATCTGGTACATATATTTGCGGTTGCCCACGCAGCAATCGTGCTCCTGTGCTATGCCTTCGATGTGAGAGATGAGTTGGTGCTGACGATGGCTACCATAGCGATGATTGCCCTCATTGGCTTGCGAAATGGTCAGAATACGAGTATGATAGCTCTGAGTATTATTGCCGGCAATATCTTAGGTTATCTGTTCGGAACTTATGGTGCGAAAGTTGTAGCTTTGGTGGTCGAACAGCCTGCTGTGATACACGCCACGACAACATTCTGCTTTACGGAGATTATGGGTTGGGGCTTGCTGCTCTTCTACGGTGCCCTCAATAAAGGCAAGAAGGAGGCTCTGGCAGGCAGATGGACTCCCGATATGGTGCAACTTATAACCATCATTGCCGTCATATTGCTGGCTCGTATAGCATACTCCTACACCTTCGGCGAGCTGCTGCAAGCGGAGAGCGTCAGCCGTATGGTGCGTATGTTTTTCGGTAACTCGTTTGCGGTTACGATAATGATATGTGCGAATATTATATATGTCATATTATTAGATAAATACACCGCATTATATCGAGCGTGGCTTTATGTGGGAGCTACCCTACTTCAGTCGGTGGTGATGGCTCTTATAACAGCTCTTATCATCGGCTACGACTTCCCATTTATGGAGCAACGAGCATTTGCCGATGTGGGCTTTGTGGAGTTGTGTGCGATTACCTTCATTGCCAACATCGTAGTCTATATTGTGGTTACTCTTATTTACCAACTGCAGAAGACTCGCACACGCATACAACGTGAGAAGGAGAAACGCCATTTAGCTCAGTTCCGCTACAATATGCTCAAACAGCAGATGAACCCTCACTTCCTCTTCAACTCGCTCAACATCCTCAATGGTCTAATCGAGGAGCAGCAGACCGAGCAGGCTGAAGAGTATGTGCGTAAGTTGGCTTCGCTATACCGCTACGTGATGAAGAATGAGGAGGAGGCTCTGGTGAGTGTACGCGAGGAGATGGAGTTTACAAATCAGTATCTCGACCTGCTCCGAGTGCGTTTTCAGCAAGGATTTAGTGTAGAGTGCTCGATGCAACCCGAGCACCGCAACCGCTGCGTAGTGCCCTGCGGAATACAGCTGCTCATAGAGAACGCCTTTAAGCACAATGTGGTGCATAGCGAGAGCCCGCTACGGATAGAGATTATCTTCAGCGACAGCCATATCGTGGTACGTAACAATCGTCAGCCCAAGCTATCACAGACCGACAGCACCAACCTCGGACTGAAGAGCCTCTCGCAGCAATATCGCAACATTGCAGGCGTTGACATCGCCATCGAGCAGAGCGACAAGTGTTACGAAGTGAGATTACCCCTATTATAAACCTTTAGACTTAATCCGTTGACTATGAAAGTATTGATTGTAGAGGATGAGCTGTTTGCTCAACAGGCTCTCGCCCGTATGCTGGAGCGTAACTTTCCCGACATCGAAATCGGAGGGGTGGCTGACAGCGTACAACGCACGGTGGATTACCTTACCACAGCAGAGCAATATCCCGATATAATCTTTATGGATGTGGAACTATCGGATGGCAAGTGCTTCGAGATATTCGAACGCACCGAGGTAAAGTGCCCTGTGGTGATGATTACAGCATACGACAACTACGCTATCAACGCCTTCAATGCCGGCTCGGTGGACTACCTGCTCAAGCCTATAAACGTAGCCGACCTGACACGTGCCATAGAGCGTTGTCGCAAACGTCTGAGTGCCGAGCAGCCGATAGATATGAGTGCATTGAGAAGTGCTCTGGCGGGCATAGGACAGCCTATGCAGAGCTATAAGCAACGCCACTTGTTACGTTATAACGATAAGATTGTGATGGTTGAGACTGCCAACATAGCCTACTTCTACTCGGAGGAGGGCTCGACATATCTGATGACCACCACCGGCGAACGCTATCTGATGGATGAGTCGCTCGATGTGATAAGCAAAGAGCTTAATCCCGCCCGTTTCTTCCGCATTTCACGCTCTTGTATCGTGTCGAGCATAAGTGTTGGTCAGGTGGTAAAAAAGATGGGAAATCGTCTGAAATTAACTCTTAAGCCCGCAAGCAACATAGATAGTTTCGTGTCGCGTGCCAAGACATCGGATTTTATGGAGTGGTTAGAGAAGTGTTCGATGTAGTATTCGTTACGTTAAAAATAGAAACGAGTGGTAGATAATCTGCCACTCGTTTCTGCCAAATATATAATGTTGTTTAACGGGTGTACTCTACTACAAGCACCTCGCGTGGTCCAACCTTTGTTGAGCCATCAACCTCGATAGCCTCGCCGGTTAATACGTTGCGACCGCCCTTCAGTCCCGAAGCAACCTCGGCATAGTTAGCCCAAGGGATATTGACTGTCTTGCCAGAGTTGTTGATATAGACAAATACAGCCTCCTGGTCGTTGTAACGGAAGTAGGCGTAGGTGTTATCGCGAGTCATAAAGTGCATAGTCTTACCGTTGTGGATGACATCCTTACTCTTACGCCACTGGAAGAGCTTCTGGCTAAAGTCGAACATCTCCTTAGCTACGCCATCACGCTTGTGGAAGTAATCCTTCTTGTCGCCCTCCCAGCCACCTGGGAAGTCAACACGCAGACCACCGTGGCCCTGTGAGAGGTCTGCCGAGCGGAACATCTGCTCATCACCAGCAAAGACCTGTGGGATACCACGCATAGTAGCAAGCATAACGGTAGCTATCTTCATACGCTTAACATCGCCATTGAGCACGTCGCCGATACGGGTAAGGTCGTGGTTGCCCAAGAAAATCATCATATTCTGCAAGTCGTGATATACGAAATCGTGCGATACGCAGTCGTAGATACGTGTCATACCCTCGCCCCAGCCTGGGTTATTCTTCGTCAAACCTGCCCAGATAGCCTCCTGCAATGGGAAGTCCATAATAGCTGGCAGGTTTGTATTGAAGCCATCCTTATTGGCGTTGTCGCCCTGCCAATAGGCGAGCTGTGGGATAGATGAAGTCCAGCACTCGCCCACGATGTTGAAGTGTGGGAACTCGGCACGTACAGCCTTACACCACTCGCTCATAGGCTCCTTCTCGTTGTAAGGATAGGTATCTACGCGGAAACCATCCAAGTTTGCATACTCAATCCACCATACAGCCCACTGCTTGAAATACTGCAGCACGTATGGGTTATTGAGATTCATATCGGGCATTGAAGGTACAAACCAACCGCTCTCCTGCAAGTTCAAATCATACTTTGCCGCATTAGGGTCCATATTGGTTGAGAAGCAGATGTTTGAGCCTGTGTACTCAGGGAATACGTGTACCCAATCCTTGAATGGGAGGTCCTGCATCCACCAATGGGCAGCGCCGCAGTGGTTGGTAACGATATCCATCACTATCTTCAAATCCTTCTCGTGAGCCTTCTCGACATACTCGCGATAGAGCTCATTTGAGCCCATACGTGGGTCGATGTGGTAGTAGTCGCCACAAGCATAGCCGTGGTATGACTCTTGTGGCTCATTGTCGAGCAACATAGGTGTTGACCAGATGGTCGTTACGCCCAAGTCGGCGATGTAGTCCAGGTGGTCTATTACGCCCTGAATATCGCCACCATGACGACCAAAGAACTCTTTGCGGGCTGCCTTCTCGGCTGTGTCGGCGGTAGAGTCATTCGAGCTGTCGCCATTGGCAAAACGGTCGGGCATAATCAGATAAATCACGTCGGCAGTAGTGAAGCTCTTACGCTCACGTGAGCCCTCACGACGCTCGGCGATGGTGTAAGGATAGCGAATCTGCTCGTCGCCCTTTGTGAGCACCAAGGTGTACTCTCCCGCCTTAGCCTTTGGGCTAATCTTCACGTCAGCAAAGATGTAGTTAGGGCTGTCAGCCTTATGCTGAGCCGTAACGCTTACACCCTTGCCACCCTCGATTGTGAGTGTGTACTCCGAGATGTTATCGCCCTGAATCATCAGCTGCAATGGTGTTGTCATATCAACCCACCACGACAGAGGCTCTACTCGTTTGATAGGTGTTGTGTCCGCAGCTGTCGATACTCCACCGAGCATCACAACAGCCACAAGTGCCAAAAACAATCTTTTCATATCGTTATATACAAATTATTCGGTGTAAATCATCCAGCCCCAAGCCTCAAGTCCCTGCTCCGAGGTGTTGTGAGCTGCGAGGAGTGTCTGCTCGTCGGCAATCTTATCGCAAGCCTTGGCCTCGGCTGTGAGGTTAGCTACAATAACAACCTTATTGCCCTCGACCTCGCGAGAGAACTTAAATACGCCCTCGCTGCTTGGCAAAATAGTGAACTCGCCACCCTTCTCGCCCGCCTTCAATGCAGGGTTGGTATGACGGATATGGCAAAGCAGCTTGTATGTGTCGGCATAGGCATTCTGCTCCCAAGCAGGGATGTGATCCTTCTCGAAGAACTCGAAACGCTTGTTCCAACCCATCTCCTGACCTGTGTAGATGAGTGGCTGACCCTTTGGCAAGGTGAAAGTAAGCATAGCCATCACGTTGTATGCCTCGCCCATACGCTCAAACTCTGTTCCTGCCCAAGAGTTCTCGTCGTGGTTTGATGTGAACATCAGACGCATAGCCTCCGCAGGGTGCTGCTCGGCATCCTTAGCCAAGTACTCGGTAAGCTCCTTCACACCCTTTTCGCCACGTGCGATGCTGTTCATCAGGTGGTGCAACTCCCAAGAGTATGATGAGTCGAAAGCGTCGGTATGAAGCTCTACGTTCTCGCCCTCAGCCAAGAAATATGTGTCGGGATAATCTGCACGCAGACGTGGCAATACATCACACCAGAAATCCATAGGTACCTCGCACGCCATATCGCAACGCAGACCATCTACGCCACGCTCCAACCAGAAACGCATAGCCTCCTCCATAGCCTTACGCATATCGTGATTGTCATAGTTGAGCTTTGCAATATCGGTCCAGTCGTACTGTACGATAGTGTTGCCGTTCTCGTCGCGTACGTACCAATCAGCAGGCTGCTCTACAATCCATTTTGCATCGGGTGAGGTGTGGTTTGCTACCCAGTCCAAGATAACCTTCAATCCCAAGTCGTGAGCCTTCGAAAGGAAAGCATCGAAATCCTCCAATGTACCAAACTCGGGGTTTGTAGCACAGTAGTCCGAGATAGCGTAGTATGAGCCGAGAGTACCCTTACGCTCCTTAACGCCGATAGGATAGATAGGCATCATCCACACTACATCGACACCCATCTCCTTGAGGCGTGGCAGATGCTCGGCAGCCGCTGTGAATGTACCCTCGGGAGTGTACTGACGCACGTTCATCTCATAAATAACAGCATCGTAGCTCCACTCTGCGTGAGCCGAAGCCTGTTCCTCTGTGGTTGCCTTAGGCTGATTGCAGCACGAAACAACGGTTGCAAGAGCCAACATAGCGAATAAAATCTTCTTCATATCTATAATATTTTCTCAATTAATCTTCATTAGTAACCGACGGGGCGATCAAACCCCGTCGGTCTATTGTGTGTCGGTCAGCCTATGCTACCGACGTTGTTCTCCTTGATTAGAATGGAGAAGCTGAACCAGCTGTTACTACACAAACCTGCTTTGTTGCAGAGTTGAAGTAGAGGTCATAAGTACCAGCAGGAACCATAATGTTGTTACCTGGCTGGATAGTGTTGATTGGTGTGCCGATAGCGATTACATCGGTAGTCTCTGAACCGTAGTTCATATCGTCAGCCCAACCATCCTGACCTGCAGCAGCCTTAATCTTGAAACCGCCATCAGTAGCGAATGTAGCACCCTTGTGAACGTGAAGAGTCTCTGCTAAATCCTCCATTGGAATATCACCCCAAGAGTTGAAATCACCTGCTACATAGAACGAAGGAATAACAGGAGTAGTATCTGCCTCATATGCAGGAATACCGTGCTCTGCTACGAAGAAGTAATCCTTATCCAAAACAAACTTTGCTGAGTCAGCAGTCTGCTTACCAGCACCATTGTTGTTGAAGATAATCTGGAAAGTCTTACCTGCGTGCTCCTCACCGAGGTCAACATAGTAGTAACGTACACCGTTGATATCCTCATAGTCAGTCATCACTGTACCTGGCCAACCACCGAAGAGGTTCTCGCCACCGTCAGTCCAAGCGTAGGCTGCAATAGGTGAGTAACCAGCCTTATTCTCAACGTAGATACGGAAGCCCTCGTGCTCTGATGGCTCGTCAGAAGAAGAACCACCTGTTGGATCCTGTGCACCAGCCTCTACAACGATAACATACTTAGTCTCTGGGTTGAAGTAGAAGTCGTAGTTACCCTCAGCTGCAAGACCAGAGTTGAGAGATGTCTGCTTGAAGAGTGTAGGAACGCCCAACTCAACAAGACCCTCTGAAGAGTAGTTAGGGTTAGCCCAATCGTGGTTGAAAGCAATCTTCCAGCCCTCGCCATCAACAGTGTAATCAACCATGGTCATAGGAACATTCTTAACTACCAAGTAGCCGTTAGATGCAGCCTCCTTGAACTCGTAAGTAGTGTCAGCGATATCCCAACCATTGAAACCACCTACCAAGTGGTAAACACCGCCTGATGGGTCTGGATCTGGCTCTGGAGTAACAGGGCCCTCACCTGGAGTTACTGCGATATTCAAAGTGTAAGGGAAGTCGAAGATGTTGAGTGTGAATACACCGCTACCAGTCTCGGTTGCAGCGATATCAGAGCCCTTGAACTGAAGGTCTGCTACATCACCACCGAGGTCAGTCAAATCCCAAACCTGGTTGAAACGAATCTTGAAGTTCTTACCTGCCTCTACAGGAGCATTAGCTACCCATACGTTGTTCTCAGCGTCGAACTCAAACTGAGCCTTGTCATTATCCCAGCCACCAACAGCATCACCGATAAGACCTACGTAAGTGATAGGAGTCATCTCATAGGTTGCGTTTACAGCGTCGAAGACAATGTAGAGCAAACCAGCTGCATCAGCCTTGAAGTTACCTGCGTCAGGCTCAGTGCTCAAAACGCCATCCTTCAAACCGTAGTTAGTACCATCCCAAGACTGCTCTGCACAGAATTTGAACTCATAGGTACCACCCTCAGGGAGGTTTACAAAGCCATAGTACTTGTTATCAGCGTGGAGCTTCAAACGAGAGCAAGAGCCTGCTGGGTCCCAACCCTGGTAATCACCTACGATATAGAGGTAAGCCTCCTCTACAACAACAGGGATGTCGTAAACGAACTTAACAACCATAGGCTTTGCCTCTGCAGTCTCGCCAGCAGGAGTTACAGCTGAAAGGTTGAATGTGATGTCATACTCACCAGCCTCCTCGATAGCAAACTGGCTGAGGAGAGCCATATTGGTAGTAGAGAAATAAGTTGCAGAAGTGCTGCCGAGAACAAGGCTCTGCTCGCCATACTCTGCACCTACAGTATACTCAACGTCGGTCTTATAACCGAACTTTGCAGGACTCCAAACGAGTGTGAAATCCTCAGCCTCAGTGCTCTTATTTACCACAACATCTGAGTGAGCGGTAAATGAAGGCTCAGTCTGAGCGATAACAATCTCATCACCCTCGTGGTTACAAGCACCAAATGAGAGGAGTGCTGCAGCTGACAATAAATATTTTACAATTTTCATAATCTCTTTATTATTATTTAAGGTGGGTGGCAATCAGAGGGACTACCACCCTACCGTTAAAAACTATTTACTCAGCCAACTCAACTGAACCTGAGATTGGTGATGGGTTTGTATCATCAGCAGCCAAAGCATCGATATCGCCGTGGAAGTTGATGTTGAAACGTACGTTACCCGAAAGGTCAGTTACGATGTTATCGCCACCAGGAGTCAAGTGGTTCAAATCACCACCCCAGTTGGTATCCCAAGCCTGGTTCAAACGATACTTGAACTCACCACCTGCACAACCTGGCATAACAGCTGTCCAAACCTGGTTACGCATAGCTGTGTAGTACTTGTTGTCGAAGTCTGCATCGCCAGCAGCAGGAACACCTGCGAGCTCCATCTTAAGGTCGTTTACTGTATCCCAACCGCCAACAGCACCACCGATTACACTGATGCAATCAACTGGAGTGAGCTTAACAGAACCGGTTGTGTGCTCAGGATTCAAAGTAACCTTAACCCAGTACAAGCCCTCCTCTGCAGTGATGTGTGCAGGGTCGCCCTCTGTTGTGAAGTTCTCTGGATCACCACCGAGGTTACCTGTCCAGTTGTCATTAGGACAGAACTTGAAGTGGCACAAACCATCATCAGCAATGAAGTTACCAGTACCCTCTGCTGCACCGAGGTATACCAGACCCTCGTAAACATCGCTCCACTCAGAAGTCTCCCAAAGAACGGGACCCCTTGCATCAGGTGCCCAGCCCTGGAAGTTACCAGCGATATACAATGGACGACGTACCCAAGGAGCTGATGAGCTTGGTACGGTAGTAACCTTCAAAGTGATAGGAGCTGAAGTGAGCAAGTAAGCCTCGCCTGTGCCGATGTTTGCAGTAACATACATCGAAATCTCCGACTCAGACTCCTCAGGAAGAGACAAGCCCTTCTCGCTAACCAAAGTGTTGTTCAAAGCCTCCTTAGTGAGAGTGTAGCTTGTAGTGTAAGACTCAGCAAGCTGAACAGTTGCATCGCCATAAGTTGCGAACAAACCGTAAGCTACCGATGCAGGATAACCATAGTCTACCTCGCTCCAAGAGAATGTAACCTCTGAAGAAAGGTTGTTTTCGTTGATGAGGATATCAGAGTGAGCATTGAGCACAGGTGCTGCAACCTCCTCGATAGGCTTTGCCTGCATCTTAGCATCCTCCTGACAAGCGATACCCACAAAAGCAATCGCTGCCAATGTTATATATTTCAAAAATTTCATCGTTTCAAAGATTATTAAGGATTAATAACCAGGATTCTGTACCAAGTTCTCGTTAACCTGCAAATCATCGATTGGAAGTGGGAACAACTTAACGTAATCCTCCAAGCCCTGACCAGACTTCACACCACCCTTGTAAGGCCAAAGGTATGTAGCTGAAGTATAGAGGTCGTAACGGATAAGAGTTGTACGACGATGACCCTCCCAAGCGAGCTCCTTGGTAATCTCATTGAATACGTCATCCAATGTAAGAGCTGTAGCAGGAGTCTGCTTTGCACGGTTGCGTACCTCATTGAAGTACTGAACAGCCTTGTTAGCGTTCTTACCTGTACGGCAAGATGCCTCAGCATAGAGCAAGTTCATCTCGGCAGCACGAATCAATGGGAAGTCGATAGATGCAAATGACTCAGTGAGTGAGTAGTCTACACCAGGATTGAGGAAACGGTTGTTGTTGAACTTGCACTGGTGCCATCCCTGTGGGAAGTCAGTGATGCTCATCTCCTTGTTGGTAGAGTAACGCAAGTGGAAACGACCACGAGTGTCAACTACGCTATAATCCAACTCAGAGCCAAGCTGTGCATCCTCTGCTGCCTGGTCGCCAATAACCTTAGCAACGAACTCGTGTGGGATAACCAAACCAGCCCAGCCGCCCTGGATACCATAAGAGTTGTCGTTCTTAGATGCAAGAACAAGGTAAGAAGGACCACCATAAGACTGAGTCTTAGCAGCGTCGTAGCAAGCTGTGTAAACCATCTCCTTCAAAGCGTCAGGGTTCTCACCGTTGTCGCCCATAAAGAGTGCCTCGAAGTTAGTTGCCAAGTCATAAGCCTCGATAACCTTCTCAGCAGCAGCCATAGTTACGTCGTACTCATCCATAATCTCCTCACCGAGGTAAGCCTTGTGGTTGATGGTCAAACGAGCCAAAAGACCGTAAGCAGCACCCTTATCTACGCGTGGGTAAACCTGAGTGTGAGGCTCCTTGAGTGCAGAGTTCTCAGAGGTAATCTCCTCCAACTCGCTCTTGATGTGGTAGTAGAGATCCTTAGCCTTAATCTGCTCTGGCTTATAAGCACCAACAGGAGACTCAGGAGTAGTGAAAGGAACATTTCCGAAGCAATCGAGCAGAGTCCAATAAGCGTAGGCACGCAAGAAACGAACCTCAGCACGCTCTATTGCAATCTCAGGATTGCTATCGTCAGTGTTACGCAGATACTCGTTAGCGAATGAAATCATCATCAAGCCACGAGAATATGCAGCATAGATTGCATCGTTCTTAGTCGATGTCCAAGTGTTGCGGTTGATCTCAGCAACCCAACCATCACCCCAGATACACTTTACCTCATCGGTAGTGATTGACTGAAGCGACCACAAAGCACGCAAGTACTCTGACGCACCGGCATCAGCTACTGCGATATCCGCACTACCAGCACCTGACTGACCTACCAAAGTGAAACCACCGTAAATCTTAGCCAGCTGACCCATACGGTAATCAGGATTTGAATAAATGCTACCGCTATCGATTGTGGTATCCGACATAGGGAACTGATCCAGATCACCTACGCAAGCGGTAAACGACATTACGGCACAAGCCGCCATTACAATATATTTTTTCATAATCGTTTTCTGCTATTAGAAGTTAATACCCAAACGCAAGCTATAAATTCGTGGACGTGGGTAGATGTTACCATCGATACCACCTGCTACTGATGACTCAGGATCCAGACCGCTGTAATCAGAGATTACGAATACGTTCTGAACACCGGCAGCAATACGGATTGACATACCACGCTTGTCAACATTCTGGAATGTGTAACCGAGGTTGATGTCGTCCATACGGAAGAATGAAGCATCCTCGAGCCACAAGTCAGAGATTGACTGTGCAGTAGAAGAGTTAGCAGTAAAGCCATACTTTGTAGCTACACGCTGTGCATTTACCAAGTAACCCTTGTCAATTACGTCGCGATAGTATGGTGTCGCACCGCTACGCAAAACGTCGTTGAACATATAGTTACCCACTGTACCGTGTCCGTTGAAACCGAAGTCCCAATTCTTGTAAGTGAGCTTAAGGTTGATACCATAGTAGAAATCTGGATTAGGACTCTTGTTGGTCATATAACGGTCGCCGTTAGTAATCTGACCATCACCGTCGCGGTCTACGATAGCGTTGTGGATTGGATTACCATCAGCATCGTAAGCCTGCTGCCAGAGATAGAAAGTGTGTGGAGTATAACCCACCATATGACGCTGTACAGTGTTACCTGTACCACCACCAGCACCACCCAAATCGATAGCGTTAGATGGCAACTCGGTAATCTCTGTATCCTGGAATGTACCGCTCAAACCGATTGTGAGGTGCCAATCCTTAGTCTCAACAGGGATGAAGTTCAAAGCAACCTCGACACCCTTGTTCTCCATAGAACCGATGTTCTGGAAAGTAGAGTTAGAGAAGTTACCACCGAGAGGTACGTTTACATAAGAAATCAAATCCTTAGTGTCGCGGTAGTAAGCATCAACCGAACCGTTGATACGGCCATTGAGGAAACCGAAGTCAACACCGACGTTGTAAGTAGTAGTCTCCTCCCACTTCAAATCCTGGTTGTAAGCGTGTGGCTTGATAGGATAGTACCAGTTGCCACCACCCAATGGATACTGAGTAGTTGGGTCGATAGAGATCTCACCATACTTCAAAGCAGCGTAGTTCTCGCCGAACTCCTGCTGACCTGTGATACCCCAACCCAAACGGAGCTTCAAAGCAGAAACTACTGTAGATGACTTCAACCAATTCTCCTCTGCGATGTTCCAAGCCAATGCAGCTGATGGGAAGTAACCCCAACGGTTATCACCACCGAAGCGTGAAGAGCCATCGGCACGCATTGTGAAGGTGAGCAAGTAGCGAGAAGCAATTGAGTAGTTGATACGACCGTAGAATGAAACCAGAGCGTTACGATATGCAGAGTGGCTCTCGTTGATGAGCTTGCTATCGTATGCGTAGTAATCGTCAGATGCTACAGCAGGAGCTACACGACCGTAGTTATAAGAGTTGGTCGCAGAGTGGTTAACTGACCAAGAGTAACCTGCCATAACGTTCAGATTGTGAATACCGAACTCCTTCTGGTAGTTAGCATAGAACTCCAAAAGCTGGTTGCGGTGCAAGTTATCATACTCTGAGTAACGACCACGTCCCTTATAGATACCGCTATCGCCTGTATCGCGGTTAGAGAAGATAGAGCCGATTGTATTACCCTTATCACCGTTAGTGCGAGTAATATCCAAACCGAGGTTCAAGTTGAAGCTCAAATCCTCCAAGCCGTGTACCTTATAATCCAACTGGATGTTACCCAACGCACGGTAAGAGTGGTTAGCGTCCCACTGGTCATTCAAGAGTGAAAGTGGGTTGCAAGCTGTAAGGTCGGTTGTCCAGTTGTAGTAACCGTTGTTCAAAGAGTAGTCAATAGCACCATCTGCTGTGCGGTTGTAGATGTCCTGTGTAGGATCGAAGTATACAGCCGAGCCGATAGCACCACCGTC
Source organism: Rikenellaceae bacterium (assembly GCA_015060005.1). Taxonomy (GTDB): domain Bacteria; phylum Bacteroidota; class Bacteroidia; order Bacteroidales; family Rikenellaceae; genus Alistipes. The sequence continues at coordinate 32,105 of SUZI01000005.1, forward strand.
AGAATAGTTCGACTTGTTGAAGATACCCTTTGCATTGAGGTTTACAGTAAGGTGATTGTCGAAGAACTTAGGTGAGAGGCTGATATCAACAGTTGCACGCTGGTTGTCAGATGTCTCAACAGTACCACCATCGTAAGTGTAACCTACTGAAGCACGGTATGGGAGCTTGTTCTCCATAGCACCGCCAACGATAGATATGTTGTGGTCAGTAGCTACGCCGAGACGGAAAATCTGATCCTGCCAATCGGTGTTAGCTGTGCCGAAGAGTGCGTTAGCCTTGTCAGCCATATCAGGATAAGCTGTGAGGATGAATGACTTGAACTCATCAGCGTTCATCATATCCATAGTGCTGAAGTTGTGCTTAACAGCAACAGAACCGTTGTAAGATACCTTAGCCTCGCCGCTTGTACCCTTCTTTGTAGTGATGAGGATGACACCGTTAGATGCACGTGAACCGTAGATAGCAGTTGCAGATGCATCCTTCAATACTGTGAAGGTCTCGATGTCGTTAGGGTTAACAGTTGCCAATACGTTAGACATACCAACACCTGCGTCCTCAGCGATAGGTACACCGTCGATTACGATAAGTGGGTTGTTGTTAGCAGAGAGTGATGCACCACCACGGATACGAATCTCTGAACCTGCACCTGGAGCACCGTTACCAGAAACGATGTTTACTCCTGGTACCTTACCACGCAACATCTCCTGTGGAGAGGTTACAGCACCACGGTTCAACTCCTCCGCCTTAACAGCGATAACCGAACCGGTCATATCGTTCTTCTTAACGGTACCGTAACCGATGACAACGAGCTCATCGAGAGCCATCACGTCCTCCTCGAGTACGATACGACCGAAATCGGTTACATTGGCAACCTTAGTGATTGTCTTGTAGCCGATGTAGCTGATCTCAAGAACAGCTGCCTGGTCTTTAACATTCAGGGCAAAACCTCCCTGAATATCGGTGATAGCACCATTGGTTGTACCAACCTCAGCCACCATTGCACCGATTATGGGCTCACCTGCCTGGTCTACGATAGTACCCTTAACTGAATGTTTGCCCGATTGTGCAAACGCAGCCATAGGAATCGCACACAAAAGCATTACGCCCAAACACATAGATAGAATTTTTCTCATAATGTGCATTTGTGTTAGTTAATAAAAAATGATTAGTGTTATATAAAGTAAAAATACGTTACTCCGTCTTAGTCTTGATGCCTGCAACAGCCAGAGCTCCCAACAGCATAGCTCCTCCTGCCACGAAGAACATCGTGATAGAGGCACCACCTACCGCCTTGAGGATATGACCACCGAGCAGACCTGCTACAATCTGTGGTACGCAAATTGTACAATTGAACAGACCGAGGTAGGTTCCGATGTTACTCTTGAGCGACTTGGTAAGCATCGAGAATGGCATAGCAAGCATTGCTGCCCACGCACAACCGATAAGGATGAATGGGATGAAGAGCAGATACTTGATATACTCGGGACATACCGAGAACATCACACCCAGGTCGTTCATATAGATGAGCGACACAAAACCGATAGCACCCAGAATAAGGCTTGATGAGTAAGCCACCTTATCACCCTTGAAGTATGGCAACACCATAGCCCAGAGGATAGATGCGACAGCCTGAACGGCGAAAATCACACCGGTCCAGTTACCTGCATCCTGGAAAGCAGCCGACTTGGTATCGGTTGTTCCCCACACAGTGTCGGCGATACCTGCTGTGGTATAAGCCCACATATAGGTGAAGGCAAACCAGCAGAAGAACTGCACAACACCGATACGCCAGAAGTTGCCCGGAGCCTTCTTCAGAAGTGAGAACATACTCTCGTTATGCTCCTCAGCACCCTCCTCAGCGGTGTTATACTTGGCGTACTCCTGTGGAGGCATCTCTTTGACGCTGAAGCCGGTAATGATAACGCAGAGAATCAAGATAGCTGCTCCTGCATAGAATGAGAAAATCACCGAGTCGGGAATGATACCCTCGGGTGCCTCATTGCTGATATGCAACCAGGTCAGAACAAATGGGAACAAGCAGCCGATGAGCTGACCTGTGTTACACCAAAAGCTCTGGATTGAGTATGCTTTGGTCTTCTGCTGCTCATTTACCATATCGCCCACCATCATCTTGAATGGCTGCATAGCCATATTGATTGATGTGTCGAGCAACATAAGCATAGAGATTGCAAAAGCCATAGCCAAGCCAAACGACATACTCAAACTGCCGGCATTAGGCAGAAACAACATCACGATGGTCGCCACCAAAGCTCCCACGTAGAGATAGGGCTTACGACGTCCGAAGCGACACCAGGTGCGGTCGCTGTACTTACCCACCAATGGCTGAATTATCATACCCATCAGAGCTGGGATGATAAAGAAATAGCTCAAGTTGTGAGGGTCAGCACCGAGCGTCTGGAAGATTCGGCTAATGTTGGCATTCTGCAGTGCAAAAGCAATCTGAACACCCATAAAGCCGAAGCTTAATGCCCATAGTTGTTTGTTTGTTAAATTTGGTTTAGTCATTTCTTAAAAATCTAAAATTTTACGCTCTTTAACTGTGCGAATTTTAATAAAAATATGTAAAGCGAAAAATTTGACTAAGTGAATGGTTAAATAATAGGTATGAATTGCACAAAATTAAGTATGAGTGGTAGGGGCAATTTTGCACGTATAAACCATCATTTGACAATTCTTAAACTTTGTTTAAGCACTCCGTCTATAGGTTTGTGCTTTCAAATTGTAACCTTAACGCCAAAACGGGTTTTGTTTATAAAAATTTTTAATATCAATATTGTTGGTACAAAATATTTTATTAACAATTTGCTATTTGTATTAAAATTCATCAATACAATTCTAATCGCTACCACATAGGCATCTGTCGCAGTTTTAAGCGTCTAACCACCCAAACCAGGAAGTCAACAAAAACTCATAATTATATATTTTGACACCGACTTATGCTAAATATGACACAATGTATAAAATTGTGAATTATTTAATATTTTAAGTATCGCATCGGTTTTGGATACGATTTGAAACAAAAGTAATAAAAAAAGTTAAGTGTAGGATGTATTTAGTAAGAAAATATTATAATTCAGTATCAAAATAGCTAAAATAAATTTTGAATAGTCATATTTTATGATTTACTTTGTGTAGTAAAAGATGGTAATTTTCTGTCGGGCACCCTACCTGGCGGAATTATCGAAACAACATTATTAATTTATATTATTTTATTGGATATGAAGAAGTATAATTTCAATGCCGGTCCATCGGTTCTGCCCGATGTAGTTCTTGAAGCAGCAGCTAAAGCAATTATCGATTTTGAAGGAACAGGTCTCTCCATACTCTCCATATCCCACCGTACACCCGAGTTTGACAATGTGATGGCGGAGGCAAAGAGCCTCTTCAAAGAGTTACTCAACATACCCGACAACTACCACATCTTCTTTGTGGGTGGCGGTGCAAGTACACAATTCTTCCACATCCCAGCCAACTTCCTCGGCAAGAAGGCGGGCTATGTAAATACAGGCGTATGGACAAAGAAAGCCATCAAGGAGGCTAAGAAGTTCGGCGAGGTGGAGGTTGTTGCCACATCGGAGGACAAGAATTTCAACTATATTCCAAAGGGTTTTGCTATCCCAGAGGATTTGGACTATTTATATATATGTGCCAACAACACAATCTATGGTACGGAGTTCAAGTGCGACATAGACTCACCGGTGCCTCTGTTTGCTGATATGAGTTCTGACATTCTGAGCCGACCTGTTGATGTGAGCAAATATGCGTTGATATATGGTGGTGCACAGAAGAACCTCGCCCCTGCGGGTGTAACATTCGTTATCGTGCGTGATGATATGTTGCAGAAGGTGGTACGCGACCTGCCAACGATGGTTAATGTGAACACTCACGTCGAGAACAACTCTATGTTCAACACCCCTCCTGTATTCCCTATCTACGTATTGCGTGAGACGCTCAAGTGGATGAAGGCTGAGGGTGGCTTAGATGCTATCTACAAGCGAAATCTCGCAAAAGCAAAGCTACTCTACGATGAGATTGACCGCAACCCTCTCTTCCGCGGAACAGTCGAGAAGGAGGACCGCTCACTGATGAATATATGCTTCATTATGGCTGAAGGCAAGGAGGATTTGGCTCCAGCATTTATGGAGTATGCCAAGGGCAAGGGTATGGTCGGCATCAAGGGCCACCGCTTGGTAGGTGGTTTCCGTGCATCGTGCTACAATGCCTGCCCAATGGAGGCTGTCGAGGCTCTGGTGGCTTGTATGCAGGAGTTTGAACAGATGCAGAAGTAGTTTAACGCATAAAACTTAAAACTATGAAAATTCTTATAGCAACCGAGAAACCATTTGCAGCAGAGGCTGTTGGTGGCATAAAGAACATATTTGCAGAGGCTGGATTTGAGGTCGCTCTGCTGGAGAAGTATACCGACAAGGCAGAGTTTTTGGCGGCTGTTGCCGATGTTGACGGACTTATCATTCGCAGCGATAAAGTAACGGCTGAGGTGCTCGATGCAGCGAAGCAGCTGAAGATTGTGGTGCGTGCAGGTGCGGGCTACGACAATGTCGATTTGGCAGCTGCAAAGGCTAAAGGTGTGGTTGTGATGAACACCCCGGGACAGAACTCAAATGCAGTAGCGGAGTTGGCTATTGCGATGATGATATATATGTCGCGTAACTGTTTTACACCAGGCACAGGCTCGGAGCTTCAGGGCAAGACCGTCGGCATCCACGCCTATGGCAACGTAGGTCGTCTTGTAGGCTTGAAGGCTAAGGCTTTGGGTATGAATGTGGTGGCATACGACCCATTTATCAGCGACGCAGCAGTATTTGAGAAGGATGGCGTAGCGAAGGTTGACTCTGTCGAGGAGCTCTACGCTAAGTCGAACTTCCTCTCACTCCACATCCCTGCAACCGAGCAGACAAAGAAGTCTATCGGCTATAAGCTATTGACCTCTATGCCAAAGGGTGCAACACTTGTCAACACTGCCCGTAAGGAGGTTATCGACGAGGAGGGATTGCGTCAGGCATTAGAGGAGCGTGCGGACCTTAAATATATTACCGACATCGCTCCCGACACGAAGGATGCTCTCGCCGAGGCTTTTGGCAAGCGTTTCTTCGCCACACCAAAGAAGATGGGTGCTGAGACCGCCGAGGCTAATATCAACGCCGGTCTGGCTGCTGCACGACAGATAGTAGATTATTTTGTTAACGGAAACACCCGTTTCCAGGTAAATAAATAGTATTATGGTACGCATCAAACCTTTTTGCGGTATTCGCCCACCAAAAGAGTATGCTTCGGAGGTGGCATCACGTCCCTACGACGTTTTGAACTCAATAGAGGCTAAAGCAGAGGCTACCCAACGCTCTCTCTTGCACATCATCAAGCCCGAGATTGACTTTGAGCCAATAGCCGATGAGCACTCCGATGAGGTGTATCAGAAGGCTATGGATAACTTTGCACTGTGGAAGAAGAATGGTTGGCTCATTCAGGATGAGGAGGAGCACTACTATATCTATGCCCAGACGATGAACGGTCGTACACAGTATGGTATAGCTATGTGTTGCCATTTCGAGGATTATCTCTCGGGAGCTATCAAGAAACACGAGCTGACACGTCCCGACAAAGAGGAGGACCGTATGATTCACGTGCGTAACCAGAAGGCTAATATCGAGCCCGTATTCTTCGCCTACCCCGACAATGCCACGATTGACGCAATCGTAGAGGATGTCGTTAAGAACAACGAGCCCGACTATGACTTCACGGCAGAGGATGGCTTCGGACACCATTTCTGGGTTATCCGCGATGCAGAGAAGAATCGCAAGATAACCGAAACCTTTGCTTCAATTCCTGCACTCTATGTAGCTGATGGTCATCACCGTACCGCCGCTGCTGCACGTGTAGGTCAGGAGTGTATGTCGAAGAATCCTGCCCACACCGGCAATGAGGAGTATTGCTACTTCTTAGCGGTTACATTCCCAGCATCTCACCTGCGTATCATCGACTACAATCGCGTAGTGAAAGATTTGAACGGACTGAGCGAGGCGGAGCTCGTTGAGAAGCTCGCAGAGTCGTTCATCGTAGAGAAGAAGGGCAAAGATATCTACACCCCTGCGGCTTTGCACAACTTCGCGATGTATCTGGGTGGCGAGTGGTATAGCCTAACAGCAAAAGAGGGAACTTATGACGACAATGACCCGATAGGTGTTTTAGATGTTACAGTATTGTCTAATTTGGTGTTGGATAAATTGTTGGGCATAACCGACTTACGCACATCTAAACGTATTGATTTCGTAGGTGGTATACGTGGATTGGGCGAGTTGCAGAAACGCGTTGACAGCGGCGAGATGAAGGCTGCATTTGCACTCTATCCAGTATCAATGCAGCAACTTATCGACATAGCTGATACGGGTAATATCATGCCTCCAAAGACCACCTGGTTTGAGCCTAAGCTTCGTTCGGGCGTGGTAATTCACTCTTTCGAGGAGTAGCCACATCATAAGCGAAGAGACCTGACACACAGCTATGAGCAAGTATATATGGATGCTGGCGGGCACCCTACTACCCACCGCTGTATTCTCGTTTATCTCCGACAGTGCCGACCGTCTGAGCTGGATGCTCTTTACACTCGTGGTGCTGACGCTGGTAATCTGCTTTGTGCTTAAACGAGAAGAGCGTCGCGAACGTAAGGCGGCACGTAAGGGAGTGGAGTTTGTACCTAAACTAAGCCTCGGCTTCTGTGGCTTTGTGCTGGCGGCTTTTCTCCTGGAAGTGGTGGTGGTTGCATATGCGGCGTGGATTAATGAGGCCACACCGCCGACAACAAGTCAGATGCTCTTCCTGCAGACCTTCACACTGATGGATGGCGGGATGACTGCGACCATCATAGGCTCGGCTTTATGCGGTCTGAATGTCTATATGGCACTGCTGCTTAACCGCAGACTACTTCGCATCTACAAACTCGATTTAGGGTGGAAAAGTGTCTTTAAGATGATTGTCGTTATGGTTACGGTGGCTGTAGTGCTAACCTTTGCAATGATATTTGCAGGCATAGCTACACATACCGATGCCTACACATACTCGATTATCCTAATAGCGGTTGTATGTGGCTTGGCATCCATCGCTTATGACTGTCTGACACGCAATAGTAAGTCGTTAGTGGTAATACCCTACTTACTCGCTTCATCATTCTTCCTGCTGGCGTCGGGAATGGTTATATTCGCCATCTTCGTGGTAATAGGAGCTCTGTACTGCTTCGTCTGGTATAAGAATCATATTAAGAGTCATACAGACTCAAAAACGCCCGAGGCTACCCCACCCACCAAGATTGAGAAAGAGAAGGTATAACAAAAATTAGGGAGGCTCACACCTCCCTAATCTTTTACCAATATCGCCACGTGTTGCTTATACCCTGATAATCTATCAAGCGATCACACTCACCCCGAACAAGTTGTCCTTTTTCGGTGTAGGGGTAGAGTTCGGCAAGACTCTTGTGCATACTGAACTGATACATAATATCGGCTATCAGCTCCTTATCTTCGGCTGTATCTATCGCCGAGAGCACCATCTTATCATATCGCTTGAAAGCCTCCTTGCGGAGCAACTCGTTGCGTTTGGTATTGTCGGACATAACGACACGATAGCCATAGACATAAAATCCTAATTGCCAACATCTTCCAAATGAGGTGCGAAGTCCTGTGGCATATTCAATCATAAGCTTTGCCCGACGATCGGCATCCTGCTCCGAGGCTATCTTATTCTCTAACTCCAACATCCTTAGAGCAAAATCGTAGCGGAAGTTAGGCATAGACTCTATCGGATCTTGCTCGAAACAGAATGGGTCATAGTACAGTTGCACATTGAGGCAATTATCATATTTCACATTCACATTAGAGAGATAGCTCACAGCCTTATCGTACTCCATCTGGCGAATATATTGCGTGCCGATGATATCGCACAAGAAGTCCTTATCAACGTAGCTATGCTGATTAAGATAGCTGTCAGTGTCGCCTTGAGGTTTGATAGTTCGCTCGTAGTAGGCAACCAAATGCTTCACATCGATAGAGTCTGCCATCTTGAAGAAAGCGGTCTGAAAATCGAGGTCGTTGATATAATCGCGATTGTTGCGATACTCATCGATGCTAACGATTTTTGGCTCCATCGTGTAACGTCGCCTATCGCTACGACTGCGGAATACAGGATGGCTTATAGTGGTCTTATCAATTTTATTAACAAGCATATACGACGATATGTTTGCCAACTGCAGAGCCTCCACCGCATCGCCATTATCGTACATACGTGGCACGACAACCGAGAGCAAAACGTGACGCATCATATCGTTCCAATAGTAGTAAGACCAGCAGTAGTGCAGATAGAAAAAGCCCATAGTTCGCTCCTCGACCTTGTCGTCAATATTTGCATCAATCATCTGCTCAAACCACTTGATTTGACTCATCAGCCAAGGCATATATGAGCCGTCATACCGGCGAAGATGGGCATCAAGATAGATACGCATAACACGTATAGAATCCTTCATATATTGACTTGCGGGACATCTCTCAGCTCGAACGAGGGTCTGCGAGGCGACATCCATCTCGCCAATGATTATCTGAAGCATAGAGGCGGTATAATACCACAGTACAGGGTCTTCCACCCTCTCATCGGCAGCTGCACGCAGCGAGAGAGCTATGAGGCGACGAGCATCATCTATATCATTTTCATTCAAGTCATTGGTACCACCATACGAAAATTTATATTTGTATTCCAACTCCGACACCACTCTGTCGAGATGCTGAACAACGCGAGGTGAGTTAGGAGCACTCTGCAAGATAATCTCTAAAATATCCACCTCGTCAACATCTATTTGACGTTTATTCAGAACAAAGAGCACCGAGCTGATATCACCCAGCTCAACAAACATCTTTATTGCCTCCTCGCGACAATCGTCGAAACGCGACATAGCACCTGCCACATACGACAGAGCTAAGCGACGCATAACATTCTCCTTGGGCAGATGACTCATCTCGCTATGCCACAAATCGATAACCTCGCGGTACTCACCCAACGTAGTATGAGCTCGGATAGCTTGCAGTAGGTAGCGGTCGCGAAGGTAGGAGTTATCAGCCTCGGCAATCTCTATCACGCGAGGCAAATCCATCGGAGCATCTATCTCCATCGTAGGATAATACCAATGTGAGAGATAGTGAAAACGCACCGACTCGTTGACCTTAGCCAGATAGAGGAAATCCAAAATTTCCCTGTTGCGTGAGGTTATCCACTCGGCAAAGAGATTATTGCCGCGATAGTTTCTTATGCTACGCAACAACTCGATATCCTCCAACGAGATATCGTAGACAATCTCGCGTATATGCTCCAGCGGAATCTCCGGAGAGGTGAGAGCTTGCCACGCCAGACAATTTTCCTCTGTGAGGTCGATATAACGCTCCTGGTATTCATCCGAGAGTACACGGTACATTCGGTACTCTTTGGGATGACAGATATCAATTCCACAGCCAAATGCGTCGGCTGCACTCATTAGCACCGCAAGGCTAATTAAAAGAGTATAATTTAGTGATTTCATCGTCGGTATAGTTGCTTAGTTGTGAATAATCAAGATGATAGAGGATATTGCCTCGCTCAGACTGTCCCAACACCCTCTCGGCGAGCTGTCGCACGAAGAGAATCTCCTCGATTGTAGGACGCTCCCAACGTATATATTCGTTCTCTTTGAGAGAGTCCGACGCTCCGTCAGCAACAATCTTATCGAACTTCCCATCGCGAAACTTCACTCCCCATCCGAAAGTCGGAAGTGCCAAATCGAGCGGTATGTCATACGTCTCCTGGTTGCGAAGGTAGGGCACCACATCCTTCACATCGAGGATAGAGTTACGCGTCTTGGGACTCTTCAAACCTCCCGTATTATAGAGCATAAGCACCGCTCTGTCTACCGGCGGAGCCATCTCTCGCAGCTGGTGGAGGCGGACCGTACAACTCAGCTCAATACCCTTCTGCTGCAAATGCTCTTTGGCCTCGCGACATAAACTCACAAAGATATGACGAGTGGTGGCAGTCCAATCGCAATCGAACTGAATCTCGCGAATCTCTCCGCAGTTGTTGTAGCGTGCCATAGCGAGTATTCGCTCCACAATAAGCTCGGCATAACGATAGGAGAAATCATCCATCTCACGCAGAGCCTCCAGAGTGATATAGACCGTCGGAACTATCTCTATACCCTCGGGGATGGCAGACTCAAATTTGGTCGTTGCTGTGGGTGTTACGTTACGGAACTTCGAGGTGTAATCCTCGCCATACTCCACATCAAACATACGGATGTAGAGTCGCTTTACATTATGGCGTCTAAGGAACGAAAGCTCCGTAGAGTCGGGATTGAAGGTTGTCCGCCAATGGTAAATGGCATTGCTCACATTGGTGGAATCTCGTTTGAAGGATTGCCCGTAGCCCAGAAATGAGCCATCGCTGCGAGCAGAGTCGGCAAAGCCATCCGCAGCAAAATAGAAGATGGCGATAGCTGCAATCAAGATTAGATGTAATTTGTGTTTCATACGCTATTTTTTGTTAGATATTATTTTTCAAAACAAAACTCCGAAAAAGATATTACAGCACAAAGCATTTGTTTTACGGTTGTATGAATTGTTATTCTGGGTGTAGGAAATATATCGGCTTGTACGATTTGCTACATATCGCCAATCGACATTCTCGGGTATTATACAGATTAAAAAATCATTAATTTTCTATCGTTGTTATTAAAAATATTAGTCAAAACAGTTGCGTTTTCAAGAAATTTATTATATTTGTAGATGAAAGAATTTCATAAAACTAATGCTATATGGCTAAGATAAAAGGAACGGTCGTCGTGGCGACCGAGCGTTGTAAGGGCTGTGGCGTGTGCGTAGCATCGTGCCCCTGCAATGTATTGGAGTTATCGTCGGAGGTTAATGGCAAGGGTTATCGCTATGTGATGATGGCTACACCCGACGCCTGCACAGGATGTGCATCGTGTGCTGTGATATGCCCCGACAGTTGTTTAGTTGTTTACCGTCAAAAATTTGAGTAGTTATGGCAGACAAAGAGGTTAAATTGATGAAGGGCAACGAGGTGATTGCCCACGCTGCCGTTCGTTGTGGTTGCGACGGTTATTTTGGCTACCCTATCACTCCACAGTCGGAGGTTATGGAGACACTGATGGAACTTGAGCCCTGGAAGACAACAGGTATGGTTGTGTTGCAGGCAGAGTCGGAGGTGTCATCTATAAATATGGTATATGGTGGTGCCGCTACGGGTAAGAAGGTGATGACATCGTCATCGAGCCCTGGCGTGAGTCTTATGAGCGAGGGATTGAGCTACATAGCAGCGAGCGAGCTGCCTTGCTTGATAGTTAACTGCCAGCGTGGTGGACCAGGACTGGGTACTATCCAGCCTTCGCAGGGCGACTATTTCCAGGCTTGTAAGGGTGGTGGACACGGCGACTATCACCTCATAGTGCTGGCTCCTGCATCAGTGCAGGAGATGCACGACTTTGTAGGTCTGGGATTTGACTTGGCATTTAAGTATCGTAACCCAGCTATGATTTTGGCTGACGGAGCTATCGGTCAGATGATGGAGAAGGTGGTACTCGCACCTCAGCAGCCACGTCGCACCAAAGAGGAGCTCTTAGCTCAGTGTGGCGAATGGGCTACAACAGGTAAGGGCGAGCGTACGACACAGAACATCTGTACATCGTTGGAGCTTCAGTCGGAGCTTATGGAGAAGATTAACGAGCGTATGCAGGCAAAATATCGCGAGATAGAGGAGAAAGAGGCTCGCTGGGAGGAGATTGAGTGCGACGATGCCGACTACATCATCGTAGCCTTCGGCTCATCGGCACGTATCTGCTCGGCAACAGTCGAGATGGCTCGCAAGGAGGGCTTGAAGGTCGGTCTGTTGCGTCCTATAACACTCTATCCATTCCCAACAAAACCGCTGGCAGCTCTAGCAGAGCGAGGTGTGAAGGGCTTCCTCTCGGTAGAGCTCAACGCAGGTCAGATGGTAGAGGATGTACGTCTCGCTGTCGAGGGTAAGGCTCCTGTGAAGCACTATGGCAGAATGGGCGGTATGATGTTCAACCCACAGGATGTGTTGGACGAGTTGAAAGCAAAACTTGTAAAATAGTGAAGTTATGGCAGAAGTAGAGATAAAGGCAGAGAATCTGGTTTATAATAAGCCACGTTTGATTACCGACGAGGTAATGCACTATTGCCCAGGATGTAGCCACGGTACGGTACACAAACTCGTAGCCGAGGTTATCGACGAGATGGGTTTAGAGGGAGCATCTATCGGTGTTTCACCCGTAGGCTGCTCGGTGTTTGCATACCGCTATATTGATATCGACTGGATTGAGGCAGCTCACGGTCGTGCGTGTGCGGTAGCGACAGCAGCAAAGCGTCTTAACCCTGAGAACTTAGTATTTACCTATCAGGGCGATGGCGACTTGGCAGCTATCGGAGCAGGCGAGACTATTCACGCAGCAGCACGCGGTGAGAATATCGTTACTATATTTATCAATAACGCCATATATGGTATGACAGGTGGTCAGATGTCGCCCACTACCCTCCTGGGTATGAAGACAGCCACCACACCTTATGGCCGAGACCCACAGCTCAATGGTTTCCCATACAAGATTGCCGATATGATGGCTCATCTGGATGGTGCGACATATATCACACGTCAGAGTGTACACACCCCTGCGGCAGTACGCAAGTGCAAGAAGGCTATCCGTAAGGCTTTTGAGAACTCTATGGCGGGTAATGGTTACTCATTGGTGGAGGTTGTTGCTACTTGTAACAGCGGCTGGAAACTCTCTCCAAATGATGCAAATAAATGGATGGAGGAGAATATGGTTCCCGTATATCCTCTGGGTGATATTAAATCTACAACACTTCCTAAATAGAACGAAAGATGAAAGAGACTATTATTATAGCAGGTTTTGGCGGTCAGGGTGTACTCTCTATGGGTAAGATTTTGGCTTATTCGGGAGTGATGCAGGATTTTGAGGTTACGTGGATGCCTTCGTATGGTCCCGAGATGCGAGGCGGTACAGCTAATGTTACGGTTGTACTGTCGGATAGTCGCATCTCATCACCTATCGCAAGTGAGTTTGACTCGGCAATTATTCTCAACCAGCAGTCGTTGGATAAGTTCGAGAGCAAGGTGAAGCCTGGCGGCATACTCATCTACGACACTAATGGTATAACCCACGCACCAACACGCACCGATATCAATGTATATACCATCGACGCAGCTGCGGAGTGTGCTCGTCTGGGCAATGCCAAGATGTTCAACACGATGATTTTGGGTGGTTACCTGAAGGTTAAGCCCGTAGTCAAGATGGAGAATGTGATGGAGGGTTTGAAGAAATCTCTTCCTGAACGTGCCTGGAAGCTACTCCCTCAGAACGAGGAGGCTATACGACACGGTGGCGAGATAATCAAGAAGATACGTTAAATAACGTGCGATAAGACAAGAAGAGGTTGCAAATCAAACAGTCTGCAACCTCTTTTTTGTGTCTTTACACCCTATTTAGAAATTATACTCTTCGATATCCCTAAATCCGAGCAACAGCTCGCGGTTGGTCATTCGGCGTTTACCTGCCATCTGCATCGAGTGAATATGTATGATACCATCGGAGCATCGCACCTCAATTCGCTCCTTACCATCGCAGTAGATAGTGCCCACTACGTCAGAAGACTCTTTAGCGGTAAATGAGACCTCAAAAATCTTAGCAGAACCTACCTCCTCGCCCTGCTTCTGCATCGCAGCCCAAGCGGCTGGATATGGCGACAATCCGCGAACAAAATTAACGATACGCTCTCCCGACCACGACCAATCGATGCGACAATCCTCCTTAAAGATTTTTGGGGCAGGTTTAAGTGTAGACTCATCAATATACATCTGCTCGATAGGGGTATAGTTGCCCGAAGCAATCTTCTCTACGGTATCGACCACTAAATCACATCCCGCAGTCATCAGTTTGTCGTACATCGTGCCTATATTATCCTCGGGAAGGATAGGCATAGCCTGCTGATTGATAATCGCACCCTTATCTATCTCGTGGTTAAGAAGGAAGGTTGTGATACCCGTCTCGGTCTCGCCATTGATGATTGCCCAATTGATAGGTGCTGCACCACGATACTGCGGCAGGAGTGAGGCGTGAAGATTGAATGTACCTAAGCGAGGCATAGCCCATATCACTTCGGGTAACATCCTGAAAGCTATGACAATACCCAAATCGGGGCGGAGCTCCTGCATCGCCGATACGAACTCCTCGGAACGCAACTTTTCGGGTTGAAGTATAGGTAGTCCCAACTCGCGTGCCGCTACCTTGACATCACTCTCGTGGAGTTTTTGACCTCTGCCAGCCGGTTTATCAGGTGTGGTAACAACCGCCACAACATTGTATCCCTCATCCACCAACCGACGCAATGACGCCACAGCAAACTCGGGCGTACCCATAAAAACTATGCGTAAATCCTTTGCATTCATACTATTTCTTCTCTATTTCACTCTTCTTACGGCGAGGGATAAGTTTTGCAACAGGCTTCCACAAGAAAGCGGTCTTGCTCTTGAGAGCCTGATAGCGGGCATAATACCACTCCACATCGAGCAACGATGAGTCATTGGTAGCCTTAATAATCAGATAGACTGCTATCGGAGCAAGAATAAAGGTCGATATCCACATTCCCGACCACGAGTCCCACGTACCCTCCTTTGCCATCTTTTCGCCCGAGAGGCTGATGACATAGTAGACCACAAAGAAACATACCGAGATGACGATAGGCGTACCCAAACCACCCTTTCGGATGATAGCTCCGAGAGGTGCCCCGATGAGGAAGAAAATCAATACCGAGACAGGTAGAGCCAACTTACGGTGCCAATCGTTCTTACAGCGGTAGAGCTGATTGAGGGCATTCTTTGCCGTAGACTCATCGAACGAGAGTGCACTGCGGGAGTTGATAGCCATACTCTGTGCCGCCTCATATATAGACTTGCGTGAACGCAAATCGAGCGAAGGGATAGAGTCTGTCATAAGAGCATCACCGTAGCCCTCCTTGCTCTGGCGGAGCGAGTCGGGGAGGTTAAGCACCTGGATATCATTAATGAAGATATTATCCTGCAACAGAGGGCCATACGACTTAGTCGAAGCCTCTGACACCAACTTAGCAATAGAGTCAATATCCACCTGCAACTCCTTCAAATTCTTGGTCTGCGAGTTATAGCCCATAGCCGAGGTATCACTCTTCTCATAAGAGAAGCCCTCCATCTCGATACGAGCCTCCTGCACCTCAAAACGGTCGTGTCGCAGGGCATTCTTCGAGAACCAATTTGAGTTACGTGTATGCTGGTAGTTATGACCATTGTAGAGTGTTACCAGCAAGAATCGCTTATCATCCGAGAGGCGGATATAACCCGAGTCGGCTGTGGTCGTCGTAGCATTACCCGAGAGGTCGCTGTTGTCGTAAATCAGCACATCGTGCAGCAAACCGCTCTTAGGGTCCTGGTGCTCAACACGTATAGCCATATTCTCCATTCCGTTGAAGAACAAGCCATCCTTAAATTCCAGCACCTGCTTCTGCTTACGTATGTCAAAGATAATGGTGGTCATCTGCTTATTGGCATAAGGCACCAAGTCGTTGACCACAAAGAAGCTACCAATAGATATGACCACCGCCACAACAATCAGAGGTCGCATAATCTTCATCAGCGACATACCCGACGACTTCATCGCCAGCAGCTCGTAGTTCTCACCCAGGTTACCCATCGTCATAATTGCCGCAAAGAGCATCGCCAGCGGCAGACCGATAGGAATCATATTGATGGTAGCGTAACCGATAAGCTCTATGATGACCATCGTATCGAGTCCCTTACCGACCAGCTCGTCGATATAACGCCACACGAAGTTCATCATCAAGACGAAGGTTACTATACAGAATGTCAGCACCATAGGGCCTAAATAGGACTTAAAGACCAACTTATGGATGGTCTTCATACGTCGTACTGCCACATAAGCCAACGCCGCCAAAGCAATCACGATTATCCACACAAAGAGGTCGTGTTGCCAGAATGAACTATCTGTTGCTAAAGGTATTATTGTGTTAAATTGCATCCTTTCTAAAACTTTTTGCTTCGCAAAGATAATATTTTTACCGCAATAAGCACTACACAGAGTGTAAATATTATACTAACACCCGTAGGAATATCCCACGTATAGCTCAAAATCAAGCCCACGACCGAGGCTATGGTGGTTATCACGACCGAGGCTATGGTGAGTTTTGCATAGGAGTGAGTGAATGTATTAGCTGCCACAACGGGAATAGTGAAGAGCGACAACAGAAGGACTATTCCCATCACTCGAATACACAAGACAATAGCTATTGCAGTAATGATGCTCATAGCGTAAGACACCCACCTGGTAGACAAGCCCTGCGTTGCCGAGTAGGAGCGGTCAAACGCCAAATACATAACAGGTCGCCACCACAAAATAGCCGCTAAAGTAAGCATTAAGGTAAAGATGGCTAACATAGTAATATCCTGCGATGTAGCAGTTATTATATTACCAAAAAGATAACCCGCCATATCGCCCGATGTATAGCCCGGTGTAAGACTCATAAAGAGAGCTCCGACAGCCATTCCTACCGACCATATAATGCCAATTGCCGAGTCCTCGCGTATCTTGTTTCTGCTACTTGCCCACTCGATGCCGATAGCCGAGCCAACAGCGAAAAGCATAGCACCCAATATAGGGTTTATACCCGCATAAAAAGCTATGCCAAGTCCACCAAACGAAGAGTGGGTAATACCTCCACAGAGAAAAACCAAGCGGCGTGAAACGATATAAGTGCCGATAATACCACAAGTTATACCAGCAAAAATAACTGCCAGCAGGGCATTTTGCAGGAACTCATATCGTGCTATATCATAAAAGAAATCCATCAGTAAACATCCGTTCTTAAACCGCACAAAGTTACTTTAATTATCGGAATGTGTCAAAACTTTTTCACATTACGCGAAGATTTTATAACTTCGCGCACATATTTTGGAACTAAATATGACTAAACGCGTCAATTTTCATACTTTAGGTTGCAAACTCAACTTCTCGGAGTCATCGACTTTGGCTCGTGAATTTGAGCAGGGAGGATTTGTGCGTGTGGGAGTGAATGAGCCCGCCGATATATGCGTAATAAACAGCTGCTCGGTAACGGAACACGCCGACAAAAAATGTCGCAATATAATCCGCAAATTACACCGCCGCAATCCCAATGCCATAATAGCTGTTACGGGGTGTTACGCCCAACTAAAACCACAAGAAATAGCAGCCATAGATGGAGTAGATATAGTTTTGGGTAACAACTATAAAGGAGATTTATATCAACAAGTACTTGACATATCTGCAAAGTCCCAAACCAAGGTCTTCAGTTGCGATTGTGAGGCTATCACTACATTCTTTGCAGCCTACTCTACTGCCGACCGTTCACGCTCGTTTTTGAAGGTACAGGATGGTTGTGATTACAAGTGTGCATATTGCACCATTCACTACGCCCGAGGCTGTAGCCGCAACATCTCGATTGCCGAGGCTGTCGAGCAGGCTCAGAAGGTAGCCCAATCAGGCATCAAAGAGATAGTCATAACGGGAGTAAACACAGGCGATTTTGGTCGTACAACGGGCGAGAGTTTCCTTGACCTATTGAAGGCTTTGGATAAGGTTGATGGCATAGAACGTTACCGTATTTCTTCGATTGAGCCAAACCTCATAACTGACGAGATAATAGAGTTTTGTGCCGCATCATCTAAATTTCAACATCACTTCCATATTCCACTCCAGAGTGGCTCCGACCGAATACTCGGTCTGATGCGTCGCCGCTACACTTCGGAGCGATATGCAAGCCGCATCGAGAAGATTCGCAGTCTAATGCCCGACACCTTCTTTGGCGTGGATGTAATAACAGGCTTCCCTGGCGAGAGCGAGGAGAATTTCCGCGAGACATACGACCTCTTGGAGCGATTAGAGCCGTCATTCCTCCACATATTTCCATTCTCGGAGCGACCAGGCACACCTGCGGTGGATATGCCCGACAAAGTACCATCATACATTTCGACTCAAAGAGTATCAAAATTGGAGGAGTTGAGCGACAGATTACATCACAAATTCGTTCAAAAGATGCTTGGGCGTGAAGCAGATGTACTCTTCGAGAGCACAATGCGTGGCGGTATGATGTATGGCTACACAGGCAACTATGTTCGTGTGAAAGCCCCATACGACCGCTCTCTAATCAACAAGATTTCTCGCGTAAAACTAATCAGCATCGACGAGAATGACGATGTAATAGCGGAAATTATCCGATAAAATCCTTCTTTTAGAAGGAAATCCAATAATTTTTCATATATTTGCGTAATTGTTCGCAAAAGAATCTATATGAAAGGTATTCGCAAAAGAATCTTAATCGGTTGTATGAGCATCGTCGTATTGCTCTTCTTCTCGGGAATGGTATCGCTCTATGAGTTAAATCATATGAGTAAAGATATACAATCTATCTTGGACGGCAGTCGTAAAGGTATTGCCACATCGGAGGGCATACTGACCTCGCTCCGAGAAAACGACAAGGCTGTTGTAAGTTACGCTATCGCCAAGGAGCTGACAGCAATACCATCAATAAACGAATCTCTCACCCTAATACGCGAGCGAATAGCAGACGCACGCTCAAAGAGTAATCAGCTGGTATATGTCAGCTTCGACTCTTTGTCGATGACCATAGACCGTATGGAGGAGAATGTGCAGCGACTTTTACGCAGCCGCGTGGTCGATGCCGAGATTTTGGGCGACACGTTGCAGCTAAAGGTTGTTTCGTTCAACGGAGCACAATGGTATCGTAAGAATTATGCCCCACTCTACGACGAGGCGACACTCCGCGTGTTGGATGTAATGACCAACGAGCACAACGCCCTGACACCTCAGGCTGAACGTCTTAGCAACAACGCATATCGTGCTGTTACACCGGTATTTATCTCGTTGTTGATAATGATTCTCATCCTGTTGGTATTCTATTTCTTTATTATGTTCTACATAGGACGACCAATTATCAACATAAATAAAGCATTGGATGATACTATTCGTTACAAAGTTCCGTTTATTGTAAAGGGAGAGTGTCGTGATGAAGTATTAGGAATCAAGGAAAAACTCGAAAGTCTATTTAAGAATCCAAGGATAATGAAATAACTCAAGAGCTATGCGACTCGGTACGGTTCTACGATATATAGGTATTATACTTTTGGTCGTGGCGGCATTTATGTTGCTCTCGGCTGGAGTGTCGTATTACTACGACTTTGATGGTGCATATACACCTATGCTTATGTCGTCGCTACTGACATTGCTGTTGGGATTTTTCCCTCTGATATTTGTCCCACGCCCAGACTACATATCCCAGAAAGAGGGCTACTGTATAGTTGTCGGAGCGTGGTTAGCATCGAGCTTCGTCGGTATGTTCCCCTATTTGATGTGGGGCGGTGAGTTTTCATTCATCAACGCCTGGTTCGAGAGTGTATCGGGCTTCACTACTACGGGTGCATCCATACTCAACAATATTGAAGGATTGCCCAAGGGATTGCTGTTCTGGCGTATGTGCACCTGCTGGATAGGCGGTGTCGGCGTTGTGATGTTTGCCCTGATTTTGCTCCCTTCGATAGGAAAGAGTAAGATGATGCTCTCAAATATGGAGCTATCGTCGCTGGCACGCGATAATTTCAACTACCGCACGCTGACCGTCGTCAAGATTGTGCTGAGCATCTACATCGGTATGACTCTTCTGGCTACCCTTCTGCTCAAGGTTGGAGGTATGGGTTGGTTTGATGCCCTATGCCACGGCATGTCAGCTTGCAGCACGTGTGGATTTAGTACGCGTAACCTGAGCGTAGCATTCTACGACTCTGTAACTATCGAGCTGATACTTGCAGTATTTATGTGTCTGGCAGGTATCCACTTCGGATTGATATATGCTACGCTGACAGGCAAGCGAAACAACATATTCCGCTCGGAGATTACACGCTTCTATTTCGCCACGATAGGCGTTGCTACGATACTTATTTCGGTCAGCTTATGGCTGGCAGACATATACCCCAACATCTTCGCCTCATTCAGAGCGGGATTCTTCCACACCATATCGTGTATAACCACCACAGGTCTGGTTACTGCCGACTGCAACACCTGGAGCTCTATGGCTATCTTAGTGTTGATGTTCCTGATGTTCATCTGTGCTTGTGCAGGCTCTACTTCGGGAGGTTTGAAGATTGACCGTCTGCTGTTGGCATTCAAGATGTTGCGTAACCGTCTGCGTCAGCAGCAACATCCGGGAGCAGTATTCCGTACCAAGGTGGATGGCATACCACAAAACAAGGAGATGCTGGATACGGTGCTCATATATACGGTAGCATTCCTCATAATGATTTTTGCCGGAGCATTTGTAAATATGTTCTTAGGGTCAGATTTGATGACAGGCTTCTCGTCAGCTTTGGCTTGTGCCAGCAACGTAGGCCCAGGCTTTGGCGATGTAGGTACGATGGATAATTACTCGGAAACTCCTGTCTTGATGAAGGTCAACCTCAGTATGCTGATGTTGTTGGGACGTTTGGAGATTTTCGGATTATTACAGCTATTCTTTATTAGATGGTGGAAATGATTAAGATACGACACATATTAATCACTATAATATTCACTCTCTGCTCGGTGCAGGGCGTCGGGGCACAGGAGATTTTGCCTCGCATAAACTCCCTTGCCGAGAATAGGGAATATATGAATCTGCTCCGTCGTGAGAGAGCTTTAGAGATTAAATCTGACTCTGTGGTGGCGGTGATGGCTACCATCCGCTCGCAGATTCGTGCTATGGCTGTACAGGATACTATCCCTGCGGCTGCCGACTCGTTAGCGGTAGTGTTGACCTCGGCAGACCAGGTTATGTATCAGCTGCGTGCCGAGAAGCTGCAACTCGTCGACTCAATAAACGCCATTGAGCAGCAACACGTGCTCTCGCGTATGGATAACAATCGCGGTGCTGTCGCAAGTTCCTCGAGTTCTATATTCAACAACGACTACCTGCGTCAGTCGCTTCCCGAGGAGGACTATATCTCGCTGCTGAGAGTTCACGCTATGGAGACAGATGTCCGAGCAAAGGTACGTCAGTATGGAGAGGGATATATTCGCATCAAATCGTTATACGACAAATACTTAATGTCGGCTGTCGAGGGCGAGGCAGGAGCCCTTTACGAAGAGCTTACCGCAGCTATGGCAGCCAACGATGCTCTCGACCGAGAGATAGCACAGGCGTGGGGTGAGATATTCGACCAGAAGACCTATGTCTACTCTTATTTCCTCGAGAAGGAGAATCGTGTCGATGTGCTCAATATAACCGAGGGTATGATG
Organism: Rikenellaceae bacterium; assembly: GCA_015060005.1. Lineage (GTDB taxonomy): Bacteria > Bacteroidota > Bacteroidia > Bacteroidales > Rikenellaceae > Alistipes. The sequence continues at coordinate 53,584 of SUZI01000005.1, forward strand.
CGTGATGCACAACTCAAGATTGCCAACGATGCCGAGGGATGTATGTCGGCAGCTCTGGTCGACTACTGCCTGCAGAAGAATGTGGTGCTCAACTTTGAGACCTATGTAGCTCGTCTGCTCAATGCACAAAGCTCATTGGACTCTCTCTCTAATGACTCTCGCATACACCGCGAATTAGACTACCGCCTGCCTACGTTCGAGGTGGAGCGTCGCTCGTTTGTGCAGTATGAGCCTATACAATTCCACACCAAGAGCCCATACAATTCACAAAATCCAGTCCCCGAGTGCGTTGTATATGAGTACGGAACAATCTATCGACTTCTGCTCGGCAACTATAAGTATGAGCAAAATCTCAACATCTTCAAGGGCATAGCCCCTCTCTATATAAAGCAGGAGGAGGATGGCAGATATAGCTACTACGCAGGTGGTTTTCGCACCAAATCGGAGGCAGAGGCTGCTGAGGGTATTTTACGCAAAAAGAATTTCCGCAACCCTCAGATTATAGAGTGGTGTAATGGTCAGATGACCAACATCACCGCTTTGGGTGAGGAGGGAGAGCGACACTACCGCATAGAGATTGATGGTTTGGAGAAACTCTCAGACTTGACACTCTCGATAATACGCGATAACGCTCCTGATTGTCAGCTCTCTAAAGTGGGCGACACGTCGTTTATCTTAGGTTCATTCGACTCACAGGCTGTTGCCAAGCAGGTGGCAGAATCACTTAAGCAGAGCGACGAGACGCTACAGATTAAGGTCGCTGTCATAGGCGAGGCGGGCAATGAGGAAAGCGAAGCAGAGGAGATTGAAAGTGAAGAGACAACTACCGACGACACACCTACCGAGATAGCCGTGGTTGCACCTAAGGCTAAGGCTAAGGCTAACGCTGAAGCAATAGCAGAGATAGAGCCTGAGATGCAGATTGAGGAGGGTGCTAACGTCGCAGCAACGACAGAAACTGAGGCGACAGACCAAACTGAAATAGCAACCGAAGTAACTACCGATATTGAAAGCGAAGCGACGGTCGAGGAGGTAGCACCAGAAGAGATAGAACCTATGGTGCAAGAGGTTACGGAGGTTGTAACTGAGACAACAACCGAAGTAGATACAACGGTTGAAGCAGAGGAGTAGATAAAACCATTGGCAACATTATAAACCAGATAGTTATGGGAACGGGAGCAATAATTTTATTAGTACTGCTGGGAGTATTTTTCCTGGTTGTAGAGTTAGTATTCCTGCAAGGCGTTACAATAGGCGTTCTATTGTCATTGGCGAGCTATGGTTCAGCCATCTATCTCGCCTTTAGAAGCAATGGCGTGATGGGTGGAGTTATAGTGATTGTCATCATACTCCTGCTCTCACTCATCGCAACGATATTCTCCCTCAGAGCCAAGACGTGGCGACGTTTAGCACTCAATGACAAGTTAGAGGGAGTGAGTATGCAGAGTCCCGAGCACGAACTTGTCGTTGGCGATAAGGGCGTGAGCCTATCTCGCCTCTGCCCTATGGGTAAAGTCAACTTTAATGGAAAGGTCTACGAAGCCAAGTCCCTCGATGCCTATATCGACCAACGTAGCGAGGTCGTCGTAGTTGGCTTTGAGAACTTCACGGTGCTGGTTAAGATAGTAAAGTAAAAGTTTAATTGTAAAACCCTAAAACACTTGCAATATTATGGTTATGGAGACTAATTACATCATTTTTGGAGTGGTAGCACTATCGTTTGTTGCCATCTGGATAATATTCTACTACATCCCCGTAGGCTTGTGGTTCTCGGCATTGGTTTCGGGCGTGAGAATCAATCTGCTTCAGCTCTTCCTGATGCGTTGGCGTAGAGTTCCGCCAGGGGTCATCGTATCGTCGATGATTGAGGGAACGAAGGCGGGCTTGAAGCTCGATGCAAACGAATTGGAGGCACACTTCTTGGCAGGTGGCAACGTAACCAATGTTGTCCACGCTTTAGTGTCGGCTCGGAAGGCAAACATCAACCTCGACTTCCAGATGGCTACCGCTATCGACTTGGCAGGTCGTGATGTATTTGAGGCGGTACAGATGTCAGTCAACCCTAAAGTAATCAACACTCCTCCGGTAGCAGCTGTTGCCAAAGATGGTATCCAGCTCATCGCAAAGGCTCGCGTTACAGTACGTGCCAACATCAAGCAGCTGGTAGGAGGTGCCGGCGAGGAGACTGTTCTGGCACGTGTAGGCGAGGGTATTGTATCGTCTATCGGCTCAGCTATATCGCACAAAGTGGTGCTGGAAAATCCCGACTCTATCTCACGCGTAGTATTGGAGAAGGGTTTGGATGCAGGTACTGCATTTGAGATTCTCTCTATCGACATCGCAGATATTGACGTAGGTAAGAATATCGGTGCTCAGCTGCAGATGGACCAGGCTGACGCTGACAAGAACATCGCTCAGGCAAAGGCTGAAGAGCGTCGAGCAATGGCAGTAGCATTGGAGCAGGAGAATAAGGCGAAAGCACAGGACGCACGTGCTAAAGTTATCTTGGCTGAGGCTGAAGTACCATTGGCAATGGCAGAGGCTTTCCGCAATGGTAATCTCGGCATTATGGATTACTACAAGATGAAAAACATCATCGCCGACACTCAGATGCGTGATACTCTCTCAAAGAGCGAGAAGAAATAACACTATCTAACAGAAGAAAAGAGGGTGCTCAACAATGTGTTGGCACCCTCTTTCTCTATTTCTGCTATCGGCGAGACAGAAGTGGTAGCAAGACCACGACACTTGCCACAACGATAAGAGCTACAACAGGCAGCAACTCCATAACGCCGACAGTAGGCATACTACCCCACTCCCAACTGAGGATATCCATCACACGTGAGATGATGGCAGGGTTTGTCGCAAGGTAAACCACAACACCTATGCCGACTATCAAACCAAGAGCAAAAGCCACCATAAGTAACTGACGATAGTGGCGATGACTCTGCTCTACATACTCTCTGACACTCTCGACTGCCTCTATACGTCGCTGAAGCTGCGATGTAAAATCCTCCGCTGAACTAAGGCGGGGTTGAAATGCAGCAAATCTATCTTTTAAGAATTTATCTTCCATTGCTCAACTTATTTTTAAGATGTGTTCTGCCTCGCGAGAGTTGCATCTTGACGGCATCCTCTCCATCGCCCGTAATCTGTGCCACCTCGCGAATCGTATATCCTTGCAGATAGTAAAGAAGTATAGCCGTACGTTCCTTCACCGAGAGGCTTTCCAATGCCATATATAGCTCCTGATATTCAAACTCACCGTCGGCTCGCAGGTCGCTATCCATCACATTTGCTCTATCGATATCGGTCAACAAAGTGGAGCTCTTACGGCGGTAATCAACCATCGTATTGTAGGCTATGCGATATAGCCAAGTCGAGAATTTGTAGTGCTCGACGTAGCTATCTTTGGCAAGATACGCCTTCAGGATAGCCTCCTGAGCTATGTCGTCAGCTAACATCCTGTCGCCACAACACAACGCCAGCAGGAACCTACGCAAAGGCTCCTGCTCAGCAGTGATAAGTTCGACAAATCGTTGGCGAGTCATCAGTTACGACACTTTACTTATTGAGCAACTTTTTGCCAACAAAATAGGTTACGATAAGGGCAATGCCAAGAGCTGACAGCACAGCACCAGACATTATTATCAATATCACGACATCACTTGCGTAGTCAATATACGGAAGAAATATCAACGACACCATTACCGCTGCACCCACAAACAGTAGCATCAAGCCACACATAAGCTTTGTGAGCAGACGTTCAGCTGGGCTCTTTGCATTGCCAAACTGCAGTTCGCCGATATTCAGATCGGCATTTCGCTCTATGGCAGCCATCATAAGAGCCGCTTTCTTCTCGTTTCGATGCATCACGCATCGTGCAATCAGCCAAATTGTAACAAGTGGTAACACAACACAGATTCCAATAGGAATAAGTAGAGCAACAAGCCATTCCATAGTAAATGATATTTAAGGGTTAAAATGTAGCTCCGCCTTGAAGCCATCCACTACTTAAACGATAAAACCGCATCAAAGGTAACATTTACCTCACATTTTTATAATAAAAAGAGTCATTATTCGTTTATTATTGCGAAAAATTCCTCTCGTGAGGAATAAAAAATGGGATAATCGTTCGCAATATCATTGCTTTTTGGTATATTTGCGGATAATTTAATGCGAATTGTAAGTAATCAGATATGAAGACTCTCTTTAGAAGCGTTTTTTCAATTTTTGTTTTCTCGGCTGTCGCTCTGCTCTCTTTCACTGCGTGCGACGATGACGAGAAGTATAATTTTGTCTTTGAGTTGCAGGGCAGCATCGTTACCGAGCCAGGTACGACTGTAACGATGCCTATCGTAGCAAGCAACATATCATCGGTCAGCGTATCAAGCTACCCGGCAGGTTGGACTGTGGATAAGATTGACGTTGCCACCTGGACCGTTACCATCACCGCTCCGAAGAAGTATACCGCCGAGGATGAAAAGGTGGAGGAGAATGGTACTCTGAAACTCATAGGATACACCTCGGCAGGTACATCAGTAACAGCTACGTGCTATCTGTCGCTGCTCAATAAGTCAATAGATTTGACCGACGTGCCATCTAACTGCTATGCTATCTGGCAGAAAGACACACGCTACACCATCGATGTAACACATCGTGGCGAGCAGATGGGCGAGCAGTTCACAGCAGAGAAGGTCGATGTTATGTGGCAGAGCTCAAAGGATTTGATTAAGTATCACAGCTACGACGCTGCTCGAGGTGAGTTCACATTCTTCATTGGCAATGAAGAGGTTACCGATGACGACGACAACGTAATTGAGACACGCGTTCCCGACGGCAGTGCTATCATCGCAGCTTACGACGCTGCCGATGAGGTCATCTGGAGCTGGCACGTATGGGTTACAGGCTCGGATATTGAGTCGACAGCTATTGCTACTGCAGCAGGTACATTTATGGACCGCAACTTAGGTGCTTATGCCAACAGCGACGGAGCAACCAACACCACGAAGATTCACGAGTCGTATGGTTACTACTACCAATGGGGCCGCAAAGACCCATTCAATCGCCCATACCACTACAATATGGCTAATAACTCCAACAAGTCGGGCTACGACAGCAATGGCAACACCGTGAGATTTAAGGCTGCCACCGCCGACAATAGCGACACCGGTTCAGAGGAGTTTGCACGCAAAAATCCTACTACTCTGATTTTGGGTGCAGAGGATAATGGTTGGGATTGGTTGTTCGACAGCCACAACTCATCACTGTGGAGTGCTTCACAGAAGAGTGTCAACGACCCTTGTCCACGTGGCTGGCGAATACCTACAAGCAATCAGTTTGCTATGCTCGACATCGATGCAGCAGACGATGCACTTCCTTCGGCAGAGGTTAAAGATAAGTGGGGCTGGTATCTGAGCGACGCATCGGGCGTGAAGATGTTTATGCTGGGTGCAGGTCGTCGCAGCTATGAGACGGGCGTATTTACCAACGTAAACAACTACGAGAGCACACCTCCTGTCCCCTGGATTGGTTTCTACTGGACAGCCGACACAGGCGAGAAGGATGCTAATGCGGCTAAATCGATGTTCTTTGACCTTAACACCACACGTGCTGTGAATAACCGCTATGAGCCTGCACGCGAGATGTACAGAGCCAATGCAATGCAAATACGCTGTGTCCGTATTCAATAGTGTGTGATGAAAAAGCAATCAGTCATAAAGAGTCCTCAAAGTTATTGTGCTTCGGGGGCTTTTTTTGTGCTGAAAGTATTGATAGTATCGTAAAGAATTGTTAATTTTACAAAGTTAATTTCGAAATAAACTTTTGCAACTATGAAGCATAGAGACGTTATCATTGCCTGCGACTTCAGCAGTGCCGAGGCTACCCTTCAATTTCTTGATAAATTTACCGACTGCAAGCCTTTCGTAAAGATTGGTATGGAGCTATATTATGCCGCCGGCCCTGCTATCGTTCAGCAGATAAAGGCTCGTGGACACAAGATTTTCCTTGACTTGAAGCTTCACGATATTCCAAATACCGTTAAGAAGGCAATGGCTGTTCTGTCGAAGATGGATGTCGATATGTGTAATCTGCACGCAGCAGGCACTATCGAGATGATGAAGGCTGCCCTCGAGGGTCTCACCCGCGAGGATGGTACACGCCCACTGCTCATAGCTGTTACACAGCTCACCTCGACAAGCGAGGAGCGTATGCAGCGAGAGCTCTTGATTAACGCATCAATCAACGACACTATAGTGCAGTATGCTCGCAACGCAAAAGAGGCGGGATTGGATGGCGTTGTATGCTCACCATTAGAGGCAGGTATGGTTAAGGAGGCTTGTGGCGAGGCGTTCGTTACGGTTACCCCAGGAGTACGTTTTGCCGATGGAGAGGTTGGCGACCAGGTACGCGTAACCACACCAGCACGTGCTAAGGAGATTGGTACCGACTATATCGTTGTTGGTCGCCCTATCACACAGGCTACTGACCCTGTAGCAGCATATAAGCGTTGTGTGGAGGAGTTTGTTGGATAAAAGTTAAAACCAAATAATATGGAAAAGTCAATTGCTAAAGATTTGCTCTCTATTGGTGCAGTATTTTTGCGTCCTGAGCAGCCATTCACCTGGGCAAGTGGTATCAAGAGCCCAATCTATTGCGACAACCGTCTGACTCTCACAGCTCCACGTGTGCGTGATAACGTCGAGAAGGGGCTGTCGGAGTTGGTTAAGAAGCATTTTCCCGAGTGTGAGGTGCTGATGGGCACAAGTACCGCAGGTATCGCTCACGCAGCTATCGTAGCCACCATTATGGATTTGCCAATGGGTTATGTGCGTAGCGGAGCTAAGGATCACGGTCGCACAAACCAGATTGAGGGTAAGTTGGAGAAAGGTGCCAAGGTCGTTGTTGTCGAGGATTTGATTTCGACAGGCGGCAGCTGTATCGAGGTTGTAAATGTTTTGCGTGAGGCGGGAGCTGAAGTGCTGGGCGTCGTTAGCATCTTCACATACGGTATGCGTAAGGGTTTGGAGCGTATGGCTGAGGCAAACGTAGTGAACTACTCTCTCTCAAACCTTGATGCTTTGGTAGAGGCAGCCGCCGAGGATGGATACATCAAGACAGAGGATTGCGACCGCATCATCGCCTTCCGCAACAACCCATCAGATGAGAGCTGGATTAACAAATAATAGATAGTTAGGTTATGAGACACTTAATCGACACCACCGACATTTCGGTTCAAGAGATTGACCAGATTATTGCTACGGCACTTGATATTATCGAGAATCGTGCAAAATATAGCGAGGTATGCAAAGGTAAGAAACTCGCTACCCTCTTTTATGAGCCAAGTACCCGAACCCGTCTGAGTTTCACATCTGCTATGATGGAGCTCGGAGGTAATGTGTTGGGATTTTCGGATGCAGCATCATCGTCTGTGTCTAAGGGAGAGACAGTTGCCGACACGGTACGCGTGCTGAGTTGCTTTGCCGACATCATCGCTATGCGTCATAGCGTCGAGGGTGCTCCACTTGTTGCATCTCACTATTCGCGTATTCCTATCGTCAATGCTGGCGATGGCAGCCACGCACATCCTACGCAGACACTGACCGACCTATTGACCATTCGCCGCGAGTTAGGCAGATTGAACAATCTGACGATAGGCTTCTGTGGCGACTTGAAGTTTGGGCGTACGGTACACTCACTCATCAAAGCCCTGTCGCGATATGAGGGTATTAATGTAGTGCTGATTGCCCCCGAAGAGCTGCGTCTGCCATCATACATACGTCGTGAGGTGTGCGACAAGAACAACATCCCTACTCGCGAGGTGGCTACTATGGAGGAGGTTATGCCAGAGCTGGATATCCTCTATATGACACGCGTACAAAAGGAGCGTTTCTTGGATGAGGAGGAGTTTGAGCGACTGAAGGATAGCTTTGTTCTCAACGCCGACAAGCTCAAGGCAGCAAAGAAGGATATGATAGTCCTGCATCCGCTACCACGTGTGAATGAGATTACTCGCGACGTGGACAATGACCCACGTGCAGCATATTTCCGCCAGGTGGAGAATGGTAAGTTTGTACGTATGGCACTCATCTACACACTGCTCAAGTGGGCAGAGGAACACCCTGCCGAGGGCGAGACACCACGTCTTGACCACTCGCTGGTGCACAACGATTGGGAGTGCTCATCACGTCAGTGCATCTCAAATCGCGAGGATGTCGATAAACTCTTCCATCTGACTGATGATGGCGACTATCGCTGTGCTTACTGCGAAGCAAAATGTAAATAAATGATAATAATGGGGCTGTCAGCGGTGGCAGCCCCGACAATTTGTTAGTATAGTTATGGTAAAGATTGGTACGCCGATGACCACAGTCGGCAAGAAGGCTATTTTGTGTGGTTCGGGTGAGTTAGGTAAAGAGGTTGCTTTGGAGTTGCAACGCTACGGTGTCGAGGTTGTCGCTCTGGACCGTTATGCCAATGCCCCTGCGATGCAGGTTGCTCACCGCTCTTACGTGCTCTCGATGCTCGATGGCGAGCGTCTGCGTGAGATTATCGAGAAGGAGAAGCCCGATTATATCATCCCCGAGGTAGAGGCTATCGCTACCCCCACATTAGTAGAGTTGGAGAAGGAAGGTTACAATGTAATCCCTACCGCTAACGCTACGCTGCTAACTATGAACCGCAAAGGCATACGCCGCTTGGCTGCCGAGGAGTTGGGTCTGCCCACATCACCCTACTGCTTTGCCGCTACACGCGAGGAGTTTGATGAAGCACTCAAGAAGGTGGGTATCCCTTGTGTTGTGAAGCCTATTATGTCCTCTTCGGGCCACGGTCAGAGCGTTGTTCGCTCTGCGGAGGATGCCGACACATCGTGGAAAATTGCCCAGGAAGGTGGTCGTGCCGGCGGTGGCGAGGTTATCGTCGAGGGTTTCGTGAAGTTTGACTATGAGATTACCCTGCTCACTGTTCGTCACGCTGGAGGTACATCGTTCCTCAATCCTATCGGACACCACCAGGTCGATGGCGACTATCGTGAATCGTGGCAGCCACAGCCTATGAGCGAGGTGGCTATTGCACAGGCAAAAGATATCGCAAAGAAGGTAACTGACGCTCTGGGTGGCTACGGAATTTTTGGCGTTGAGCTCTTCGTTTGCGGCGACAAGGTGCTCTTCAGCGAGGTGTCGCCTCGTCCACACGACACAGGTATGGTTACAATGATATCGCAGGACTTGTCGGAGTTTGCTCTCCACGCACGTGCTATTCTCGGTCTGCCTATCCCTCATATTGAGTTTTATGGGCCAAGTGCATCGAAGGCTGTGGTTGTCGAGGGCGACAGCGACAAGGTGGTATTCAGCGGTTTGGAGGATGTGCTCTCCGAAAAGAATGTCCAGATACGCCTCTTCGGTAAGCCTGAAGTTAAGGGCCACCGTCGTATGGGTGTAATCCTTGCACGCGATAACAGCGTCGAGGAGGCTCTGGCCAAGGCTGAGCATGCCTACGCCAAACTAAAGGTCGAGGTCCTACCACGATAAGTAATCAACAATAAAGGCTGCCTTCGGGCAGCCTTTACTATTCTACTTCTGCTTTCTCAGGAAGCACTCTATTGTATTCTCCATCAAGCAAGTGATGGTCATTGGACCTACACCACCAGGAACGGGGGTGATAGCACTTGCGATAGGCTCAATAGTTGCAAAATCGACATCTCCACAGAGTTTGTTGGTCTCTGGGTCGCGATTAACGCCCACGTCAATTACCACCGCACCTGGCTTCACCATATCGGCTGTTACGAACTTAGGCTTGCCAATCGCTACAACCAAAATATCGGCACGACGTGTAACCGATGCCAAATCCTTTGTGCGGCTGTGAGCAACGGTAACAGTTGCATTCTCGTTAAGCAGCAACTTAGACACAGGCAGACCCACGATATTGCTACGACCTACGACAACGACCTCCTTACCTGCAATCTCTACATTAGCACGCTTCAAGAGCTTGATAATACCCTTAGGTGTGCAAGGCAGCACGCAGTCCTGCTTAAGCCATAGGCGAGCCACATTCATAGGGTGGAAACCATCGACATCCTTCTCTGCCTTAATAGCTGCTATGACCTTATCCGAGTCTATATGCTTTGGCAATGGCAACTGAACAAGGATACCATCGACAGCGTCATTGTTATTAAGCTCGTCGATAATTCCCAACAGTTCCTCCTCACTAATGGTGGCAGGCTTACGGATGGTAGTGTTCGCGATACCCACCTCGGCTGAAGCCTTCGCCTTGCCGGTAACATACGAGACGCTACCGGGGTCTTCACCCACCAAAATAACCGTCAGCTGTGGCACTCTGCCATACTTCTCGGGAAATGTCTTAACCTCTTGAGCCATCTCCTGCTTGAGTGAGAGGGCTAAATCCTTTCCGCTTATAATCATATCGTTACACTATTTTACTTAAACGCCTTATTACCAATATCGGTGCGGTGGAACAAGTTGTCGCACTTGATTTTCTCCACCTCGGCTTTTGCCTTGAACTGTGCCTCGGCAAGTGTAGGAGCAGAGCAAACGACAATCATCACACGACCGCCCGCAGTGATATACTTTCCATCCTTAAGTGCTGTGCCCATGTGATAAACCGAGCCATCGACACTCTCCACGCCCGAGATGACATAACCCTTATCGTATGAGCCCGGGTAGCCCTTCGATGCGAGTACAATACCGAGTGTAGCGAAGTCGTGCCACTCAATCTGGGCAGCCTTGCCGTCGGCTACATCGCAGAACACCTGACAGATGTCGCTCTTGATACGAGGCAGAACAACCTCGGTCTCTGGGTCGCCAAAGCGAGCATTGAACTCGATGACCTTAATACCGTCGGGGGTCTTCATCAATCCACCATAGAGCACGCCACAGAATGGTGCACCCTCCGCTGCGAGAGCTTTAGCAGTAGGCAGCATAATCTTCTGCATAGCATACTCCAAGTCCTCATCGCTGATAAATGGTAGCTCGGTATAAGCTCCCATACCACCCGTATTTGGACCTTTATCGCCATCGTATGCACGTTTGTGATCCTGAGCCACAGGCATAGGATAGACGCTCTCGCCATTGACAAAGCACATCAGCGAAAACTCTGGTCCTACCAAGCACTCCTCGATAACGACCTTGCCCTCGCCAAATTTAGCGTCAAGCAACATATCTCTGAGTGCCTCCTCTGCCTCCGTAAGAGTCTCGGCAATGACTACGCCTTTGCCTGCTGCCAGACCATCATACTTCAGCACGATAGGCAGCTTGCCCGCCTTGACATACTCCAAGGCTGCGTCAAAATCGGTGAAAGTACGGAACGCAGCTGTTGGGATGTTGTATTTTGCCATCAACTCTTTTGCAAACTCTTTGCTTGTCTCGATGCGTGCTGCATTACGCTTAGGGCCAAAGATACGCAAGCCTCGCTCGGCAAACAAATCGGCAATACCTGCCTCCAAAGCGACCTCGGGGCCAACAACCGTAAGCCCTACACCCTGCTCTGCAGCAAAGTCTGCCAATCGGTCAATCTCGGTCTCCTTTATTGCTACGCACTCTGCCAAAGCAGCTATTCCGGCGTTGCCTGGAGCGGAGAAAATCTTTTCTACTTGTGGCGACTTACTCAGTGCCTCCACTATGGCGTGGCATCTGCCACCCGAACCTACTACAAGAACTTTCATATCGGTTTAGTGCTTAAAATGACGCATACCGGTACAGAGCATCGTAATACCCTTCTCATTAGCCTTCTTTACAGAGTCCTCATCACGTACGCTACCACCTGGCTGAACGATAGCTGTTACGCCATACTCGGCTGCCATAGTTACGGTGTCATCAAATGGGAAGAAACCGTCTGAAGCCAACACCAAATCGGTCGTGAAGCCTGCTGCGTGAGCCTGCTTGAGTGCTATCTCGGCAGAGCCAACGCGATTCATCTGACCTGCACCGACACCTACGGTATGACCATCCTTTACAACAACGATAGCGTTTGATTTTACGTGCTTAACGATTCTCCAGCCAAAGTTCAAGTCGCTCAACTGCTCTGCCGATGGCTTAACCTCGGTAACACACATATCCTCTACTACCTCGCGGGTATTCTTATCCAAGTCCTGCACCAACAGACCGCCATTGACGCTGACGTACTGCTTATCGACACTCTCCGACTTCGACATATCAATCTGCAACAGACGCAGATTCTTCTTTGTTGAGAATACCTCCAATGCCTCATCGGTGAACGAAGGTGCCATAATAATCTCTAAGAAGATAGGTTTCATCAACTCTGCCACCTCCTTATTTATCTCGCGGTTGGTTGCCACGATACCGCCAAAGATACTCACCTTGTCAGCCTCGTATGCCTTTGTCCACGCATCTACAACATCTACTCCGATAGCTGCACCGCAAGGGTTCATATGCTTCAGACCTACGCAGAATGGCTCGTCGAACTCGCGAGTGATGCAGAGTGCTGCGTTAGCATCCTGAATATTATTGTATGAGAGTTCCTTGCCGCCCAGCTGCTTAGCCGAAGCCAACGAAAATGCTCCAGCCGCCTCGCTACCGTAGAACTTAGCCTCCTGGTGAGGGTTCTCGCCATAACGCAAGCCCTGCTTAAGGTCGAACTCCAAGAAGAGTTTCTCGTTCAAGCCTGCTGCTCGACGCATATAGGTAGCAATCATCGCATCGTACTGTGCAGTATGGGTATAAGCCTTAGCCGAGAGTTGAAGACGAGTCTGGAGTGTGGTATTGCCCTCAGTTTTAATCTCGCTGATGATTTGAGCATAATCCTTTGGGTCGCAGACAACAGTTACGTCCTTATAGTTCTTCGCTGCACTACGCAACATTGATGGGCCACCGATGTCGATATTTTCGATAGCATCCTCCATTGTTACATCTGGCTTTGCTATTGTCTGACGGAATGGATAGAGGTTGACACACACCATATCGATAAACTCTATGGCGTTATCCTTCAAAGCCTTCAAGTGGCTCTCATCATCACGACGAGCCAACAATCCACCGTGCACCTTTGGATGAAGTGTCTTTACACGACCATCACAAATCTCGGGAAATCCCGTAACGTCGCTGATGTTGATAACCGCTACGCCGCTCTCCTTCAGAAGTTTCATTGTACCGCCCGTAGCGATAATCTCCCAACCTAACTCGCGGAGTTGTTGTGCAAACTCAACAACACCCTGCTTGTCGCTTACGCTGACTAATGCTCTCATACCTAATTATTTGCTTAATAATGTTTTAATAGTTTCTGTGTAAAGTTTATGTTCCAGCTGATGAATCATCTCGGTTACCTCCTCCAAAGAGTTGCCCTCATAGCAGAGGCTCTGCTGCGAGATAATCTCGCCACCATCCAGCGACTCATCGACATAGTGAATTGTGGCACCATAGCGTTTATCGCCATTCTCAAATGCCTGCTCGATAGCTCTCGCACCTTTATATAGCGGCAAAAGCGACGGATGCAGATTGATAATCCTGCCACGATAGGCATCGAGTAATGTGCTACCCACAAGTCGCATATAACCCGCCAGGCAGATAAGCTCAACACCTCTCTTCCGACACTCCTCCACTATACGTTGTTCATACTCTGCCTTTGAGTCGTAATCTTTTGCCGAGAAGACAAACGATGGAACATTATATTTGCGAGCACGCTCGCAGACCTTTGCAGAGGGCTTGTCGCACACCATCAAAGCCACCTCGGCAGGAATATCTCCCTGCTCGGCAGCAGAGCATATAGCCTCAAAGTTTGAACCCGAGCCACTTGCAAACACAGCAATCTTATGCTTCATAACCCTCTTTTACCTTATTTATTTAATAGTAACACCCTCGCCCTCTACGATACGACCGATGATAGAGGCTTTCTCGCCACACTTCGTAAGAATATCGATAGCTTTCGCAGCCTCGCTCTCGTCAAGTGCGATAACCATTCCGATACCCATATTAAATATGTTGAACATCTCACGATGAGCCACCTTGCCATACTTCTCCAAGAAGTGGAATACCGGCAAAATCTCCCAGCTACCCTCAGTAACCTCGACACCCTGACCCTCGCTCAAGATACGTGGGATATTCTCATCGAAACCACCGCCCGTGATGTGGCTTATACCGTGAACATCACACTCGCGGATAACCTCCAACACCTGCTTTACATAGATACGTGTAGGAGTCAACAGCACCTCGCCAAGTGGCTTATCGCCAAGGTCAGCGTGAGGGACTTTCAAATCAAAGCCATTGTCGCTGACAATCTTACGTACGAGGCTAAATCCGTTAGAATGGACACCGCTCGATGCGATACCCACCAACACATCACCCACCTTCACCTTCGAGCCGTCGATAAGCTTCGCACGCTCCACAACGCCGCACGTAAAGCCAGCGATATCGTACTCGCCTCCGCCATACATACCTGGCATCTCGGCAGTCTCGCCGCCGATGAGTGCACAGCCTGCCTGACGACAACCCTCAGCAACACTCGCCACGATAGCCTCAATCTTGGCAGGCTCGTTATGACCTACTGCCACATAGTCGAGGAAGAACAGCGGTTCAGCACCCTGTGCCAACACGTCGTTCACACACATTGCCACAGCGTCGATACCTATGGTGTCGTGCTTGTCAATCTCAAAAGCAATCTTTAGTTTTGTTCCCACGCCATCTGTTCCGCTCACAAGGATTGGCTCCTTATAGCCGAGCGATGCCAAGTCGAACATACCGCCAAAAGCACCGATGTTACCCATAACACCCGGGCGATTGGTCGATTTCACGTGCGATTTAATACGTCTTACTACTTCGTAGCCAGCCTCGAGATTTACGCCAGCCTTTTCGTAACTTTTAGCCATAATATTGTGTCTGTTATTGTTTCTTGAAATAGTTTACTGCATTGGTAAAGATATCCTGTCGCTTCTCGCCACTGATATTCTTGAAGAGGTTGTCCTCATATCGCTCAGTGTGTCCCATCTTACCCAAAATCTGACCACTTGGACTGATGATACCCTCGATAGCGAATGATGAGCCGTTAGGATTCATCGGAGCCTGCATTGTAGCATTACCCTCGGCATCGACATATTGGAATGCAATCTGTCCGTTAGCAAAGAGCTCCTCCGCCATCTCATCACTCACCACAAACTTACCCTCACCGTGGCTCACTGCTATTGAGTGCTCATCGCCAATGTTGAACGATGAGAGCCAAGGCGAAGCGGTAGTCGCTACTCGAGTAGTTACGATTTGAGATATATGGCGATTGATATCGTTGCGGAAGAGTGTTGGCGACTCCTTCACAACCTTACCCAAACGACCATAAGGCAGCAATCCCGACTTAACCAACGCCTGGAAACCGTTGCAGATACCCAAAATCAAGCCACCTCGGTCCAGCAGGGCGTGGATAGCGTCGGTAATAGCCTTGTTATTGAGCACGTTAGCGATAAACTTACCACTACCATCTGGTTCATCTCCGGCAGAGAATCCGCCACTCAGAACAAATATATTACATTCGTCGATAGCTCTTTTCATTCGCTCGATAGAGGCAAAGATATCCTCAGCTGTAAGGTCGCAGAACACACCCGTTGCGACAGTTGCTCCTGCACGCTCAAAAGCCTTTGCGGTATCGTAGTCACAGTTTGTTCCGGCAAAGACAGGGATGTAGACCTTCACCTCATCGGTAGGCTCTGCCTGGCAGCGAATCTTGCAATCCTGTGGCTCGCTCTTACGTGTCAGACCGCCCTCAATACCTCTGTCGGGATATATCTGACAGAACTTCTCCGAGTTAACCTTCTGCAACTTCTCAATAGCGAAGCTCTCGCCATTGATTGTAATATACTCCTGTGCGGTGGTACGACCGATAAGCATTGCGTTTGGCAGATGTAGCTCCTCGGCAGCCTCGACCAAAATAGAACCGTAGTTGTAATCAAACAACTCACTCTCCGAGAGCTCTATCTCTGCACCAACCATATTACCGAACGACATCTTAGCCACAGCCTCCGCTACGCCACCAAAGCCGATAGCATAACCCGAGAGAATCTTACCCTGCTCGATAGCAGAGCTGACAGCCGAGAAGTTCTCTTTTAGCTGCTCTACGTCGGGCATATAGTTAGCCTTGGGAGTATGCTTAATCAAATAGAGCTTGTTGTCAGCCGACTTAAACTCGGGGCTGATAACGGTACGTGCATCGACAGTTGTAATACCAAACGCCATCAACATTGGAGGCACGTTGATATCCTGGAACGTTCCACTCATAGAGTCCTTACCACCGATAGATGGCAAGCCCAACTCCACCTGCATCTTCAATGCTCCGAGCAAAGCCGCCAATGGCTTACCCCACGAGAGGTCGCTGTGCATACGCTCGAAATACTCCTGATATGAGTAACGCATCTTATCGTAACGAGCACCTGCCGCCACCACCTTCGCAGCAGCCTCCACAACAGCATAAGCCGAGGCATGATATGGGCTCCACGTAGCAAGGAATGGGTTATATCCGAAAGCCATTATGCTGGCAGTATTGGTCATAGCCTTACCCACAGGCAGCTTCTGCACCGACACCTGTGTCTCGGTATTCTGTGTCTTTCCACCAAAAGGCATCAAGACAGTCGAAGCACCGATTGTAGAGTCAAACATCTCAATCATACCTCGCTGCGAGAGGACATTATCCTGCTGCAGGTTGGCATATACTCGCTCACGCAGTGTGTCGCCCTCAATAGTGCGGTGGAATGGATTACGCTCCTCGACCTCGCCAATACGAATCTTGGTGTAGTGTTTAGCACCCGCACTGTCGATAAACTCACGCGAGAGGTTTACAATCATCTCGCCATTGTAGAACATCTTCAATCGTGCAGTATCCGTTACGTCGGCTACGTGGGTAACCTCGATGTTCTCCTCGTGGCAATAGTCGCAAAACGTCTCTACGTCCTTTTTCTCAATTACCACAGCCATACGCTCCTGCGACTCGCTGATGGCAAGCTCCGTAGAGTTCAGTCCGCTATATTTTGTAGGCACTCTGTCCAAATAGATATCCAAGCCATCTGCCAGCTCGCCGATAGCTACGCTGACACCGCCCGCACCAAAGTCGTTCGATTTCTTTATCAGACGTGTAACCTCGGCACGGCGGAACAGACGCTCCAACTTACGCTCCTCAGGAGCATTACCCTTCTGTACCTCCGAGCTACACTCCTCGATAGATTTTACGTTATGTTCCTTCGATGAGCCTGTTGCTCCACCTATTCCATCGCGACCTGTGCGACCTCCCAAGAGCAAAATAACATCGCCCGCCGCAGGGGATTCACGACGTACATTCTCTGCCTTAACTGCTCCAACAACAGCACCCACCTCCAAACGCTTAGCGACATAGTTAGGGTGGTAAATCTCGCGAACGTGTGTTGTTGCAAGACCTATCTGGTTACCGTAGCTCGAGTAGCCCGCAGCAGCCTTTGCCGAGATGATACGCTGAGGGAGCTTACCCTTCATTGTCTCGGCTACGCTCTTATAGATGTCGCCCGCACCCGTTACACGCATAGCCTGATAGACGTAGCTTCTGCCCGAGAGTGGGTCGCGGATAGCTCCGCCCAAGCAGGTCGAAGCACCACCAAAAGGCTCAATCTCGGTTGGGTGGTTGTGTGTCTCGTTCTTGAACTGAAGCAGCCACTTCTCCTCGACACCATCCACATCGACATTGACAAATATCGAGCAGGCGTTGTTCTCCTCGCTCTGCTCCAAGTTGTCGAGTACGCCCGTCTTCTTCAGATAACGAGCACCGATTGTTGCCAGCTCCATCAGACAGAGGCTCTTCTGCTCTCTGCCGAGCTCCTTACGTATGCGGTGTAGAGTCTCCAACGACTCCTCCAGCTCCTCCTTGAGGAACGACTCGTCGATTGTTATCTGCTCAATCTCGGTTGTAAAAGTAGTGTGGCGGCAGTGGTCGCTCCAATAAGTATCGAGTATGCGAAGCTCGGTCTCCGATGGGTCGCGTTGCTCACGCTGGTAATACTTCACTACCTCACGCAAATCATCGGCATTCATTGCCAAACCATACTCCTTGCAAAATGGCTCTAACTCCTCATCCTTGAGAGAGATGAGTCCGTGCAGGATAGGCACAGGCTTTACCTCGGCACTCTCCATATCCGACAGCTGGCTCAAATCCTTACGACGCGACTCCACTGCATTGATGTAGTAACGCTCGATGCGAGCGAGTTCTTCATCGGTGAGGGACTTGTCGAAAATCAGCAGTTTAGAGCTCTTGATGCGGACATCGGCTGTCGGCTCTATCAGGCGTACACACGCCACAGCCGAGCTTGCTCGCTGGTCAAACTGTCCCGGCAGATACTCTACTGCTAAATACTTCTCGCCCTCGAGCGGACACTCGTCGGCTACGTTGTCAGTTACTATCTCGCCAAAAACTGCATAACGGCTCTTCTCCAACAGCTCCTCCGAGAAGCCGAACAAATCGTAGACGTTCAGCAGACGCAACGAGCGGAGGTTGAGCCCCAAATTGTTGTTTAACTCTTTACGCAGAGTATCTGCCTCGACCTGAAATCGCGGCAACTTCTCGACGTAGATGCGGTAATTCTTCATATCTTGATTATATTATAATTCAGCACTAAGCACCTTCTCGGTTTGAGCCTTGCGATAAGCCTCCAATCGAGCCTCCAACTCTTTATCGGTCAGGGCAAATATCGAAGCAGCTATCAAAGCGGCGTTCTTTGCTCCGTTGATGGCTGTTGTCGATACGGGTATTCCGCCAGGCATCTGCACTATCGAAAGCAGTGAGTCCAGACCGTTGAGTGTCGAGGTCTTGATAGGTACACCGATAACGGGAACTGTTGTCAAGGCTGCCGTTACGCCCGCCACGTGTGCTGCACCACCTGCTCCTGCTATGATAACGCCTATGCCACGTTCACGTGCAGTAGTTGCATACTCAAACATAAGATGTGGTGTACGGTGAGCACTGATTACTCGCTTCTCGTATTCGATACCCAACTCCTCAAGAGTCTCTACTGCTGCCGACATAATGCCCCAATCGCTTGTCGAACCCATAATAACTGCTACTTTCATAACGCTTTATTGTATAACTGTGTAAAAATAATAAGCCGCCGAAGCAGACGCTCCAACGGCAACTATCCTATTAAATTTGTTTTCTTATCGCACACACCCTCGCACTTCTCGCCGCAGCCACCCACCACAGCATCCGCCACCAAAGGCAGAGCCTGCACAGGCACTTGCGGAGCTAAGATATGTATCGCCCTTGTTTCCATAGGACAAAATTACTCTATTAATATATGGTATGCAAAATTTCCATTAAAAACTATTAACAAGTTATTCACTTTTTGAAACATATCAATAAGTATTGAATTTTCGTAAATTGAAGGATAGTGCTTTGTGCTACTCATTCATAGTTTCTATTCGCCAACAAAGCAAAAGAGAGCAAGTCGCTGACCTGCTCTCTTTCGGTGTGTGTCGGGTGGCTTTCCCGACCGATGCAAAGTTAGATTCCTGCACCGCTCTCCGCGTCTATCCCAGGCGTGAAGAGACTATTCATAAAACAAACAAAATAAACCTCTTTTCAATTTCTACTGCAAAGGTAAGCTCTACATAAAAGCCACACAATAGCTAAATGTAGTGAATATTTTGTACTGCATCACTTAATCGGGGGATTGACTATATGAGAAAAATACGCTATTTTTGCAAGCAAAAATAACGACTAAACAACTATGCTGTTATCCGAACTCAAGAGTGGCGAACGTGCCGTCATCATCAAAGTACAGGGACACGGAGGTTTCCGTCGCCGTATTTTGGAGATGGGCTTCGTTCGCGGACAGAAGGTCGAGGCGGTGCTCAATGCTCCATTGCGAGACCCTATAAAGTATGCCATTATGGGTTATGAGGTGTCGTTGCGTCGCTCCGAGGCTGCGATGGTCGAGGTGCTCACCATAGAGGAGGCACGAGGCTACGAACTCCAGAACGATAGTGCAACAGCGGTAACCGATGACGAGTATATTGAGCGTATCGTCGAGGAGAAGATTCGTGAGATAAACGTAGCTCTGGTCGGTAACCCCAACAGTGGCAAGACCTCGCTCTTCAATGCCATATCGGGCGGACACGAACACGTCGGCAATTATAGCGGCGTAACGGTCAATGCCAAGAGTGGCTCACTAAAATATAAAGGTTATAAAATCAACATCACCGACCTCCCGGGCACCTACGCACTATCGGCTTACTCGCCCGAGGAGCTCTATGTGCGTCGTCATCTGATGGAGGAGCTACCCGATGTGATTATCAACGCCGTGGTAGCATCCAACCTCGAGCGTAACCTCTACCTCACAACCGAGCTTATTGACCTTAACCCCAAGATGGTCGTGGCTCTTAATATGTACGATGAGCTGGAGCAGAGCGGAGCAAAGCTCGACTACGACAGTTTAGGCAGTATGATTGGTGTGCCTATGGTACCCGTAGTGGCTCGCGACGGCAAGGGCATAGAGGCTCTGCTCGATGAGGTCATATCGATATTTGAGAACCAGAACTCGAAGGTACGCCACATCCATATCAACTACTCGCAGACGATCGAGAACGAGGTAGCATCGCTCTCTCGCACAATGAAACTTAACTTGGATGAGCTACCCAACTGCTTTCCTCCACGTTATTGGGCAACGAAACTCCTCGAGGGCGATAATAGTGTGAAGGAGATATTGCGTCAGTCGCCACACTTCACCGAGTGGAACAACCGCAGCATCAAAAGTGCCGCCCGCATAATAGAGGCATTAGACCAGGATGTGGAGAGTGCCATCACAGGCGAGAAGTATGGTTTTATCGAGGGTGCTTTGGCTGAGACCTACACCCCAAGTGGTAAGGCAACCAACTCCAAGACCTCAATTATCGACAAGATTGTTACAAACCGCTGGTTAGGAATGCCTATATTTCTGGCTATCATCCTGGTGATGTTCTGGTCAACATTCACACTCGGAGCCTATCCGCAGGAGTGGATTGAAGTGGGCTTTGCGTGGTTAGGCGAGACGGTAGGAGCGATGATGAGCGAGGGAGCATTTCGCGACTTGCTGGTCGATGGCGTGATAGGCGGCGTCGGCTCGGTGGCGGTATTTCTGCCCAATATCCTCATACTCTATATGTTCATCGCATTTATGGAGGATTCGGGATATATGGCACGTGCGGCATTCATTATGGATAAGTTGATGCACTTGGCAGGTCTGCACGGCAAATCGTTCATTCCGATGATTATGGGCTTCGGCTGTAACGTGCCCGCCATTATGGCAACTCGCTCCATAGAGAGCCACTCCAGCCGACTGATTACCATACTGATAAACCCCTTTATCTCTTGCAGTGCTCGACTCCCTGTCTATCTGTTGTTGGTTGGCACATTCTTCCCTTCACACGCAGGATTGATGCTCTTCGGCATATATATTTTAGGTGTCGTAGTTGCTATAATCACAGCACGACTGCTCCGCAAGTTCCTCTTCGGCAAAGATGAGACACCTTTCGTTATGGAGCTTCCTCCTTATCGCATACCTACCTTCAGGGCTGTCCTGCGACATATGTGGGAGCGTTCGGAACAATATCTGCGTAAGATGGGAGGACTGATTCTCATAGCTACGGTCATCATCTGGTTCCTCAGCTATTACCCTCACTCCGAACAGACGACAGGCTCACCAACGACAGACGTAGTGAGTGAGATGGCTGCAGCCAAGCAGAGCGAAAACTCCTATTTAGGACAGTTAGGTAAGTGCGTAGAGCCTCTGATGCAACCTATGGGTTTGGACTGGAAGGCGAGCGTAGCCATCATCACAGGAGCTTCAGCCAAGGAGATTACCGTATCGACTCTGGGCGTGTTATATGCTGTTGATGATACCGAGGAGTCGGATACAAACCTCAAGAGTAAGCTCGTCGCATCGGGCGACTACACCCCATCATCGGCACTTGCTATGATAGTCTTCGTGCTGCTCTACTGCCCTTGCATAGCGACCATTGCCGCCATAGCACGTGAGGCAGGAGGCTGGAAATGGGCTCTCTTCTCTGTCGTCTACTCGACAGCTCTGGCTTGGGTGTTGGCATTTGGAGCATACCACATAGGTGGGTGGTTGGGTTTGTAGAATTACGAATAAAAATATAAATTTGTAACCGAAAGAAATACTTTATATGAAGAGTTATAAAATAGATGGCACTCACGAGGTTATATTCTCCCGCGATATGACTATCGCCGAGTTGCTTGACACCGATTATCATCTCCTCTCGATTCTCGAGCGATTGGGCATAGAGCTCCCCTTTGGCGATATGACCGTAGGGCAGATGTGCGACCGCTACGGGATGTCGTCAGCTCTCTTCCTGCAGATTTGTCGCATCTATGCAACATCCGACGAGGAGGTCTCAACTGACGAGCTACGCACCGAGGATTTGACCACTTTAATAAAGTTCCTCCGCTCATCACACCACTACTATCTCGACGTGATATTGCCACGTATCGAGGCGGGCATAGAGAGTGTTTTGCAATATTGCGACCTGCGTCAGCAACTGCTCCTGCGTCGTTTCTACACCGACTATGAGGCTGAGGTGAGAGAGCATCTGCAATATGAGGACGATACGATGTTCCCTTACTTGGAGGCGTTGGTTAGTGGCAAACAGCCCGAGCCAGAGATGATTGAGCACTATTTAGATAACCATACCGACATCTGCGAGAAGATAGATGATATGAAGAGCATCATCATCAAATATCTTCCCGAGCGTTGCTCCATCCACCAGCGATGCGACCTGCTCTACGATGTTTACGCTATGCGTGAGGACCTGGCTCGACACACACTACTCGAGACCGACCTGATGGCACCACTTGCACTTATGGCACATAAACGATAGATTATGAGACGCGAACGAATAGCTATTATCGAACCGTCGGAGATGATTCGACGCGGCTTGGCTCTCCTCCTGGAGCAGGCAAACTACGATGTGGTGTGCCAGGCAGGGAGTTGGAGCGAGGCGGAGAGTCGCCTTGCCACCACACAGCCCGAGGTGATAATTTTGGGCTCACACGTCGTGGGTAGCGAGTGCAATATGAGAGCGTTACATATAGAGTTACAGAGCGTTACATTCGTCATCTTGGCTACCGTAGCGTGCGATGATGACATACTACGACAGGCTGATGGCGTAATCAACCTCTACGACAACGCAGCCAAGCTCTCCAAGAAACTTCAGGCGGCTATTGAGCAGAGTCAGACAAACCCATATAGCGATAGCCACGACCTCTCGGAGCGAGAGCGTGATGTGCTGGTGCTCATAGCCAAAGGCTTAGCCAACAAGGAGATTGCCGACGAGCTCAATATATCGATTCACACCGTTATGTCGCACCGCAAAAATATAGCCCACAAGACGGGTATCAAGTCAGTCGCAGGATTAACCGTATATGCTCTGTTGAACAATATGTTGGATGCGTCGGAAGTGAATATGTAACATAGCAGTCTGCCCTCGGGCGGACTGTTATTATTTTATGAAGTCTTGCAGAGATAAAAAATAATTCATACCTTTGCCAAAGAAAGCTACTTATATGAGATACTACAGCGACATAACTATTATGCGTTACGCTATGAAGACTATGGCGTCTATCTCAATGCGAATGTGCCGTTAGGCACTCTCTTCCTCGTTGATAGTTACGTGCTATCGGGTGTTGGATGACACCAAAGAATCAACCTAAAGATTAAATTTTAAGTAACGTGTTCGACACTGTTCGGACCTATTATATTATATTGTTAGTTATGGCAAACGAGAAACTTCAATTCGAGACAAAACAGATACACGGAGGCTACCACGTCGACTCAACAGGCTCACGCGGCATAGCCATATACCCTACTGCAGCATATCACTTCAAAAGTTGCGACTATGCAGCCAACCTCTTCGAGCTGAGCGAGGCGGGCAACATCTACACACGACTGCACAACCCCACAACAGCTGCTTACGAGGAGCGTATTGCCTCGCTCTACAATGGCGTAGGAGCTTTGGCTGTGGCGTCGGGAATGTCAGCGATATTTTTAGCAATAAGCTCATTGGCAGAGGCAGGCGACAACATCGTAACCTCGCCATATCTCTATGGCGGCACATACAATCAGTTCCGCATATCGCTGCGTAAGTTAGGCATCGAGTGTCGTATAGCCCAGGGGGATACGGTAGCCGACTTCGAGCGTCTGATTGACGCCAAGACCAAAGCTATCTTCGTGGAGAGTATGGGTAAC
The DNA here is from genome assembly GCA_015060005.1 of Rikenellaceae bacterium. Classification (GTDB taxonomy): domain Bacteria; phylum Bacteroidota; class Bacteroidia; order Bacteroidales; family Rikenellaceae; genus Alistipes. The sequence goes on from SUZI01000005.1 coordinate 77,792, forward strand.
CCTACGTGTGATGTGCTGGATTTAGAGGCTATCGGCAAGTTAGCCAAGAGGGCTGATGTTCCTTTTATTGTCGACAATACTTTTGGAGCGGGCGGTTTCCTGTGTAATCCTTTCGAGTGGGGAGCAAACATCATCGTGGACTCTGCCACCAAGTGGATTAACGGACACGGAACAGCTATGGGCGGCATAATTGTCGATGGCGGCAACTACGATTGGGGTAATGGCAAGTTTCCACAGATAGATGGTCCTTCAGAGGGCTATCACGGACTCAACCTCTACCGAACCTTCGGCAACCAGGCATTTATCGTCAAGTGTCGTGTCGATGGTCTGCGTGATTTCGGCTGTTGTCCATCATCGTTCGACAGCTATCTGATGCTCATCGGATTGGAGACCCTCTCGCTACGCGTCAAGCACCAGGTGGAGTCAACACGTCGTCTGGCAGAGTTCTGCCGCCAGCATCCATTGGTAGAGCGAGTAAGCTATATCGGATTTGACGACCACAAAGGCTTCGCTAACGCACAAAAATATTTCCGCTACGGTGCATCGAGCGTCTTTACTATCGAACTGAAGGGCTCATTAGATAGCACAGTTCGTTTTGTCGAAGCACTCAAGTTAGCAGGCAATATGACTATGATTGGCGACTCTATAACTGTCGTTACACACCCTGCGTCGACCACCCACAAGCAGCTCAGCGACGAGGATAAGCGTGCCGCAGGCGTAACGCCTACACTGCTGCGTATCTCGTTGGGTTTGGAGAATGTCGAGGATATTATTGCCGATTTCGAGCAGGCTTTTGAGCGAGTGTAGATTATGGTGCAACAGTTTTTATACGATAAACCATTCACCCTGGAGTCAGGCGAGGTGTTGCCTTCGATAGAGATAGCATACCACACCTATGGCTCTTTGAACGCACAGCGTGATAATATTATCTGGGTATGCCACGCACTGACCGCCAACTCTGACGTTGCCGACTGGTGGCCACACACCGTTGAGCAGGGATGTTTCTTGGACCCTGAGAAGTACTTTATCGTGTGTGCCAATTTCCTCGGTTCGTGCTATGGCACAACAGGTCCACTATCCACCAACCCTGCGACAGGCGAGGCGTGGTATGGCGACTTCCCCCGCATCACCGTTCGCGATATGGTGCGATGTCATCAGTTGCTTGCCAAGCATTTGGGCATCGAGCAAGTAAAGATGCTTATCGGTAGCTCCATAGGAGGTTTTCAGTGTATGGAGTGGCTCATTATGCAACCCTCGTTTGCCAAATCAGCAGCACTCATCGCAACAGCCACTAACACAACACCTTGGGCTGCGGCATTTAACGAATCGCAGCGTATGGCTATCGAGTGCGATGCTACCTATGGCAGCCGCTCGGCTCAAGCTGGCGAGCAGGGTATGGCTACAGCTCGCAGCATAGCTCTTTTGAGTTATCGCGGTGGCAAGGCATACGACAAGACACAAGCCGACACCGACCTCGACACAGCCTCGTTTGAGCGACACGTTCACTCATACCAACGCTATCAGGGCGAGAAGCTGCGTCGTCGTTTCAATGCCTACTCATACTACCGTCTGAGCCAGGCTGTCGACTCACACAACATAGCTCGTGGCAGAGGCTCTGTGGAGGAGGTATTGCAGGGTATAAAGGCACGTGTGTTGGTTGTTGCCATCACCTCCGACATACTATTCACACCCGAGGACCATCGCCCATTTGTGGAGAATATACCTTCGGTGGAGTATCATCTCATAGACTCCGACTTTGGACACGATGGCTTTTTGGTAGAGCATAAGAAATTAAACGATATAATACTTAAATTTTTAGACAGATAAGATGAACTCAAAGAAACTTAATATCGGCTTGTTTGGCTTCGGCACAGTCGGCAGTGGATTGTACGACGTACTCAAGCGTATCGACTCAAAGAATGTGGAGATTAAGCGTGTCTGCGTGCGAAATATCTCCAAACCTCGCAAGGCAGATGTTGCTTTTACCGATAATGCTGACGATATTTTCAACGACCCAGAGATTAACTTTATCGTCGAGCTTATAGACGATGCCGATGCAGCATACACCATTGTTAAGCGTGCTTTGCAGAGCGGTTTGCCTGTCGTTTCGGGCAACAAGAAGATGTTGGCACACCATATCGAGGAACTTATCGACCTGCAGGCTCGCTACAATGTAGGTCTGTTGTACGACGCATCGGCTTGCGGCAGCATCCCCGTAATCCGCAACTTGGAGGAGTACTACGACAACGATTTGCTGACCTCGGTTAAAGGTATACTGAATGGCTCGTCAAACTTCATCCTCTCGAAGATTTTTAACGAGAATATGTCGTATGGCGACGCTCTGAAGTTAGCCCAGGATTTAGGCTTTGCCGAGAGCAATCCGTCGCTCGATATTGATGGCTGGGACTCTCTCTTTAAGCTCATCATAATCACCGTTCACGCCTTCGGATTGTATGTCGCTCCCGAGAAGATTTTCACCTACGGAATATCTAATATGAACGACAGCGACATACGCTTTGCCAACGAGAAGGAGCGTCGTTTCAAGTTAGTTGCACACGTTGAGAAGCTGAAGGATAACCGCCTTATTATGAGCGTTATGCCACAACTTATCTCACGCAACAAATACATATATAGCGTCGAGGATGAGTTCAACGGAGTTGTCATCAAGGGACTCTTCTACGACAAGCAGTTTATGTTTGGTCGCGGTGCGGGAGGCTACCCTACCGGCTCGGCTGTGCTGAGCGATATTACAGCGTGCCTCTACGACTATAAATATGAGTATAAGAAGCGTAACGACTCGCAGCTACCCGAGTACACTACCGACCACTCATTCCGCGTCTACTATCGTTACTCTAACCTCTCGGATTTGGCTCTGTTGAATTTTGAGTCTATCTGCGAGGAGTATAAGTCAGAGAACTACAACTATGTCATAGGTCGCGTTTCGTTGCAGTCGCTCTTGGATGTCAACGATGAGCTTCGCAAACGTAACATCTTCATCGCTGCCTACCCCAACGACTAAGCTGCAGTCGCCCATACACTAAACGAGGTTGCCCCAATCAAAGGAGCAACCTCGCATTGTATTGTCTAAATCGTAGCACACGATTCAAAAAAAATCATACGCAGCAAAATAAAATGCCAACCATTTACGTTCTATATGCGTAAGAAAACCGTTAGTGAATAACGAAAATATTGTGTTTGGGCACTTTACTGCCACACAAAGACGTACTTTGATATCAAGTGTGCCAACGGCACCAAGTTTGCAATATATTTGTCAGCTGTAATGCCTAAGGTGTTACAGTGAGGTTTCTTCATTTATTTAAGTTTGGGTTAGTAGTTTAGAGGAGCAATCCTCAGAGGTAGGCGGCAGTCGCGATGACTCCCGCCTATTTTCGTTTTTATACGCTCCTCTAAACTCCTTTCAGCTGTGGCGATGTGGCAGAGTGGTCTGCGTGTATTGGGTAATGTTGTATTGCTACGCAATTATCAGTCTTGTGATTGTAGGTCTATTTGTGAGCAAGCTCCCATAGTCCCACAATCTCAAGCCTAAGCCTACAAGGCTCCAACATTCCCCAACACTCTTGCTCTGCTCAAATCTGTTGCCGCCGGTAGTAGTTTTTATGTGCTGACGCATTTGTTCTTTTTTTGGAGCAATCCTCAGAGGTAGGCAAATGAATTAAGGGAAGTCTTAATTACTATAAAACACTTGATTAGCAGAACTGACTCGACCGACCGCAGAAGACGAGAGCAGAGCAAGAGTGATTGCGAGGGCGGAGGACCGAAGGTCGATGTAATGAGTTGATGAGAGCAAGGGAATTTATTCACTTGAAATCATCTGCTCGTTACATTGTTATCGCATAGCGATACGCCATCGCATAATCACACAAAGACGCCTCTGCCGAGCCGCTACCGGTTGAACGAGTCCCCTACGCACAAAAAAAAGCAACCGACGAAACTTCGGTTGCTTGAGCGGTGCGTAGGGGACTCGAACCCCTGACCCCGTGCGTGACAGGCACGTATTCTAACCAGCTGAACTAACGCACCAATTGCTGATTGCGAGTGCAAAGATAAAGCAAAAATGACAATCTGCAAATTTCTGCCGATTTTTTTTACGATTTTTTTTACGCATCACACAATATTCTATTTTTTACACCTCAATAGAGTATTTTTATATATCAAAATCTTTAATTTCAAAATCAAAATATATATCTTTGCAGCGTCAAACATTTACATCACCTAATGTTTCAACAATGCCGAGTAAGAGTTTGGGGCGGGCTGATGACTCTGCAATCATCAGCAAAAAGAGAACATTGAGTGCTTTCAGTGGATGGTAAATGTGGTTTTGGAAATGGTAGAGGTGGGTGTTCTCACACCATCGTACAAGGGTGCTACGCCCTATTGACGGCTCACCTCACATATATTACAGCACTCTATCGCCACCGCTCCTAACTCTTCGAGGCATATTGCATCGGCTACGACACCACATCAGCTATTGCAATATTGCGATAAAGTGTGTAACTTTGCCCACGATATTCATAAGGGGTGCCTTACTATCAGGCTGAGATTATACCCATTGAACCGGATACGGGTAATGCCGAGACCGGGATTGTGTTACAATCTTACATATCCCCTTTTCTTATTCTTTTAACTTTAATTAAAGGTATGAAAAGGTATTTTCTTTTTGTTCTTGCCCTAATGCAAGGCATTTTTGGGGCGAAGGCGGCTCACGAGTCGCAAGATTCTCTTTTACATTACACTGTTGATATGGTCGAGGTGGTGGCAGTACGTGCCAACAACCACTCTGCTGTCGCACACTCCAACCTCAGCGAGGAGCAGATGGCACGCAACCGCTACGGTTTTGATTTCCCGTCGGTGTTAGCCCTCACGCCATCTGTCATCGCCACCAACGAGACGGGCGTAGGCATAGGCGGCACATCGTTTCGTATGCGAGGCACTGACGCCACACGTCTTAACGTAACCATCAATGGTGTAGCTATGAACAACCCCGACTCACACTCAATGTATTGGTACGACACGCCCGATTTGATTTCATCGGTGGGCAACGTGCAGGTGCAGCGAGGTGCGGGCGTCTCGACTAATGGCACAGGAGCTTTTGGTGGTGCAGTGAGCCTCACATCGGCAGCTCCCGCAACATCATTCGGAGGCGAAGCTACCCTCTCCTATGGCTCTTATAACACCCAGAAGCAGGGCATACAGCTCTCATCGGGCTTGATTGGTGGCAGGTGGGCTGTCGATGCACGTCTGACGCACATAGGCTCGGATGGCTATATCGACAGAGGTGCTACCGACCTCACATCGTATATGTTGCAGGGGGCATACTATGGCGACAAAACCGTCGTAAAACTCATCTCTTTTGGTGGCAAAGCCAAGACTTACCTCACCTATACGGGTGTTTCAAAGGCGGATATGGAGCTTTACGGTCGCCGCTACCACACCGAAGGTCAGTACGAGACGAGCAATGGCGAATATGTGCTGGCAGATGGAACGCACGTGAACTACTACGATGACCACACCGACAACTATCTCCAGCTCAACAACCAGCTTATCATCAACCACCGCCTCTCGGAGCGTTGGATGTTCAACCTCACAGGCTTCTACACCTATGGTTACGGTTTCTATAAGCAATATAAGGCTGACCGCACACTCTCGGAGTATCTCAACTTAGGCATTACCGACTACAACATCGAGGCTGATATGATTCGCCGCAAGATTATGGAGAACCATACGGGCGGTGCAAACGTCGCCTTTGCCTACTCGTCGGAGCCTCTGTCGCTCATCTTGGGTGGCTCATGGAGCACCTATGCCTGTCCTCATTGGGGCACATTGGATTGGGTAGATGGCATAAGCAACATTGACGGCAGATGGTACGATAACGACGTGCGTAAGCAGGATGCAAACCTCTTTGTTAAGGCGGATTGGCGTGTGGCTCGCGGAGTGAATATAGTAGCCGACGTGCAGTATCGCCACGTACACTATAAGGCATGGGGTGTGAACGATAACTTCGACTGGAATACTATGCAGATGCAGCCTGTAGATGTCAACAAGAGCTATCACTTCCTTAATCCTCGCGTGGGCATAAACTACACCTTTGCCAAGCATCAGACACTCTTTGCCTCAGCCGCTATTGCTCATAAAGAGCCTACTCGCTCCGACTTCACCGACCGCTATATGTTCTCGTCGGATGAGAGCGAGCCCGAGGCTGAGCGACTCTACGATTTTGAGTTGGGCTGGAGCTATTCATCACCTCAACTATCACTTGGAGTAAACCTCTATTATATGCTCTACCACAATCAGTTGGTGCATACAGGAATGGTCAATGACAGCTCCGACGCCCTCAACGTGAATGTCCCCGACAGCTACCGCTGTGGCGTAGAGTTCTCGGCTATGTGGCGACCCACTCGCTGGCTCTCCGTTGGAGGCAATATGACTCTCAGCGAGAATAAGATTCGCGACTATGTCGACCTGCTTGCCGAGAGTCCAACCTATGGTGAAAATTTGGGCGATATGACTATCTCTTACTCTCCATCGGCTATGGGCAAGACCTTCATCGGCTTGGAGGCAGGAGGCTTCGAGGCTATGCTCTCGACGACCTTTGTTGGCAGACAATATTTCACCAACAACGAGAATTCGGCTCTGCAGCTCGATGCCTACAACTTCACCACGCTTGATTTGAGCTATACACTCCATTCAGCACCGAAGAATAAGGTGCGTTTTGGCGTTACCATCTACAATCTCTTCAACCAGATGTATTGCAGCAATGGTTATGGCTACTCCTATATGTGGGATGCGGTCCGCTACGACGAAGCATTCTACTTCCCACAAGCCCCATTGCACGTCTTGGCAAATGTAACGGTTAAGTTCTAAGGCAAATCTAAAGACCAAACGATAGCCCACCCATCGACGGAGTGGGCTATTTTTACGCCTGATGCAAAAAAATGTATTAGCTCAAATATTTTTTTGCGTATAAATTTTGAAATACAAAAATAATAGCTTAACTTGTGAAGGAGTGTAACTATGTAGCTCAAAAGTGTATAACGACCTAAAACTTTTATGCTATGAAAACATCTATCGCAAAGTTTTCGCAGTGGCTTACTGCTATCCTATTGGGTGCCCTCGGTTTTTCAGCGTGTTCTGACCTTGAGAACGATCAACCTGATATGTACGGCACTCCGACTATGGATTTCCAGACTAAAGGTTGCGTAACTGACACTGAAAACAACCCTATTCAGGGCTTACGCGTAGTTCTCACAGAAAAATACGACAGCAACAAAGAGGCTACGCAGACTTTCACGACTGACGCCGAAGGCAAATTCACTTCGGAAAAAGTTTATTCCGGAGTCAGCTATTCCGGCACACTCACCATCACCGACACAGATGGCGAGGCTAATGGCGGCGAGTTCAAAGAACAAACCATCAATCTTAAGGATGTAAAATCCACTCTTGACGAATCAGCCAAAGATGGATGGTATTGGGGTGTAGTAACTTTTGAAGCTAATGCTACTATGCTAAAGCAGGAAGAGGGCAACGAATAGTCTTTTAACCTATAATCTTAAACACTATGAAATCACTAATCACAAAGTTTTCACAGTGGCTGACTGCCATCATATTGGGTGCTCTCGGTTTTTCGGCGTGTTCTGACCTTGACAACGAACAATATTATATGTACGGCTCTCCCACGGTTGATTATCAAACCAAAGGTTGTGTAACTGACACCGAGAACAACCCCATCCAAGGCCTGCGTGTTGAGCTCACAGAGAATTATCATGATGATGGTGTTTACAAAGTAACTACACAAACCCTCACTACCGATGCCGAGGGTAAGTTTATTTCTGAAAAGATTCTTGAGCCAGTTAACTATTTCGGCACTCTCACAATTACCGATATAGATGGTGAGGCTAATGGCGGAGAGTTCAAAGAACAAACCGTCGAACTCTGGGACCTGAAAACAACTATCGACAAATCAAATCAAGACGATTGGTATTGGGGCGTAGTAACCTTCGAGGCTAATATTACTATGCTGAAGCAGGAAGAGGGCAACGAATAGTCCTTTCTTCTCACCTACAAGAATTAGTTAATGGAGAATAAGTTTCCGCTATCGTTACGTCGTCGCATAGCTTTGGAGCTATGGCGTAGCAACCGCAAGAAATATATTGCGGAGCACCCTTTGCGTCAGCTGTTTTGGGAGTGCACTCTGCGTTGCAACCTCAGTTGTCGCCATTGCGGTAGCGACTGCAAGCAGGTAGCTACCCAGCCCGATATGCCTGTCGAGGACTTCCTACGTGTGCTGGACAACATAGCCTCACACACCGATCCTCACAAGGTCTTTATCGTCGTTACGGGTGGCGAGCCGCTGATGCGACGCGACTTGGAACGATGTGGTCTGGAGTTCTACCGACGCGGTTTTCCGTGGGGCATTGTAACCAACGGACTTGCACTCACACCTCAGCGTTTCAACTCCCTGCTCAAGGCGGGACTACATACCGCCACAGTCAGCTTAGATGGTCTGTGCGATGAGCACAACTTTATGCGTGGCAATGACAAGAGTTTCAACAATGCCGTCGCAGCCATCAAACTTATGGCAGCCACCGAGGGCTTTGTCTTCGACGTGGTAACGTGCATCAATCGCCGCAGCATAAAGGTTATAGACCAGATTAAGGAACTGCTTATCTCGCTTGGTGTAAAGGCTTGGCGATTGTTCACAATCTTCCCTGCAGGGCGAGCAGCCAACGACCCCGAGTTGCAACTCACACCCGAAGAGTATCGCTTCTTGATGGAGTACATCAAACGTAACCGTAAGGAGGAGAAACGCATCAAGATAAACTACTGTTGCGAGGGCTTTATGGGCGATTATGAGGGCGATATACGCGATGGATTCTTCCGCTGCAATGCAGGCATATCAGTCGGCTCGGTGCTTATTGACGGCTCAATATCTGCTTGTTCGAGTATTCGTGCAGACTACCACCAAGGCAACATCTACAAAGATGACTTCTGGGAGGTGTGGCAAAATCGCTATGAGCAGTACCGCAACCGCGAGTGGATGCGTAAGGGCATCTGTGCCGAGTGTAACGTCTTCCGTTACTGTCAGGGCAACGGAATGCACCTACGCGACGAGAATGGCGATATTATGCACTGCAATCTACGCCGCCTCTACGCCGACAAGTAGTTATGCAAGCATAAACACAAACAGAAGAGGTTGTTAGCTTTTGCCAACAACCTCTTCTGTTTATCTATAGTAAGACTACCCTACTTCATCTCAACCAAAGCCTCGCCGGTCATCTCCTTAGGCTGCTCCAAGCCCATAAGTTTCAACACCGTTGGAGCAACATCAGCCAGGATACCGTTCTTCACGCTTGCTACTCTATCCGATACTACTACGATAGGCACAGGGTTGAGTGAGTGAGCAGTGTTAGGTGTACCGTCGGCATTGACTGCGTTATCGGCATTACCGTGGTCAGCAATCATCACCACCTCATAGCCGTTAGCCTTAGCGGTCTCAACAACAGCCGATACACACTCATCGACAGCCTTCACAGCCTTCTCGATAGCCTCGTATACGCCCGTATGACCAACCATATCGCCATTTGCGAAGTTCAAGCAGATGAAATCGAACTTCTGAGTACCCAAAGCCTCAACCAACTTATCCTTCACCTCGTAAGCACTCATCTCTGGCTGAAGGTCGTATGTAGCCACCTTTGGTGAAGCAACCAGGATACGGTCCTCACCGGCGAACTTATCCTCGCGACCTCCATTGAGGAAGAATGTTACGTGAGCATACTTCTCGGTCTCGGCAATACGCAGCTGATTTAAGCCGAGTGATGCCACATACTCTCCGATAGTATTCTGCACATTCTCCTTATCGAAGAGGATGTGCAAGCCCTGGAACTTGGCATCGTAAGGGGTCATACAGCAGTAATACAATGGCATAGTGTGCATACCCTCGGCTGGCATATCCTCCTGTGTAAGAACGATTGTAAGCTCCTTAGCACGGTCATTACGATAGTTGAAGAAGATAACCACATCGTTTGGCTTGATGCGACCAATGACCTCGCCAGCCTCGTTTACACGCACGATAGGCTTCACAAACTCATCCGTTACGCCCTCGTCGTATGAACGCTGCATAGCCTCCACCATATCGGTTGCTGCGGCACCCTCGCCACTAACGAGCAAGTCGTAAGCAATCTTTACACGTTCCCAACGCTTATCACGGTCCATAGCATAGTAACGACCAATGATAGATGCAATCTTACCTGCCTTATCGGCGATATTCTTCTCTACATCCTCAATGAAGCCCTTACCGCTCTTAGGGTCGGTATCACGACCATCCATAAAGCAGTGGATGAAGGTATCCTCGATGCCATACTTGGCAGCTATCTCGCAGAGCTTGTAGAGGTGCTCGATTGAAGAGTGCACACCACCATCCGAGGTCAAACCCATCATATGTACGCTCACACCATTCTGCTTCGCATACTCAAAAGCCTTCACAATCTCGTCGTTAGCATATATCGAGTTGTCGGCACACGCACGGTTAATCTTCACCAAGTCCTGATAAACCACACGACCTGCACCGATATTGAGGTGTCCTACCTCCGAGTTACCCATCTGACCATTAGGCAGACCTACATTCTCACCGTCAGTACGCAACTGTGCGTGAGGATACTGCTCTGTCATCGCCGAGATATACTCGGGATGAATTGTAGATATCACATCCGACTTAGTACCATTTCCGATTCCCCAACCATCGAGAATCATCAACAAAACTTTCTTATCCATATCTTTCAAAAATCTTTTATTCTATATTATTACTTCAACTTCTCCATAACGAGCTCCACAGCCTTATCTATTGCAGCTTGCAAGCCCTCGACATTCTTACCACCAGCCGTAGCGAAGAACTTCTGTCCACCGCCACCACCGTTGATAAGTTTAGCAGCCTCGCGAACGATAGCTCCTGCGTCGACACCACGCTCCACAATCTCATCACCGAGCACCACAGCCAACATAGGCTTAGAGTCAACATTCGAGCCAAGCACCAGAACAGAGTCCTTAACACGTGCACGCAACATATAAGCCAAATCCTTGATGAATGCCGATGGGTACTTCACCAAACGTGCTACAACAAATGGCTCGTCGGCACGACGCTCACTGATGATATTGTCGACCAAAGAGGCAATCTGCTCCTTATGCAGCTGATCCAACTCCTTCTGCATAGCCTCGTTAGTCTCCAGAAGCTTCTGTACAGCCTGCTCTGCGTTAGGGTTATTGATGAGCTTTGCGATAGCTGCCATACGGTCCTCAATCATATAGAGCATATTCTCTGCCTTAACTCCAGTGATAGCCTCGATACGGCGTACACCTGCCGAGATAGCACTCTCCGAGATAATCTTAAACATACCAATAGTACCCGTAGCCGATGTGTGAGTACCACCGCACAACTCAACCGAGTCGCCGAACTTAACCACACGCACCTTATCGCCATACTTCTCGCCAAAGAGAGCGATAGCACCCATAGCGTTAGCCTCCTCCATTGTAGCCTCACGGTTCTCCTCCAGAGGATAGTTCTGGCGGATGAGCTGATTAACCATACGCTCCACCTCACGCAACTCCTCAGCTGTAACCTTCTGGAAGTGTGAGAAGTCGAAACGCAAGCCCGTAGGCGACACCATAGAGCCCTTCTGCTCAACGTGAGTACCCAGCACCTTACGCAACGCCTGGTCCAAGAGGTGGGTTGCTGTGTGGTTGTTGGCTGCTGCCTGGCGAGCCTCAGCATCTACGACAGCGGTAAACTCCGCCTCCATATTCTCGGGCAGAGCTGTTGTAACGTGGATGATAAGACCGTTCTCCTTCTCGGTTGCTACCACCTGAATCTTCTCGTTAGCAGACTCGATATAACCTATATCGCCAATCTGACCACCCGAGTTACCATAGAATGGAGTCTGGTCGAATACAAGCTGGAAGGTAGTCTTACCCTTCGATGTTACTTTGCGATAGCGGGCAATATGTATTGGAGCAGTCAGAGTGTCATAGCCCACAAACTCGCACTGCGAGATAGGCATCAACTCCTGCCAATCGTCAATATCCTGTGCTGCGGCATTACGTGAACGCTCCTTCTGTGCCTGAAGCTCCTTCTCGAAGCCCTCCAGGTCGATGCTCACGCCCTGCTCACGTGCTATGAGCTCCGTCAGGTCGATAGGGAAGCCGAAAGTATCGTACAACTCGAAAGCATCCTTACCGGCGATAACGCCACCCTTACCCACCTTTGCCACAACGCGGTCTAAGAGGTTAATACCGGTAGCCAGAGTACGCAAGAATGATGCCTCCTCCTCTTCGATGACACGCTCGATGAGTGTCTGCTGCTGACGCAACTCGGGGAACTGGTGTCCCATTTGCTCAGCCAAGCCTGCCACCAACTTACAGAGTGTAGGCTCGTTGAAGCCGAGGTAAGTGTAGCCATAACGTACCGCACGACGCAGGATACGACGGATAACATAACCTGCCTTTGCATTTGCCGGCAGCTGACCGTCGGCAATAGAGAACGAGATAGCACGCAGGTGGTCGGCGATAACACGCATAGCGATATCGCACTTCTCATCCTTACCGTACTCCTTACCCGACATAGCAGCCAGACGAGCGATTGTAGGCTGGAAGACGTCGGTATCGTAGTTCGACTTCTTGTTTTGGAGAATCATACAGAGACGCTCAAAGCCCATACCTGTGTCGACGTGCTTTGCTGGCAGTGGCTCCAAGTCGCCATTTGCCTTACGGTTGAACTGCATAAACACCAAGTTCCAAATCTCTATCACGAGGTGGTGTCCTGCGTTGACCATATCACGACCTGGCACCTTTGCTATCTCAGCCTCATCACGCAGGTCGAAGTGAATCTCGCTACATGGACCACAAGGACCTGTCTCGCCCATCTCCCAGAAGTTATCGTGCTTATTACCGCGGATGATATGGTCCTCAGGCAGATACTGCTTCCAATAGTCGTATGCCTCCTGGTCGAAAGGCACTCCGTCGCTCTCGCTACCCTCAAATACGGTAGCATACATACGGCTCTTATCCAAGCCATAGACCTCGGTCAGGAGCTCCCACGCCCAAGCGATAGCCTCCTTCTTGAAGTAGTCGCCAAATGACCAGTTACCCAGCATCTCGAACATCGTGTGGTGATAGGTGTCGTGGCCTACCTCCTCCAAGTCGTTGTGCTTACCCGACACACGCAGACACTTCTGAGTATCGGCTGCACGTGCCCACTTACGTGGAGCATTGCCGAGGAAGATATCCTTAAACTGATTCATACCCGCATTGGTAAACATCAATGTAGGGTCATTCTTTACAACCATCGGAGCCGATGGAACAATCTGGTGCTCCTTCGAAGAGAAGAAATCCAGAAAGGCTTGTCTGATTTTGTTTGATTCCATTCTATATTGTTTTTACTATTCTTATCGTTATAATGTCATAATATCAAATTCGGATTGCAAAATTACATCTTTTTGCCTAATTTTGCATAATATTTAAGGTATAATTTTTCAACTATGCGATTTTTTGGTCATAAAAGCAGCAACGACAGTGGAGATAGTCTTATCCACCGCCTGAAAACCTATCGCATAGTGCGTAACCTGCTCATCGGTTTTATCATCATCGCCATATTCAACATACTCTTCTCATCGCTCTTCTACACCCCGAAGATGTTGCGTCTGAGTGATGAGCGACGCGAGATAGAGCTACGCAGCCAAATTCTGCTCGGCAAGATACGTGCCTCACAGAACGCCATAGACCTTATTCGCCACCGCGATAACAACGTCTACCGTCCACTTTTCTCGTCGGACACCTTCTCCATAGAGGGCATTTATCAGCCCTATAACGAGCGAAAATATGCCTGGACCGTAGATGAGATAGGAGGCAGAGAGCTCCGCACGACGTGGAAGGAGTTAGACCAGCTGGCACGTTCACTCTACCTGTCATCGGTCTCGCTCGATGAGTTGCAACAGCTATCGAAGGATAAAGAGAAGTTCTCGACAGCCATACCCGCAATATGGCCTATCGACCGCACTCTGCTGCGAGGTCGTATAGGTGCTTTTGGCTACCGTATGCACCCCACACTGCATCGTTGGAAAATGCACGACGGAGTCGACTTGGGAGGTCGTATAGGCGACCCTATATACGCTACGGGCGACGGCGTTGTCGAGGAGGTTGTACTAAGCCGAGCACGTCGCAGCTATGGCACATATATCGTTGTCAACCACGGATTTGGATATAAGACGCGTTATGCCCATCTGAACAAAGTACACGTCTCGCGTGGCGACAGCGTGATGCGAGGAGCACTCATTGGCGACTTAGGCAATACGGGTCGTTCGAGCGGACCACACCTCCACTACGAGGTGATATATCGTGGACGTGTAGTCAACCCTATTAACTACTTCGACAAGGATATGTCAGCCGAGGCATACCGCAGCCTGATGGGACAGATTCAAGACGAGAACTACGAGACGGATGAAGAGTAACCGACAGAACAATAGCAACAAACGCCACTCGCGAGCTACCCGAGTTGTGTATTTCACCCTGCGTTCACTCATTTGGGTGGGTGCTATCATACTCTATTATGTCCTCTTCTCATTCTTCTTCGACACCCCAATCGAGCACCGTATGAAGGAGGAGAATGAGCGTATGCAAGCCCAATATGAGCGTATAGAGGCTCGCTACGACTCACTCGCTATGGTATTGGAGAATGTCGACGCTCGCGACAAAAGTGTCTTCCGCATACTCTTCGAGACCGACCCCTATAACTTCACCAACACAAGCGACGCCGAGCGTGTAGCCCTCCACGAGAGCAGTCTCAACGCCTCGACAGAGCAGTTGCAGACGAACTTGGCGGCACGCATCAGTAAGCTGGAGAAACTCAACGGCAAGCTGCTGAAGAATTGGGATGAGATATTAGCATACGGCGTAGAGATGGGCGAGCAAGGCAACAACATACCTGCTATTCAGCCCGTTATCAACGACAATCTGACACTCCTCACAGCGGGCTACGGAACGATACTCAGCCCCTTCTATCGCACTATGAAGTCGCACCAGGGTGTAGATTACAGCATAGGCGAGGGCTCGAGTGTCTTTGCCACAGCCGACGGCGTGGTGAAGGAGATATCGGATAAGAACTCAACACTCGGCAAGACCATCATCATCGACCACGGCAATGGCTATCAGACATCGTACAGCCACCTTTTGGAGTCGCTTGTTCGTAAGGGACAGCAGGTCAACCGAGGCGACGTGATAGCCCTCTCGGGCAACAGCGGATTGTCGCTTGCCCCACATCTGCACTACGAGGTACGTTACAACGATATGCGAGTCAACCCTATACACTTCTTCTTTATGGAGCTCTCGCCCGAAGAGTATCAGCGTATAATACAGATTTCGCAGTCGGGAATGCAATCACTTGACTAAAACCACAAACCTATATATGCAACAAACCTTCCTACAAGAGGTTGCCGAGAAGCTCTACAAGCGATATGGCAACTCTATCTCACAGCTTACCATCGTGCTACCCTCACGACGTGCACAGCTCTTCTTCTCGGAGGCTCTCACCCACATCGTCAAGGGCGGTGTTATATGGCAGCCCGACTACGTGTCGATAGATGAGCTGATGTGTGAAGCATCATCTTACAAGATGGGCGATAAAATTCGTATTATCTGCGAGTTACATAAGATATATTCAGCCTATCACAAGGAGCCGTTGGATAAGTTCTACTTCTGGGGCGAGATGCTACTGAGCGACTTTGACTTAGTCGACAAGTATATGGTCGATGCCGATATGCTATTCTGCAACCTGCACGACTTGAAGGAGATTGAGGCTCACTTCACCGACACCGAGACGTGGGAGGTGATACGCCGTTTCTGGCAACACTTCGCCGAGGGCGAGACTCTGCCCGAGCATAAGGAGAAGTTTCTCTCTATCTGGAAGTCGCTCGGTCCTGTATACCACTCTCTGCGTGAGCGACTCAGCGAACTCAACTTTGCCTATCAGGGTATGGTCTATCGCTCGGCTGCCGAGAACTTGGAGAACGACGTTGTACGTTTTAAGCGTGATAGACACTATGTGTTTGTAGGTCTTAACGCCCTCTCACGTTGTGAGCAGAGTGTCCTAAAAAGCATCCAGAAGCGATATAAGTGCGATTTCTATTGGGATTACGACTCATACTACACCGACGACGAGCAGCAGGAGGCAGGACGTTTCATTCGCCAGAATATGTCGCTCTTCCCCACATCGGAGGAGTTGCAGCACAACCATTTCAGCGAGCCGAAGCAGATGTCGGCAATATCGACCTCATCGAATGTCATACAATGCAAGTATGTCAACAAGATTTTACGTCAGATATCGCCCGAGCTACTCTTCGACAAGGAGACAGCCATAGTGCTCACAGATGAGAATCTGCTGATGCCTCTGCTGCACTCTCTGCCCGACGATAAGGATGAGAAGGGAGAGAATAAGCTCCAGCTCAACATCACGATGGGACACCCTATCAAGCACACCACAGCCTATTCGCTCATACTGCGACTCCTGGAGCTGCAACACAACGCCAGCACGAGCGACGATAAAGCGACATTCTACCACGTCGACGTACTCGGCATACTCAACCATCCATACATCACAGAACAGGCGGGTGAGGCGTCTAAAAAGATACAAAAAGAGATTATCAAAGCACGCTATATACGCGTCAGTGAGGAGCTCTTCCAAGAGAACACTTTACTCGGTACAATATTCAGGAAATGTGGCGATTGGGAATCGTTATATAACTATTTGATTGATGTAATCTATGCTATCTCATTGCCATTGGAGCAGAACGCCGACAATCGCTCACTCAAGCTATCCTACTTGGCGATGATTGCCGAGTGCATAAAGCAGATTACCAACTCGCTGAAAGAGTGCGATACAGAGGTCAACACCTCAATCTATACTTCACTTCTCAAGCGATACCTTCAGACGCTGCGTATACCATACAGCGGAGAGCCTTTGCAGGGCTTGCAGATTATGGGTATTTTGGAGACCCGAAACCTCGACTTCAAGAACGTCATCATCCTCTCGATGACCGACGATAACTTCCCTGGCAGTATGGTTGGTGGAGCGTCATTCATCCCCTATAACCTGAGGGCGGCATACTCGTTGCCGACACCCGAACATCACGAGGGTGTCTATGCCTACTACTTCTATCGTTTGATACAGCGTGCCGAGCGTGTCGATATGATATACTGCTCGCTCGCCGATGACAAATCCACAGGCGAACGCAGCCGCTACATCCACCAGCTGGAGTTTGAGTCGCCACACGAGATAAAGTACTACAACGTAGGTGTTGACGTCAAGGCATCGGATAACAGCCCTATCGTGATAGAGAAAACAGGTAAGGTGAGGGAGATTATGGAGCAGATGCTCAACAACAAAGAGCTAATACTCTCGCCAAGTAGCCTGACACCTTACACCGTATGCCCACTCAAATACTACTTCTCGCACGTAGCCAACATCAAAACAAAAGATAGCATCAGCGAGGATGTCGACAGCCCTATGTTTGGCAATATCCTCCACAAGGCTATGGAGACTATATACAAGCCTATCAAAAACATCGTAAACCCACGCCACGAGCTTGAGCAGATACTCAAGGGCACAAGCATTGAGAAGGCTGTAAGGGAGGCTATACGCAGCGAATATTTCAAAAATCACGACATCTCGGACAAAGATTATACGGGCGACTTGTTGTTGGTAAAAAACTTGGTCATCGACTACATACGCAAGTCTATCATACCGTATGACATTAAAAATAACAACTTTGCGGTGCTTCACTTAGAGCATCGCTTCAAATACGAAGTAGAGCTATCCAACGGCTCAACCGTCTGCTTTGGCGGTACTGCCGACCGCATAGACTCACTCGATAATGGCTCTATGCGAGTCGTGGATTACAAGTCGGGAAAGGGACATGACGGGCTCGGTACGTTTAACCAGGTATTTCATCCTACAGAGAGCAGCAACTACCCTTTGCAGTTAATGATTTACTCGATGATACTCCACCACACCAACTCCGAGCGTAACATCATACCAGCACTCTACGCAGTGCGAAATATGCGTCAGGATAAGTTTAACCCCTATCTGTTGGATAAAGAGAATAAATGCGAGATTGACTATGCTACCTACGCCCAGCCTTTCGAGACGGGGCTGAGGGCTCTGCTCGATGAGATGTTCGACTGGGACACGCCATTTGTGCAATGCGAATACAAGGAGAGAGGTGTATGTAAGTTCTGCGAATTCAATGTTTTATGTAAACGCGACAAGGAGGAGGAATAGAGATGCAAACAGATAAAAGAGCAAGAATTTTGAGTGCGAGTGCCGGCTCGGGCAAGACCTACCGCCTGGCATACAAGTACATTCTCGACACACTGCGATACTACGAAGAGAAACCCTATCTCTATCGTGCGATACTGGCTGTAACGTTCACCAACAAGGCTACCGAGGAGATGAAAAGCCGTATCCTGAACCGCTACGCAGAGTTAGCCACAGACCCCTCAAAAAGCGAGTATATAGGGGTTTTACGACGAGATTTACCCCTCTCGGACGAGGAGTATGCACGCCGAGCAAAGAGCATACTGAAGCGTATTCTGCACGACTATTCGCACTTCACGGTGCTGACTATCGACAAGTTCTTCCAGCGTATTATGCGTGCCTTTGTGAAGGAGTTGGGTGTCGATGTGAACTACAACCTGCAGATAAAGTCCGACGACGTAGTGAGCCAGAGTGCCGATGCTCTCATCGAGAGTATACGTGGCGACGAGGAGCTGCAGCAGTGGGTGGTGGAGTATGCTCGCGAGACTATCGAGGAGGACAGGAAATGGAATGAGATACGCGAAAACATCCTCTCGATAGGCAAGCAAGCTATCGGCGACAAGAGTCGTGATGCACTGCAGAGCACGACCACCAAGAAGCAGCTCAAAGAGGTTACCTTTGCGACCCGACAAAGAATTAATGAGGCGGTTGATAAGATGGCTGAGTTAGGCGACAAGGCACTGAAAATCATCAAGGAGGCAGGAGTGGATTTAGATAACTTTAATGGCAGAGCAAGTGGTTTCATATCTACTTTCACTAAAGCAAAGAACAAGTGCCTGAACAGCATTGGCAACACTGCATATTCAGTCCTTTCAGGGACGAAAGATTGGTATTCAAAAGGAACTGCAAAAACACCTATCGCAAGTCTCATAGACTCGATTACTCCATCACTAAGTGAGCTACTTGACGAGATATGCAACATCTTCGACTCGACGCTCAAGTTGCGGACGATGGAGGGGATACTCTGGAGTAAGTTCCGTAGCTTTGCCCTGCTGAAAGATATCTATGCCAAGATACAGGAGGTGTGCCAGACAGAGAATATGATGTTGCTCTCCGAGACCAAAAATCTGCTCACCGAGCTCATCAAGGACAACGACACACCATTCATCTACGAGAAGACGGGCAACCGCTTTGAGCGATATATGATTGATGAGTTCCAGGACACCTCTCACCGCGAGTGGAGCAACTTTATCCCTCTGCTGCTCAACGCAATGGCTATGGCTGAGGATGAGGCTATATTCATCGTGGGCGACGTCAAACAAGCCATCTATCGCTGGCGTGGTGGCGACTGGCGAATACTACACAGCGGCGTGCAGGAGGCTTTGGGCAAGGCGAACACCCACACCGAGCAGATGGAGGATAATTGGCGTAGCCGTGAGGCTGTGGTAGAGTTTAACAACAACACCATAAAAGATATTGTCGCCAAACTCAACTCGTCGCTCAACGCCGAGCTGCTGACAGCTTTGGAGGAGAAAGTCATAAAAGAGACGACCTACAATACGCTTTATGACACCATCTACAACGCCTATTCGAGCTGTAAGCAGGTGGCACGCAAGATAGACGCTGCCAAGCAGGGATATGTGCGTGTGGAGAGCTACGAGGATGTGCCCGACATCATCAGCTATATCGAAGATGCGATAGCTCGTGGCTACGATTACAGCGACATAATGATACTCCACCGCAAAGGTAAGGAGATTACCCGCACA
Source organism: Rikenellaceae bacterium (assembly GCA_015060005.1). Taxonomy (GTDB): domain Bacteria; phylum Bacteroidota; class Bacteroidia; order Bacteroidales; family Rikenellaceae; genus Alistipes. The sequence goes on from SUZI01000005.1 coordinate 97,871, forward strand.
GCAGAGCTCTTGTTAGAGTACAAACGTCAGAGCGGCTTGGATTTCAACATCAAGACCAAGGAGTCGTTGGTGGTGGGCAGGGCGGACATCGCCAAGTTCATCATCGCACTGCTACGTCTTACACAGGACAGCTCCGACAGGCTCAGCATAGCCATAGTCAACCAATACCTTCGTCGCAGCTACCACGACCGCCTCTCGGAGGAGGAACTCACACGCCTCAGCCACCTGAGTCAGTTATCGGTGGAGCAGGCTTTTGAGCATATAGTGAAGGCTTACTCGCTCCACGAGCGTGGCGACGAGATAGCCTACCTGCAGGCTCTGCACAACATCGTCATAACGTTCTCGACAGCCAAGAGTGCCGACATAGCCCTCTTCCTCAAAGATTGGGACGCTACGCTGCACAGCAACTCGTTGGTGGTGGAGGACAACAAGAACACCATTGAGCTCACCACCATCCACACCGCAAAGGGTTTGGAACGTAAGATTATCATCATACCATATTGCCATTGGACCTTCACCTTCGAGCGAACCGACGTTACGATATGGTCGAAACTCGACCCGAAGAGCACTCCCAAGGAGTATGCGGCACTCGACTACTTCCCTGTGCCCTTCAGCCCAATGATTACAAATACGATATTCTCCGACACCTACTATACCGAACGTGTATACTCCTACGTCGACTCGCTCAACATACTCTACGTGGCACTGACACGAGCTGTCGATGAGCTCTACATCTGCATCAAGGAGCGTAACCTCAAGGGCGAGAATGTAGGAGCCAAGCTGTGGGCAACACTCGAGTGCGACGGGGACGCCACATATTATGAGGCAGGTGCCCGCACCCCCAAGCAGCTCAAGGTGAAAAAGGATGACGGGCCTAAGGTCGAGAATATCATCCTGGACAACTACCCTACCACCGACGAGATGGTCGCTATGCGTCTGCCGCTGCAACGCTACTTCGAGCAGAGTGAGGATGAACACTCGCCACGTCGCATAGGCATACTTATGCACAACATCCTCAGCTCGGCACAGAGCTTGAACGATGTGGAGGAGGCAATAGACGATGCCCACAGAGCAGGTCGTATCGACGCTGTGCAACGCGATGAGCTACGTGCGATAGTCGAGAAAGAGCTACGCCGCAACGAGGCTCAGGAGTGGTTTAACGGCGATTGGGAGCGTGTCTACAACGAGTGCGACATCATCCACGACAAAGGTAGTGTGGTGGGACAATCTCGCCCCGACCGTGTGATGGTCAAGGGTCAGCGAGCTGTCATCGTAGATTACAAGTTCGGTGCCGAGAAGCTGAAGATATACCGCCAGAAGATGGAGTACTACAAGGAGCTTATCTCGCGTATGGGATATACCGACGTGGAGGGATATCTGTGGTATCTCACCCGCTCCGAGATAGAGAAAGTATAACGTAAATAGTTGAATGATATGGATATACGTATAGGACACGGATACGATGTTCACCGCTTGGCTGAGGGACTTCGCTTGGTCGTAGGCGGTGTAGAGATTGAGCACACCAAGGGCTGCGTAGCCCACTCCGATGGCGATGTAGCTATCCACGCCATCTGCGACGCACTGCTCGGAGCATTGGCTTTAGGCGACATAGGCAAGCTCTTCCCCGACACCTCGGCAGAGTTCAAGGGCATAGACTCACGTCTGCTGCTGCGACGTGTATGTGAACTTGTCGCCTCACGAGGCTACTCCATCTCAAATGTAGACTGCACCATAGCCCTGCAACGCCCCAAGCTCCGCCCACATATCGACACTATGCGTGAGCGTCTGTCGGAGTGTATGGGCATCTCCGTGGACCGCATCTCGGTCAAAGCCACCACCACCGAAGGGTTAGGCTTCGAGGGCGACGAGGCAGGCATCTCCGCCCACGCAGTGGCTCTTTTGCGAGGCAATGAGTAATTAGGAGTTAGGGAGTCCTACGGGGACTCCTTTTTTGGGTTTGTTACAAGTTGTTACAAGTTGTTACACCCCTGTAACAGTGTAACAAGTGTAACAAGTGAAACAACTGTAACAAGTGTAACAGGTGTAGCAAGTGTAGCAACACTACATCACTACCATTCTCCACACGGGATTACAGATTACAGATTACAGATTACACGCACGTGTAATGAGTGTAATCTTGTAATCTGTGTAATCTTGTAATTATATATAGTGAATATAAGGAGTTTAAGGAGTGTAGGGAGTATAGGAGTCAAGCCCCTAAATTCCCTAAATTCCCTAACCTCCCTAAATTCCCTAACTTACCCTATATAGATAGCTATATATAGAGCTATTATATAGATAGGCTCTCACTATATAGTACGGGTAACCCGACAGTTACCCAACCCACTATATAGTTATATAGATATTTATATATAGTTAATATAGTGAGTATAAGGAGTTTAGTGAGCATAGGGACTCTAACACCTCAACTCCCTAACCTCCCTTATCTCCCTAAATCCTCTAACTATGTAATTACACTCATTACAGATTACACTCATTACAGGGGCGTGTAATCTGTAATGTAAAGTGTAATGTAATGTGTAATCTATTGGTAAGGCGGTTGTTTGTTACAGTTTTGTTACAGTTTGTTACAGTTTTGTTACAACGTGTAACAAGTGTAATACACACATAATCAATATATTACGGCGGAAAATACTCATTTTGTTACAGTTGTTACAGGGGGCGTATCAAGTGTAACAAGTGTAACAACTCCCTCAATTACTAATTACTAATTACTAATTACTAATTGTTTAGGATTTCGCCTACATAACGCATTGAGTAGTTGGGGCTTTGGAGCGTCAGTAGCACCTCGCCCGTAAGGGTTGAGACGATGAAGCCAAACTCATACGCCTCGTCGTAGTACTCCGCCACAAAGGAGAGCATCCAGCGTGTGCCATACTTCTCGGGCTTGAGCCCCGCAACGCCATCGTTATCGAAGTTAAGCACCGATATCATCTGCGACAAGCCTCGCTCCAGCGGCAGATGCACCTCCAATGCCATAGGGCTCACCAAGACATAATAGTAGTCGGCATAGACCATACGCAGCTCCCCCTCGGGCATAGCCTGCATAGTGGTCGGACGGAAGCTGAACGTCAGGCTCTCGACGAGCGAGTCCACCTTCGCCGCAAACTCTTTTGCTCGCAGTGCACGCCTCTCGGCGTGTGTCAAGTGATGCTTGAGGCTATCACCACTAACTGTATCACTTACAACAACATCACCTCGCCGCACAGGTACTACCGTAGTTACGGGAATACTATCCCGACTGATGGTGGCTTGGTAGAGGGTATCTATCTGCACACCACCACGTCTCACCACAATATGCGATGCCGACACCGCCATAATCATTATCAGCGACAAGGCTGCTGCCGCCGACAAAGCACGCAGATACTTTCTCATAACTCGCTTAGTATATGCGTGTTATAGTACCTGTGTACTGCACAGGATTATACCACAGATTATCTATTGTGAGTGTAGCTCCACCGTAGCGATGGTTTACTTCAAGTGAGAAGCTATAAGTCGATGATGCATAGAGCGTTGTGCGGAAAGTGATATGCCAGCCCTCCTCGGTCCTTATAGCCGTATAGTCCTCGACCGATGGCACGCCCGTATTGAGCAGCACATAGCGGTAAGGAGGCACGTAGCCCACATAGTAAGGCATACATATATCGAGCTGCCCATCCCACAGCGTCATCGTATAGATGGCGTTAGAGAGGAAACGCATCTGCCCCGCAGGTTGCATCTGTATGGACTGAGGGTTGAACTCATAGTTCTTCGAGAGGATGACAGAGTCGATATACCGCTCATACTCGGCAATGCGTGCAGCACGTCGCTCGGCACGCTGCTGCTGTCGGAGTGTTTTGAGCTCCTTGTGGTGTTGACTTTGAGCCGAAGAGATAGGCTGTGAGAGAGTGTCCGAAGAGGATTGTGTTGCTGCAACCGTTATGGCAGCACACAGGGCAACGCCCAGCAAAAGATAATAGAGTCGTTTCATAACTGTGTCGTTTTTTACCGACAACGACTCAAAATCCTTGCCTAAACGCCCATCTTTGCCAAAAATTCGCCTGTCGCCTTGCCGACGCACTACACACCCAGCCACAGAAATTTTGTCTAAAATAGTTGCATTTGTCGTAGTTTTTGTATATTTGTACTACAAGAGAACGCCGAAATGCTAAAGAGAGTAGGCAAAACAAACTAACCTTATTTACAACTATGTTACCAGAGAACTTTGTTAAGAATTTGATTGACGCACTCTTACACGTGTTGTGCTCTATCCTGAAGTTGATTCTTCTGCCTTTCAACCTGTGGGTTAAGGCTATCACTCGCCTTGCTGAGCAGCGTGAGAATGGTTTCCTCAACCTCAGCACCATAACAGGCTTGTGGCCTTTCTTCTCATTCTGCAAGCGTCTGCTCATCGACTTCATCTTCGATGCAGTAGCCTTCTTGGCATACCCTGTTGGTGTTGTGGTGGCTATAATCGTTATGATTATCGGCTTTACCGAGACCAATATGTTCTACACCGCAGGCGATGTATTTCTTGGGTTTATCATCTCGCTCATCGTAATATACATCTACCCTATCTTTATGGCTCTTGCACACGATTTCTTGGTGCTTATGCTCCTTCCTATCCGCAAGCTTATCGACTACTGGCGTAAGCCTGCTCAGCAGCTCGATATCGACTACAAGCAGCGTGAGTAATACACCGAGTCATACATACACAAAGAGCAGTAGCCCAATCGGTTACTGCTCTTTTATTTTATGGTATCACACAGTGCTAAATGCCCATCTTGGCTAAAAATTCGCCTGTCGCCGACTCCGCACAGCGAGCCACCTGCGATGGAGTGCCCGTAGCAAGCACACGACCACCTCCCGCTCCACCTTCGGGCCCCATATCTATGATGTGGTCGGCAACCTTTATCACATCCAAGTTATGCTCGATGACGATAGCCGTATTGCCCCTATCCACTAACTTGGCTATAACGCCTAAAAGCTGGCGTATATCCTCGAAATGGAGTCCCGTAGTGGGCTCATCCAAGATGTAGAGCGTGCGTCCCGTATCGCTCTTGGAGAGCTCTGCCGAGAGCTTTATACGCTGCGACTCGCCACCCGAGAGTGTCGTGCAGGGCTGTCCCAACGTCAGGTAGCCCAAGCCAACGTCCTGAATAGCCTTCAGTTTACGATGTATGGTAGGTATGTTGGCAAAGAAGTCGACAGCTATATTGACCGTCATATTGAGCACATCCTCGATGGTCTTACCCTTATATTTAACCTCTAATGTCTCGCGGTTGTAGCGATGACCGCCACACACGGGACATCGCACATACACATCGGGCAGGAAGTTCATCTCTATGGTCTGCACTCCCGCACCACGACACTCCTCGCAGCGACCGCCCTTCACGTTGAACGAGAAGCGGCTCGCCTTAAATCCACGGACCTGTGCATCCTGCGTAGCCTCGAAGAGCTTACGTATGTCGCCAAAGACATTCGAGTAGGTTGCAGGGTTGCTTCGTGGCGTACGACCTATAGGCGACTGGTCGACAACGACCAACTTATCCACCGCCTCCAAGCCCTCGATAGCGTCATACTCCAGCGGCTGGTCAAACGAGCGATAGAGCTTACGGCTCAAGATGGGGCGTAACGTCTCGTTCACGAGCGTAGACTTACCCGAGCCACTGACTCCCGTAACGCAGATAAACTTACCGAGAGGGAACTCCACATCGACACCCTTGAGGTTGTTACCCCTCGCACCGCGTATCACTATGCTCTGCCCACTACCCTCGCGTAATGTGTCGGGAATCTCTATTCGGCGACGACCACACAGATAGTCGGCTGTGATACTCTCCGAGCGTAAGATATCCTCCAGCGTGCCGCTTGCCACTATATGACCACCACGCCTGCCCGCCTTTGGTCCTACATCTATTATATAGTCTGCCGAGCGAATCATATCCTCGTCGTGCTCCACCACGATGACCGAGTTACCCGCATCACGCAGCTTGGAGAGTGTATCAATCAATCGGCGGTTATCACGCTGATGTAAGCCTATGCTCGGTTCGTCCAAGATGTAGAGCACATTGACGAGCTTTGAGCCTATCTGCGTCGCTAAACGTATACGCTGCGACTCACCACCCGAGAGTGAGCGTGCCGAGCGTGAGAGCGACAGGTAGCCCAAGCCCACATCTAACAGGAACGACAGTCGTTCACGTATCTCCTTGACTATCTCTTCGGCTATTCGCCACTCTTTGGTATTGAAGTAGCCCTCAGCACCATCTATCCACGCCTTAAACTCTGCGATAGACATCGCCGAGAGCTCCGCTATGTTCTTACCGCCCACACGGAACTGCAACGCCTCCTTCTTGAGTCGGCTGCCACCGCAGACCGAGCAGGGACGATACATCAGGAACTGCTCACGCCACTTCTGACTCTTCTTGCTCTCGTCATCCTCCTCTATGTTGACATACTCGGCTATGCCCTCCCACTGCATCATACGTCTGCCCGAGAGTGAGGTGAACTCCGCAAGGTCCACCGTCAGTGGCTTTGCCTCGCCATAGAGTATGGCATTCAAGCCCTCCTCCGAGATGGTCGATATGGCATCGTCCAATGTGAAGTCGTGTCGTCTGCCTAAAAGCGTCAGCAGAGTGAATATCTTATTGTTCTTATAGCGTCCCAACGGCTCGATAGCACCCTCGCGTATCGACTTATGCTCATCGGGTATGATACGTTTTATGTCGAACACAGCCTCCACACCCAAGCCACTACAACGTGGGCAAGCACCCTGTGGCGAGTTGAACGAGAAGGTGTGAGGTGCTGGGTCTTCGAAGGCTACACCCGTCGAGGGGCACATCAGATGACGTGAGTAGTATCTCATCCCGTCAGCCTCATAGTCGTATATAGCCATCGTGCCCTTACCCTGACGCATAGACTCCTTCAGCGAGGTCATAACCCTCTCTCGCGACTCCTCGCTTGGTCGCATCCTATCCACCACAAGGTCTATGTTATGCACCTTGTAGCGGTCGAGCTTCATTCCCGAGAGTATCTCCTGCACCTCGCCATCTATGCGGGCATATATGTAGCCTCGCTTCGCCAACGACTCAAACAGCTCGCGGTAGTGTCCCTTACGTCCCTTCACGATAGGAGCCATAAAAGCTACCTTACGCCCCTCGAAGCCCTCAATGATGAGCTCACATATCTGCTCATCGGTGTAGTGCACCATCTCCTCACCCGTTATGGGCGAGTAGGCACGTGAGGCACGTGCAAAGAGCAGACGCAGGTAGTCGTTAATCTCCGTTACCGTTCCAACCGTAGAACGTGGATTCTTGTTGGTTGTCTTCTGCTCGATAGCAATCACAGGGCTCAGTCCCGTAATCTTATCCACGTCGGGACGCTCCATAGCACCCACAAACTGACGTGCGTATGCCGACAGAGTCTCCATATAACGACGCTGTCCCTCAGCATATATCGTGTCAAAGGCGAGCGACGACTTACCCGAACCCGACAAGCCTGTGATGACGACCAATGCGTTACGAGGCAACTCGACATCCACATTCTTCAGGTTATGAACGCGAGCACCCTCGACCACTATCTTATCCTTCGGAGAGTATCCCATAGCCTATCCAAAGAGTGTTAATAAACGGTGGAACATAGCCTGCAAGGAGAACATACCCAGCAGGTCGGCAAAGCAGACAAGCAGCACCGCCATAGTGAAGTATCTCACAAACTTTATACCCCACGCCATAACGAAGTAGGTGGCAAAGGCTGCTCCCACAACATTACCCAAGCCGTGCCACAATCCCACGAGGTAGTCCACCTGACCATTGAGGATGAATATGAGCAGCGAGAATGGCGTTGCGATGAAGATTATAAAGTTCTTGATGACGTTGGCTGTGATGATATCCAGGTCCATCGACCAGATGGTGGCGATGAGCAGAGCGTAGCCCAAGCCTATGTAGATGTAGCCGCCATAGAAACCGAGCAACAGAAACCACAGATAGTGATGCCACTTGACATTGAGCGGATGACCGCCGTGTATGTGGGGATGTTTGTGGCTCTTCTCAAATATCATATAGAGCAACACAGCCGTCAGCACCACCGACATACATATCGTGAAGACCTTGTCGCTCACCGTAACAGCCACCATAGAGCCTAATATATTACCCACGATAGCTGGCAGAGCGAGCTTCAGTCCACTGCGTATGTGGAGCATACGCTTACGCACAAAGCTCACCGTGGCGGTCAGGTTCTGCAACACCACCGCTATGCGGTTTGTGCCGTTAGCCACACCTACGGGCAAGCCTAAGACCATAAAGAGTGTCATCGAGATGATAGCACCTCCTCCAGCGAGTGTGTTTATCACACCCACCACGATACCCGAGAGTACCAGAACTATTATCTCAACCCACTCTGTCATATCGTTTTACGCGTCTATTTACGTGCGACAAAAAACAAATCAAACGAACGCTCCGACACCTCCGCTATGCGGTAATCATCCATTGCGATAGATGACGTTAGCTCACGGTTTTTCTTAAGCAGACGGCGGCGATTTATGCGATTTAGCACATCGTATGGCAACCGCAGACACCACGCAGGCAAGCGATGCTGGAGGTCCAGAATATCCCAGCGAGCTATTCGCTCCACCGAGCGGCGGTTAGCCTCGTAATACTCCATAACCTTCGCATTACCCTCCACTCCATAGCACTCCACCTGCGAGAAATGACGCTCCAGGAGTGCCTTCAGCTCCTCGGCACGATACTCTCTCACGTGCCAGGGGTTACGCGTAAGCGACATAGGAGCATTGGGCGTGGTTACGATGAACTCTCCACCCCGACGTAACACACGTGCCACCTCCGCCACAAAAGCCTCATCAGCCTTGATGTGCTCTATGACCTGAAACGAGATGACATAGTCGAAACTCTCATTCTCAAACCCGATGGGAGGCACCTGCATCTGCCTAAAGGTTACATTCGCAGGAAGCTCAACCAACTGAGGCACACTCTTGTCTATGGTGGTATATGACGCAGCCGCAGGAGCCACCACCTCAATGCCGTAGCCCATACCTGTACCTATCTCCAACACCTCGCCCGACACTCGCTCGGCAGCTCGCTTATACGCCAATACCGAACGCTGGTAGACAAAGTTATCCGACAGGTCATTTGCCGACACTCGCTCGGCAGACTGCATCTTTGCCATAAAAAGTTACTTTTTAAGCCTTATCTCAAACTCCTCCACATCGACCACACCTCGCTTCAGCAACACGCCTGCGGCACGCTTAAACTGATTTTTCGACATCTGTGTCTCGGCGTGGATAAGCTCTGGTGATGATTTGTCGCCTATCTCCAACACTCCGCCCTTATCCTTGATGAGTTGCAAGAGCACATCTGCCGAGTCGGTTACACCCTTGTAACCCTCCTCACGCAACATAAGGTCTATGCGGTTGTCGTCGGTTATTCGCTTCACGAAGCCCTCTAACTTATCGCCTATCTGCACAGGCTTGAAGATTTGATTCTTGTAAATCATTCCCCAATGGCGGTTGTTGATAATGGCACGATAGCCTATGGGCGACTCCGAAGCCACCACGATACTCACCTTCTGACGGGGTTTGATGGTTATTATGTCGTTGTCGATGTAGTTCTTCAACTTCTGGGTAGCCACGCAGCGACCTGTGATGTTGTCCACATAGAGCCACACCAAATAGCTGCGGCCAGGGATGACACCACCCTGCTGGTTACGGTTCGGGAGGAACAAATCCTTACCCACCAAGCCCCAATCGAGGAATGCTCCGTGGATATTCTTATCGACAACCTTCAGACACGCCACCTCGCCCTTCACGATAAGTGGGCGGTCGGTCGTTGCCACCAATCTATCCTCCGAGTCGTGATAGACAAATACCTCTATCTCGTCGCCTACCGCATTACCGAGCGACACAAAGCGGTTGGGAAGCAATACCTCCTGCTCCTGGTCATCTACCAGATATAATCCGAAGTCGCTTATACGGTTGACTTTCAACGTCTGAATCTCTCCTACTCTCATAATTACTAACGGGGTTTAGGGTGCAAAGATAGGAAAAATCACGCAATTTTAGGGCATAGCGAGATAAAATTAGCACCATAAACAAAATAAATTTGTTTGGTGCGAGCCTTTATATTATCTTTGCGTCGCAAAATTAACGCAAAAAGTTCTATTCTATGTTAAGCAGACGATTGCTCAGAGTTAAGGCTATCAAAGCCTTATACGCCCATCTAAAGTCAGAGTCAGACTCCCTTATGGCTTCGGAGAAGACTCTCATAGCATCTATTGATAAGACCTACGACCTCTATGTTCAAATGCTCTCGCTCATCGTTGAGCTGGCTCGTTATGCCGAGCAGTGCCAGGAGGTTGCCCGACAGAAGAAGATTCCCACCTACGAGGACTTGAATCCCAACCGTAAGTTTGTCGACAATGCTGTCATCTCGCTCATTGCCAATGGCGATGCTGTGAACGACTATATGACCGCCCATAAACTCTCGTGGGCAGCCTATCCCGAGCTTATCAAGACTCTCTTCCAGCAGTTGGAGCAGAGCGACTACTACAAGCGATATATGCTCTCTGAGGAGCGTTCATTCAAGGAGGATTTGGCTCTTGTCGTCGACTTCTACACCAAGGAGTTGGAGCAGTCGGAGATGTTGGAGGATGTGCTCGACGAGCAGTCTATACTCTGGAACGATGACTTGGGCTTTGCCCTGACACTTGTCATCCGCACCCTCGGCAACCTACGTGCCTCACACACCGACGTCAAACTCCTGCCAAAGTTCAAGAATGAGGAGGATTTGCTCTACGTCAAGGAGCTCTTCTCGAAGGCTGCCGTAAACTACAACGCCAACGTGGAGCTCATCGAGCGTTTCACCCACAATTGGGATATCGAGCGAGTGGCATTTATGGATATAGTGATTATGGCTGCTGCGATAGCCGAGCTCACATCGTTCCCTTCTATCCCCGTCAAAGTTACCCTCGACGAGTATATCGAGATATCGAAGTACTACTCTACCGCCAGCAGCGGCACCTTCATCAACGGTGTATTAGACAAGGTTGTCGTAACGCTGAGCGAGGAGGGCAAGATTGCCAAGAGTGGTCGCGGACTTATCGGTTAACCATTTTTATTTCGGGCACAAGGGCTTTATGAGAGCTATCGTAAGGGTATTTATCGCTATCGCATTGCTGTCTGTGGTGGTAACGTGTGGCAGGAACAGCAAGGGCTCCACATCAGCCACAGGCATAAATTCCATAATGCTTGCCCGAACCATAACCCTCACCGATGCGACTTTGGAGGCTACCATAGCCGACACCCTCTCTCTGGGCAGGATGCAGTCGGGCGAGGTCATCAAGCAGCGTATACGCCTCGTAAACGAGAGCAGCGAGCCCGTAGTCATCAGCGAGCATCGCACGACATGTGGCTGCACCGAGGCAGAGTATGAGCGTCAGCCTATAGGCGTAGGCAAATCAGCCGACATCGTAGTGAGCTACGACTCACGTGGCGAGTGGGGCTGGCGGATGCAACTTTTGGAGCTAACATTAGCCCGAAAGGACTATTCCGTAAAGATTTATATCGACGCAGAGATATATTAGGGTTGCATATTTGGCAATAATTTGTATCTTTGCATCGTTCAAGCAAAAGCAAACAACAATTAAAACTTTTACAATATGATTAATTTACTCGAAGCACAGCCACAGCAGGGAGGAATGGGTGGTTTCTGGATTATGATGATTTTGATGGTTGTCGTTATGTATTTCTTTATGTGGCGACCAGAGTCAAAGCGTCGTAAGCAGATGCAGCAGTTCCGCGACAGCCTCAAGAAGGGCGATAAGATTATCACCGCAGGTGGTATCTATGGCGTTATCAAGGAGGTTAAGGATGGCGACCCAACAGTTCTTATCGAGGTGGATAGCGATGTTACTCTCCGCGTAGACAAGAATATGATTGTCGCTGACGCAACAGCTCCTGCACAGCAGAAGTAATTCTCTCGGCTTTGACAACATAGGGGATGCCCAACAATGACGTTGCGACATCCCCTATTTTTATACCCTATGGGCAAATTAAAACACTCCTAACTTGCCGATATCGGCAAAAACTATGCGTAAAGTCAGTTATTTTGCGGCAAGTTAACACTACAACTTACCGAGAAATCGCTCTCTGTCGACCACAAAGCGGGTGTGGCGACCTTCGCCTATGAGTCCTCGCTCGTCGTAGGCTCGCACCACAAATTCCAGTCGTCTGCCGTCAACCTCCGTCAGCTCCGCCTCCGCCCTTATCGTAGCTCCTACGGGCGACGCTTTGACGTGCGATGTTGCTATCGCTGTGCCCACTGTTGCCGACCCTTCCGCGATATGGTCTGCCACGCAGAGCATTGCTGCATTCTCCATCAGTGCCACCATAGCGGGTGTCGCAAACACCGCCATATCACCCGAGCCAAGTGCCGCGGCTGTATTCTTCTCGCCGACCGTCGTCGTGCTCTCATATTTCAGTCCTACCTCCAACATACCCTTACATACTTTATATTATTTGTTCTTCTCTCGCTTGGGAAACCATCCCTTCTCTACCCTTTTGCGTTGCTCAAACAGCTCGCCTATCGACCACAGCGACGATGCTCCCCACACCGCCAACAGCGTCGACCACAAGACATTGGATACAGCCACCGACAGGGCTATTGCCACTATTCCCATCAAGGCAAAAACCCACCAAATCTTTACTCCAAAGTAATACTCGCCCTTGATGACTAACGGATGAAACAATCCGATAATCACAAATGTAGCTACGCCAATTATTAATCCCGTAAAGTGCATACTCTCTTCTCTCGATTAATGTTTCGACAAAGATAGCATAATTTTTGCAGATAACGAAATTTCAGTGATTATCCTTACACACCAATAACTATTTGGCAAATGTCAACGAACAAGTTGATAATTAAAACGAATAAATTGATTATATGCTCTCAAAAATTGAGACAAAAGATTTGCATTTATGAAAAATATGTCTATTTTTGCACTACATTATAACTATCGACACGAAGTCTTAGGTTTAGAAACCTATTTGTAAAATAGAGAACTACCCTCTCCCCTATAAAAACTACTTATAGGGGGGGGGTAAAATCATAAATATAGGCAATATCCTCAAGACCACGTGCACAACAGAGAGAACAAAACAATTTTTTTACAATAAACATTAATAACCATTTCAAAATTAACGCTAATGAAAAAGTTTTTATTCTTGGCTGTTGCGGCAATAGGTTTGCTGGCAACATCTTGCTCAAAGGATGAGACTACAAATGCTCTTCCCGAGGGCGACGCAAAGGTAACATTTACCGTTGTGGCTCCCG